>JAIOHM010000144.1 GCA_019912965.1 Anaerolineae bacterium
CCGCTGTATTTCGCTCCCCTCTCCATTTGGAGAGGGGCTGGGGGTGAGGTGAATTTCTGGCAACCAATCTCCTCACAACACCAACTCACCCCGCACCACCGTCACCGCACTCCCGCCCACTTTCACCGTTTCAATGGCCTCGCGCGAACCCACCACTTCTACATTTGCGTGACCGGGGCGGTGCATCCAATGACCCTGCTCCGCCACGAATCGCGGATTGTCGATCAACCCATAGCGCCACAAATAAGCCGCCATGCCCCCGGTAGCCGATCCGGTGAAGGGGTCTTCGCGGATGTCCGGTGGCACACCAAAATGCCGCGCGAAGGTCTGCCCCTGTGCGGTTGCGCCCTGTGTGCAAAACAGATGCGGGCTAAAGAAATCGCCCCGTTCGCGCAGCGCCGCATAAACCGGAACGTTCAACACCGCCCGTCGCAGCGCCGCCAGATCGCGCACCGGAATCATCAACTGCGGCGTCCCGGTACTCACTGTTTGGATAACCGCCCCCGGCAGCACATCATTCTCGATTAATCCAAACGCGGGCATCACCTCAGCAGCCGAATAGCTTGCCAGAAATTGCGGTTTTTTCTGTGACATCACAATTTCTTTAGCGACTCCGCCGCTGGAATAAATTGCTATCGGAATCGCCCCGACCTTCAATTCCAGCGTAATGTGTGTCGGATGCCCCATCAGTTGCAACCGCCCGGAGTCGATCAGTGCATAAATCGTCGCAATTGTCGGATGTCCCGCAAGCGGAATTTCTTCGGCGGGTGTGAAATACCGTGCCCCAAAATCTGCAATATCCGATTGCACCACGAACGCCGTTTCAGAAAGATTCATCTCCCGCGCAATCGCCAACCGCGCATCGTCGTCCAGCGAATCCGCATCAAACACCACCGCGCACGGATTCCCGCCCAATGCCCGGTCGGTAAAAGCATCCACCTGCATAAATGGAAATGTCGGCATTATCCCTCCCGTTCTGCCGCCCACCTCGTCCCGCGTTTCATAATTTCCAGCACTTGCGGCATCTTGACCACATCCGGTGAATGCCCCAGACTGCAATAAAATACCCGCCCTTTACCCCACATTTTTGTCCAGATGACGGGCATCACCACCGCGCCAAATCGGGTCGTCGCCAGCACCCGGTTGCCCGGATCAACATGCATATAATACTGTTCGCTCGTCACCTCAAAATCGCCAATCCCCTCGGTCAGCGGACTCGGTTCGCCGTCCATATGCACCATATAAGTCACGCCGTCATTGCCCGGATGTGCCACCCACTGCCCACCCGTCATAAATTGATACTCGGTTTCTACCCGGAAGCTGTCGCACATTCCGCCGTGCATCCCCGCCAAACCCACCCCGCTCTGAACCGCTTCCAGCAGTGGTGTGAGCTGATTTTTAGCAATCGTACCCATCGACCAGTTCGGCACGATCAAATCCAGTTCCAGCAGATTGGTAGTGCGGAAAGCATCCAGCGTATCCGAAATCGTCACATCAAACTGATTCTTAAGCAGCAGTTCTGCCAGAATATCCGCCACTTCTGCCGGACGATGCCCTTCCCATCCGCCCTGCACAATCAACGCCTTTTTCATGGTTTAATGTTCTCCTGTGATGTAAAAATATGCCGCCAGTGTACCGCGTTAAGTTTAGGTTTGCCCCTAAACCATTCATCAACTGCTGTCCAACCTCACCTGCCAATATTCCCCGTCTAAAGTTAGCGCCAACCCGTCCCAAAACGAGACAAATGGATTACCAAAGAGTCACCCTTTTCCCTTCCAGCCTTGCTATGCTGTTGATATGACCTGTTTACATTTATCGTTTGGAGTTTCCGCGATGCAGGATAGTCGTTTTTATGTATTTGCTGAAAGCTGTTCTCCACATCGCCACCATTGATTCGCAAGATTCACAAAATCCGATGTGCGAATCTGACGAATCTGACGAATCTTGCGAATCTTCCCCGCATTTTACGGATAACTGTGAACTGTGAACTGATCACTAAATCAGCAAGTATTGCAGCGGCAGGCACATTCCAAATCGCCGCAATACTTTTTGTCAGACAAACCTGTTCCGACAACGACGACGACGACGACAACCCCACCATCAATCCCCGGCTAATCAGCGCGTCGAATCCGATATAGGCGCGGCCTTTCAAGAAACACCTCACCCCGTCCGATAACTAACTGAGCATTCCGTCTTTTTCTGGAAACTGGCAACTCGCAACTGGCAACTGATAACCGATAACTGACAATGACATTGACGACATTTCCCCTCAACGATTGTCATTTCTGCGACATTTGCGACATATAATTGACACAAATGTCGCAAACCGCTTGGAGTATTACCAAGAGCCAAGAACCAACAACCAGCTTCCTGAAATCTACCCACCCATCACCGCCCGCAGCACCAGCATCGCTGCCATCCCGATGATGATCGTCAGCAGCAGATTGCGCGTCCGCCACGCCACCAACCCGGACACAATACCCGCCAGCAGAAACGTATTTTGAGGACTGATGAACAAATTACCTTCTCCATCCAGCACCAACGCGGGCAGAATGATGGCCGCCAGCACCGCCGGAGGCACAAACCGCAGCGCCCGGAAAACCGGCTTTGGCATTTCCGTCCGTCCCAGTAGCGCCATCACACCCCAGCGAGGCAGGAACGTCACCAGCATCATGCCGCCAATCATCACCACTTCGTTATTCATGGCTCACCTCCGCTGGCATAGGTTTTTCAGAAAATTGCTCCCCCTCCCTATGCGATGGGGACGCGGATGCGGCTGGGGGGTGGGGATTTTGCTCCCCCTCTACAGATTGGAGAGGGGGCTGGGGACTATGATGCTTCTCTGGCAGCATCGCTTCGGCAATCATCCCGGCGATGACGCCCACCACCGCCGCTGCGAACAGGCCGAGCTTATTGGGTAAGTTATAAAACGCCACCGCGCTCAGTCCCGCCGCCACCGTTGCAACCACCATTGGACGGTTTTTAATCAGCGGAATCAACATGCCGATGAACGTCACGTACAGGGCGAAGTCCAAACCCCAACTCCGCATATCCGGAATCGACTGCCCGGCTACGATGCCCACCAGCGTCCATACTTGCCAGTTGATGTACATCGTCACCGCTGACCCAAAATAGTACCAGTGTTTATAAGGCGAATGGTCCGGCTTGTTATAACGTGCCACCACCACCACAAACGTCTCGTCCGTCAGCCAGAAAGCCAGCGGCAGCATCCATCGCTGCGAGAGCTTTTTAACATGGGGTGCAAGCGTGGCGCTGTATAAAGCATGGCGTAGATTAACCACCAGCGTCGTCACGATAATCACCAGCACCCCAACGCCCTGTGCCACCATCCCGGCAGCGATGAACTGTGCTGACCCGGCGAACACAAACACCGACATCCCCATCGCGCCAATGGGGGAGATGCCATTGCTCACCGCCAGCGCCCCAAAAATGATGGCGAATGGCACAGCACCAATCACCAGCGGAAGGGTATCCCGCAGTCCAGCTAAAAATTCCTGTCGGCGCGTAACCATCATGAACATCCCTTCCAGTTTGTTTTTGCCTAATGGGTGGATAACCTACCAAAGACCAAAAACTAAAAACCAGGCACCAATCTACGCTGGCGGATTGCCATAGAAGAACGCGCCGGGGAAATCCGGTTCAACCTGCTTGCGTTTGCCGCTCCAACTGTCGATGTCGATGCGGTAAACCGAGGTGCGTTTCAGTTCATCATCGGTCGAAGGGCGATAATCGCGTTCCGGTTGCAGATGGGTGAAATATTTATCCAGCAGTATTTGCAGGGCGTGTTTGGATTCAACCACATCCTCAACCACGCTTGCGCGACCAAACACCACCACGCCCGAATACTCCACGCTGAATTCCAATGCTTCCGGCGCGGGCAGCAAACGCCCCATGTCGCTGATGCTAAAGCACACCCGTTCGTCGCCATCCACGTTAGCGCGCGTCCGGCCCACGCGGGCGGTATGCATATAAATGGCGTGTGCCGCCTCATCATAAACAAATAGATTGCTGTTGATAAACGGCTGCCCTTCGTAAACTGTCGCCAGCATCCCAATCGGTGCGCGGTGTAAAAATTCCTTCAGCCAGCTTTCATCTTCAACCGCCCGGTCGCTCCGGCGCATATCAGTTGGCGATTGGGTAGCGTAATCACGGCTCATAAATGCTCTCCTCAGTGCAGTTTGTGTAGCACTTATGTTTCCGTCAACCGCCTGTTGGATATAGCTCCACCTGAGTCCAACCCTATCCATTCGATAAATACTCACCAATGGGCAATAATTGCTCTAGGGGCGACCAGCCCGGTCGCCCGATAAACATTTGGAGGGAGTCGCCCACCATGCCCCAACCCAACGGCTTGCTCATCCTCGTGCGGCACGGACAATCCCGCTGGAATCTCGAAAATCGCTTTACCGGGTGGGTAGATATTCCCCTGACCGCTGAAGGCGAGGCTGAAGCCCAACGTGCGGGCGAACTGCTCAAAACCTGTCAGTTTGATGCTGCTTTTACCTCAGCCTTAAGCCGCGCACAGGAAACCCTGCGGATAATTCTGGAAGTGATCGATCAGCCTGATGTCCCTACCCAGCGCGATCAAGCCTTGAACGAACGGCATTATGGCGATCTTCAAGGCTTGAACAAAGATGAAACCGCCGCTAAATTCGGCAAAGAACAGGTGCATATCTGGCGTCGTAGTTATGATGTTCCGCCGCCCAATGGCGAAAGCCTGAAGGATACCCGCGCCCGCGTTTTACCCTACTATCAGGCACACATCGAACCATTGGTGCTGGCTGGGAAGCAGATTTTAGTCGTGGCACACGGCAACAGCCTCCGCGCTTTGGTTATGATGCTGGAAAACATCTCCGAACAGAACATCTCTGACCTGAACATCCCAACCGGAATCCCTATGCGTTACGTCATTGACCCCACCGGAACCGTTTTGGAACACGGTTATTTATGATGGGTTTGATCCCCATTTGCTTTATCTCAAAAGGTTCACGGTATTTTTTGCCACTGTTGAGAGTTTTTCCCTTAGCCAGTTTTGCTCCCGCCCCGTGTATGGGGAGGACTGGGGAGAGGTACTTGCTCAGAAATCGACCTCAAAAAAGCGACTTTCTTCATCATATCCCGGCAGATTAATCATCTTCACGAACCGCAAACCGATCTTCTCAAGCACCCGGATTGAACCCGGATTTTCCGGTGCGGTAATCGCCACAATCCGCTTCAAGCCAATCACATCCCGTCCATAATGCAGAACGGCCAGAGCCGCCTCGTAAGCATAGCCTTTCCCCCAAAACCGATGAAGGAATGCGTAACCAATGTCCACATCTTCCAGGATGTCTCGCTTAATCAACCCGCCCATGCCAATCGGTTCGCCGGATTCTTTGAGCGCCACCATCCACAATCCGAACCCGTTTTGCTGGTAACTGGCAACAGGCCCATTCAGGATGTACTGCTCCGCATCGGCCACCGTCCGCACACCCCGATCACCGATATTTTGAATAAACCCCGGCTCATTCAGCAGTTCAAGAATAAATTCGGCATCCTCAATCCTGAGCTGGCGAACGATCAATCTTTCCGTTTCTAAAACGTGCATAACGACCTCACTCCCACTGCTGTTGCTCATGCCTGACAGTGTAGCACCCGCCCCATTTTGTAGATATAACCTTCCATCCAAAGCCTGATAATCCACTCGCCCCAACTGCCTAATTCAAAATCCGTCCCTGATCGGACGAAAAATTGTCTGGCCTGCGCTTTAATGAGGACATCATTCAATGCAGGAGGAAATCATCATGGTGTTTTTATGGTTGGGGTTCATGGGTTTGTTTCTGGTGGCCTTGATCGCCCCGCTGGCGCAGCGCTTGGGTTATGCAAGTGGCCGCACTGCCTTGCAAATCGCGGTCGGTGTTGCCGTGACCATCATCGCGGTTGTGCTGTTCAGTGGCGCATTAGGCACAATTGGTTATCTGGCGCTTGGCCCACTGGCTGCCTTCGGCGTCGGCCTGACGGCTGCTTTCATTGGCTTCGTTGCTATTGCTATTTTCGGGTTGCGGACACCTGTCCGACGCTAAACACACCGTATCATTTTTCAATCAAAACGGCCAGATCATATTAGTCTGGCCGTTTTGATTTTCACGAGCAGTCGTTTTTAAGCGTCCTTCGTTACTACTGCGTCAGCTTATCCAGCCGATCTACATAATCCGCCAGCACCGCGAACGTGCGCTCCACCGCTTCCGGTGTGCTCATATCCACGCCCGCCAGCTTCAGTGCATCCACTGGATACAAGGAACTGCCTGTGCTCAGGAACTTGACGTAATTTTCCGCCGCGCCCGCTGTGCCTTCCAGAATCCGTCCGGCCAGTGCGTGTGCCGCCGAGATGCCTGTCGCGTACTGGTAAACATAATAATTGTTGTACAGATGCCCGAACTGCGCCCAGGTAATGCCCACCCGTTCGCGGTCAATATGCATCTCACTCCCGTAACCCTCGCTGAACAGATCAACCATCAGCGAAATCAGATCATCCGCCGTCACACCATCACCGCGTTCCACTCGCGTGTGAACCTCTAGTTCAAACCGCGCCAGCGTCGGCATGATGAAGAAATAGCGGTGCAGATTGTTCATGGCTTCTTCGATCACCGCGATTTGGAAATTCGGGTCGCTGTTGGTTTTGAACAGGTTCGCCCGCACCATCGCCTGATTGAAATTGGAGGCCACTTCGGCCACGAACAGCGTGTAATCCCCATACACGAATGGCTGGGTTTTCCGGCTGAAGTACGAATGCATCGAATGACCAAGTTCGTGCGCCAGTGTGCTCATCGCGCCCAGATTGTTATCAAAGCTCATCATGATGAACGGATAGGTATCATATGTCCCAAAGCTGAACGCACCCTGCGTTTTGCCCTCGTTCGGGTAAATATCCACCCAACGATCTTCGAGACAGCCTTTCCGCAGTGCCGAAACATAGGTTTCGCCCAGCGGTTTCATACCATCACAAATCCAATCAACCGCCTGTTGATAAGAAACTTCCGGCGATTCACTGGTCAAAGGTGCCCAGATGTCATACGGATTCAGCACATTCACACCGAGCGCGCGACGACGAACTGCCCAGTATTTGTGCCATGTCGGGATATTTTTCTTGTAAGTGTCGATCAGGTTATGGAACACTTCGGCTTGAATATTGTTCTGGAATAACGAGGCTTCCAATGCGCTGCTATAACGCCGCGCCCGTGCATAAAACACATCGCGCTTCACCGAGGCTAAGTAGTTGCTCGCCAGCGTATTTTTCAAACCGAAGTAGCCATCCGCATAATTTTCCCATGCCTGCCGCCGCACATCCCGGTCGGCGCTGTCCAGAAATGTGCTGATGTTGCTTTGTGCCAGCGGAATTTCCTCGCCGTCCGCCGTCTTTACCGGGGCGAACTTCATATCCGCGCTGGTGAGCATTTCCTCGGTGTTATCCACCGCGCCGAATGGTTCGGCAGCTAATGCCAGCACCTCTTCTACTTCACCGGAACGAACGTGCTGCTGCTGGCGAAACAGGTCATGGAAGTAGTGTTCGTAAATCGCCAGTCGCGGTTCGGCCTTGACCCAACCCTTAATTACACTTTCGCCAATCGACAGCATTTCTGGCGTGCTGAAACTGGCCGCTGCGCCCAATTGGCTCAACAGTGCGCCTGCCTGTCCTCTCATGCTGATGGCATCCTGATCGGTGGTTTCAACCGCCTGCGACATCGCCGCATAGAAGAACAGATTGCTCGCTCGGCGTACAATCTTCTCGACTTTTTCAAACCAATCCGCCAGCCGTGCCGCGCTCTGGCTGAGTGTTCCCTGAAAGGGTGCCAGTTCTGGCAGTGCAGCGTTCACGGCCTTCAGTTCCGCCGCCCATGCTTCCCGTGAGGCAAAGACACTTTCTTTATTCCACTTGTGCGCGTCCGACACCTGACTGCGGGGTGGGACGGATGTTTTTGGTGGGGCAGATACCATCGCAAATGCTCCTTCATGCTCTGTACAAATGTGCGGAAACGATTGTAGCGCAAAAGCTGACTACAACCATATACCGCGAACATTCCAATGGGGTTGGGATTTGGGCAGGGAATCAATTCGTGCGATAAGAGAATATGCGGGACAGGACGGCATTGCGCGATGGTTGGCATAATTACGGCAAGAGATTAGAATCGCCGTTCAACGAAGCATACATGAGTGAAGGCAAATATGGCATCGTGGGCAAACCTCTCCGATATACAGGGCCTCGTCCAGCTTGGCATCGACCAGGCCAAGCTAATCACGGACGTGGTTGAGGATGTACATTCCACGGTTGTTAAACCCATCAATAGCGTCGTAAACCTGCCCTTGGAAGGTCACATCCGAGCGCTGGTTTACCGCATCATACGCGAAGGCTACCGTCTGAGCAGTGCAGGTGCAGAGGCTGTGTTTACCCGCCTGATCCCGATGGTAGATACTCCGCCCTCGACGCTCCAGCGTGAGGCGATGCTGGCTATTCTGAACGGCATCTGGGGCGATCATCTTCTGGAGAGTAACAATCCACTGGCGATAACCATGTCGCTGCGGAACGAGGGCCAACCACTGCCCCTGGAAAAAGCCGTACTCCAGAACGCGCTGTCGCAGGCCAGCGGTAAAGTCCTCATCCTCGTGCATGGGTTGTGCATGACCGACCTGCAATGGACACGCGGCAATCATAATCATGGGGCCGTTCTGGCCCGTGACCTGGGTTACACACCGATTTATCTCCATTACAATAGCGGCTTGCACATCTCCACCAACGGACGGCAGTTCGCGGCATTGCTCGATAAACTTATCCGGGAATGGCCTCAGCCAATCGAGGAAATCACTATCATCGGTCACAGTATGGGTGGTTTGGTGGCGCGCAGTGCGTGCTATTATGCGCTGGCGGCAGGGCATACATGGCCAGAGCACTTGCAAAAGCTCATTTTCCTCGGCACACCGCATCATGGCGCGCCACTTGAACGTACTGGCAACTGGGCCGAAACAATCCTCAATTCCACGCCTTACACGGCCCCATTTCGCCGGATCGGGGCGAAGCGCAGCGCGGGAATCACCGATCTGCGTTATGGGAGTCTTGTCGATGAAGATTGGGAAGGTCGCGACCGCTTTGCCTTGGAGCCAACCGACAATCGGCGTATAGTGCCCCTGCCGCCTGACGTTACCTGTTATGCAATCGCCGCGACGCTTGGTGCCCAAACCGACGATCTCAAAAACCAGATGCTAGGGGATGGTCTGGTTCCACTGGAAAGTGCTTTGGGTATTCACAATGACCCGGCGCGCTGTCTGGATATTCCAGAGTCCCACCAATGGATTGGCTATGAGATGCAGCACCTGGATCTGCTCAACCAGCCCGATGGTTATCAGCGAATCAAGGATTGGCTTCAGCGCCAACCTTAATAAATTCAACATAAAATACAGGCATTCTTTCCCGTACCTGTCGAATATCCCACCCCATCTTCATCCCCTTGATTCGCTGACTGAGCCTTTTTAATGTGCCCGATGTTGGCTTGTTGGGTTGTTTGCTGAAGCGCACTACACCAATAGCTGGATTTTCTCTATCGGCTTTCCGGACCGAACAGGGCGTTGGCACTGTCAATCACGTTGGTATAGAAATTCCCACCCGCCTCACGCATAATCACAAATGGCTGGTCGGGTGCGCCCATAAATGGCCGCAGCGTCCACGCCATCTGTGTCCCAACGAAGGCATACAGCACGATCCAGAACACGAACAGCAGTCGGCGCGACTCCCGTCCGGCAGGATTTTCCGCATCCACGCTGGCCGCAAATCCTTCGCGCAAAAACACCAGTCCCATGAACCCCGAAATGGCGAATACGGCCACATTCAGCAGCTTGAAGAACTGATAGCCGCTGGCGGTTGTTAGGAAAAACAGCGCAATCGGCGCGAGACTGAGCAGCAGCACCGAAGTCGTTGTGACTGCCGTCATAATCAGCGCGATATTCTGCAAAATCGTTTGCCGTGAGCCAAACAGCAGGTTGAAGAAATACAGCGACGGTGTGCAGATAATCAATGTCACCAGAAACAGAATCGGCAGTTTAATCAGTGAACTAATCACTTGAGGGATGCTGTTGCTTGCTCCCATGACCGCACCGTAAATTGCCAGAAAAACGAACGACGACAGCAGCATGGCGATGATTTTCTCCGGTAAACCAATGCTGTCACGGATTTCCGCGAAGAACTGTTCCCGGCTGCGTAGGATGGTTTCGACAATCGACAAACGCTTCATAGTCTATATTCCTCCCAATGCATCTCATGATGATTGTACAAGCTGCGATAATATCTCCCCACTGATGTTTGTTAAAATTTACGTGAAATTCAGGTTAAGAACCTATCCATAAACTGCTGTACACAGTCACAAACAACTTGTCTTGCTCCCTTCCCCTGCGTGCGGGGGAAGGGCTGGGGTTAGGGGTAAACAGTTTACGGATAGATACCAAGCCCCGCATAACCTGTGCTTTAATCACCGCCTCCAACTTCGCTATAATGATGCCCGTAAACCAACCGACAGGATTCCTGATATGACCTTGACCATCGTCGGCTTAGGGCCGGGTGAAATTGACGATCTTTCGCGCCGTGCATGGCGTGTGTTGAAGGCTGCCAAAACCGTCTATCTACGCACATCCCGCCACAACTGCGTCCCATGTCTGCCACAGGACAGCACCACTTACCAATCCTTTGACCATCTCTACGAATCCATTGATCGATTTGAGGATGTGTATAAAGCCATCGTTGAGCAGGTGATGACCGCCGCCCGGATGGGTGATGCGGTGTATGCTGTCCCCGGTGATCCGCTGGTGGGCGAATCCACTGTGACTGCGCTGATGAAGGCCGCCAAAGCCGAAAATATCCCGGTCGAAATCGTCAGCGGGATTAGCTTTGTTGAGCCGACTCTGGCGCTGATCGGGGTTGATGCTTTAGATGGCCTGCAAGTGCTGGACGGAATCACGGTCGCGCGAATGTATCACCCTCCCATTAACCCGGATTTTCCGGCGCTGTTGGGGCAGGTCTACAGCCGCCAAGTCGCCTCCGATCTCAAGCTCACCTTGATGAACCAGTATCCCGATGATTTCCCCGTCAAGTTGGTGCATGGCGCAGGCACAGATAGCGGCTTGGTTGAATCCCTGCCGCTGCACGAAATCGATCACAGCCCACATATCCAGCACATGACCTCCCTCTATCTGCCCGCATTGGGTGAGATGAGCAGTTTTGAGCAGTTTCAGGAAATCATCGCCCATTTACGCGCGCCGGAAGGCTGCCCATGGGATCGCAAGCAGACCCATCTCTCGCTGCGAAAATATTTGCTGGAAGAAGCCCACGAAGTCCTCGAAACGTTGGACGCTGAAGACACTGAATCGCTGGTCGGGGAATTGGGCGATTTACTGCTGCAAATCGTCCTGCACACCCAGATTGCCATTGACGACGGCGAATTTAAAATGAGCGATGTGATGCGCCAGATCAACGCCAAGATGATTCGGCGTCATCCGCATGTGTGGGGCGAAGTCAGCGTGGATGGTGCGGATCAAGTTGTCACCAATTGGGACGCCATCAAAAAGCAGGAGAAAGCCGAAGAGGGTATTAAGCGTGAGTCGATTCTGGACGGCATCCCCAAATCGCTCCCGGCCTTGATGCAGGCGCACGAATACACGGCGAAAGCAGCTAAACCCGGCTTTGATTGGGAACGGGTGGAAGATGTGATCGCCAAAGTCCGCGAGGAAGTAGACGAGGTGCTGAATGCCCAAACCGATGCTGAACGTGCCGAAGAAATTGGCGATTTGCTGTTCGTGCTGGTCAATTGGGCGCGCTGGCTGAAGGTCGAGCCGGAAACCGCTTTGCGCGAAGCCAACGCCAAGTTCTACCGCCGCTTCCGTTACATCGAAGAATCGTTGGCGGCACAGGGCAAAGCATTGACCGACTCCAACCTTGCTGAGATGGATTCACTTTGGAACGCCGCCAAAGCCGTTGGCCTATAAACACATTACATTCGCATTACCTGATAAACAGGGTGTATGTGTATGGGTTTTCTGGTATAGCTCCCAAAATAAGTTCCTGACATCGTGACTGGGTAAACTCACACGCTCCAATCCAATGAGTAGAGAGGTGCATCATGGAGAGCGAGTGGGAACTTGACCGTATCCGGTTGCATCAATTGCGGAGTGCCCATCCAAGTTGGACACAAACACAGTTAGCCCAAGCCTTAGGGCGGAGCTTAAGTTGGGTGAAAAAATGGCTCAAACGGTTTCGTGAGGTGGGGCAGCCATCTTTAGCCATGTTTCAAAGCCATTCCCGTGCACCAGTCCATCGACCACGACAGGTCGTCGAGGCGGTACGGGATGCTATTCTGAGCTTACGTGACGAATTGAAATCCCTGTATGGACGGGTGGTGGGTGCCAAAACGATCCTCTATCACCTGCATCATGATCCAGTCCTGCAACAAGAAGCGCTGTACATTCCACACTCAACGCGCACCATCTGGAAAATCTTGCGGGATGGGGGGCGTATTCCCATTCGGATACACCACCACTATCCCATCGAGCGGCCTGAACCGATGCAGCACTGGGAGATGGATTTCGGTCAGTTGGGCGAGGCATTTGAGTTCCTGACGGTGGTGGATCGCGGCACATCCATTCTCGTGGATACCCAGACCCAACCCCACTACACAGCTGAAACAGCCCTTTTGGCCGTCACCCAGTTACTGCTGGTGCAAGGGCTGCCACAGAAACTGCGCTTCGACAATGATCCCCGGTTCGTGGGCAACTGGCTGACCGATGGGTATCCATCGCCGCTGATGCGTTATTTGCTCTGTCTGGGCATCGAACCCGATCTGGTTGAACCGGGCAAACCGCAGCATAAGCCCTTCGCTGAGCGCTCCGTTCGCACGCTGAAGCATGAATGTCTGTGGATTGATCCGCCTGAAGACGACCGTGATGCAGAAAGCATTCTGGCTGTCTATCGCCACTTTTACAATCATGACCGTGCCAACCAGTCCTTGGCCTGTGGCAACCGTCCACCCTTTGAAGCCTTTCCAAGCGTGCCGTGATTACCCCATTTACCGGAGATGATTGACCCCGACGGCTGGTTGCGCCCCTTTCATCGTCGCATTTTTAAGCGGCGTGTGAGTCAAGGCGGCAGCATTTCCATTGGTCGTCATGTCTATTATGTCGGCTATCAGTATGCTAAAGAAAAGGTGGGGGTCATGTTGGATGCCGACCAGCGTGTGTTTCGCATCCTCTACAAGGGGCAAGTTATTCGTGAACTTGTGATTGCGGATCTGCTCGGCAAGTCGATACCCTTTCAAGATTATTTGAAACGGATGTTGGAGGAAGCACGCCCATCACAAACCGTCTGACCCATCGTTGATTCCCTCACAATCCTCGTTACCTTTCTCTGCCCCATGATCGTCCACGATGTTATTACACCTATTTAGGAGCTAAATCTGAAAACCCATACAGGTATCAGGTGATTGTTACGCGGATTACGAACCGTCGCTGAACCTCTCCAATACTGTAAACAAGCATAGTTGTTCTCCTGTGTAACCCAAAGGCAGCACATTTATCCTGAACAGTCGTTATAATGTTGCGTTCTGCTAATCATGTCCTCGGTTATGTAGTCAACATATGGAGTGAAGAATGCATAGATTGAAAACTTTCAGACTTGCTATAGGGGTGGTTGTGCTGGTGGGGGGATTGATGGTGCAAGCGGCTGTAGCCCAACACAGTGAGCCACACTGTGATCTGGAAGCGCTGCTTGCTCACCAAATTGAACATGCACAGGAATTGGAGCATTTTGACGAAGCGGCTGAAGCGGATCTGGATGCTGCCCTTGCCACGTTATACCGAACCGGGATTGCTTACCAGGTACTGGCGGTAGAGTGCGGCTTTATTGATCACCTGGAAGTGGAGGCAACGCACGAAGCCGAACACGCCGCTGCTGAATCGCAGGAACATGATGAAGCAGCCGAACGGTTAGAGATAGCCCGTTCCATCGGTGATCCAGCGGCGGGCGAAGAACTCTTTAACACCCTTCAGACGGAGGTGTCATTTGCGTGCGCGACCTGTCACCGTGTCGATACCACCGAAATGTTAATTGGGCCGGGTTTATTGGGTGTTGGCAGTCCAACCCATGATCCCTCTGCCCATGGCGCTGAAGCTGGCGGTCACGACGATCATGATGCAGAGGCCACCGCAGAAGCGACCGAAGCGGCTGGTGGTCATGATGATCACGCTGAAGAGGCTACCCCAGCAGTCGAACGCACAATTGAGGAAACGATCACCTATCTGCATACGTCTATCGTTGATCCCAGCGCATACATCGTTCCCGGTTTTGTTGACAATTTGATGCCCAAAGTCTATGGGGAAATTCTCACTGAGGAAGAAATCAACAATCTGGTTGCCTATCTCCTAACCCTGTAATCAATCTACACCATCTTGTAGGGGAGAGTCTTAGACCCTCCCCGCCTTCAGACTAGGCTTTTTCCACCGGATACTGAACCTCAGTAGTCGAGTTGTTCATGTCGTCGTGTTTGTGGTAAATGTAGATTTCGCGGTACGAGCCAGCGATGCGGTAGCCGTTCTCCTCGACCCACTTGAACAGGGCGGTATGCGCCTGCAAGAAGTTCTCGAATGGGCCGTGATGCACCACCGAGGCCACCTGCGTTCCCGGCAGTTCATAAACCTTCACCCGATCCGTACCCGGTAACGTCCGGTCAATTGGCACGGCGGTTTCCATCACCTCATTCACGAATACTTCCGGCGATTGATGCCACAGGCCGAAGCAAGGCCCGGTGTCCTTCGCCCCCTGTTCCCTGATGTAACCATACGTTTCATCGAATGCTGGGCCGATGTAAGCCGGTGCTTGATCGTTGGTCGGGATAGTCACCTGCCGCGATGCAATCAGCATGGCAGGCACGGCCTTGAGTACAATATCGTAATTGGGCAAGATATCCTCCAGTTCAATTTGCCTGAGTCGGGCTTGGATGCGCGCCAGCCGCGCTTGTTCTTCGGCTACTTTCTGCTCCACTTCGGCCTGCTTCAGCTTCAGCATCCCGCGCAGTTGATCGACCGTCATTTCGCCCAGCACTTGATCAATTTGCTCCAGCGAAAAGCCGAAATCTTTCAGTGCCAGAATGCGGTTGAGGCGCGGAAGCTGCGAGACCGAGTAGTAGCGGTATCCGGTGAAGCTGTCCACCTTGATGGGCTTGAGCAGGCCAACATCATCATAGTGGCGCAGCGTCACCACCGAGACTTGCGCGAGGCGTGCAAAGTCGCCAATTTTTATCACGTTCTATCTCCGTGTACACAGATCGTCGTTACTATACAGTTTCGGGTAACCTGAGAGTCAAGGGGTTTTGTTCATACAAATCCTGCTACAATGGCTTTAATTGAGAGGGAGATGGGTTTAATGGTACAGGCAGTCCGCGCGATTTATGAACACGGCAGTTTACGCTTGCTGGACTCGGTTGAATTGACCGAAGGGGAACAGGTCAGTATCACGATTGTCTCGGAGCGCGATGCCATCCGGGCAGCATTGACTGATCTGCTTGTGTCATCAGATGATGCTGATGAAGACCTGAATGAAGAAGTGCTTATGCAAGAAATTGAACAGGCTTTTCAAGGGCACCCGCCGCTTTCCGAAACCATCCTTCAGGAACGGCGTGAAGGCCCATGAACCACTATTTTTTCGATAGCAGCGCTCTTGTAAAACGCTATGTATTGGAAACAGGCACTAATTGGGTGCGTTCCATTACCGATTTGAGGGCAGGCAATAGCATACTCATTGCCCAGATTACACCCGCTGAAATTGTTTCAGGCGTTTCGCGGCGGAAACGTGCCGGACAGTTATCTCAACGTACTGCACATGCGGTTCGTTTAATTATTGATCGTCATGCCAATCGAGAATACATGACGATAGGCATGACTAAGGCAATAGTCTACCGTGCGGAGAATTTGTTGGAGGCCCATACACTTAAAGCCTATGATGCTGTGCAACTATCTTCTGCGCTTGAAAGCAATTTGCGTTTGGTCACCGCGGGAATAGCACCTCTGATTTTTGTTTCAGCCGATCAACAACTGCTTAATGTGGCCGTAACCGAAGGGCTACCTGTAGATAATCCGAATCAATATCCCTGATTTATCCAAGCTGTATCAAAAACCGACTCCAGAGAGTCGATTCTTGCCAGTCGAAACCTGCCCCGCACTCATTGCGTATACGGTACAACACAGGAAATGCATGCGAGGATACATCATGTCTGAACAGGAACTTTACGGAATCGCCCGCCAGCGGATTGACCGTCGCAACCGCCGTTGGACGCTGTGGGGTGTTGATCTGGCAGGCTTGATTCTATCGGTCGCCGCGCTGATTTTGCTGAGCGAGACACCTT
This sequence comes from Anaerolineae bacterium, assembly GCA_019912965.1. Classification (GTDB taxonomy): domain Bacteria; phylum Chloroflexota; class Anaerolineae; order Aggregatilineales; family Phototrophicaceae; genus CFX2. The sequence continues at coordinate 16,431 of JAIOHM010000144.1, forward strand.
ATGTAATAGTCAGTGTCGCAGTCATGATCGGCTGGGCCGGGGTATTTGTCCTGCACACCATCATGGCAGCGATGGCACAGTCGCGTGATGAGGACATTGAGAAGGAAGTCGCCAAACTGCGGGAGGCGGCTGAGATGGACTACGAAAAACCCAAGCGCCTGACCCTGACCGAAGATGGCGAAATCACGGATTACGCAGATGAGTACGAGGAAACCGAACGCAGTCTGCATTCGTAGCGGGGATTTTAGCCCCCTAACACGGTGAAATACACGATATAGCGGGTGGGGTCGCTGGTGTCGTTAATTACTTTCTCCAACCGGATTTAGGCTGTGCCGCTGTCATCTTGGAGAAGCACACCGAATTCCCTATTCTTCAACACTTTTATTGGAAGATGTAGTCTGATCAGCGTAGGCTATATCTGTGCCAAAAGTTGCGGTGATTGCCTCCCACACAACATCATCAGGAGAGTAATCACGCCCATTACGAACTTTCAGTAGCCCCTTTAGATACTCTACATATTTAGCGGTTCGCTTGGTAACCCGCATTGTAGTAACTTCCATATCTTCGGATTTCGATTTCATTTCACGTCTCAATGTTATACAGGTAAATGTTTGCAAATCTTCGGTTTATGTGATATTTTGTATACGGCGTATACAATGTGCTGTTTTCTATGATTGCTCTCTCACTTACGATCATAGACGACTGTTTTGGATTGTCAAACATAAGGAGCATTCTAAATGCCTCAGATACCATTTTTCTTTGAACTGGATGATGATGAAAAAATACCCCTCCCTCTGCTCGTTGCAAAAAAATGGAAGTTTAACTTAACCTGCATTGAGTCTGCTGATGGCTATTTGTATTCAACCCATGATTGGATTTATGGCCTCACCAAAACGACCAACGTGCGGGCCATATGGGCTGATTTTAAGCGTCGTACAAATCTGATGGAACTGTTGGCTTCAACCCAACAGTTGCCCTACAAACATTCAAACGGCAAAACATATCAAATGGATTTTACCACTGATAAAGGACTTTATTTAATTGCACAGCATTTGCGCGTTACTAAATCCCGCCCTGAACTCGATGAAATTAAGCAATACCTGGCTAAAGCTGGAGTATTTGTTGATGAAGCCCGACTTAATCCAGAGGCCGCTGCCGAAGTATTGGACAATGTCGCTTACAACCGCGAATATAACAAACTCCTGGCTGAAGGGTTTTCACCAGATGAAGCTAAAGAATGGCTCGATGTGCGCTTTAAATCCAAAAAGCAGCGCCGCATCATTACCGCCATTTGGAATATTCGTGGTATCAATACACCTAAAGACTTTGCTGATTTAACCAACCAGATTCACCGCGTCGCGCTTGGGTTGACCGCCACTCGCCACAAGCGCCAGTTAGCCGTCAAGGATACACCCCGCAATTACATCTCTGCGGCTGATAACGCCACTATTCAGATCACTGAATTTACGTCTGGCCTGTTGCATGAACACCGCAACTCGCTTGGCAAACCCGAATTGAGCGAAGATATTGACGATGTGCGCCCAATTATGGATGCTTCCCGCCCCGAAATTCAAAAGGCTTTCTCCAAAAAGCCGCGCCGTCTGGGAGAGGGCAGCAAACCTCAACTGCCGAAGTGAAGAAAACCTGCTTGTGAGGGATTTAAACAATCTGGTTTTTATCCCTCTCAACCCGGTCAATCACAAACTCCACAAAGCGCCGTGCTTCGGGTAGGGTGGCTGCTGGATCATCAATCCCTTCTTGGAATGCCCGCCGCCACACCAGCGCCCGCTGGATAAGTGCTATCCATTCCGGCATTTCTTCCACAGCCCATGCTGCCGCTTTTTGCTTGGAAACCTGTTCCCCGTGCGTGTAGGTGTACAACCCCCGGCACATCGTCAAAATCGCGTAGGATTGGTAAGGGCCGTTATCCACATGCTCAATATATTCGCGCCATGCGATCAGATGGGCTTTTACCGCTTCGATAAATTCGGCCTGCGAAGTTGGGTCAATAATCGTTTCCGGCGGCGGGCCAAAAAGGGTAATGCCTTTGGACTGCACCATATACCAATTCATCAGCCAATCTTTGCCCGCCTTTTTGATGTTAAAGGGTTCGCCGGGACTGATGACCGCAATCGGGCTGGTCTGCGTCTTGAAGGTTTTCAGCGCATAGAGCGAAAGATAGGCGATTTCCAGGCGGCCATTCCACCCCGGATGTTTTCGCACTAACGCCTGATGCATCCTGTCGAGGGCGTCAAACGCCGCATCATCCAGATCATCCGATATTGCCGCCAGCAGATCAATATCGCTGATGTCGGCGTCGAAATCGCCAGTTACCAACGATCCGTACAGGTATAAGCCAACCAATTTGCTGCCCAAAACCTGCTGCATCTGCGGCAGCAAATCCGTTAGCAAGGCGTTGACATGGGGATGCTCAGTTGGCTGCACAGGGTTTATTCCCTTTTCTGACCAGACACCGCCACTATTGTACTCCAGCCCTGTAACACTTCTCCCGCCTGCGATACTAAATCAGCAGGAATTATGAGGAGTTGAAACATGCCAATCATCATCAATTGGGATAACCCGGAGCAGAACATCATCCGTCTGGATTATGTGGAATCAATACAGTCGTGGGACGAGTACGACAGCGCAGTAGATGCGGCTTATGAATGGGCGCAAGCGGTTGAGGGCAGGGTGGATGTTATTCACAATACAGGCCGCATACCCATGCCGTCGGGTTCGGCCTTTCCCCATGTGCAGCGTGCCATGCGGCTTGCCCCGTCTAATGTTGGAGTATCAGTGGCGATTGTCGATAACAACTTCGTCCGCGCATTGCTGCCCATCATTCTGGGGGCATCAATGGGGCGGAAGTTTCAATTTGCCCGTTCGCTGGAAGAAGCTCGCCGTCTGGTCGAACGTGGACGCCTACTCAAAAGTGCCTGAATCAAAACCGGGGCAGCAGGTTTTTACCCACCACCCCGGTCATCCGCCGTCAATTATGTGCCTGTTTAGCTGATAGCTGACGGCAGGCTATCGGCTAGTTCTTCGAATGCAGCATCTTGTTGGTCTTGATGTTAATGACTTTCGGCTGCGCTTCCGGCAGCTTCGGCAGTGTCAGAGTCAGCACGCCGTTTTCATAATTGGCTTCCACCTTGTCGGCATCAATCGACTGCGGCAGGGTGACGCTCCGGCTGAACTGCCCGAATGCCCGTTCCTGAATCAGCACCCTTCCATCTTCCGGCAGAGTCGGCTGCGGAATTTCGCCGCTAACCGTTAGTGTACCATCGTGCATCCGCACATTGATCTGGTCAGCGGTCAGTCCCGGCAGCGAGAGCACAGCGGTATAGGCTGTATCGGTTTCGTGAACGTCAATTGCCAGCGAATTACCGTTTACCCCCCAGCCACCGCGCCAGGTATCATCAAACATGCGGTCGAGTGCGCGTTGCATCTCCGCCATTTCACGGAAGGGGTTCCAGCGAACAATATTTGCCATGATTATCCTCCAGAAAACCTTTAGCCAAATGGCTCGTTCATTCGACTCTAGATATACCGCCGCAGTGTTAGAAAAATATCGGCGTTTTATCGGAGGAATATAAGAAATCTAATCATTACCGGCTGCTTCCATCTGCCCCTCGCGGAACGGTCGATAAGCCTCCACCCATTCCTGATCGTACTCGCGGATGTATGCTTCCGCCTTTTCGACCAGATCGCGGTTGCCCACAATCAGCGGGACGCGCTGGTGCAGCGAGTGCGGTTGGATATCCAGCACATTGCCGATGCCATCCGAACAATAACCGCCCGCCTGTTCCGCCAGAAAGCCAATCGCCTGCGCCTCGAACATCAAGCGCATTTTGCCATAGGGTTTGCCAGCCTCTTGCAGATCACCGGGGTAGAAGAACACGCCGCCGCGCAGCAGATTGCGGTGAAAATCCGAAACCAGTGAGCCGATATAGCGGTGTCCCAACGGTTTGCGCCCCTCACCTTCGATGCCTTGCAGCCATTTGCCATAACGGCGTACCCCCGGCGTCCAGTATTTCTCGTTGCCTGCGTTGGCGCTGTAATACATGGCCTCGTTTGGAATGCGGATATTTTGATGACTGAGCAGGAATTCGCCCACGCTGGGATCGAGCGTAAAACCATGAACCCCCTGTCCGGTGCTGTACACCATCATGGTGCTGCTGCCGTAAATGACATAGCCCGCCGCTGCCAGATTCCGCCCCGGTTGCAGAATATCTTCCGGTGCACCCCGTTCACTGGTGGAGACTTTCCGGTGAATCGCAAAAATCGTCCCCACCGATACGTTCACATCAATATTGGAAGAACCGTCCAGCGGGTCATAGAGCAGCACATATTTGCCCGTGTCGAAGTGCGGCGGAATCTGGATGATGTCCTCGTGTTCTTCGGAGGCCATCGCACATAAACGTCCGGTGTGGTCGTTGATCTTAAAAATAGTTTCGTCTGCAAAAATGTCTAATTTCTGCTGCTGTTCCCCGTAAACATTGTGATCGTCAGATGCCCCCAGAATACCCACCAGACCTGCGCGTGTCGTCTCGCGGGCGATGATTTTGGCTGCCAGCGCCATATCGTAGAGCAGTTGGGTGAAGACGCCCGTCGCGCCGGGGTAGCGTTTCTGCTGTTCCAGAATATGCCGTTCAATCGTCACAATGCTTGCCATCGTTTGTACTCCTGCTAAAACCATAGGCAGAATGTTCATTCCGCCTAATTATGATTACGAATTTGTTGTGCAAGATTTACGATAGCGGCCTAAACTTGGCCTAACGCCATCGGTTGTATCCTCGGCGTGGATCACCGACTCCAGTTATAATAAATAGTAACTTTCCCATAAACTGAGGGCGAAAGCCATGACAACCGATACACTGCAACAAGCGCATGAAGCCCTGAATGAGGGTGATCTTGCAACTGCCCAAAATCTCTACGAAGACTTGATGAAATCCTCGTCTGTACCGCTGGAAATCGCCGCTGCTTTGGGGGGGCTGGGTGTGATTGCTTACCATCACAGTAATTATGAATCGGCTGTTGACTACTATACCCGGAGTTTGGCACTTTATCGGCAGCAGCACAACCCAGCTAAGGTCGCGGGTATGCTCATCAATCTGGGCGCGGTTGCCTTGCAGCAGGGCTTTTACGATCAGGCGTTGGGTTATCTCGAAGAAAGTATAACGATTTCCCGTGCCGAAAATGACCTGTTTAAAATGGCGCTGGGTTTCAATTTGATGGGTGGGATTGTTTCGCGTCAGGGTGATCTTGAAAGCGCTCGCCGCTACGCCACAGAAGCCATACAGGTCTATCGTCAGCTTGGACAGGACGAACAGCTTGCCGCTACCCTCGGCAATCTTGCGATCACGCTGCTGGCATTGGGCGAACATCAAGCCGCCGCCCAACATCTGGACGAAAGCATTCAGCTTGCCCGACAACTCAATGAGCCGCATTTGCTTGCCAGTAGTCTGGCGAAGATGGGGCAGGTTGCCCTGAACCAGAAAGATTACCCGGCTGCCCGCAGCTATCTTGAAGAGAGTTTAACCCTGCGCCAGAAAGTGGATGACCGCCGTCACATAATCGACAGCCTGAGTCTGCTGGTGCTGGCTGTGCTGGATGACGAGCAGCAGTCGCGTGATTATTTGAAGGATGCGCTGCAATATGCACTGGAGGTGGATGCCGACTCAGCCAAGCTGGAATCGGTCATGAGCGCAGCTTATTTTTATGCAAAAATGGGGCAGCGGGAGCGGGCGGCAGAATTGGCCTCAATCGTGGAGAATCATCCTGCCATGCCGGATTTCATGCGCCCACTGTATATCCAACCATTGGTTGCTCAATTCAACCTGAATATCCAGCCAGCCCCATCAACCGATTTACAACCCGTAATACAAACCTTGCTCAATGCACTTTGATCGAATAAGTCACCCTGCTGCGTAGCTTGTTGTTCAGGAGTGTCTAAAGTATGCTGTTTTGACAGAAAAATTCTAGGAGTTGATAAGGGTCTAAAAACAATTCAGATGAGTCAATCAAGCCAGCACTGGCACAGCAGTTACCAAAGCTATCCAAAACTGCCGCAGAAGGGTGTATTTGGTGAGAGAAAAGGATTTCTTCGGGAAATTCTTCCATCAATATGCTAAGGCTAATGAAGCTAATTTCTCGCTTCGACAGATGATTATCTCCTGATTGTTCACTAATGCTGTTTAGTCGCTTGTAAAAACTTTGGTTGTGAGCGGATTGAGTTTGGCTTACCCATTGATGGAAGTATTCAATGCCCACATCTCGATAATGTTTCCCTGAAAGTCGATAGGCTGTCAATGGAGGATCATCAATCTCACACCGAAAAAATCTAAAAAGCTCTTGCCCTATCACTTCTAGGATTGCATGGTTTGTGGCTGTTTTTTGATGGGTCAAGACGCTCAAAAAGGTGCGATTTGATTCAGTATCAGCAATAGCCTGATAAATATATTGTCTCAAAATTTCATTTGGTGTTCCCATATTGTTATTTCCCATTCTGCGCGGAGAGAACCCAATTGTCACCAATATTCAAAAGACACCAAGTGTGTCTTGGCGGTTTAAATAAAAAGCCCTTCCCCATAATTGAAGAAGGGCTGAGATCAAAGGGTTAATAGAAGCCCTGCAACAGCACCGGTTGGCCGTTCAGCTCTACGTAGTAGTACGGTATCCAGCCGATGCCGAATAACTCGGTCTGAATATCCTTTTTGTAGGGCGTAATCACGTAAGGCTGCATCTCGGCAACCACCTTCGCCCACCGCTCGTTGACCACCGCGATTTCCTGCTCGAACCGTTCTTGCAGGTCTGCAAGCTGTCCTTCCAGTTCCAGAATCACCTGTTCGCTCTCGGTCAAATCTTCGCTGGCCTGCCGTCGCTGGCGGGTGGCGCGACTGCTGCGCGAAAGCGTGTAGGTGGTACGCCCTTTGAACAGGCTCAGGAGGGCTTCACCTTTCGTGAACAGTTCTTCACGTTTCCGGTCGGCTACTTCTTTCTTCTCGGCTTGGAGTTCGCGCTCTTTCTTACGCAGTTGTTCTTCTGCCTTGTCCATCAGCTTTTCATACTTCTGCGCGATCAGGTCAACTTCGGCATCCCGTTTTTCGCGGGCGGCCTGCTGCACCTGTGCATGGAACTCGCTTTCCTGTGCATCCGGGGCACCGTAAATACCCAGCGTTGGATTAAACGGCACTTGCAGGCGGGCGGTGTTATACAGCATATCCACCAGTTCCCCGCGTAAAGCGGTCAATCGTTTGGCATCCGTCAGCCCCGGCGAAAGATCACCGAAAATCGCTGCGCCTGTTGGTTGGCTGGAAACCGTTTTGGGATCAACCGGATTGGCCTGAAACTGTTCCCAATGCACCAGCCCGGAACGTTCCAGATCGGGAACATGGAAGGCATAAACCCGGTGACTATAAACCTGTGTTTTCCGGTCTTGATAGCGAACTGCTGCTTGTGCCAGCAGCATCGGACGGTAAGCCAGCGATGAGGCACCCATACCCGTCAGCACCACCCGTGTTTGCTGCTGATAGTAATCAATGGCTTGCTGATTGCTCACTGAAGGCGGCAGGAAATACTGGGGTGTTGACGAAGGCAGCGGCGGCTGGTTAGCAGAGAATCCGGTTGGCGCTGCCGGGCCACGCACCGTCATCTGCGAATTTTGCGTCATCATTTGCGTCAGGTTAGCCTGCGCGGGCGGGAGGGTTGCTTGCTGTGTCCAACCCGGTTGTACACCAACTTCCGGCAGCGGCGGAGCAGATTGCGTGCTGAATCCCGGCAGCGTAGACGGCGGGGCGAATCCCGGCGGGGCAGGGGGCATCGCCTGCGTTCCGGGCAGCGGTGGCAGTGCCATACTGGCCTGTGTAAAACCACTGACCGCGCCATAACCGCCCGTTTGTTGCGGGGCACTTGCAGCTATTTTTGCCATCAATTCCGCCCGCTGTCCGGCCATCAGGAACTGCACCTGCTGGCGCGTCAGCGGCCCGCGCAGATAGCTCATCGCCCAGCGGGTATGCACCAGCGCTGGCCCTGCCGTATCGTGGACGTTGTGCATCAGGAACACGCGCGGCTCAATATCCGAAATCAGGCGGTCAATATCTTTCAGATTCAGGTTGTTGTCGGCGGTCGCCAGTGCCTCCAACCCGGACATCACTTTCGCTTTGTCGTTGGCGGATTGCAATCGTCCGATGAACCATGTTCCGGCATTGCTCAAGCCCTTATAATCCAGATCGCCGGGATTCTGAGTCGCCAGAATCAACCCCAAACCGAAAGCGCGCGCCTGTTTGAGCAGTCGTAAAATCGGCTCTTTCGTCGGCGGGCGGAACGGATGTGGCGGGAAGTAACCAAACATTTCGTCGATATACAGCAGCGCCCGCAGGCTGGTTGTACCGCTTTGCTGGCGCATCCACCCCAGCATGTTTTCCAGCAGCAGCGTAATGATGAACTGCCGTTCAGCCTCGTTCAAATGCGCGATGTAGAAAATCGAAACGCGCGCCCGACCATTCGGCTGATACAGCAGGCTTTGAATATCCAGCGGCTCACCCTGAGTCCACGACTGGAACGACGGTGCGGCGATGATGTTGTTCAGTTCCATCGCCAGTTTGGTACGCGCTTTCTCGGACATATACGAATCCAGATCAAGCACACCTAGTTTGTTGAACGGCGGCTTTTGCACCTGAATGATGATGTCCTCCATCGTCATGCTGATGCCGCGCTGCCAGTTGTACTCAAAGATGTTGGAGATCAGAACGTGTTCTTTATCTTTTACCGGTTCGACATTTTTGCCGATGAGTGCCAGCAGTGCCGTTACGATGCCGCTGATCTTCTCGCGAATGCCTTCTTCGTTGCCTGCCCATCCTTCTTTCGGGGCGGCCAGCGAAGCCAGAATGCTGATCGGCAGACCCGCGTCCGAACCCGGTGTATAAATGCTGTATTGGGCGATGCCCTTCAGCCAGCGTATACGGTCGGGCACAATGCCCCAACTGCCCAATCCGTCCCGCCAGCGGGAAGCCACATCGGCGGCATACGTCGGCATATCCAGTCCAGCCCGTCGCGCGTCGTCCGGGTTTACCCAGGGCTGAAAATCCTCCGGGCGTAAATCTGGGAAGGTCAGCAGCAGATTGGTGATGTCGCCTTTGGGGTCGATGATAATGGCCGGAATATTATCCAGAATGGCTTCTTCCAGCATGGTGATGCACAACCCGGTTTTACCGCTGCCCGTCATGCCGACTACGACTGCGTGTGTCACCAGATCGCGTGCGTCGTAATACACCACGTCTTCCAGCAGCTTACGTTCCGTCGTGTCGAAACGGCGTCCCAAATAAAAATTAGTCGGCGCTTCAATAAAGGGCATTTTGATGACCTCCCAGAGTTTTACTGCATTAAGGATAGCACATTCGGTCTAACCCTGCCCGCCAGCGTTTAGGGGTTCTGGCGCTGAGATTCAATTATAGCAAACTGCGAGATGTATGGATGGTTATTGACTTTTAGTGTGACCTAAAATTAGACTTAGATTATCTAAATTAAAAGGGCAATCATGACCATTCGATACGATCTCGATCAACAGAAAGCCTTGCTCAAAGGCCATGACCGTTTGATGCGTTACGGCCTGAAGCTGATGCAGTCGCGTTATGGCGATACATTGGCGCAAACTTTTATGGCCGAATCACGAACCGAATTTGAAAGCCTCATTCCGCATATCCCCTATATCGGCGGGCGTGATAATCCGCTGACCGATACGCTGGTACAGATGACCAGTTTGCTGGCCCTGTACCGCGTGATGAAACATTATGACTATCCGGTGGATGAAATTGGTGATCTGGCGCAGGCGATGGCGACCAACCAGATTGAGCAGTTCCCGCGTGCCATCCGGCATTTGATCGGACGCATTTATATGACGCGCTTGTGGCGACGCCGAACCGCGAAAAAAGCGCAGCAATCGCAAACCGCCCCTTATCCCGGTAACTTTGTTTATGAAGTGGTGGAAGGCGACGGAAAGGACTTTGAATGGGGCGTCAATTATCTGGAATGTGGAGTCGTCAAATTCTTCCACAGTCAGGATGCTGATGAATTCTCGCCCTATATGTGCCTCATCGACTTCCTGATTTTTCCGGGCATGGGCATTGAACTGGAGCGTCATGGCACGATTGCCAACGGCTGTTCACATTGCGAATTCCGGTTCAGGAAATAGTTCGGCTCATCATTTTAAGCAGCAGACCTGCCTTTGTATCAGGTTGTTCGGAACTTTTGTTCTTCTGTTCCCATTTCGTGTTAAAATGGTAGCACTACACTAAACGGTGGAGACGCATTTGCCGCTAAAAAGGGCAACTATATGATCTGTAGTGGTCTTTAAAGCCCCTCTCCGGTACGGGGAGGGGTTTGGGGTGGGGTAAAAATCCTCGCCCTCCACTACTTAATGCAGTCCTACCGCTAAAATGGTAGCACTACACTAAACGGTGGGTAGTCAATTTTAGGTGAAATAGCATCCAAATTGCATTTACTCCCCTTCGCCCTGAGGGAGAAGGGGCTGGGGGATGAGGGTAAAAATCCTTGCCCACCACCACTTAATGCAGTCCCACCGTTAAAATAAAGAACCCATAGAAACAAGAAGGAAGGCAGCATGATAAAACATCGAATTTATACAATGAGTTTCGCACGTGTCTATCCTGAATATGTCGCTAAGGCAGAAAAAAAGGGACGCACGAAAGCAGAAGTCGATGAAATTATTGGCTGGTTGACAGGCTATAGTCAGGAAGCGTTAGAAGCGCAGCTGGAAAAACAAACAGATGTTGAGACCTTTCTAGCGGAAGCGCCTCAACTGAATCCTTCGCGGGCTTCAATTAAAGGCGTGGTTTGTGGTGTCCGCGTGGAAGACATCGAAGAACCAACGATGCGGGAAATTCGCTACCTGGATAAATTAATCGATGAGTTAGCAAAGGGAAAAACGATGGAGAAGATTTTGCGGAAGTAACCCGCGAAAAGTTAAAAACACTGGATCGTTAGCCTTGTTGAGCATTTATCATGTATGGCGCAGCCCGTTGGTGCATAGAGATACACTCCCCTTAACTGAAAAGGTAAAGCACACCCCACGCCCAACATCAGATGTAATAGAGGATGTTTGGGACGACAAATATCACCTTATAGGGAATGCCATCGTCCTGGAAGGTGGCATGTTGCTGCCCTGTTGCATAACTCGGCATCAGCACTCGGCATTTACTATCCACCTCCCTCTCCAGATATAAGTGAGGCGTTTCACGACACATCTTCTGTTGAACAGTCTGAACCCTCAACAGTACACCCATTTCTCCTGTCTTATTTCCCTCGAATCGCAAGTGTGCAATTGATAAGAGATGCTGATTTTATACGCTTCGCGCCTCAAGCAGTTTCAGAAACGTAAAGCCTGAGCAAATGAAGTGATAAGTCACTCGCTTGACAGACTAATGGAATTCATTTAGACTAATGGCAGTAGTTAAATCTATCCACAATAGTTTTAAGAGACTCTGAGAGCTTCTATGGAAGACACAAAACGTATATTGACACCCAAAGAACGCCAGCAGCGAAATCATCAGGAGATGACCGAACTTATTCTTAATGCAGCGCGTGCTGTGATGCGGGAACAAGGTGTTTCGGCGCTTAACCTACAAGAAGTTGCCCGTCGGGTAGGGATGCGTGCTCCATCTCTTTATAACTATTTTCCCAGCAAGCTGGCTCTCTATGAAGCGCTGTTTGCGATGGGAATGAAAATGTATCGTGAACGTATGGAGGCGGATATAAGTCAATATGGTGCAAGCTGGGAAGGTATTCAGCGCATGATGGAAGGGTATCTATCGTTTGCCTTAGAAAATCCCGAACTCTATCAGCTTCTGTTTGAACGTCCTGTCCCCGGCTTTGTGCCCTCTGCTGATGGCCTTGAAGAATCGGCGAAACTGATCGCAAGCGGTCAACGTGCAGCCAGTGAAGCGATGATCGCTGGCGCACTCCAGTCGCCTTTTTCGCCTGAAGTCACCATGAATTTAGTCATTGCCCTCATGCATGGGGTGGCATCACAGCACTTAGCCAACGAACCGGAGCTGCCCCTCAGTTCGGGACGCTTCGGTAGCCTAATACCTATCATCATCGAACTCCTGCGTAATGCCTGGGGACAAGATCGTAAACCAGAAAAAACTGAATAAGAAAGGGTAAGACCATGAATCAGGTTCAAACTGTTGGACAACGGATAACGACATCCATCCAGGATGGCACCCTCATTCCTCCACTCACGCATCAAGAAGCCATGACGATGGCCGTTGAAGAGTTAAAGCGCTTTCAAGCATTGATCGAGTCACTGGCTGACGAAGATTGGGATCAGCAGACGGCTTGTTCATTGTGGACAATAAAAGACGTTGTTGCTCATCAGGCGGCACATCTATTCAGCGTTACCAGCTTTGGCGCATTTATGAGCCAGGCAAATCCCATTGTGATGCGGTCTTATCTTAAGAACGGCATGAATATGCTGGATGCCATGAATCAGGTACAAGTTGATCTGCGCCGTCAATACACAACAGGGCAGCTGATCGCCGAAATACGGGATACGGCGCAGCGCTCTCTTCAAGGACGGGATCGAATACCTGCCTTTGTGCGTTCCCTTGTCCTGCCTTTACCCGGTCTTGATCAGCCGCGTTCATTGGGCTACTTATTTGATCTGATCTATACCCGTGATATGTGGATGCACCGAATCGACATTTGTCACGCAGTCGGAAGGAAGATGCCGCTTGACGCAGCCCATGACGGACGGATTGTATCCCTTGTCGTGAAGGATTTGGCCGAAAAAAGTAAGCATGGTCTTCACGGTCGTGCTGCGCTTTTGGAACTGACAGGGGCAGCAGGTGGATCGTATCGAATTGGAGAGAACTCCACGCCACAGACGACTATCGAAATGGATGTTTTAACATTCGCTGCCCTCACATCAGGTCGGGAAAAAGCTGCGACTATCTTGTCAGGCTCAAGAGCGGCAATAAGCGGTGATACAACCTTTGGCAAAACAGTTCTAGATTTCAGTGAAAACAGGGTTTTGTATTAGAACGTCACTGTTCGTCATCTACTCTAGCGGAGTCCGTACAGACAGATGACTTCGGCTCTCAAAGTCGTTGGGTGTCCACAGTTCTCCCTATGCGTTGTACGCAACTTTCATGATGAAAATTTTTCGTTTGCAAAAGAAAGCAATACCTAAAAGAAAGGAAGAGCAAAATGCAGCTAGAAACACCCCGAAAGGGACAAACGTTCGAGCTTCCCAGTTCGATCATCACACTTCTCGCTGTGGGAGCCGACACCGGTGGTTCCTTTTCCCTTTTCGAGTGTCGGGTTGCGCCGCAGCAAGGCGCTCCATTTCACCGACATAGTGATGATGAGGCATTTCTCGTCGTGGAAGGAACATTTCAATTCCAGATTGATGAGCAGCGTCTGCAACGTGGGGCTGGCGAATTTGCCTTTGTTCCTAAGAATACGCCACACACGTTTCTCAACACGAACGCTGACAATGAAGGAAGTTTACTGATCATCACCTTACCGGCAGGCAATCACGAGGGGTTCTTCGCCGAGGCTGGCGAAAAAGTCAGTGCGTCTGCGCCGTTTTCGAGAGAATTGCCCAATCTGGAAAAGCTGGTGACGGTCGGAAAGCAGCATGGATTTGAATTTCTGCTTCCTCCCCAAGCATAACAGACCGTCAAATCCGTAGGGAGCATCCCCGATAAGAAATAAGAGTATCGCGCTTATTCATGCTGAGATCGTGCTAAATGTGAAGCGCGACCTCAGCATGTTACTTCTGCAATCCCAATGCGTTAGAATCGAAGATAATTTTGTAGAACGCAAACGTCGCAGTTCCTAAACGCCTATATCCCCACCACATTGTTCTCTTTAATCACGCTGCTGCAACGCGGACATTTAATCGGCGGAATGTTCGCCTGTGAGGGTGGCTCGGTATTGTATTCGCTGCGGAAAGTATCCTCAAACAAGGATCGCAGCGTGCCGAATTTTTCGCCAAATTTCCATTCGCGCCCTTTTTCGTCGCCTTGACATGCCTTGCTGTCGCACGAGTAGATACGTTTGCGGGTTTCTTCCATCGCCCATTCCACCCGGTCGATGGTGATTCGCAGTGTATCCCCATCTTTTAATCCCAACTCCATCGGCGTTTCCTCCGGGTTGACGATCAGGTTATCGCGCACGAAATAGTGGGTCATATCCGGCAGTTGCAGCACCAGCGCCAGTTCTGCCAGCACCCGCCCCAAGGGATAGTACGCTTGAACCTCAAACACTGCCGACCGTTTGCCATCTGGCAGCAGCGTCCGCAGGATAATCTTATGATCCCACGCATCAAACCCTTCTGGCGGCGGCACATCCGGGAAATCAATGCGAATCACATCGCGCCCGACTTCATCGGTTTGAATCAGCGGTTCAGCTTGTCGCAGCGGTTTGGTATTTTCCGGCAGTTGGCGCTCATCCCAGATGCGGAAGTGCGCCCCCGCTACCCGGACTTCATCGCTGAAATAGATTTCGTGCTGTTTATGCGGCGGCAGTTTGCGCCCATTCAAAAACGTTCCGTTGGTGCTGCCAAGGTCGATCAGATAATACCGCTGATTCGGCCCCTGCATAATCTGGAAATGTTCGCTGGAGGCCAGCGGATGTTCCAGCGTTACATCACATTTGCTGTCGCGCCCGAACTTTAGCCGCTGTGTTTTGGGGTTCAGATAATATTTGTGCGAGTAGCGTTTGCCCTCGTACCGGATCACGCGGATTGTACCCAGAATCGGTTCATGGGTTTCCGGGTTGCGCGTTACGCTTTGCACCCAGTCATCCATCTCTGACCAGAAGGTTTCCGTCGCCAGTTGCAGCGTGTGAACCGTAATTTGCTCGCCCGAAACCGGCATCACGATATTCAACAGTTTATCCATCTCGTCCAGCCGTTCGTTCACATCGCTGGCCGGGGCGGTGTGGCGAATTTCGCGCAAAATCGGCGGAATGTTATCGGTTTGCGGGTTATAAATCGCTGCCCAGGGAATCAGGCTGCCGACTGCCATGCCCAATGCCAGCATACTGTTCGCGCTGGAGAAGCGTCCCAGATGCGCCACCGCGAATTGTGCCCGCAGCACCTTCGTCCGCAAATCACACAGGCGGTGTCCCCTTGCCGCATCGGTCAGCCGGATAGGGTAGGCATGGCGTTGGGCGATGTGCTGGGTCATCTCATTGACCAGATCGCGCCATAACAGGCGTGTATTATCCAGAATCAGGTAAGCATTCATTTCCTGATGGGCGGACATACCATCGCACAAACGACGGCAGAAATGGCAGTAATTTTGCACCGCCGTCAGCTTCAACTGTTCAGCGATTGTCCTCAGTTTATCCTCAAACTCTGCCGCATCGCCGTAGCGAACGAGGCTGTATCCATCCAGAAAGTCTGCCAGTTTCACGTTGTTTTTGGCGGTGACGATGCAGTAGCGGTTGAGCGCCAGCGCCATGCCCAGCTCAATGTAGGTATCCAGATCATCCGTCAGATCGAAGATGCAAAAGCGCGCCATATGGATTTTCTGGAAGCGGGTTTGCAGCGCAGCTTCACCCTCTTCGATCAAATCCCCGCCCACATAATAGTCATAACCCAGTGTATCAAACAGATGTTGCAGCGAATGTCGCAGTGTGACCGGGCGTTCCTTCAGCGGCCCGGTTCGGGGGAGTTCTTGTGTTTGCTGGATAGCCGGATTGCTGCCCCCGCCGCCGGAGTTCAGGGGTGCGGTTTTCCGCTCCATAATTTCGGCTAACTTCTGGTAAAACTTGGGCGCGGGCAAACGATAATCCCGCAAATCGTAATGCTGCACATTGATGAGCAGTGATAGTTCTTCATCCCGCAGCAGCAGCGGAAAAATAATCTTGCGAAAGCGTTGGGCGATCAGCACTTCGCGCCGTACCCATTCCGAACCTTCTGCGTGAGCTGTCACCAGCACAACCACGATTTTGCTGGCTTTGATCGAATCGACAATCGCCTGCGTCCATTCTTCGCCCACATCAATCCGGTCGTCAATCCAGATGGGGAGGTTGTGCTGACGCATCAAGGTCGCTAGTCGAAGGGCATAATCGCGGTCGCGGCGGCTGTAACTGATAAAAATTTGCGACATGATTGTGAACCTGAAAAAAATTTAGTCCATAACGAGTATAACCCCATATGAATGCCTACACATACCAAATCTCAACATTGCGATCCAACGCTTGACACATTGATGATTGTCGATATAATGAGAGTCATGATGATTGAAGATGTAACTTTTGCCAAAGCCCTCGCGGATGAAACCCGCAGCCAGATTATTGACCATCTGTGCTGTGTCTGGTTAAGCGTGGGTGATCTGGTGGCGAAGATGGGCGGCAAGATCAACCAGCCGACCGTCAGCCATCATTTGAAAGTGTTGGAAGAAGCCCATCTGGTAAAAGTGCGACAGGAAGGGCGTTTCCGCTATTACACCCTCGATCAGGAAAGCTACAATCAGTGCTGTGGTCGCATCTTCCGCAAGGGAAACCCCGGTCAGGATGTGCAAATCATTGGCATTAATGAAATCACCATTATGTAAGGCGTATTTTTTTACGGCGAAATATCGACAATCATCAATATGAAGAGGTGTGCATCTTAACCTAAGAACCCGTCCATAGACTGCTGCACACAGTCACAAACAACTTATCTTGCTCCCTTCCCCTGCGCGCGGGGGAAGGGCTGGGGTTAGGGGTAAACGGTTTACAGATAGATACTAAACAAGTTTTTTCGGTTGATGTATCGACCATTATCAATATTTAAGGGAGAACAACATGTCTCAATCCAACGTTCAAATTCACGATGTCGTCAAGGAACACTATGGTGCAATTGCCAGCGGGCAGTCAGCATCCTGTTGTGACGATGGCTGTGGATGCAGTAGCGCCTCGCTTTACGACTCGCAACTGCTGGAAGGCTTGCCGGTTGATGTCACAGGCTTAAGCCTCGGCTGTGGCGACCCGGTGACGATTGCCGGATTGAAACCGGGTGAAACCGTGCTCGATCTGGGCAGCGGCGGCGGTATTGATTGCTTTCTGGCAGCCCGGCAGGTTGGCGAAACCGGGTATGTCATTGGCGTGGATATGACGCCGGAAATGCTGATGAAAGCCAACGCCAACAAGGTCAAGATGGGCGTCCACAATGTCGAGTTTCGTCGGGGACAGATCGAAGCCTTGCCGCTAACCGATAGCACGGTTGATGTGGTGATGTCCAACTGCGTGATTAACCTGTCACCGGATAAACAGGCTGTTTTCAACGAAGCCTTCCGTGTCCTGAAACCCGGCGGACGGATTTCGGTCAGCGACATTGTGACCGAAGGCGAATTCAGCCCGGAGCAGCGTGCCGACGCCAGCAGTTGGGCGGCCTGTGTCTCTGGCGCGGTTGATGTCAACGCTTACACCGGACTCATGCGCGCGGTGGGTTTTACCGATATTCAGGTAGTGGATAAGTCATCTGCCGAGGATATTATCGAACCGCAAACCGGGATGCCGCGCGTATTCAGCGCACGAGTCACTGCCTCTAAACCTGCCTGATTTTTCACGGTAACACCACACTAAACGGTGGAGACGCATTTGGGACTAAAATGGGCAATAAGATGACCTGTAGTGGTCTTTAAAGCCCCCTCCTCGCGTGCGGGGAGGGGGTTGGGGGTGGGGTAAAATTGCCCACCACCACTTAATGCAGTCCTGCCTGATTATCCACATCCCCACATTAGAAACTGCTGCATGTCCCCCGTTCATGTGACTGGGGACATTTTATTTTGCGTTATGATGAATCACACTGCGCCATCGGATGAACATCACGATTCAAAAATATGACAATGACGTAAGATATACTCAGCAAGATTGTTAGGAATAGTCATTTCTTAAGCGCCATATTTAACAGCCAACATCTGGTATTTCCGCTGAACTCCCCATTCCAACCATTGTTGTCAGATGAGATCGTGGCGAAAGGCAACGTAAGCTATGCACTCGGAAAATGACAACGCAGCCGAACACCGGTTTCAAAAACTGATTGAATACAGTCAGGATCACATCACCCTCGTTGATGCACAGGGCAAAATCCTGTATTCCAATCCATCCATTGAGCAACTGCTGGGTTACACGGTCGAAGAATATGTTGGTCTTTCAGGCATTGATCTGCTGCATCCTGATGACGCACCCATAGTCGCCCAACTGCTGCAAACGATGACAGCCTCGCCGGGCATGATCCAAAAAATTGAAGTTCGCGGTCGACATAAACAAGGGCATTATATCTGGGTAGAAGCCACCCTCACCAATAGACTCCATGACCCGGCAATTGGGGCAATTGTGTCCACCAGCCGCAACATCACCGAACGCAGGGAAGCTCAGGAACGGTTGCACCGGAATGAAACCATGTTCCAGAGAACTTTCGATCAGGCCGCCGTTGGCATTTCGCATCTTGCCCCGGATGGCCGCTGGCTGTGGGTCAACCAGCGCTTGTGCGATATTGTCGGCTACACCTCGGAACAGATGCTCGGCAAATCCTTTCAGGAGCTAACCCATCCCGATGATCTTCCGGCGGGTTTGCAGGCTACCAGCGAAATGCTGGCTGGCACGATGCAGACTTATGCCACCCATAAACGCTACATTCATCAGACGGGTCGGCTGATCTGGGTCAAACTGACCATAAATCTGGTGCGGGACGAGCAGGGTGAACCGGACTATTTTGTTTCGGTTGTCGAGGACATCACCAGTCTGAAGCAGGCCGAACAGCAGTTGATCCAAAGTGAAGAACGCTATCGTCACATCGTCGAGGATCAGACCGATCTGATCAGTCGCTATCGACCGGATTTGACGCTGACTTTTGTCAATACGGTTTACAGCAGTTTGTTCGGCAAAACACCGGAGGAGTTGCTGGGACGCCATATCCTTGAATTTGTTCCGCTGGAAGAACGGGAATGGGTTGCTGCTCACATCCATTCTTTAAATCCCGTCCATCCAATTGCGATCTCCGAGAATCGCTTGATTCTGCCCGATGGTACGACCCGCTGGTTCCAATGGACAAACCGGATTACGGTGGATAAAGCTGGCGAAATCGTAGAGTATCAAAGCGTCGGACGCGACATTACCGAGCTTAAGCGCCTTGAGGAAACCGCGCAGGAACAGCGCCGTTTTGCCGAAATTTTGCGTGATAGTCTGGCGCTGCTCACCACCTCGCTGGATGTAAACCAGATATTGCAGCAAATTCTGGAATACGCTGAATCAGTCGTTCCCTATGATGCCGCCAGTATTATTCTGTTTGAGGGAGACGAAGCCCACGTCAAATATACGCGCGGATTTCCAGCCGATTCTGAAATATTTTTCAAGGATTACCGCTTTTCAATCCAAACGCCGAAGTATGAATCCATCTATTTGCATAAGCAGCCCTATCTGATTACAGATACCCGCTCAGCGCCGGATTGGATATCGCTCCCGGTAACGCAGTGGATTCGGTCAACCATTGGGACACCCATCGAGTTACGCGGCAAAGTCATCGGCTTGTTGATTGTGGATAGCGCCAAACCCGATCACTTCCAGCAGGAAGATGTCGATAAACTGATGATTTTTGCCCGTTATGCCAGCCTCGCGCTGGAAAATGCCGATCATGTGACCCGTCTGGAACAGAAAGTGACCGAACGCACCGCCGAATTGAACACCGCTAAGGAACGGCTTGAAGCCATTTTGAACAGCAGCATGGATGGCATTGTGCTCACCCGTGCTGATCTTCGAATTCGGCAGAGCAACGCCGCTTTTAGCCAGATGTTTGCCTGTGATGCCAACAATTGTTTTGACCAACCGCTGCTGGATTTAGTCGTGCCGGAGGATGTGGTCCGGATAGCCGCTGTCCTTGAGTCGGTAATGAACGACCACATCGGCAAACGGGTGGAAGCCCACGCCCGCCGCCAAAATGGTACGATTTTTGATGCTGAATTCAGCTTTGCCGCGATTTATGCTAAAGCCAGCGAATCGCATGGTCTGGTCTGTACCGTTCAGGACATCACCGAACGCAAATCCCGTGAACAGCAGTTGCGTTATCATGCCGCATTGCAGGAAAACGTCAGCGATGCCGTCATCGCCACTGATCTTGAACTCCGCATTCAAAGCTGGAATAAAGCCGCCGAAAAAATTTATGGATGGACGGCAGAAGAAGTGATTGGCAAGTCTGTCAGCGAAATCCTGAGCACCGAATATGACTCGCCAGAGGAACGTGAACGGCTTCGTCAGGAACTGCTTGAACACAACGATTGGCATGGCGAAGTCATGCAGCACCGTAAAGATGGAGAAATTCTTTATGTGCTGGGTTCAGTTGATTTATTTGAGGATGAAAATGGCGCACCAATAGGCATTGTGGCCGTTAATCACAATATCACCGAACGTAAACTGGCCGAACGTGCCCTGAATGTCAAACGGGAACAAGAGCGCGAATTCCAGCTTCACCTGAAAGCACTTCAGGAAATGACCATTGAACTGGCGCAAATCAACGAATTGGATGCCTTCTATAAACGGGTCGTTGAATTAGGGCTGGAGCGTCTAGGATTCGAGCGTCTGGGTTTGCTCCTTTACGACGAACAACAACACAGCGCCATTGGCACCTATGGCACCGACGCCAGCGGAAAAATCCGCATGGAGAATCAGATTCGTTTTGATCCTTCCATGCGAACCGGGCTTTTGCAGCGGGCGATTGACCACCCAGAGCATTTGGCTTTTGATGAAAATGAATCCATCTATGATAATGCTGAGGTCATTGCAACCGGTTGGAAAGCGGCGGCGCTTTTATGGAATGGAACGCATAGTCTGGGTTGGCTAACCACCGATAATGCTGTCCATCATAAACCCGTCTCTCAGCCGCAGTTGGATATCCTCACACTTTACAGTTTGACGGTCGGAACCTTGCTTGCCCAGAAGCAGACACAGACCGCCCTGCGCGATAGTGAAGAGAAATTCCGTCTGCTGGTGGAACACGCCCCGGAAGCCATAATTATTTCTAATGCACAGGGAATTATTACTCTCATCAATGCCGAAGCAGAAAATATCTTTGGTTATGCCCGTGAAGAATTGCTTGGGCGGCCCATTGAAACCCTCGTCCCGGAAAAACACCGCGATTCGCACCGTTCCCATCGTCAGGGTTATGTGGGTAATCCCAGTGTGCGGCTGCATGGCGAGGTTGAGGGATTGTCCGCCCGGCATAAAGATGGTACCGACTTTCTGGCAGATGTTCATCTGAGTTATGTCAAAACCCACGATGATCTGCTCGTGATGAGTTTTGTAACCGATGTCACTGAACGCAAACAGACGGAACTGGCGCTGGAAAAATATGCCTCCGAAGTGCATGACCTGTACAACAACGCCCCTTGCGGTTATCACTCGCTGGATAAGGATGCTGTATTCGTTCAGATCAATGATACCGAACTGGGTTGGTTAGGTTATGACTATCAGGAAGTCGTCGGCAAGATGAAACTGACCGATGTTTTGACGCCCGAATCCGTCAAGGCCTTTCAGGTCAATTTCCATGTCCTTAAGGAAAGAGGGTGGCTAAAGGATGTTGAATATGATCTGGTCTCCAAAGATGGCAGTATTATAACCGTCCTGTTGAGTGCTGTAGCAGTCTACGATGACGATGGCAACTACCTGAAGAACCGCGCCACCCTGTACGACATCACCGATATGAAAGTGGTGCTGGAAGCCATCCGCGAAAGTGAATCCCGCTACCGCCTCTTGGCTGAAAACATCACCGATATGGTCATACGCCTGAACCTCAAGGCGGAATATGTCTATGTATCGCCATCCAGCCAGACGGTGTTAGGCTATGAACCCGAAGAAATGATCGGCCAATCCGGGTTTAATTTCATCCACCCGGATGATCTGCCAGCCATTCAGCAGGCATTCATCGAGGCCGCCGGACAGCGCACCCCTTATGCACCCCTTATTGCCCGTTTCCGTCACAAAGATGGGCATTATGTCTGGTTGGAAATTCTGGGGCGCACCATCTGGTCAGATGAAACCGGGCAGCCAATCGAGTTTGTGACTTCCTCCCGCGATATTACCGTTCGCAAACAGGCGGAAGAAGCCTTGCTTCAGACCCTTGCCAAAGAAAAAGAACTGAATGAACTGAAATCCCGGTTTGTAACCATCGCCTCGCATGAGTTTCGTACCCCGCTAACCGCCATCCTGTCCTCTGCCGAGATGTTAATCCGCTACCGGGCACGGATGGAAGATGAGCAAATTAATCGTAAGCTGAATGGGATAGCCGAGCAGGTGCAGTACCTCGCCAATATCATTGAGGATGTCCTCAGCCTTGAACGGATGAAATCAGGCAAGGTTGAGTTCAAGCCCGCCGAAATGGATCTTGATCTGCTCTGCCGCGATGTGATCGAGAATTTTGAGTCCCACCCGGAAATGGCCAATCGCTTGCACTATACCAACGCATCTGTACCCTCGGTCAATCTGGACAAACGGCTGATGCGTCAGGTTATCATCAATCTGGTCGGCAACGCCATCAAATATTCACCGGAGAACCGCCCGGTTTTCGTTAGCTTGAAGCATCAGGACAATGCCATCATGCTGGAAGTGCGCGATCAGGGAATCGGCATTCCTAAAGACGATCTGAACCATCTCTACGAAGCCTTCCACCGTGCTGCCAATGTAGGCACGATTTCCGGCACAGGGCTGGGTTTATCCATCACCAGACAAGCTATCGAACTGCACGGCGGCACAATCAGCATCCAGAGCGAGGTCGGCGTGGGCACAACCGTCACCGTTCATATTCCGCTGTCGCCTGATGCGTCTGCCGCACCATGAGCATCGCCAGCACTGCGCCTGCCGAGGTGAATACCAGCGCCCATAATACGGGTTGATAACTGCCCGTTGCCACCACCAGCGCCCCCATGCCGACGGGTGCTGTCGCCCGTGCCATCGTCATCACCAGCGTTTGCACCCCGCTGATGCTGCCATAATGCGCCGCGCCATACCGTTCTGCCAGCAGCGCCGCCCGTGCGGGTGAACTTGCGCCCGACCCCGAACCGAAGATGATGGCGAACAGGATCACGCCGCTTTCCGTCGGCATCCCGATCAAAATCAGCAGTGCCACGCCCTGCATCACGAACAAACCCGCCGTCAAAAGCCGCCTCGAAACCCGGTTGCCGAGGGGTGTAAACACCAGCCGTCCCGGAATCTGGCTGCCCCCCACCAACCCGACCGCCGCCGCCGCGAACGCCGTCGAAAAACCCTGTTCCGTCAGGTACGAAATCAGATGCACACTGATCGCAATCGCCGAAAAGGTGGAAAGCGCGAACGCCAGCGCCAGCCACCAAAAATCCATCCCCCGTATCGCCTTGCTCACCGGTATCGAACGCTCCCCTGTTTCGGGATGACCAATCTCAGACGGTTTCAGGTAAGCCTGTTGATCAGTGCCATAATCTCTACCAGATAGGTCTTGCTCCCCTCTCCACTTGGGAGAGGGGCTGGGGGTGAGGGCTGCATCAGCCACACCAAAACTCACCTCCCCCTCTTTGGTACGGAGTTCACTGACCGACACTTTTAATGATTCACCGTCCAAACCCGCCGTATTTTGCTCCCCTCGCCCTGACGCGAACGCGGAGGGGCTGGGGGTGAGGGCTGCACCAGCAGCACCAAAATTCACCTCGTCCAATCCAGCCGTATTTTGCTCCCCCTCTCTGTTACTACGGAGAGGGGGTTGGGGGGTGAGGTTCACCTCTCCATCCGGCAGCAACCCCACATCCGCCGGACGCCGCCGCAGCACCAACCCATGCAGCGGAATCGTCACCAGCGCCAGAATCACCGCCAGCACCATCAGCGCCGGACGCCACCCCAATTCCCGCACCAGCCGTTCCGTCAGCGGCACGAACACCACGCTTGCCAATCCGCCCCCGAACGTCACAATCGTCAATGCCTGCGCCCGTTTGCGGATGAACCAATTTGCCACCACCGTAAACGCCGGGTCATACAGCACCGTAGAAACCGTGATTCCGATCAAAAACCACACGGCATAAAACGCCGGAACGGTCATCACCTGTGACCATGCCAGCACCAGCACCACGCCCGCGCATGAACCTAGCGTCATAATCGCCCGCGAACCATACCGATCCAGCCAGCGCCCCACCGGAATCGCCGCGATTCCCGATACCAGCAGCGCCAGCGAAAACGCCCCCGTAATCGTCCCCTGATCCCAACCCAATTCGGTTTGCAGCGGCTTCAACACCACCGAGAATGCATAAAACAGAATCCCCCACGAAACCATCTCGGTGATCGCCAGCGTAAACGCGATGTGCCACCCGTAATAAAGAGAACTGCCATCCGCCGCCCCCGCTTTGCTCCGTGAAATAAACCGCAAGTTGTCCCCTTATCGCCGCTGATTTTCAAACCGTTTTATAATCGACAAATACAAACATCTGTGCTATGATAATCTGTAGGGAAATTTGTCTTGCTCCCCTCGCCCTGAGAGGGTTTCTGGTAAGCCTTTTAATAACCCCAAAAGTTCCCGCGCGGTGGGTCTTGCTCCCCTCGCCCTGAGGGAGAGGGGCTGGGGGTGAGAGTAGCTCCAAACGTGCGAAATATGCACAAAATCCTTCGCCGCTTGTGCCGCATTTGCCGCATTTTTCGCATCTTATCAGCCCATAACAGTCGCCATCAAATCCGTTTCGCCACGCCGCCATCGCCGCCGCCATCGCCGCCAATCCCCCATTTGCGCGCAAACCCATTTTCGCAATCGCAATCGCCGCAAACCAACCTTGTCTTTTCTGGAAACTGGAAACTCGTAACTGGCAACTTAAACCCGACTAGTGACTGTCCTGACATTGACGACATTGACGACATTTCCCCTCAACCAATGTCAATTGCATGTCGCAAATGTCATGCAATTGACACAAGTTATTCAACGGGCTTTGGTTTTGACCAAGAACTAAAAACCAATAACCATCTCGCTACCCGCAGCACCCACGCGGCAGCGTAGCTTCAGCCACAGGAAGGCTGATGACCGGAATGCTGTTGATCTGGATATTCCCCACCGGAACAGCCACCTGAGCCGGTGTCCCGCAGCACGCTGCGCCGATTCCATCGTCCCCAGCGTTCGAGCTGCAAACGCCTGTTTCCGGCAGTTCAAGCTGAACCTCACGCGCCGCTTCCCAATCACCCGCAATCGCTGCCACCACCGACCGTGCTTGTTCATAACCCGTCAGCAGCAGGAAAGTCGGCGCGCGGCCATAACTTTTCATGCCGATGATGAAGAAGTTCGGCTCAGGGTGCTTCAGTTCTTCCGCCCCATGTGGCCGCACCGTCCCGCAGCTATGGATGTTCGGGTCAATCAGTGGCGCAAGGGTAGTCGTGCTTTCCACCGCCGGATCAAGGTCGAGCCGCATTTCCGTCAGGATGCTCAGGTCAGGCCGGAATCCGGTTGTGGTGATAATTTCGTCAACTGGTTCAATGCTGCCCTTCTCGCCAATCACTTCGATGCGTTTCCCAACTTGGCGCAGTTCAGCCGCACGGAATCCGGTCACAAATTGGATGACGCCCCGTTCCACCAGATCGCGCACATTTTGCCCCAACGCGCCGCGTGCTGCCAGTCCATCCGTATCGCCCCCGCCGAACATCTGCCCGATTTTTGCCCGCCGCACTGCCCAGATAATGCTGGTATCCGGCGCAGTTTCCACCAGTTTCATCAGGTCAAGAATGGCATTAAAGGCCGAATGTCCGCTGCCCACCACCAAGACTTTCCGGTTGGCATACCGTTCCCGGTCTGCCCCCAGCACATCAGGAATCCCGTAGTAGATATGCTCACGCAGGCGGGTTTCCCCCAGCGCTGGAGCGCCATTTGCCCCTAACGGATTTGGAGATTGATAAGTCCCCGAAGCATCAATCACCGCCTTAGCCAGATAGCGGGCTTCGCTGCCATCATCCGATGCGGTCATTACCACAAATGGCGCATCTTCACGCCCATCAGTTTTCATCTTATCGAATCCCTGCCGCGACACGCTCACCACCCGCGTCCCCAGATGCAGATGCGGCTGGATTTCCGGCACATTTGCCAGCGGAATCAGATACTCATTGACGATTTCCGCGCCTGTCGGGTGATGTTCCGGGTCAGGATGCGCCCATCCCGTCGGCTCAAGCAAACGCCGCGAGGCTTTATCCGTCGCATACCGCCACGGGGTAAACAACCGCACATGCCCCCACGACAGCATACTCGCCCCAACTGTTGCGCCCGCTTCAAAAATGATCGGTGTTTCACCCTGTTCGATCAGGTGTGCCGCCGCCGCCAGACCCACCGGGCCAGCCCCAATCACAGCGACAGGCAGATTGTTATTCGACATGCTCATCCTCCAACTATATTGAAGACCTTCGATATACTCAGGCAAAAAAAGAGGTTGGCCTCAGCCAACGCCCGCAAAGGCACCCTGTACACGATTCCACAAAGCGATCATTGCATCCGCTTTAATGAAGTAGTAGGCGTACAACCCGCGCTTTTCGCAGTCGATTAGCCCCGCTTCCCGCAGCAGTTTCAGATGATGTGAAACCGTCGGTTGTTTGACAGGTAGTGCCCCCTCAATGTCGCACACACAAATCTGACAGTCGCATTGCCGGAGCATGTCTAGAATTTGCAGCCGGATCGGATGCGCCAGAATTTGGAGATCATCGGCAATCTGTTGTGCCGTTGCAGCGCTCATATTGGGCGTAACAACCGCCACACAGCAGCTTGCGTCAACCTCATTTTCAGATGTCTCAGATCGTGTTTTCAACATGTGTTTGCCCTTTCACAATTGATAGGGTACGCTATATATCGAAGCTTGTCAATATGGCAGTTTGCCTATGATGTTGATTGTTGGTTAAACGGTAGTGTCTTCCACTCAGACAGGTCGTGCAGCGGCTTCACTTTGATGCCAGACAGCGGGAATTGATGAAACATGAACAGCCTTTGGATTTTAAAGATGCCATTCCAACATAACCACAGCAGCGGAGTTAAACAATGACCAAACGAGTTCTCGTTTTATGCACCGGAAATTCCGCCCGTTCGCAGATGGCCGAGGCGCTCATCAATGCGCGAATGGGCGATCAGTGGCAGGCCGTCAGCGCTGGAACACAGCCCGCGCCGCAGGTGAATCCCTATGCGCTGCGGGCATTGGCGGAAATCGACATCCAGACCGAAGGTTCACGCCCCAAGCACATCACCGAATTCACCGGGCAGGCGTTTGATGTGGTGGTTACGGTCTGCGATGATGCGGCGGAAAACTGTCCTGTTTGGCCGGGACAGGGCAAGCGCGTTCATATCAGTTTCCCCGACCCCGCCAAAGCCGAGGGCGACGATGCCCAAAAACTCGCCACCTTTCGGACAGTTCGTGATGACATCGAAAAACGGCTGTTGGGCTGGCTGGGTGGAGATTAAACGATGAGTCAAATGCCCTCATCTGTCGAATGGTATTTGCCCGCTGACAACACGGAACTTGACCTGCACGATCTCCTAAAAGGTTATGGTGACTACTGGATCAACCAGCCGTCGTCCAGTCACTACAAACGCTATTTCGATACCAATGCGATCATACATGTTAGTGTCTACCAGTTAATCTTGTGGGAAGGTTATCCCGGTTCATACGACTATTACGGGGACTTCCCTGACGACGATCATTTTTATAATGATGTGATGAAGGGTGTATCGCTCTTTTTTCACTTCACGGTCGCAAAAGACGGCAGCATTACCATGCGTGTGGGCAGTTTGCATCAGCGATATGCCTCGCTCTCAGCCCTGCGCCATGCGATGATTACAGAATGGCAAACAATCCAGCCGACATTGGGCGAAGGGGGTGAAGGACGGCAGCAGTTAATCACCGACTACCAGTTGCCTGTAACCAACCTCTTGCGCTATTACGGGAAGAAGTGGGTCAAAACCGCCCGTGCTGCCAATGCCCGCACCCTCATCCATACCGCTGATACCTATACCTATCTTGTCCGGTGGTACGGCGAAGCAGACGCCGTATACAAACGCGACGACATGCCGCCTTATGATGGTTCTCCCGGTTTGCATCCTGAAAAGATTGAACACTATTGCGAAATCCGCGTCGGGTTCAAGCGCGTACCAGTCACTTTTGATCTGGAACAGCGGCGGTGGAATCTCAAATTTTGCACGACTTACTATACTCATTTGACGGATAGTGATCGACGCTCGCTGAGTAACTTTGATGCACTGCAACGGGCGCTGGCGTATATCTTTCACAAGCTGGAATTTGTTGAGCCGCCGGAGTGGGTGAGCTAATAAGAACTCATTTATCAACTTGTTTATTCCAAGTTGTGCTGGATGTATAATTAGGTATATAGCAAGTTAGCATGATCAAAAGGGATACATATGCCAATCGTGAAAGACAAATACAGAGGTAGTAAAGAATATCACCTAGTCTATTCAGAACTGATAAATGCTGCACGTAATCGTGGAAAAACTACTTATCAACAGATTGCTGAGATTATGGGTTTGCCACTATCAGGCAATCATATGGGTTTAGAAGTTGGACAGATGCTTGGGGAAATATCCGAAGATGAGAATAATCAAGGCAGACCGATGTTAAGTTCTGTCGTAACACGTGCTGACGGATCGGTTGGTGATGGTTTCTTTGCGCTTGCAAGAGATTTTGGAAAATTGACGGATGATACTCCCGAAGGTAAAGAGCGCTTTTGTCAAACTGAACGTGAAAAGGTGTACACAGTTTGGCAAAAGAGTTTTAAGAAGTAGAAATGATAGCGCTCTAAGATTCTAAAATCTATACAGAACGGCATATTATGGCCTATTACCTCAATCTCTTTTCTCCAGAGACTTATGAAGCATTTATACATTCTGGAATGAATATTTCGGGCTTTCGGCTGCGACAACAAAGTGCAGCAAGTAAAATAAAGCCCGGTGATAAACTGCTTTGCTACATGACTAAATTGTCCCGGTGGGTTGGAATTTTAGAGATAGGGAGTGATTGGTTCCAAGATGACACTCCAATATTTTATGAGCATGATGATCCATTTATAGTGCGTTTTCACGTTAAACCTGTGATATGGCTGCAAAAAGAGTATGCTTTTCCAATTCGGGATAATCGAGTTTGGGATGTGCTTTCATTTACCCGTGGACACGATAAAAGTTCATCTAAATGGACAGGGAAACTTCGGGTGAGTTTAAACCAGATTAGTGATAAAGATGGTCAATTTATCGAGAAGATAATAGTTGACCAAAATCATAATAAAGAAGTTTTTGAAATTGATGAAACCCAGTACAACAAGTTAATTACTCATCGAATTCAGCGACTTGATAAGACTATTACTGTATCTGTACCACAAAGTAGTGATCAAGAAACATTCAGTGTTAGTGCGGATTTTTCTGAGCTTCGAGAGTCATTTAAGATTCAGGCGCTAATTGCCAATATTGGTGCAAAAATGGGAATGAAAATTTGGCTCCCTCGAAGTGATCGGAGCCGTGTTCTTAGCGAGTGGGCTGATAGTGACTCATCCTTACTTGATCGTTTGCCGTTGAATTATGATGACACTACCCTAAAAACTATCGAGCAGATTGATGTTTTATGGCTGAAAGGACGGGCAATTGCTCGCGCTTTTGAGGTAGAGCATACAACCTCAATATACTCAGGAATATTGAGAATGGCCGATTTGCTGGCGCTACAGCCTAATATTGACATAAGGCTGCATATTGTTGCTCCAGAAGAACGCCGAGATAATGTTTTTGAACAAATTCTAAGACCTGTTTTCTCTCTTCTGGATGGAGGGCCACTTTCTGAGAGTTGCACTTATATTTCTTATGATAGTCTTCGGGAACTCGCAAAACTCAAACATATTTCACACTATGTTGACTCTGTATTAGATGAGTATGCTGAAATAGCGGAATGAAATATGAAACCTTGAAGGCATATTCGTAGGGCGCAGCATGCTGCGCCCGATGAGTTTAATTACGATTGCGGAAATATAGGGCGGCGCTGATGACCGTGAAAACCGCGAAGATGCCCACATAGACCAGATCAGCGGTCACGAATTCCGGCGCGACACCCGCGTGCATAAGCAAACCGATTCCTGCCACGATGCAGTATGCCCATAGCATCGGGAACAAAACCTGCATTGCGCCCCGGTCATTACGCCACCACACCAAAAACGCCCCACCGCCAATCGTCAGCAGCATGGAAGCGATCAGACGGCTGTCCAGCGGCTTCCATGCATCCAGCGTTGCCCACGGCCAGACCAATCCAGCTTGTTTGGGGACAATATAAACCAGCCCGCCCACAACGACCGTCAAAATTCCAACCACCAGCAAAAATGTGCGGGTTGGCTGGTCAAGTGCCTGATGTTTTTCCGCAGCGGCGAGGTTCCGGTTACGCCACAAATAAACGAAGCACACCACCAGCGCAAACGCCACAATCACCAGAAATGCCCAGGCAATGGGTTTGCTCCAATCGACCAACTGATTATCAAACAAAATCGCCAGCCCCAACGGAATGCCGTACAGCACAACTGTTGATAGCAGAAATTCATGTTCCGTCCAGCGCGGGCGGGTAATGGTCAGTAAGCTCCCAACCAGATAAGCGGTGGCTGCACCTGCCAGAAAGCGCAGCGCCAGCGGTGGCATCGACCACGGCCAGCCGCCGGGAACCAGAAAAAAACTGACTACTGCGCCGATAAGTCCGCCGCCCATCAAAGCGAGTACCAGCAGTTTGACCAAAGCAGGGATGGCGGGATTAAAGTTTTTGATTAAAGCAGCCACAATAGTTCTCCTGAATGATGAATATTCAATTTTTCAGCAGCAGGGTAGACTTTGGTTGTACAAGATAATCGTTGACAGTGCAAAAAAATTAAGCAGTTTTTTTAAAGATTTTGCAGCTTTTTGCGAGTTTGGGGATTTGCCCGGTTAAAAAATAGTTCTGTGCGGATTGATGGAGGGTTCGTAATCCGCGTAATGTAACCTGATACCCCCTGTTTATCAGGCCATAAAAATGTGTAGAGGAGGGTCTTAGACCCTCCTCTACACTTATCATGTTCGATTATGGATGCACGAATTGCGGATTAGCGCCGGATCGTGAACGTCCAGACTTGGCTCCAGTCGCTGATCACCTCAGTCGAGCAGTTTGAAACCGCTACCCGCCAGTTGTATGTCCCGTTCGCCAGCGAGTAAGTCGTCAAGCGGGGCAGACCAACCGAAATGGCGCTCTGTTCCGGGCTGCTGAAGTTGCTGTTGTTGTCGATCTGGACGACGAAGCAAGTGTTCGCTTCTTCTTCCTCGTCAACAGCTTCCCATGTCAGCGTCATATTGCGGGTACGGTGGCTTGTGCCCGTCAGCGGTGAAGTCAGATAGGGCGCATGTGGCGGCACAATCGTCACAAAATCTGTGCCAACGATGGCCTGCCCACCGAATGTCTCACCTTCCAGCGTGGCTTCAGTATCCGTTTCGGTAAGCTCCATATCCTTGATCTTCACGCGCACCACGAGGTCTTTACGGCCATCATGGTTCACATCCAGAATTACGTACACTGGATGTCCCCACAGGGTGACAACGGGTGAGCCAGCCAGCGTGACAGTGCGCGGATTGACCGTGCGTGCGTCGAAGGTCTCGCTGCTGAGAATGGCTACCGACAGTCTGCCGTGTGACTTCAGATTGATGCGGTTGAACGGTGACAGCGGCTTGATGTCGATGTCTACTTCCAGCGCCGTATCTGATTCAGTGACCGTCCAATGGAAGGTGAAGTCGTCTGTGCCGGGCAGGGCGGTGTTGCTGTCCGTCACCGTCACCGTCACATCATATTCACCTGCCGAAGTGTTGCTCAACAAACCGGAGATGCGTCCCTGACTGTCGATTGTGATTCCCGGTGGCAAGCCTACAGCCGAGAACGTCAGCGGATTTTCATCCGGGTCAGTCGCAGTGATGTCCAGCAGAATATTCGTGCCTTCGGGATCGGTGCGATCAGCGATTGGGTCGATGACCGGGGCGCGATTCGGGCTGCACGCCAGCGGTGCAAAACTTGCCAACCCAATCGGCGCATTGTTCAGCACCTTGCTACCAGCCGAGTCCAGCACGGGTGGCAGCAGCGGCGGATTTACACCGTCGAAGTCCAGCGCCCCCGGTACAGTCGAGCACATGCCCACCAGTACGCTGAAAGCCGGTGCAGCGAATGACGTCCCAGCGGCAAAGCTGTTGGGTGTATCTAATGGATAGCCCGCGCCGGGAGCAACTACATTGGCATCCTGCGAGAACGACCACAGATTGTCGCTGTCGTTCAGCGATGCGCCAACCGCGATAGTTTCCGGCCAGCTTGCGGGTGCTAAAGGTGCTGCCCCCAACCACGGACGGAAGTTGCCAGAGGATGCAACCGTCACCGCCGAGAAATTCTGGTCGGGATCGGCGCTGTCTGCTAGATAACCTTGAAGCAGAGTCCGCAGGGTTTGCAGTTCATCTTCCGCGACCTGTTCACCCAATGCTGCCCAGTATTCTTCAACCTTGTCTTCCGGTACGCCCAGATTTTGCGTCAGATAATCCCCAACGCCAAAGCCTTCTTGTTCAGGGCAGACGGGCGAACTTGCATTAGCCGTAACCGTATTGCCGGTCAGTTTCCATATCAGGTCACTGCCGTTGAAGTTGACCGTAAATACCGACTCGTGCAAACCCGGTGCGAACGTCGTAACTTGCCCACGATCTTCGGGATGTGGTGAGAAGCGGTTGAACCAGCTTACCGGAACTTTGATGCCCAGTTCGTTCGGGTTGTTGTAGCCGAAGCGCGCTTCATACAAACCCTCACCCAGATCAGCCACGCATTCCAGAATGGGTGTAATCGGTTGTGACGGATGTGCTGGCGGATTTTCGCACGGCGTCGAACTACTGGTAGCGGTTACAGACCGTGTTTCGCCATCTGGCCCGCGCAGTGTCCATGTCACAGGTTTGTAACTCTTGAACACGACTGCGAACACATTGCTCTGGCGACCGGGTTCAAAATCCGTTGGCTGCCCGACATCGATAATGTAGGGATCAAACTTGTTATTGCTGCCAACCGGAATATCGATCAGTTGCGCGTTCTCGTTCTTGTAACCAAAGTAGGCTACATACAGACCAAAACCTTTATCCCGAACGCATTCCAGAATAGGTTCGACCGCCAGTGTAGGTTCTGCTTCGTTATTGGCCTCCACTGTGTTCACTGCCTGGTTGAAGTCGAACGGCGGCAGTTGTTCACCCTCCACCACCGGGCCTTCATCTTCGCAGGCAATCAGGCCGAAGCTCATATTGAGGACGAAATGATTGTAAGTCTCGCGCAAACCGTCAATGGTTGTGGCGATCTTGCCCGCGATCACATCAGCATTGTAGTTCGTGCTGGAGTCGCTGATGTCCACCGGGAACACCGCGACATTCAGATCGGGAACGCTTTCGCGCAGTGTTGCCAGCGAATCTTCAACCACCTTTTGCACCATCACACCATGTGCATCCTCGGCGTTGAATTCATCAATCACCAGAATGGCGGTGGCTTCGGTGTTAAAGCCCAATCGGTCGAGGAAGAATTGCAGGCGATCATCAACCCATTTGCCGGGTGTGACCGGGTTATCACGGATTTCCGCCGCCACCACCAGTGGGTCTAAACCCTGACCGGAAACCGAAAAACCCTGTCCCGATACCGAGAAGCCTTGACCGGAAATCGAGAAACCCTGCCCGCCAATTAAATTAGGTGTAACGGCGCAGGCTTGAACCGCAGACCCCTCTGCCTGTACAGCGAATCCGCTGACAGAAAGGCCAATAGTGAGTACTAAAATAACGAACCGGAGTAGTCCGTTTCTGCCACTGAAAAACCTCTGTACCATAAATTTATCCCCCGAAACACGGTTACAATCCGTGCGGTCGTTCCTGATGGAAACGTGCCTAACAAAAATTGAGATGTTAGGGCTAATGCTGAGATTAGGACTTTATTCCTAAATATACCCTAACACGATAGAGAAGAATCGCCCCCAGCTTGCTAGGGATAAGAAATTCAAACGGGATATTTCAGATTTCTAACTTAATCCTCCGTATGTCACGCCTACAACGTGAAATATCTCACAAGTTTACTGCCCATGATAGCTTATTTAGTATCACTTGATCTAGGATTTAGCTAAAGCTAAATAGAGGTGCGCGATATGGATAGTTTTATGACGCTTTCCCCGGTCTTACAGGCCTTGTTGGCGACCTGTTTTACGTGGGGTGTGACGGCGTTGGGAGCAGCTTGGGTATTTTTAGCAAGGGATGTCAGCCGCCGTGTGCTGGATGTGATGCTGGGTTTTGCCGCCGGGGTTATGATCGCTGCCAGTTTCTGGTCACTGCTTGCCCCCGCCATCCAGATGGCCGAAGGCGGATTGCTGCCTGCCTGGTTTCCAGCGGTAACCGGGTTTTTGGCGGGCGGCATCTTTCTGCGCGGGATAGATATGGTGCTGCCTCACCTGCATCTTTGGGCGAGATCAGAAGAGGCCGAAGGCATTAAGACTTCTTGGCAAAAGTCGGTTTTATTGGTGTTGGCAATCACCTTGCATAATATTCCGGAAGGCATGGCAGTCGGGGTAGCCTTCGGCGCGGCAGCCAGCGGATACCCGGGGGCAGGATTTGCGGGTGCTGTGGCACTGGCAATCGGCATCGGTTTGCAGAACTTCCCGGAAGGGATGGCGGTAGCTGTGCCGCTGCGCCGCGAAGGGATGTCACGCATAAAAAGTTTCTGGTATGGACAGTTATCCGGTGTTGTCGAACCTGTTGCTGGGGTATTTGGCGCGTTTGCCGTGCTGGTTGCCCAACCGCTTTTGCCCTATGCATTGAGCTTCGCAGCCGGCGCAATGATCTTTGTGGTGGTCGAGGAAGTCATTCCCGAATCGCAAAACGGTAAACATGCTGATCTGGCGACGATGGGGGCGATGGCCGGCTTTGCGGTCATGATGTTGTTGGATGTAGCACTGGGTTGATAAGGGGCGAAGGATATGAACCTCGCCCCTGTTGTTCATGAGTCTAGGCCGCCATTTCCGCCGAAAGGATCGTCCGTGAACCGACTGTGTAGTATACCCGGTAGGCATCCCCGGCTTGGAATGCCCGCTTTAAACGACTCGAAACCCTGAACTGTTCGTCACCGATCTGCAAGATATAAAACGGCCAACCCAGTTGGGAGGTGAATTGAAATTGCCCCTGTGCCCGCTGTACCCGTTCGCTGAAGTCCGCGTTGTATTTCAGCCAGCCGTACAATGCCAGTGTTACCAGTGTGGCGCTGCCGAATACAATCACGATCAACCGCATATGCAGTGCCACGCCGCCCGCGATCAGGCCGCAAATTGCCACTATCCAACCCTGAAGGGTTCGCAGTCGTTTCTGCTCCAACTGTGTTCGTTGTTTGGCTGTGAGTTTTCCCTGACGGTTGGCTGCCAGATCGGCGGCGGAAAAATCCAGCGCCCCAAGCAGCAATAAATACGGATTTTGTCTTACCAATCCCATCGTAATACCTCAACTAACGCCCCATCTCCATCAACCCCCATTTTAAGGGTATCGCCCTGCGGGAATCCCCCCAGAGAGTGGGGGAGCGCGTGTTATAGTAGGGAAATGAACCCAGTGAATATCACGCGGTGGCGGGACGCGGCAGTGCTGGTGAGCCTCAGCATTGGACTGGCTGCCCAGCGCATTCGCTTCGAGTCTTACGAATCTGAAAAAACCGGATTGCTGCTGTTGTTGGGGGCGGTTATGGTTGCGGCATCCCTCGCTGCCTCTCGCTCCATCTGGCGGCATCCGATACTGCTGGCAGTCGGTGGGCTGCTGCTGTGGGGGCTGGTCAGCACCATTTTTGCCCTCACACCTGCTCTGAGTTTTTGGGGTGCATCTTATCGTGCTCAGGGCTGGCTGGCGCTGTTGGCAGGTTTTATCCTGATGTGGAGTGCGTCGCAGCTTTCGGATTCTGCCCGCGCCCAGATTCCTCCGTTGCTTTGCCTCATAGCCATTCCTATGTGCCTGCTGGCTTGGGTATCCCGCCTCGGCCTTGACCCGGCGCTGCCCCAGCTTGATCGTCCGGTATCGCTGGCGGGCAATGTCAATTTTTTGGATGACTGGCTGGTGATGATCCTCATCCTGATCGCACCCTTGCTGGTTGCTCCGCGTCGTTTACGTTGGTTAGGTTTGGCTACAGCCGTTCTGGTGCTGGCGACTCTGCTGATGACCGAAGGCCGCGCTGCTTTATTGAGCCTGTCAGCCGCGGCCATTTTTGCTCTGCTGGTTTGGAGCGCGATACATCGACGGCGTGGCCTGTTGATGGCTGTGGTGTCGTGTTTAATGATCGGCAGCATCTTGTATGCTGTCGGCGGGAGTATCGGGGTGCGTTTATTCACACTGGATGACCCCGCCCGCACCGCCATGTGGAAGGATGGCCTATCGCTCATCGGGCAAATGACCATCCCATTTACCGATGCCCACCAGACGCCCGACTCTTCGGCAGCATTACGCCCGCTGCTGGGTTATGGTCTGGATAATCTGGAACAAACTCACCCGCGCCTGATCGAATCCCCTTACTATTTCTCTTCATGGATTGACCGTTTTCACAACCAGATGCTCGACGCCATTTTGAGCCTCGGTTGGCCGGGACTGCTGCTTCACCTCGGCATTTATCTTGCCGCCCTGTTGACAGGATTACGGGCACTCGGTCTGCTGTCCACCCGCCGCGCTGGGATGGGATTGTTCATTAGTCTGGTTTTAGGGTGTTTGATCGGGCTGGGATTGGCAGCATTCGTGCAGGTGGAATTGGCTCCCATAGGTGCGGGATTGGGCGGATTTGTCGGTCTGCTCGGCTGGCTGACATGGAAAGCTTTTACAGCACAGGGAGTAGGGGAAGGTCTCAGACCCTCCCCTATGGAAAAATCACCCAACATCATAATTCTGGTCACGCTGCTTGCCCTCATCATCCAGCAGTGGATCGCTAACCAGTTTGGCTTCACCCAAACGCTCAGTCAAACGCTGTGGTGGGTTGCGCTTGGCCTGCTGATACGCGAAACCGGGAGCGGTATTTTTCCCGTCAATCAGGCACAGATGAATAACGACAAGGGCGGATTAGCCATCATTCCCGGTCTGTTCCTCATTCACAGTCTGGGAACGTTCCCGCTTGGCCTTCAATATGCCGGGTTGCCCTCATTATTGGGTGTGGCCTTGGTAACCGTTGCCCTCGGCGGCTGGACGCTGGGCATGGATAAACGCGGATGGATGGTGCTGCTTATTTGCGGCCTGACCGTGACACTATTGCGGAGCATCAGTGCAGGGTTATTAGGGCAGGGGACTGGAATCAGTCTGGTTTTAGGGGCAGGATTGCTGGCGATGAGCGGCCTGTTGATGGTTGTAGTAGCGGTTCTCTGGCTGGTGCGGAAACTGCCGGAAAATAACGATTTCCCGCTTTCGCTTTCCCGCTGGCGCTGGCTGCTGCTCACCGTTTGTCTGTTAATTGGTGTGCTGCTCTATGTCGTACCTTATACCGGCGCGGCGCTCCACCGGATTGGCGATACACTGGCGGCGGATGGAAAAACCGCAGCGGCTTTATACAGCCTCGATCTTGCCTTGCTCTACACCCCCGTAGACAGCCGCGTTTACCTCAGCCGTGCCCATGTTTACCTGTCAACCAATACACCATCCGGTTTGGAAGCCGCCCGACAGGAATTGAATCGGCTGTTTCAGGATGCCCCCTTCATGGCAAACACCCGTAATGTCTACGATTTGCGTCCGGTGTTGAGGGAATAAAACCCGGTGCTGTCAGAAAAAACGGCTTCCATAAAGCACGCTGTAAATAAAAAGGACACATCTGCAAGATATGTCCCACGAATAGCTAACGGTCAGCGACGAGCGACTAATTTCCGGTTTCGTTTTTGGATTTCTCGGCTGTTGGTTCGGTTTCCTCGTCCTGATCTTCCCAACTGATAATCCACACACATGCACCAGCGACCAGAATAGTTGCCACGATCAGCGCCGCCCATTGGGTTGCCAGCAAGCCCACATCACGCGCCTCAATCAACAGCAGGATAACCATACCCAGCGAAAGGACAATCCAAGCAGCCAGACGTGGATGCAGAAGCGCCCATTTCACCAGCGGTATTTTGGCAAGTTGATTCATATTAAATACTCCAAAGCTACGCCCTGCCTATAATACTGCATTCTCCGACACTTGGAAACCGCCCGTTATCCCAAACGCAGGGCGGTACATGGGTATAGACTCATCCTTTGGATGGGCGTGGCGGCAGTTGACCGATGTTATATCCCAGATGGATGAGCGCTTTTGTGGCGGCTTCCGCGACGGTTGAATCGTCCTGAAAGCGGCGGTCTTGATCGTTGTAAAGGGCCAGCAGCGCCGGGATAGCCCGCGCATCCCCTAACTGCTGCATCGCCAACACCCCGCTGCGCCGCACATCCACATCAGCGGATTCGAGTGCAGCTTCCAGTCTGGCGAAATGATCGTGTCCCAGCCGTGTCAGCGCGAACGCCGCCCATACCACCAACTGTGGATTATCATCCTTCAGCAGCGGTTTCAGATACGGCACAGCCGCCGCGTCACCGATGTTGCCCAAAGCATTAGCGGCTGCCCCGCGCACGCCCACATGTTCATCTTGCAGCAAATCAATCAGGGGTTCAATCGCCCGCGCGTCGCCCACTTGCCCCAGCAAGTAAGCCACGAACTGCCGGAGTTGTTCATCCGGGCTGCTCAACAGCCGTATAGCACCTTCAATATCGGGTTTGGGATCGAGATCAGGATGGGAGGGCATAAACACCTAAAAGGGATTGTGTGAACGGCGAAGCGCATAATGCAGGTCGGCAACTTGGGTGGCGTCATCCAGCAGATGTTCATCAATCAGCACGGCATCTACCCCTAGGCTGACCGCCGCCTGAACTTCATCAATAGTCTTAAGACCTTCCGTGACCATCACCCGGATATTGGGCGGTGCTAACGGACGAATCCGCCAGCCTGAACCACCATCCAGTGCGCGGAAGTCGCGCGGGTGAATGCCAATCACATACGGGCTGAGCTTCAGTGCATGTTCCAGTTCAGCCGAATTGTGAACCTCGACAATCGCCGTCATGCGGTTGCGCTGTGTGGCGGAAACCAGTGTCCGCAAAGCCGAAGGTTCAAGGATGCCCGCGCGCAGCATCAATGCCGAAGCCCCTGCTGCCCGCGCTTCGACAATCTGATATTCGTCCAGAAAGTAATCCTGGCTGATGACCGGAACGCTGACCGCCCGCGAAACCAGCACCAGATCATCCAGCCCGCCCTGATACAGGGTTTCGTCAGTGAACAATGCCACCGCGTCCGCCCCGTTTTTCACCAGTTTCACCGCCGAGGCTACCGGGTCATAACCACCCCGTCGCGGTTCGGTGTCTGGTGCATATTTAATCTGCCCGATCAGCATCACTGGCGCGTCCTGCATGACCGAACTGAGCACAGGCTGTGGGCGCTTTTGCATACTTGCCAGTGCGCGTACCGCCTCAATCGGCGTTTTAGCTTTACGCTCCTGCAAATACTGGCGTTTGGCCGCCAGAATAACATCCAGTTGTGGTGTCAATTCTTTAGTCGCCATAATAGGTGCGGCAACTCCTCGGTTTTTGGGGTGGTTACCCCCTTCGGAAATTTCAGTTCCTTTATATTCTAAATGCATTTCTGCTTTTTGTGGCATCTTCTATAGACGAAACTTCTCAAATTTACATTCGATTTTTCTAACCAGATCACATTTTGGTGCGGCAATATGCCCATAAATGGGTATTAGGATTTTCGCTTCCTCCCTCAAATGCTGATAGGTAGAGAATTATTACCAAAATTTCACAAACCACAACGCCCTGCTCATATTATCGAGGTTATATAATGTTAATATGAAATACCTGACCGATAATGTGAGGAGTTATTGATGAAACGGATTCTATTGATTGAAGATGATTCGGTCTTGCGGGATATAATTGGCGAGACACTCACGCTTGAAGGATTCAACCCCATCCTTGCCAACAGCGTTTTTCAGGGGCTTGAACTGGCTGCCCAACAACCGCCGGATTTAATCCTGTGTGATTGGTCGCTGCCCGATGGCAGTGCCCTGGATGTGCTTCAGGCCTTCC
The DNA here is from genome assembly GCA_019912965.1 of Anaerolineae bacterium. GTDB lineage: Bacteria > Chloroflexota > Anaerolineae > Aggregatilineales > Phototrophicaceae > CFX2. Next base: position 56,563 of record JAIOHM010000144.1, read on the forward strand.
ACAACGGCAATGTCGTAATCATAACAGGTCATGCCTCGGTGGATAAAATGGATATGGCGCTATCGCACGGCGCACAGGGCTATTTGATGAAACCCTTCACCCGTCACGAACTCATCGGCGCGGTCTGTCGTGCATTAGGTATCATCTGATGTCTGACTTCTTAAGGCACGGCTGAACGATTTTGCGGTGTTTAATAGATGAAAAGTACGTTTGTCTTTGGTTTCATGCCTATGGTAAGATGGATTGAGCCACAATCGGCTTGACCAAGTTAGAGGATGACCAATGGCTTTATCGCATGACGAAGTTCGGCGCATTGCAGAGCTGGCGAAACTGGACTTGACCGATGACGAAGTGGCGCTCTATGCAGGGCAGCTTTCTCACATCCTCGATTATTTCCAGAAGTTGCAGCAAATCGACACCTCACAGATTCCGCCCACCGCCTCCGTATTGCCGTTACGCAATGTCCTGCGTGAAGATGTCGCCTTGCCCGCCCTGTCTGTCGGACAGGTGATCGCCAATGCGCCAGATGCCGAAGATAACCAGTTCCGCGTGAGTGCGGTGCTGGGTGATGAATGAACGTACTTTATTCGTTCCTGGTTGAGAGAGCAACTGTATGCCCAACAAACGACTGCTGGTGATTGAAGACGATTACGATGTGGCCGAGATGCTGGTGATGTATTTCACCTCCCATCAGTACGAGGTCTTCCATGCCGATTCCGGTTTGGTTGGCGTCGAAATGGCGCGCACTAAATATCCACAGCTTATTATGCTGGATGTGATGATGCCGGATATTGACGGCTACGAAGTCTGTAACCGCATCCGGCAGGCCACCCTCACCAAATACATTCCCATTATCTTCCTGACGCAGCGTGACGAACGTGCCAACAAGGTGAAAGGGCTGGAACTGGGTGCGGATGACTACATCACCAAGCCCTTTGATGTAGATGAACTGCGCCTCCGGGTACAGGGCGCTATTCGCCGTGCCACCCGCGAAAATCTGCATGAGGCACGTACCGGGCTGCCGACCGGGCAGTTGGTGACGGAAGAACTGGAACGGCGGGGCTATCTGGATAAGCCATTTTCTGAACTGCATCTGGGCTTGGAAGGCTTCAAAACCTACTGTGATGTATATGGTTTTCTGGCGGGCAACGAAGTTATTGCTCATGCCGCCAAGATTGTCCAGCAGGTCGTCAGCGAATTGGGTACGACCGACGATTTTATCGGCCTGATCGACGATCATTTTATCTTGCTTACCGGGACACGGGACACCACCGAGATTGAAGAAAAAATTCGGCAGAAATTTGCCGAGGGCATCAAGGCGTTTTATTCCTTTGCCGATGTGGATCGGGGCGGGTTGCTCCTCGAACCCGGCACAGAGCGCGAAAAACTGGTGCCTATTATGGTAGTCAATTCGCTGCAAGCGTCGGTTTGACGGGGGCGGATCGTCAGAGATACGTCGCTTTCGCTGATTCGCCGCATCTGCTAAGATAAGGACGGAGACGACCGAACATTTTTTGACTTTCTGACAGGCAGCCCTTATGAGCCGTTTAATAATGCGGCGCGGCCCGCAGCCCGGCAAGGTTTTTGAACTCACCACCGATATTGTGACCATTGGTGGCGGTTCGAAAAATTCAGTTGTGATTATGGATAACGACGTAAGTCGTGATCACTGTAAACTCATCCGCGTGATGGCCGATTATGAGGTGCAAGACCTCAACTCGGTGCGCGGCACATTCGTCAGCGGTCAGCGCGTGCGGGATGGTTGGGTGCTCAAGCCGGGTGACCTGATCGAATTGGGCGAAAACGTCATGCTGGAATATGAACGCGCCAGCATCAACGTTGAATTGCAAAAAGTTGATTTGCCCGCACCAACTCGGCACTCGGAAAAACCCTCCCCGGATGCTGCGCCCTCGCTGGTGATGAAGGTCGGGCCAAAACCGGGCAATATCTACCCCTTGACCGACCGTAAAGTTACCATTGGCCGTGACCTGACCAACGACATCGTGATTCAGGATCCCGAAATCAGCCGCTTTCATCTGGTGCTCAAATGGGCAGATACCAGCTATCAGATTCAAGAACTCGGTTCGACCAATGGCACAATGGTCAATGGCAATGTCCTGCCGCCCGCCACACCAACCCCCTTGCACGCCAACGATGCAGTACAGATCGCCACCAGCATCGAACTGATTTATACGTGGCAGCCGGACGATATTAAGATCGAAGCGCCAAAGGCCGTTACCCCGCCGCCCAAGCGCCCCTCACCTAAGCAGACTACCAAACTCACCACTTCCGAACAACCGGTTGCGGATTCAAAACCCTTTGGCATCACCACCAAACGGCAGACCAGCCGCCTCGGCACAGGCTTACAGCCCGGTTCGCTGGTTGACCATGTGTTCATCACTTATGCCCGCCCTGAATGGGAATCGATTGTGGCATTGATGGCCGTCACCATGCAGGATGCCGGGATGGATGTCTGGGTTGATCAGTATCTCATACAGGGTGGCGACGATTGGATGGTCGCCGTTGAACAAGCCTTGTCGGAATGCTGGTTGCTGGTGGTGGTTGTATCGCCGGAAGCCCTCGAATCGCGTTACGTTCGGCTGGCCTATCGCTACTTCTTCAACCGCGAAAAACCCATCATCCCGCTGTTGTACGCCAATGTTGAATCGCTCCCGCTGGAACTGCGGAATTCAAAAGCCATCCGCTACAATCCACAGAACCCCGATGCAACCTTTAAAGAGCTTATGGCGGAAATCAGGAACCGCACACCATAATCCGATCTGAGCGTATCATGCTGTATGGGTGCAACCATAAAAACGCCTGTAGCGATCCCCAAAACACTTTTCAATCAAGCTGAAATTCTGGCGCAGCAGCTCAATATTTCCCCGGATCAGTTATTTGAGATTGCCATTGCGGATTTCATCAGGAATCATCACGATCAGCCCGATCCATCAGAATCGAAAGCAGAGGCGCAAACCAGTGATGGGCGATTGGTAATCAATCAAGGGAATGTGTATTGGCTGCAATTAGCCGATGCGGGCGGATTGGAACCGGGTATTCCTCATCCCCATGTAGTCATTCAGGATAATGTCTTTAATCACAGCCGTATCAACACAGTAGTGGTTTGTGCGTTGACATCGAATATCAAGCGGGCAAGCCTGCCGGGTAATGTATTACTCGAAAGCGGTGAAGCCAATTTACCCAGACAAAGTGTTGTGGAAGTTTCGAAAGTATCGAGCGTCGATAAAACGCAGTTAGGCGAATACATCGGCTCACTATCCGAGGGGCGTATCAATCAGATATTAGCCGGTATGCAGTTCCTCCAACGCTCCTTTTTTCCCCGCTAATGAAGCGAAACTACTCGTCAGGGTGAATACATTGCACCCCGAACACCGCCGCATGCTACGTGGCCAGCCGCCTGCCTATCCAAAAGAACAACGGCAGCAGGGCAAGTAAAACAATCCCAACTATGAGGGTTGCCAATGCCAATTCAGCCCATTGAATATCCCCATTAGCAATGGCTTGAGCGAGGATGATGGTATTGATGGGAATCAGTCCAAACAACCCGGTGAGCAGCCCCGGAGCGTATCTTCGGAGCAGGATCGTAGCAGCGAGATGCGGGACAAATATATTCAGGATCATGGTGCCAAGAAAACCGAAGAAAATGAATTTCCACAGCCAGATCGAGGGAAACGCAATGGCAAGAAATGTGGATAAATAGGCGAGAACGGTCACGCACAGAACGGTAAAATAAAATTCGTTTGGCGCAACGGGTTTATGAAAGCGTCCAACCCGCTGCGACCATTTTGGTAACCAGATGGCCTCCTCCAGATTGTGCAGCGTGATCGCCATCGGGAAAAATATCCACATAAGATAAGCAGTGGTCATGATCTTGCCTTTGTTTATGGAATGTTCTCGATTTTAGCGACCCATTTTTTGATAGGCCATTTCAATAAACGGAGAAGTAGTAGTTTCAGGTAAATATCCTTGCAAAAGTCGGTTTTCCGTAGGGGCGAACCTGTGTGTTCGCCCACATTGATAAGCAAGTTACTTATCTGAGATTACTGAGAATACGCAGTTGAGCGGCGGTAAGTGAGGGATAAAAAAAGAGCGCAGTATCGAGTGCTGCGCCCTGAATTTCATGAGGTTAGGCGGTCGGCTTTATGCCCTGCGATGCGCCACCCCGACGGCGGCGGCGACGACGTTTTTGCTGCTGCCCAACCGAGTCGCCCTCAGTCGCGCCATTCGACTGTCCGTTAGGACGTGCGCTGGCTGCCTGCGGATAGCTCGGTGCATTCCGTCCATCATTATTCCATTGTGACGAATTTCTCCCCTCGCTCTGAGGGAGAGGGGCAGGGGGTGAGGGTCGCTTTACTTCACCCTGACGCGGATAGGAGTTGTTATTGCTCCGTCCCTGTCCATTACGCTGCTGCTGTTGTTGTGGTCTGCGGGGCTGCAAGTGTGCCGGACGATAGCCGTGTCCATCCAGATTGGTCAGCGGCGGTACTGGAATCGGTGAAGCAAACGGATGGTCAGCCGTCACCGGAATGTGCAGCCGGATCAACCGTTCAATATCCACCAGATATTCGCGTTCTTCTGTATCACAGAATGAGAATGCGATGCCCGATGCGCCCGCCCGTGCCGTTCGCCCGATGCGGTGAACATAAGTTTCCGGCTCATTCGGCAGATCATAGTTGATGATGTGGCTGATATTTTCGACATCCAGACCGCGTGCTGCAATGTCGGTCGCCACCAGTACGCGCGTCCGGCCAGCTTTGAAATCGCTCAGTGCTTTTTCGCGGGCGGTCTGCGACTTGTTGCCATGAATCGCTGCCGCGCCAATGCCGATGCGGTCGAGCTGCTGAACCACCTTGTTCGCGCCATGTTTGGTACGGGTGAATACCAGTACCCGGCTGATGCGGCGGTCGCTCAACAGATATTGCAGCAGTCCCGGCTTCTCTTTCTTTTCGACAAAGTAGATCGCCTGTTGAATGGTTTCAACCGTCGAGGCCACCGGGGTCACAGCTACTTTGACCGGATTGTTGAGGATGTTATCCGCTAGTTCCTGAATTTCTTTAGGCATCGTCGCGGAAAACAGCAGCGTTTGGCGCTGGCGCGGCACGGCGGCAATCACCCGGCGCACATCATGGATGAAACCCATGTCCAGCATCCGGTCGGCTTCGTCCAGCACCAGAACTTCAACCCGTTCCAGACGCACATAACCCTGATTCATCAGATCGAGCAAACGCCCTGGTGTTGCCACCAGCACGTCCGGGTTGCGCCGCAAAGCATCCACCTGTGGATTTTGCCCGACGCCGCCGAAAATAGTCACTTGCTTGATAGCGGTATGTTTGCCATAGGTGCGAAAGCTCTCGCCGATCTGGGTTGCCAGTTCGCGCGTAGGCGAAAGCACCAGCACGCGGATAAAACGCTGCTGGCGGGGATCATTTGTCAGTCGTTGGATAATCGGCAGCGCGAAAGCCGCCGTTTTGCCCGTGCCCGTCTGTGCACAGCCCAGCATATCGCGTCCTTCTAGGATGTGCGGTATGGATTGCTGTTGGATAGGCGTGGGTGTCGTATAACCCTCTGCGTTTACAGCGCGCAGCAAGGGGTCAATCAATTTCAAATCTTCAAATTGCATGGAGTGTCTCAGTTAGTCTCGAAAGGTGGGAAAAGTGGATGGCAGGCCATAATGTGCCTGATTACAACCGTCTCAGCATAGCAGACTCATGCCCTGAAGTCAATCAGCGAACGACGTGCGCCGTAATTCATATGCCATTCTTACAGGGATTGCGCTGACCCCTAGAGGTTAGCCTTCCGTTTGTCTGTCCAACCCTCCCCAAACCCTGCCATAACCCCCTTAAT
>JAIOHM010000145.1 GCA_019912965.1 Anaerolineae bacterium
GGGCTGGGGGTGGGGTACATGCTCACCCACCACTTAGTGCAGCCCTACTTGGTAGTATGGGCTGGACTGCACCAATCAACTGAAATACGGTGGATTATGAAAAGCTAACCACAAATCAGCGAGTATTGCAGCGGCAGGCACATCCCGAATCGCCGCAATATAATCGTCCGAAACTTTCTGTACACCCTCCCACGCCAACGAATCCGATATCCACGCGGAGGTTCAACAAACACCCCACCCCGTCCGATATCCCACCGAACATTCCGTGTTTTTCTGGAAATTGATAACTGATAACTGGCAACTATTCACCGCCGCAAATCCCGCAAACCGATCCCATCTTTTACCAATGACCATCCATGATTCACAAAATGCACAAAATCCCACTTTGAAATTGACGAATTTGCAGAATCTTTCGCACGTTGCGAATCAACTAAGAGTCCAAAACTTGAACAGCCACAATCACCAACATTCCGTATTTTTCTGGAAACCAGCAACCCGTAACTGGCAACTCAAATCAGACTAATGACTCTTCCGACATTGACGACATTTCCCCTCACCATTGACATTTTGTACAACATTTGCGACATACAAGTGACGAAAGTGATGAAACCCGGACTGTATTTGCTGAAAGCTGATGGCTAAAGGCTAAAGGCTGATTGGCGGCGCAACCCATTTTCGCCATCGTCGCCGCCGCCGCCATCGCCGCCAATCCCGTAATACTTCGCAATCTTCCACAGTACTTTGTACGCGGAACGCGCACTAAAAATAAAAGAGGCGCACTTTCATGCGCCCCTTCCCTAAAATCCCTAACCACTAGCGTGAAGGCAGTGTATCTGCTGGCCCACGCATTGAAACCGGTAATGAAGGAATCCACCCCACTACCCCGTTATAACTCACATGCAGCCAGAATGTACTGCGCTCCTGTATCGTCCGACCAAGCACAATCACTTCTGCACCAGCCGGAATGGTGGTCACAATCGTTGTACGCGGGCTGGGTCTGCGCCGCATATCAATGATCGCATCCGTCGTCAACCGCACCCCGACATCTGGCGAACCATCAATCTGATCGAAGATGCTCCCTCCGAATGGAATAGCATCAACACTGCCAGAAACCTCCAGATATTTACCGGAAGCCCACCCCGTAATCTTTCCAATCTGGATAAGATACCAGGTGTACGGCCCTTCATCATTGCTTTTCGCCAGAATATTGTAGGTATTGCCGGGACGTGCCACATTCAACAGGGATGCCCCCAGATAAGGCCCACTGCGTACAGCCAATCCGGTTACTTCAATCACGACACCCGTCGCCGGAACGAACGGAATAGCTGTTGGTGCAAGGGGTGTAACCGGGGTTGGTATGCCTGCAACTGAACCCGTTCCGGTCGCAACTGGCGTCAAACTCCCGGTACAGATCAGTGTATAGGTAACACTACCAAACCCCGGAGCGTTGGTTCCAAAAGTCAACGTAGCTTGTCTTAGCCCCGGTTGTGTCGGTTGACATTGAATAACCACCGAAACAGGCGCTCCACCATCCGCAATGGTGAACAAAGTAGCATTAGGAGGAGGAGGATTAGGCAAAACAAACCCTCCTGAAATTCTAAATTCGCTGGCGTTTATCCCACCAAGAACAATCCCATCTGCCGGAATTGACACATTCAACAAACCGTTTCCAGTTTCAAATACAGCTAGACCTCTGGTAATTGGTGTGTTAATCAACACCGTACCAATATCAATCACGCTTCCCGGCGCAGGATTCGATCCATATCCGGGTGTACCTGCTGTAGTTGTCACAGTACAGTTGACCGTGTAAGTGGCTGGGCTGTTCGGTGGAGGTGAGCCATTGTGAACAACCGTAACAGTAACTGAGAATGTTCCCAACACTGTTCCCGCACATTGCAGACTGATGTTTGTAGACTGCCCAGGATTGAGGGTGAAACCGGATGGAGAAACCCGTGTGATTTGCCCAATGCCGCTACCAGAAAGTGTTACCGAAGAAACATTTAACACAGAACCGCCCGTGTTCGTAACACTAATATCAGTCCCTACTCCATTAGTAAAGATTGTAGATAGATTGATAATTGAGCCGGATGCTGGGTTGGACGAATACCTCGGCGTGGGCGAACTGGTCACATCACAAATCACTGTATACGTTGCAGGACTGGTTGCCCCGCTTGTTCCATTGTGGGGTATTGTCACTGTCGTTTGGAAGTTTCCAACCGAAGCAGCATTACAAAGAATGCTGACATTTACCGCCAGTCCATCATTAGGAATAGTGAAATTCGCTGCCGAATTAAGCGTCAACTGTGGGCTGCCGGCTACACTAATCGGCCCAACCACCAGATCAGCCCCACCCGCTTCGATCACGCTAATCGTGGCGCTTACATTCGTCCCGACCGTGGTGTTTACCGTTATGGTTGATCCCAGTGCTGGCGCGGGGAGCGGATTCGACGAATACACAGGCCCGGTTCCCGTTACATTACAAGTCACTGGGTAGGTAGCAGGGCTGGCCGCCGCGTTATGGAATACACTCAACGTGCCTGTATAGGTATTGGGTGTTGCCGAATTACAGGTCACTATCAGCGTTTCGGGTGCACCGTTATCTGGAATTGAGAATGGGAACAACCGCCCACTCACGGTCAATTCCGGCCCACCCGTAACGTCGTAACTGATGATGTCCAGCGGAAGCAGTCCGGTTTCAGAGATAATCACTTGGGATGTTCCAGCCGCGCCCGCTGGCGTAGTAATGGTAATTGGCGTCAAAGGCGCTGGAGCAGACCCATAACCGGGTGCTGGCACAGGTGTTGGATTGGTGACATTGCATACTACATTGTAGGTCGCTGGACTGCCAACTGCGTTATGGAACACATTCAGCGTTCCATTGAAAACACCATTGACAGGCGAATCGCAGAATATGTTCAGGGGAACTGCTGCCCCGCCATCCACAATTGGGAACGAAGGTGCTGGCCCAATCACACTTAATTCTGGCGCACCTAAGATGCTGTAGCTGTTGATCACCAAGTCAGCATCACCAGTTTCCGAAATAATAATGGAGTTACTTCCCTGAACACCAAATGATGTCAGGATATTGATCGTGCCACCCGGATTAATTGGGGCGGAAGCATAACCGGGAGCCCCCGTTACATCGCAGGATACATCGTAGGTTGCAGGGCTGCCTGCTCCATTATGGAACACCGACAAAATACCACCAAAATTACCCGCCGTTGCCGAATTACAGGTAATAGTCAATGTCTCTGAAGCCCCGCTTCCATTCCCGATGGTGAATGAAGGAGCGCTTCCTGCAACCGACAACGTTGGCCCGCCTGTGATGCTGTAACTGGTGATCGTCAGATCAGCCGCGCCGTTTTCGGTAATGACAACCGTTGATGTCCCATTTACACCAGTTGTAGTGGTGATAGCAATTGCACTGCCATCCACTGGATTTGAATCATACCCGGCAGCATCGTCATCGGTGATAGTGCCCGTGACATTGCCAAACACTACATTGTAATTCGCGTCCCCGCTCGTCCCTTGATGGCCGATTGTACAGTTGTGTGTTCCCTCAGCAATAGCGTCGTTCACAGCCCCAACTGTCACTGTCTGAGGAGTATCCCACTGCGGGGCACCCACTGGGTTGAACGTCAGATTGATCGGTGTCGCACTTCCGTTTACCGTACATTGGGCATCCGGCGTGATCTGGATCGTTACTGCCGCTGTCGGCTGGCTGTTCAACACCACCGTGTAGGTATCAGTTACCCCGGCTTCGCTCACATTAACCGCTGTAGGGGTCAGGGTTACACCACCTGCGTCGTCATCGGTGATAGTGCCCGTCACATCCCCAAAGGCCACATTGTAATTCGCATCCCCGCTTGTCCCCTGATGGCTGATTGTACAGTTGTGTGTTCCTTCCACCACCGCATCATTAACGGCTTCAACGGTGACAGTTTGCGCTGTATCCCACTGAGGCGCACCCACCGGATTGAACGTCAGGTTGATCGGTGTCGCACTCCCGTTCACCGTACATTGGGCATCCGGCGTGATCTGGATCGTTACTGCTGCTGTCGGCTGACTGTCCAGCACCACCGTGTAAGCCGCTGTAATACCAGATTCGCTAACCGCAACAGTAGTGGGGGTCAGCGTAACACCACCTGTATCATCATCGGTGATAGTACCCGTGACATTGCCAAACGCTACATTGTAATTCGCGTCCCCGCTTGTCCCTTGATGGCCGATTGTACAGTTGTGTGTCCCCTCAGCAATAGCGTCGTCTACAGCCGCAACCGTAATGGTTTGCGCTGTATCCCACTGTGGGGCACCCACCGGATTGAACGTCAGGTTGATCGGTGTTGCACTCCCGTTCACCGTACACTGGGCATCCGGCGTGATCTGGATCGTCACCGCTGCTGTCGGCTGACTGTCCAGCACCACCGTGTAGGTATCAGTTACCCCGGCTTCGGTCACATTGACTGCTGTAGGGATCAACGTTACCCCACTAACATCATCATCGGTGATGGTGCCAGTGACATTGCCAAACGCTACATTGTAATTCGCATCCCCGCTCGTCCCCTGATGACCGATAGTACAGTTGTGTGTTCCCTCAGCAATAGCGTCGTCTACAGCCGCAACCGTAATGGTTTGCGCTGTATCCCACTGAGGCGCACCCACCGGATTGAACGTCAGATTAATCGGTGTTGCACTCCCGTTCACCGTACATTGGGTATCCGGCGTGATCTGGATCGTCACCGCTGCTGTCGGCTGGCTGTTCAACACTACTGTGTAGGTATCAGTCGCCCCTGCTTCGGTCACGTTGACCATCATCGGATCGAGCGTAACCCCCGGAATATCATTATCAGTGATGTTTCCAATCACATCGGTCACTGTAAATCCGGTATAAGCCGGATCAATCGTAGTCAATGCATGTTCAATGGTACAGCTATGTGCGCCTTCGACCACTGAATCATCCACGGCAGTTACATCTACCGTCAGCGGGCCAACCCCACCAACTGGAAATGTGATGCTGGTCGGGTTGACAGTACATTGCCCATCAGGAACAGTGATGTCAATGGTGACAGGTTGAACCGGCTCCATATCCAGCGTAATACCATAGCTTGCTGGAACAACCCCGCCCTCTGCCACACTCACATTAAGCGGATCCACCGTGACCCCTGCCACATCGTCGTCTGTGATTTCAACCGTTACATCCGGTAGAGTCAAACTGATATAGTCAGGATCGGTTGTGGTAACTGTATGGCTGATAAGACAGTTATGCGGCGATGCTTCGCCAACCAAATCATCTATAGCAGTTACCGTTATCGTCTGCGACAGCACCGAAGAGGTCGTGAACATAATGCTGTTGGTCGAGGTTGTACACTGAGAAGCATCGGGAATAATGTCGATAGTTACATCCGCACTCGGTACAGTATTGATCGAAATATCATATGTTCCCGAATCGCCTTCAATCAACGTAATTGTGGTTGGTGCAACCGTGAAACCCGGAACATCGTTATCGGTCACATTTACGGTCAGATCAGGTACGGTGATACTGCCGTATTCAGCCGCTGCTGCCGCTATCGAAAAGTTAATCACACAGGGGTGAACCGCCGCTTCGGTCGCACCATCATTAACTGCTGTTATCGTAACGGTTTGTGGATTAACTTCACCAGCGAGGAAAGTCACTGTAGCAGGAACACCATTACATTGCCCATCTGAAAGTACATCAATCGTCACTGTATCGGTTGGCGGCGAGTCCAGTGCAATATCAATGGTATCGCTCGTCGGCCCGGTTTCAGCCACATCAGTGCTGCCGCCAGTTTGGGAAACACTAATTCCGGGAGCAGCATCAGTGGTTTGAAGATTATCAATTGCCCAGTGACCAGCATCGCTGCTAATTCCAATCTGATCAAAAATGATCCCGGTTCCTGTAGCAACATCGGGAACAATGTTATTGGGGGCAGGGTAAACATCAGTAAAGACTGTTGCACCCCCGCGAAAGCCCTGCACAATAAACTGACTGGCCGCTGTCCCAAAATTCACTAGAAAATCAAAGGTGTAACTGTCCTGTGGTTGTGTAAAGGTAATTAAAGCTGTACCATCGGCGGGAGCAGGCACAACTGTCTGGTTAGCTAAAGAATCACCCGTAAATGGAGCGGGGAGAGCGAATACTAAAATAGCTGTAGAATTTGCAGGTGTGCTGACAATAGAGGCAATCCCCGGAATAACCAGAGTTTCCGCTGGATCGCCATCAGCAAAGCCATCGAAATTTTCATTCACGGCAGCCAACGTGATCCCTGTTGGTGCCAGACCAATCAGTAAAACCAACAATAACACGGCACACACAGAGCCAACAAGATTGCGACTGGGTGGGTTGTGCATAGCACCTCTCCCCGAAATAAGCCTCATAATACCTTTAGTGTAGTGTACGCCATTTTCCAGAAATGCTAAAGATGACCTGCGGCACAGGTACTCTAACAAATCCTGACAAATATTGATGACTTTTTAGGGATAGAAACTTCAGATGACTCTTACAGGGGTGCCAACCTCAGCCCAGTTGAAAAACCACTGTGCCTCTTCCGTTGGCAGGTTGACGCAACCATGACTCATTGGGCGACCAAACTTGTTATGCCAGTAAGTACCATGAATGGCGTATCCCTGAAAAAAATACATGGTGTATGGTACTTGCGGCAGGAAATATCCCGGCCCACTCATATCATCAGCCGCGTATTTTACATAAACACTATAATCGCCCAGCACAGTTGGGGTATTAGATAGCCCCGTCGAAACAAGGTGCGAATGCACCAGTTGACCATTTTCATAAGCATAAATCCGCTGGTTGCTCGTTGATACCAAAATGGATTTCCCCTGACTGGTTGGTGCTGCCGGAGCATCTGCCGCTGTTGGCGCAAAAACACCCGCTGCTGGGATAAGAAGTTCCTGACCGACATAAAGCAAATTGGGATCATTGATATTGTTGAGAGCCACAATGTCATTCATCGCCACATTATAGTCTTTAGCGATCAAGCCTAACTCTTCCCCACTTGCAACAATATGAGTCGTTGTCTCACCAGTGTAGACACTACTTGCTTCAGAAGTTGGCGGCTCAACCTCAAACATATCAAGTTCCAGTATGCCGTCCATCAGTTCACCGCTCACATCCACCCGTAAGCGATCCAGAGTTACGGGAATATCCATCGACCGTCCCGGATTACCCAGCAGGCTGGGAATATTAATCTGGTTGCTGAGTGCTGCCAAAGCATTCTGGGTTTGGTTTAGATCAATCTGAAATTGAGGCAGCACCGTAGCATTACTTGGCGACTCCTGCGCCAATCGCAGGGTTGCCTGTTCATCAAAACGAATACCTAACTCACCTGATGAAATTGACCACTGGCGATCGCCATCAATGAGAGAAACTTGCTGATTATCAAATTGATTTTGGAGGGTCTGGCTGGCCACCGCAGAAGATTGACCACCAATAAGTATCCCAGCGACCCGGACGCCCATCGGAATACGTTCGGGTGTTAAAGCAACCACCACCAGGATGCCAAACATCGCAACCATCCCTGCAAGAGTCACCACTGCCCCGCCACCTACTATAAGCCAGGGCATCAGCCGTTTTGTACTGGAGATTTTAGGTTGTCTATTTGGAGGGTAGGGCTGAGTTTGCATAGGTAGTAAAGATACATTTCAACTTACAACACTCTAGCACACTCTCCAGTTTGATACTCATATCTACAACCTGCGTTTAGCCTACGTTATCCAACCATGCGGTATCCGATACCAGGAACTGTTAATATCAATGATGGTGTGCTGGGGTCAAACTCAACTTTCTCGCGCAAACGCCGGATATGAACATTAACTGCTCGTTCGCTATCCACATCCGCCTCATAGCCCCATACCGCATCCAGAATTTGGGCGCGAGTAAGCGCTTGTCCCTGATGCTGGGCGAGAAAAACCAGGAGACGAAACTCCGTCGGTGTCAGGTTAATTGTCTGATCGCCACGCCCGACCACCCCGCGCCCTCGATCAATCACCAGATCACTTACATATAGTAAATTTGCATCTCGACTGGAAAATTCACCGTAAGTTCGTCGAAGAAGGGCCCGAATCCGGGAGAGTAGTTCGCGCAAGCCATAAGGCTTGGTAACATAATCATCTGCGCCCATCTCCAGACCTAACACTTTGTCCATTTCATCCTGTTGCACAGTCAGCATAAGAATAGGTTGGCGTAAACCCAACTGGCGGATCTGTCGGCAGAAATCGAAACCGGAACCATCCGGTAGTCGAATATCCAGAACAATCAAATGTGGTTGATGCTCACGAGCATACTGTACCCCTGCCCCGCCAGTATCTTTCCACACCACGCCGTAACCATCCCGTGCCAATCCATCCTGCAAACTACGCGCTACACCGGGATCATCTTCAATCAGAAGAAGATTAATTTGCTGACTCATATGCACACCTTAAATAGTAGCGGGAATCAAGAGAGCAAATTGTGTTCCCTCTGGCCCGCTCTCTACGCTGACTTTGCCGCTATGGGCTTCGACAATTGCTTTGATGATCGCTAACCCTAAACCGCTTCCCGGATAAGACGCCGCATTACGCCCCCGTCGGAAGCGCCCAAACAAATAGGGCAAATCTTCCTCCGATATACCAATCCCGGTATCCTTCACTAGGATCCGCACATCCTGCCCCTGCTGATATATCCCAACCCGAATAGTGCCATTTTCTGGAGTGAATTTGATGGCATTATCAAGTAGATTTCCGATAACCCGTCTTAATTGGTTTTCATTAGCGCGAAGCCGAATATCGCAGTCAGGCACATCCAGCTCAAAGACTATACCTTTTTGTTCAGCCCGCGAGGCATACAACTCGCTCGTCTCTCGCATCAATTCAGCCAAATTAGTTGTCGCACGTTCATCAGGCGCGGTGCCAGCCTCAAGACGGGATAACATCAGCAAATTTGTCGTCAATGCTTCCAATCGTTTAAGCTGCAATTGTGCTTGTTCCAGAAATGAAATCCGACGTTCGTCATCCCCCTCACTAGCGGCCAATTCAAGGTTGGCATAAACGGCGGTTAATGGAGTGTGTAGTTCATGGGCAGCATCAGCAACAAATCGTTTTAGAGTTGTAATCGTGTTTTCCACCCTGCTCGCCATTTCATTGAACGATTGTGCCAGCAAACCAAATTCATCCTGTCGTGTCATACTCACTCTGGCAGACAAATTACCCTCTGCCATTCGGCGGGTTGCTTGACTAAGTAAAATTAATGGGGCACTGATCCGTTGGCTGATAATCCAACCGATACCCGCCGCTACTAGCACCGCAACACCTGCGGCAATCAACAGTGCGCGCGCAACCCCATCAACAATTTCGGAACCATAAGCTGGGCCTTCAGAAAGCTCTACATACCCGACGAGGTTGTTTTCCCGGTCAATTAAAGCCGTTTTGACGTGCTGATCAGACCGTCGTCCCGGCATACTGTCACGTCCTAACCCAAACCCATAGGGTGTACCAGCAACAGCAAGCACAAAATCTGTTGATTCCTGAAAAGTATCAGGACGCACAGGAGCATAATCGTTATTTACACCACTATCAAACAACTCAATGGAACCAGACCAGGTCATAACTGCGCCATTGTTGTCTGTTGGCCTTTGAGGTAAAAAGGGATTGAAATATACCGAGTCAGGATCATCCAAAAGGCGGTAATTCAGGGCAATCATCCGCCGCTCCTGGAAACCTCCAGAATCGGCTATCGGTTCACCCTGAGAGTCTAGAATACGAATCCGACTTTGGGATAGGAAAGATAGGCTTCTAAGCTGCATCTCAATCTCAGCAACGGACAAATCATTCGCGTACATTAAAGCGATAGGTCGGCTAATTGCTTGGGCATTACCTTGCAGATGCTCTAGTTCCCGCTGTGAATAGTACCCGCGCAGTGTAACAAGTAGCACCGTACCGAGTGCCAATGCAGCTACTAATGCAATAGCAGCATAAGTAAGTGGAAGTTGTCTTCGAATAGATTTAAACAACATAGAGACCCTTTGGAGTGATCGCCTGATAGGTCAAATTTGAGGATATATCACTTGGATTGCAATTTGATTAAAAACTGATTACAGCATTGAAATCAGGCAACGACGCTGAAAGGGGATGACTACGCGAAGATATTGCTTGGATTTTTATTTATTGTTTGCACCAGAATTCAATCGTCCCTCATATACCAACTCACAAATACAGCTCAAGTATCCTCTCGATATCTGCTAATGATTGAACATGAACCAGTTTTTCACGCACCGCCGCGGCACCCGGCAATCCCAGATGGTATTTCGTTAGTTGTCCACGCAATTCCATGACTGCTTGTCGTTCACCTATAGTGGTTGTCGCAATTGTAAGTCGAGCATGGCGCAGTGCCGCAGCAGCACGCTCTTGAGATGTTGGGGGAGATGATTTTTCACCCGTGCGCAGTTCATGGGCGATTTGCTTGAATATCCAGGGATTGCCCAATGCCGCCCGCCCAATCATTACCCCATCACAACCTGTTGTTGCCATCATCCGCACAGCGTCATCAGCACTCTTCACATCCCCATTGCCAATAACAGGAATGCTGGTCACCGTTTCTTTCACTTGGCGAATAATGTCCCAATTCGCTGAACCGGTAAAGGCTTGTTCCGCAGTTCGCGCATGAACCGCAATTGCTTTAACTCCAGCTAGTTCCGCTGCTCGGGCAAACTCAATGGCTGTAATATGTTCAGCATCCCAGCCACTACGCACTTTGACTGTGACCGGAACATTGACCGCCTTAACCACCGCCTCAACAACCATCGTCGCCGTACAAACATCTCGCAGTAGTGCCGCGCCACCACCGCTTTTAGCCACTTTCGGCACCCAACACCCCATATTGATGTCCACAATGTCGGCACCATGCTCCACAACCATTTGAGCAGCCTCAGCCATAATGGACGGATCACTACCATATAATTGAACCGCAAATGGGTGTTCCACTTCTGTCCAGTCGAACATGCGCCAGGTTTTATTATTTTTATGATGAATGGCCTGGCTGCTGATAAGTTCTGTACAAACCAATCCACAATCACCCATTTCCCGACACAATACTCGAAACGGATGATTAGTCTGTCCTGCCATTGGAGCCAAAGTCAATGGCGTTTCAACAACAATGTCACCAATCATCATGGGTTTCAAATATTCATGTGCCAATACGGTTGCCATAAGACCCATATCGCTTCGACATCCTCATTTAAGTCCGCCTATAAACCCTATTATCATGGCATTCACCTGTGGGATTGTCTACGGTGTCCATTCCGAAAAGCAAAGACACCATGTACAATACCCGCTTCATCCGCTGGCAAAAGAAATAATCACATGGCTGAAGAAACCCTCACGTCGTCCGTACTTGGTGTAAAACAGGTAAGTTACCGTTATGGGTCGCTCTATGCACTCAGCAATATCACATTCGAGGTTGAGGCCGGACAATTAATTTCAATGGTAGGTCGCAATGGCGCGGGTAAATCCACTCTATTGCGCTGCATTGCCGGGTGGACACAAGCAACAGATGGTGAAATTCACATAATGGGTAAACTGCTCAAGCAATATGAGCGTTCCATCCGGGAGCATGTTGTACTTGTACCCGATACCCCACCCTTCTATGATGAATTAACAGCTTGGGAACATCTGCAATTCAATGCTCAATTACACGGTTGGCGAGATTGGGAAGACGAAGCTGAAGACCTCTTACAGCGATATGGGTTATATGCTAACCGGGATGCCTTTCCTTTTACATTCTCACGGGGTATGCGTTACAAACTTGCCCTGTGTATGGCACTGCTCATTGATCCACAAATTTTACTATTAGATGAACCGCTTGGGCCACTAGACCCGGTATCCGCAGATGACCTTTGGAACGAACTCAATCGTCATCGCAACGAAGGCATGACTATTCTCCTGAGCAGCCACCAACTACCACAGCAATCTCATCCTGATCGCTACTATATTATGGAAGGTGGCGAACTTATCGCGCAAGGCACGCCTGATGAATTACGCACTTCGCTTCAAGTTGACGGGGAACTGACGCTGGATACACTATTGCGTTCAGCCATCCGTGCAAGGAAAGCATCAACAGCACATGAGGCATGATCTTCATCTAATCACTTGGCTGCGCCTCAAACAATTTCAGGATTCGGCAATTTACTGGCTGCGTGTACTTGGATATCAATCAGGGGAACAAACCCTATCCAGCCGCTTATATGTAGTCTATCTGGCGGGCATTGGCCTGATTTGGGTTGGCGCAATGGGTTCATGGGGCTTTGAGCAAGCCAATACAATTGGCGCATTTCTCCCTAACACTGCACTAATCGGGCTACTGCAAGGAATCCCTATCGTAGTACTCCTCCTTCAGGTGTATTTCATGGTTACAGCACTTCGCAGTACGCCTCTAAAACTTTCGTTTGCAGACATGGCTTATGTTGCTGGAGCACCCATAAATCCTGCTGCGCTCGTTACACTAGGTTTCATTCGTCAGTCTCTCATTCGGTCACTCATTCTCGGCTCAACAGGAACATTGTTCGCCGTAATCCTGGTTCGCCCTTTGGGTTCAGGTCTGGGCGGAATTGCTGCTGTCCGTGCCTGCCTTATCATCATTCCCTTGTTGATACTTTCGCAGGCATTTGCTTGGCTGCTGGGTACCTTTCGTCTCATTAATCCACACATACGAAACTGGCACAATTTATGGCTTTTACCCCTAATCTTGGTCATCCTCGCTTACTTTGTACCTGAGTGGGTTCTCTGGCCGGGGCGTGCGGTTATACTCCAAATATACGGAATAGCCCCAAACTGGTTGTTGCCACTTTTTATCATCACAGCAGCAGCCCTTATAGGAATACTGCTGTACTTGAGTCAGCGCATTAACATGATACAAGCAGTAGATGAAAGTATTCTGTACGCCCGCATCCAAGCGTTAGGATTGCTTGCATGGCGACAAATCGATCTACAATTCAGAATCAGAATTCAATCAGCTCAAGCTGGTCGAAAGCCATTGTTAAAATTGCCGAAAGCCTATGGGTTTTGGACGTTAATGACACGTGCCGCGCTTTCCTATATACGTCATCCATTTATGTTGATGTTCAGTTTCCTGTGGGGAGCAGCAATCACACAAATGGCAGTCCTGATTATAACGAACAGCCTACCCATTCAGGTATGGATTGCTTGGTTATTGGCGGTCGGAGTTGCACCGCCTGCGGGCTTGCTGTATGTATTCCGAGTTGATATTGAAGAACAGTTTTTGCGACAGTTTTTGCCAGTGGGCGGATTTCAACTTCTGCTTGCCGATATTATTCTGCCGCTGGTTTTCACTGTAGCTGGAAGTTTGGGTATATGGCTGCTCCAGACTTTTCCACCAGATATAACCCTGTATGGTCTGACGATGATACCAATCCTGACGTTGCTTGTAGCCCTTTGTGGAGCAGTCGCCATGACCACCAAGCGAGTACTCCAAACTCGTATTTTGGCAACGATACTCAGCTTTGGGGTCATCATCGTCGCAGCAGTCAACCTCCAATCTGCAGCGGCAGCTTATGGACTAACAATCCTGGCCATATTAATTCTGATGGGTATTCTGGAAAACAATTCTTGAACGACAATGAAATACAAATTTGTTTCAATACATACCTAAAGCCAAATCCATATGACAAATCTCTCATAAACACACTAGAATAAAGATGTCTTAAAATCCGTAACCATGTTCTGGCACCATGCCAAAGGAATGCTTTATGGCTGAGTTCATTTCGTTTGACCCAAACGTGGAAGTCCGAGGACAATCCATGATGTCGGTCATCGCTGGAATGAGCGCAAGTGCCCGCTCACTGATCGAAAAATACGGATTGGACAAACTGGAAGCCGATGAATGGTATCGTCTTCAGCCAATCCTGGATTTCTACAAAGAAATCTCCCTGGCAAAAAACGCCTCACTCAATCTGGTGAGTACAGGCACAAAAGTGCCCGAAAAAGCTGTTTTCCCTCCGGAGATTGATTCGATTCAGAAAGCGCTCCTCTCCCTTGATGATGCTTATCATATGAACCATCGTGGGGGTGACATCGGGCACTACAACGCGCAGGTGATTAATAATCGTCAGGTCGAAATCGTTGCACACACCCCTTTTCCATGTGACCTGGATTACGGAATTATCTTGGGGCTTGCACGGCGCTTCAAACCAGCAAATGCCCATCTGGCGGTATATCATGACTCTAAAGCGCCTTGTCGCAAAAAAGGAGCAGATACCTGCACATACCATATCAGTTGGTAAAGCCCCGAACAGGTTATAATGGGCATCGGATATTTGGGTACATCACGAAGACAAATGTGTCGTGTTGACCGTTTCATCGGCATCATTTAACTATAGTCACTGAGGAGAACTTCTTATGGCAAAACGCGGATTATGGCTCGCATTGTTAGTAGTCGTGCTTGGAGCAATCTCTTTTGCTCCAACTGTCGTTGCCCAAGACTCCCCGAATATCGCTGTTCTTACCCCCTATCTGGCGCAACCAGGCACACAGTTTATGGTCGAAGCATTTCAGGCAGCAGCCGAAGAAAAGGGCTGGACGGTCAATGTGATTGATACAGCAGGCGATATTGCTGCACTTAACAGCCGCATTCAGGATGTAGTCAATCAGGGTGCAGATGCTATTGTCATTAATGTTGACCCATCGCAAGTTCCTGCCTTGGCAGAGGCCGCTAGTGCAGGCATTCCGGTTTTCGGCATGGACGCAGGTAATGCACCAGAAGTACTAGTGAATGTTACCAGTAACGGCTATGCAATGGCTGCCGAAACAGCCACCTATGTGGTAGATCGTCTGGGCGGCGTGGGACGTATAGTTTTGTTTGAATTTCCCGCGTATCCACCCGTTCAGAAGCGCGGTGTAATTGCTGAAACAATCTTCGGCAACACCCCGGATATCGAGATTGTAGACACAGTAGTACCAGATGTAACTGATGGTGGTATCGCTGACTCACGCGCCAAAATGGAAGCCATTCTGGCCGCCAATCCTGATCCAGGCAGTATTTCAGCCGTATGGGCTGCTTGGGATCAACCCGCGCTTGGAGCCTTACAGGCTATTGAAGCTGCTGGCCGTGAAGGTGAAGGCATCGTGATTGTAGGTATTGACGCCAACCCACAGGCACTGGACGCTATTGCTGCTGGCGGCAACTTTGAAGCCTCGGTTGCTCAGGACTTTACGGGTATCGGCAGCGCCGTCGCTGATCAGATTGAAATTTACTTGAGCGAAGGTGCATTAACGCAAACCACCGTGTATGTTCCTACTACATTGGTTACAGCAACCAATGTGGTCGATTTTCTGCCAGAATAACTTGATTTTCACATAGGCGTAGTCGATTCGAATTGAGGGGTGATCTGGAACAGACCGCCCCTCTCCAATGGTTTTACGAATATGGAATCTGATCAAATTATTCCGTCATTGCTAACAATCCAGGATGCAAACAAGAGTTATGGCGGTATTCCCGTTTTAATAGGAGCTTCGCTTGACTTGAAAGCAGGCGAAGTTCATGCGTTGCTGGGCGAGAATGGTGCCGGAAAATCAACGTTAATAAAATTAATGGCGGGCGTTGTTCCAGCCGACTCCATTCAAATCCATATTCGAAACCAACCAGCAGTTATCAACCATCCACAGGCAGCATTCAATTTTGGGCTACGCTTTATTCACCAGGAACTCAACGTAGTACCCCAGCTATCGGTAGCCGAAAACATTTTTTTAGGGCAAAAGTATCCCACTTATGGGGGTATATTCGTTGCTTGGCAGAAGCTCAATGAACGTGCGCGCGCTGTTTTGGCTCAACTTGGTGTTACGCATATTCCTCCTCGCGCCAAAGTTGCTCGTCTCAGTCCGGGCGACCAGATGCTTGTTAGCATCGCCCGTGCTTTTGTTGGAGAAGATACTGAAGAAACCAGTGCGATTGTATATGTTATGGATGAGCCAACAGCCGCTTTGGCCGGGCAAGAAACAGCTCAGCTATTTACTGTAATTAACACATTGCGAAAACGCGGTTGTGCCATTCTGTATGTATCACATCGATTAGATGAAATTTTTCAGATTGCAGACCGCATTACTGTAATGCGCGATGGGCAAGTGGTCAACACTAGCAGCATCCAATCTGTAACTCCCAACGACCTTATCCACATTATGACAGGTCGAACACTCCAACAGGTGTATCCAGCAAGAGAAAATCAGTCTAACACCCAGACATTATTTGACGCCCAAATGCTAAAAACAACCGCAATACACGGCGTATCATTTCAATTAGCCCAAGGAGAAATTCTTGGGGTAGCAGGGCTAAGCGGTTCTGGGCGAACTGAATTACTACGTGGCATCATGGGAGCAGATCGTTTAATCAATGGAACACTGCTGCTCGATGGTCAATCCATTAAACACGCTTCTCCCGCCTCAAGCTGGAAACGTGGCATTGCTTTTGTACCAGAAGAGCGGCGCTCACAAGGGCTTATTTTATCGCGTAGTGTGGGCAACAATGTCACCCTCCCCCAGCTTCGCTATCTGAGCCGTATTGGTATTTTTCTTAATCACCGCGCTGAATGGAACACCAGCACCACCATAGGTGAATCGATACGACTCAAAAGCAGAAATCCTTCACAGATTGTGCGTCAGCTTAGTGGGGGGAATCAACAAAAAGTTGTTTTTGCTCGTGCTCTGGTTCGTCCACCCCGGATTCTACTGCTGGATGAACCGACACGAGGGGTTGATGTAGGGGCAAAAGCAGATATTTATGCCCTTATCCGAAAAATCAGCGCCGCTGGAACCGGCATTTTGATGGCATCATCCGATTTGCCGGAATTAATCGGCATGACAGACCGCATCTTGATTATGCATAAAGGGCGGATGGCGGGGATCGTCGAAACCAAAGGTCTCACCGAGGCAAAACTACTTAAGTTATGCTACGGAGAATTGCGGGATAATGATAACTGAACTCAAAACAAAACCTGCCCCCACTGCTATTCCCTGGTTGCGTTGGTTACGCACCTTCGGAACACTGATTGGTTTCTTGGTAATGGTCGGCATTTTCTGGTGGCAGTTACCTGAAACTTTTATGACGGTTCCCAATTGGTTAAATATTACCCAGCAAATCAGCATTTTGGGTGTTGTCGCTTTTACAATGACAATAGTGATGTCGGTTGGCGATTTTGACCTTAGTGTGGGCGCAATGGCAAGTCTTGTAGGCATCGTTATTGGTACGCTTTTTCAGGCGGAACAATCTATCACCGTCGCCATCCTATTTGCATTGATTACCGGTGCATTGGGCGGTCTGTTGAATGGCCTCTTGGTATCCTATATTCGCATTTCACCTTTCGTCGCCACACTAAGTACCATGACCATCTTCAGTGGCTTGGCGTTCTCAATCAGTGGCGGCAGCACTATCTTTGGCCGTGTGATACCAGAAGCATTTAGCGCATTTGGAAATGAGGGGATTTTTCTAACCACTGTTGGAACCCGCGAGATCGACTTCCCCTTTCTGACAATTGTCACACTCATTATGCTTGGTGTGATTTGGGTGGTGCTGGAACAAACCGTTTTTGGCCGTCGACTATATGCGCTGGGTGGCAACATGGAAGCCGCACGACTTAGTGGGGTACGGGTTCGACTAATTCGGCTGTTTGCCTTTGTTCTCAGCGGTCTGGGAGCTGCGCTAGCCGGAATCATGCTGACTAGTCGCCTTGCTTCCGCCAACCCCAAACAGGGCGATACATTGATGTTGACTGCCATTGCATCTGTTTTCCTGGGTATGACCATGAGCGAAGAAGGTGAACCCCATGTTCTTGGTACATTTCTTGGAGTGCTCTTTCTAGGTGTGCTTGCAAATGGTATGACACAACTTAAGATTGACTCATATATCCAGCAAATTATGACCGGTATTATTATTGTTCTGGCAGTAACCCTGAGCAGTCTTTCAAAGCGTTCTTAAATCTATGGCAAATCCTCTTCTAACACGCCTCCAGGCAGTGCGTCAATCAGGTCGTATGGCGCTTTGCGGCTACTTCTTAGCTGGTTACCCTACCCCTGATGTTTTTTTCAGGATGGTGCGGGCTGCCGCCGCTCTGGATGTAATTGAGTTTGGCATTCCGGCAGACGAACCTATTCTGGATGGGCCCGTAATTGCCAATGCCCACCAACTTGTTACAAGACAGCATGGTATTCACGCTGAACCAGCACTGGCACTCATTGGGGGCTTACACACTGTACACCAGCCGCGCTTTGTAATGACTTACACGGCTGTTGGACGTGCATTGGATGGATTCCTAAAACTTTGCGTAGAAAACAATATTCACGGCATGCTTGCGCCAGATATTGATCCAGTAGAAGGCGCTCAGGTTGCTGCGCAGACCCGTGCACTAGGTTTGGCTTCAATTACACTCTTAGATGCTCGTGCATCAGATGAATCCATCCAGTGGAGCATACAAAATGGAGATTTAATCTACATCAAAGCCGCCCCAGGTATAACCGGGCAATCAACAGGTACAGAGGATTTATACTTGTTGTTGTCAAAGATAATTAAACGGGTACGCGCCGCAGATTCATCTATACCAATTGGTGTCGGTGTTGGAATTCAAAAGCCTGAGCAAATCAAAGAACTGGCAATAATGGGTGTGGATATGGCAATTGTCGGCACAAAAATTATTGAACACCTTGCCGCGGGTGAACAGGAATTAGTGAACTACATTCAAATGCTTTATAGTGCAACACACCTTAATTAAGGAAATCTACAAGTGACTACACAAAAAATGTGGCTGGCATTTGACGTCGGCACGACAGGTCTTAAAGCAGCTTTTGTAGATGCAGAAGGCAGAATCATTCGCAGTGCCTATCGTAGCTACCCAACACACATGGCAGAAAGCGGGGTTATCGAGCAAGATGCGACCGATTGGTGGAAATCCACGATTGAGGCATGTCGAGAATTAGCGGCAGATGACAAACTAAATCAAGTTGAGGGAATCGCACTTACGGGTCAAATGCAGAACGTAATTCTGATTGATGCTGAAGGCGCTCCTGTAAATCAAGTTATCCTATACAGTGATACACGGGCGCGCGCCGAAGCAGAAGGCATTGTGAGGCGGTTTGGTGTTGAACACCTACGTAGTCTAACAGGCAATGACCAGGATGCAAGTAGTCTACTTGCCAAGCTTTTATGGCTGAAACTACATCAGCCAAATCAACTTGCCTCGGCTAAACATCTCTTGTTTGGAGCAGCGGATTTCCTTGCTTTCAAAATGACTGGAGTTGCCGCTGCCGATACCACCACTGCCTCAACTACAGGATTGATGGACATCGGGGAACGGCGAGCACTTGATCGCGAAACTCTGGACGAAATAGGTATTGGTGAAACGCTGCCATTATTTCCAACAATGTCCTCTGGCGGAACTCAAGTTGGAACACTTACAGAGAAAGCTGCTAACGAACTGGGCCTAAAAACGGGTATTCGAGTGTATCTTGGCCCAGGCGATGCCGGGGCAACTACCATTGGCGCAGGCAGTGGTGAGGCGGGCCGCGTCTATGCCTATTTAGGTACAAGTGGCTGGATCGCTTTCACCTCACCGGGACGTGCCTCACCCGATCAAGGAGCAATCACCCTTGCTCATCCCAAACAGACATATTATATCCAGGTTGCCCCATTGCTCACCGCTGGCGGAAATCTCGAATGGGTGCGAAATCTTTTCAACGCTGACGATTACGATCACTTAATCGAACAGTCTATAGAACATCCACCATCAGGATTGCTCTACCTCCCCTATCTAAATGGCGAACGCTCTCCATTCCGGGATCCTTTAGCGCGAGCAGCTTTTGTTGGGATGAGTGGACGCACCACTAAAGCGGATTTGTATCGGGCGGTGCTGGAAGGTGTGGTATATGCCTATCGCCATGCCCTAAATGCACTGCTCTTGTTTCCTGCCAATGCAATCACCCTTACAGGCGGCGGAACACGTTCACAAAAATGGTGTCAGCTTTTCGCTGATATTACCAATGTTCCCGTAGATGTTGCTGGTGATGCAGAAAACGTGGGAGTGCGTGGCGCTGTACTCGCAGCAAGGGTAGCAGCCGGTGAAATCACAACCTTCACTCCCCCCGATCATTTTCCGATCAAAATTTCATTGACACCAAATCAGGAACATCGTCAGCATTTTGATCATCAGTACAATTTGTTCCGTGAACTCTACCCGGCGATCAAACCCATTTTCGCGAAGATGAGTTAATCCCTTCAGAAGAGGTGCGTGACCATATCAAATCACACACCTCAAGATCCCCTCTAACCATCTACCAGTCGAGCACCAGGTGCTGGATGATTTTCAGTAATCACCCAATTCAAACGATCATGTTGAGTAGCCAATCTTCGCACAGCTTCAGCAACCATTGATTTATTACTTTCCAGGCAAATAAGATGTACTGTTGGTCCAGCATCGAGCGTAAAATATACCTCTAGCCCATCCGCCCGCCATGTTTGCACAGCCATAATCAGTTCAAGTGTATCGGGTAGCCAATAGTAAATCCCTGAATACCAGGATGTATTATCATGATGAGCAGAAGTCATCATAATGGAATGCATCATCATGGCTTCCGTCTCTAATTCCTGCCCAAAAGTAACAAGATTTCGTTCCAGAATTGCATGGCGCATACGCTCATATTTACTTGGCAGCAGTCCAGCCCGTACATCCCAAAATGGACTATTGAGTGCCAGTTCATGACCTTCACTAGATGAAACCTTTTTCTGTTCTTGCGAAACAGCAACTGCAACATCTACAATATCCCAATGGTCAGGGGTCGCCAATTGCCTCGCGAAAGAATCCTCACTCGTTTCACCTGCAATCCATTCAACAAATCCATCAGGTATCGAACGACAAGCCGACCCCGACCCTTGTCGCGCCAAAATAGATAACTGTCGCTCATCCAGGTTAAGATTCAGGGCGGCTGCCGCTGCCAGTGTTAAAGCAGCAAAACCTGATGCAGATGATGCAAAACCTGTACCCGCTGGAAATGAATTCTGAGTTTTTACTCTAGCTCGCGTACTCACCTGCGCCAAGGATCGAATACGATCCAGGTGTTTCGAAACACGACGGTCAAATTTTGCTTCCGCCCCCTGCCCTACAACTAATACTTCATCCTCAGCAAGCGCATTATCAAACTCAACCGTTGTCTGTGTATAAACCCCGCCCAAATTCATCGAAATGGAATTATTGAGGGGGATATTTAATTTGGAGTCACGCTTTCCCCAATATTTCAAGAAAGCGAGGTTAGGATGTGCAAGCGCAGTAGCTTTTTGCATAGGTTTTCATCCACCTTTAATCTGTAAGAGTCCTGAACTGTCCAGTAGAATACCACAAGTACTGCGCGATACAGCGAACGCCGCATCGCATTTTGGGGAGTTTTATGAGTATTACCGCATCAGCCCCCGGCAAACTAGTCCTTTTCGGCGATCATGCCGCAGTTTATGGTTACCCCTGCTTAGTCACAGCCGTTGATCTGCGGTTTTATGTAAAAGCCGAGCATTCTGATCAGTCCTATATCCAAATCGAAACCCCTGAACTCAGATCACAAGGCACTGTGCGCCATATTCAGCTTACCAATCAGGATGGGGAAAGTCCCAAAGAAACGGCCTTTATGGAAGCGGCAATAAAGGAATTTTTCAAAAATCGCCAGCTTAAAAACGGCATCAGACTAACCACACATGGCCCACTCGTGACTTTTGGATTAGGAAGTTCATCAGCCATCACTGTTGCAACAATTAAGGCGCTTGCAATGTTAATGGATATTGAACTTTCATCAAGGCAAATTTTTGATCTATCTTATGCGGCGGTGCTCAGTGTACAGGGAGCAGGTTCAGGTGTCGATGTAGCAGCGGCAGTTTATGGAGGAACCGTTTATTATGTCAAAGGAGGAGCACAGCTAGAAATCATAAAAACTCCACCGCTTCCGATTTTGATCGGCTATAGTGGAGAAAAAGTGCAAACAACCAACTACATCACTCAGGTTAAAATGCTCCAAAAACGCCATATGCTCAAAGTCAATCAAATTTTTAGCATTATGGAAGCAATTGTTGAGGATGCTAAAACCACAATAATTGCAGGTGATTGGCAAACACTGGGTGAATTAGCCAACATGCATCAGGGGTTGCTAGATGCATTCGGCGTTGTAACACCTCAGCTTTTCCTGCCAATTTATGCGGCTCGAATTTCCGGTGCTTGGGGAGCGAAGCTGTCTGGCGCAGGTGGCGGTGACTGCATGTTTGCTGTGGTTTCCACAAACAAATCACAAGCAATAGCCGACAGTATTCAGCAAGCTGGCGGACAAATAGTTAATCTTCCAGTTGCAGCGCAAGGGGTTCGTATCGAACCATCGTGATTCTCATACATGCCTCAGTAAGTATTTTGGGATAGCTTTAGGTGTTGTCACTTTGTTTGCGTCCAGTTAGCGGCTGTTATATGCTAATGCGGGATAGCAAATTGAAATCCAGGCTGAATGCACAGATATAAACAGGGTCATAATTGAATGCGAATTTTCATTAACTTCGTTGCAGATGATAATGCACACAAACTGCTTAAAGACCTCCAGGATACAGGTCTGGCAATTACTTTGCGTGATCAAGATGTTCGTGATGTAAACTTGATACTCCTCACTCCACAATCTATCCAAGCGGAGTTATGGGAACATCTCATTCAATCTGATTTGATCAATGTACCCATCAAAATTGCCCCTTGCACGGTGCCTGATAGCTTAGCAGCAGACATTATTGATTTATCAGAGAACTATGATAGCGGCTATCAGCAACTGCTTACCCGCTTACAATCAACTTTGCGAGAGAAGAAACTTAACCCCTACAAAGGATTAAATTCTTATACGACTATCGATGGACATTTACTATTTGGGCGCATCGCATTTACCCAACAACTCCTAAATCACATTGCTGAAAATGGTCAGGTTATAGCCCTAACCGGCACTAGCGGTAGTGGTAAAACCTCTATTGTCAAAAGCGCGTTGATTCCAGCATTGCAGGCGAGTGAGCAAAACTGGATACCTATCTACATTCGACTAGAAAACAGCCCTATTCAACAACTTGCTCGCCACTTACAGCAATTAGCACCACATACAGACGGGGTATTCAGTCGCCTCGAAACAAACCCGGATTCGTTGACTCACTTAATTGATGAGATCACATCTTCCGATGAGCGTATTGTGGTCATTTTTGATGCGTTTGAGAATGTTTTTACGCGCTTCTCCTTATCAGATCGCATCTATTTTCTGGACATGTTGTACCGGGCAATTTCCAACAATACCAAAGGCGCATTGGTAGTCTTGGTGCTGCGAGATGATTTCCAGAAACGGTTGCTGGAATACCCCAAATGGGCAGAAATTCTTCAATCGAATCAGTTTAGAGTACCGCAACTCAATGATTCGGAAATTACTGAGATTATTGAAGGGCCAGCACGTGTCATCGGACTCGCCTATGAACAAAACCTTCCCCAACGCATTGTAAAAGAGATCAGGCACGGAAACGAGCGAAATCTCCTTCCGCGTCTGTCCTTCACCCTAACTAGATTATTCGAAACTGGGGCATTAAATGAGGCCAATTATCAGGCTGTAGGGGGTGTCCGTGAGGCGTTCGAAAAGTATGTTGAGGCTTTTTTTGAAAGTCTCACATCAATGCGGCAGCTCATTACGCAACGGATTCTCGTTTGGCTCGTTGATATTTTGGACAGCGGCGAGGCAGTCGCACGAACATTACCGCGAGATCGTTTCGTCTTTACCTGGGCAAAAAAAGAGGAAATCAACGAAGTCATTGATCAACTGATCCAGGCTGAACTACTTTATGAATGGTTGGACATAGATACCAACACTGTTTTCATCACACTAACTCATGAAGTTATCCCGTTGACTTGGAAGCGCTATGCTGCTTGGTTAGAAAACGACGCAATTAGTCTGCGTTATGCCAGCGCGCTGGAGCGAATGGCCGAAGACTGGATTGCACGCGGCTACACCGACGAAGCGTTAATACGTGGTGTAACCCTCGATGAAGCCAGATTATGGGTTCAAGACCCAGACCATCTACCTTCTCCACTTCTGCAAGACTATGTTGACATGAGTCTGCAACTAAGAAAATCCATCGAAACCAAACAGGAACATCAAACAAAAATCCGACGCCGCGCATTAGCCATAATGGGGGCATTGCTGGGCTTATTTGCCATCATCATCATTGGGGGTGGCGTATTCAGTGTTCAAACCGTCAATGATCGCGACCGATTATCAACCCTGCAAGCCAATACAACCAGCCAATATGCTACCGTTATCGCTAACAATGCAACTGTTGAAGCAGACCGCAATTCGATAGGCACAAGACAGGCTGAAACACAAAACCTGGCGGCTACATTGGATGCAGAATATGCTGCCGCATCCACAGCACAATCAATCGCTCAAGCAGCAGCGGCAGCAGCAGTAGCTACAGCCGATGCACTACGAAGCGAACAGTCTGACAATGCAACCGCAGTTGCAAAGTCTATAGAACTTCAAGCAACCGCCCAAAGTGCAATTGACCTCGCAGCAATCATACAGGTACAAGCTCAAGCCACAGCGATAGAGGCGGAGCAGCAATTACGCCGTTATCTTGCCAATAACTTGGTAAAAGATGTTAATATGCTACTCAACACAGATCCCCAGCTAGCGCTCAGGCTGGCTGCCGAAGGAGGTGCAATCGCTTTTGCAGAAGGCGGAGACACAACCAATGGACTGGCTGGAGAGGCACTTCGAAATGCTCTACAGGCCAATGCAAGCCTTAATTTAGGGGATGGAGTCACGAATAGTTGGTTCTTGGGAAACCAATTCGCAGTTATTGACTTTGCTGATAAAGCGGACGAACTCTGGCACATTAATCCACCACAATTTTTAGCAGCGCTCACTGGCCCAGTGAATCAAATTATTCCAGTTGCAGGGGGACAAGTATTCGTTGTCGATTATGACGATGACACTCCAGATGAATTATGGCGTACAGAAGATGGGCAACCAGCCCTTCAACTAGAGGGAGAAGTTGCGCCTGCCTTTGATCCGGCCCAAGATATCAACATTCCAAATCTCGTTCAACTGGATAATACAACCTTCTTTGTGCTAAAGTACGAAAATGACCAACCAAGTGATCTGTGGGAAACAGCTACACTCAACCGGATCATCTCCCTCGATGGAGACTATCAAGAGGTTGTTCCGCTGGCAGATGGTTATTTCTTTGTAGCATATACCGACCTCGAACTTCAAGGAGATATTCGGGAAACTATATCGGGTCAGATTGTCCAAAAAGCAGATGAAGTTATCACTGAACCATACAACAACAGCATTTTTGTACTGCGCAAGGATGGAGAATTTGACGAAATCTGGCGCACCAATCCATTTGCGCGTGTGACAGAAATCATTGGGCGTGCAACCAGTGTCACAGATATTCAAGCCAACCCCTATTTCATCGTACAATACGCGGGCGGACAACCAGCACAAATCTGGCGTGCAGAGCCACCTATTGAAGTCGCCTACACATTTTCGGGCGACATTGATCCAAGTATCACATTCTTGAACCGCCAACATTTTATCGTGCGTTACGCTGATGGTTCGCCGAGCGAGCTTTGGAAAACGGACCCACTGGAACCCATTGCTACTTTTAATGGTAGTGTGCTTAATCTTGATCTTGATCTCGCCCTCGATCAGGAAGTGTTCATTGCTGACTACATTAACAATACCATCTCAGAAATCTGGTCAGTGGCTGAAGGCAGACGATTAGCACAACTCAATGGGAATATCGAGGAATCTACCGCTATTGTTGGGGATGTCTATTTTGTGGCGCGCTACGAAGGCACCGAACCCGCCGAGATATGGTCTGCAGTAGATGGGGCACGAATCGCAACCTTGGGCGCGCAACAAGAACGCGTAAATGATGTAATTCCAATCAAAGGTGGTACATATCTGATTGCTATCTATGACAATGTGCCAGGCGAAATCTGGCAAGTTGATGTAAACCGTGTCAATCTGCTCATAACGCTTCCAGATGTTGTGTCTCGTGCATTTCTAATCGAAAATGGCGATTATGTATTAATCGATTTTGCCAATGGGCCTGCACAGCTATGGCAGCTCAACACTGGTAAACCAATCGCGACTTTGACTGAAGATGTCCTGCGCACAAGCTACAATACCGAAACCAAACGGCTCAACTATGTGAGCGCAAACAATCAGGTCTATAGCGTTGATTTCAGTATTTTCATAACACTCAATGACGAAACCTCAAGCCTATCGGATGCTGAATTGGTGTCTGTAAGTTGTGAAAAACTTGCGGAATTAGCACCAATATCTGAAGCTGCTCTGTCATCATATCTAGCAGGGCTAGCCCCCTCAGCCTGTAGCACAACCTCCCAGTAACTCACCTGGAATGTTTAGTTGGTCGCAAGGTAGGGTTTTTAGTTTAATAACATAAATCACAGTAACAAATTCAAATGTAATGCAGCCAATGTCGATCATCTGGCAAAAGGTTACCCGACAAATGCAGACTCAATGGCAATATGCTAACCAAGATACAACTCATGACAATCCTGATTTAATGACTGGTTCGGCAATTTATGAGCGAGTCAAACGTATCATTGATTTTGGGCTTGCATTGACCTTTCTGGTGATTTTCTCGCCAATCCTGCTGGCTATTGGCATCGCAATCAAGCTGGAAACAAAAGGTGTAGTGATCGTAAGTGAACCTCGTGTTGGGCGGCGAACATCAAATGGACACAGACGCTTAAGTGAGCGGGTAGAAGTGTTTCAGATGTATCGATTCCGCACCACACATGAACTCGACGCACACATCCTCCGATTTACAGACAGACGGATTACCCGTGTGGGCAAGTTTTTACAAAAGACCAGCATGGACGAACTGCCTGAATTAATCAATGTACTTAAAGGGGACATGGCCTTGATTGGGCCGCGCCCCATTTCTACTCGTGCCCTAGAACGAGAAATCGTCCCGGAGTATGAAGTTCGTTTTGACACGAAGCCTGGCATTACAGGATTATGGCAAGTTACCCGCAAGCACATTGGCACCATTGAAGAAATGGCCGCCACCGACATCAGCTATGTATATAACCGTTCAGCGTGGTTGGATATTAAAATTCTACTTCTATCCCCCCGGGCCATCATTTGGCGCAGCAGCGCCCAACACTGGCTGGATCGATCAGTCCTAAAAGTTCGGGAAAACATCTTTTACAACATAATTAAACGGATTATGGATTTGCTGATAGCCACAACAGCTCTGATCATTCTAGCACCAATACTGGTGTTAATTGCCCTTTTAATCAGGCTCGATTCCTCTGGTCCAGTTTTATTCACACAGATGAGAGTAGGTAAGCGGGTACTGCTTGTTTCCCAAACAGGGCCACTGCTCCTAACAACCAACTTCAAGATCTATAAATTTAGAACCATGCACGATGACCAGAATCAGAATGATGCAATGCACCAGAAATGGGTTCAGGATTGGGTTGAGGGAAAACTTAACAAAATCAACAATGAACAGGAAATTATTAAACCCAAAGCAGATCCCCGTGTAACCCGCATTGGTAGAATTTTAAGAGCAACAAGCCTGGATGAACTTCCACAGTTAATAAATGTGGTTAAAGGTGATATGAGTCTGGTTGGACCAAGGCCAGTACCAGTATATGAGGTTGAAGCCTATGAAGATCGCCACTATGCTCGGCTAGATGCTATGCCCGGCATGACAGGTTGGTGGCAGATTAAATTACGCGGACGCGGCACATTAGATCAGATGGTCGAACTTGATCTGGAATATCTGAAACGCCGTTCGATTTGGTCAGACATCAAAATCATGTTCCTCACAGTTCCTGCAGTTATTACAGGACGTGGGGCAAAATAATCATGCAAACTGTATCCCATTCGGAGCAAAAACTTCCAAACCTACCTCCCTCTGAATTAGTTACCCCACCCTCAACCGCCACATTAAGTCGCCAGAATATCATCTACATGGTGGTAATCAGCATAATCCTCATCGCTGCTGCTCTTCGTTTCCTCAACTTGGGGAAAACCAACTTCTGGTATGATGAGATGGCTGCTCTTCGTTATGCCTCAAACCTATCAACCTTTGACGTTCACCCACCGCTCTACTACGCGACCTTAAATGTTCTACTCAAATTTAATCAATCAGAATTTATCCTGCGATTACCGTCAGCTATTGCTGGGGTAGTAAGTGTGCTTTTCATCTATTTGATTGGGAGACAATTATCAGGTCTCAAGATAACAATTCTGACAATGTTGTTAGCCAGCATATCTCCCCTACTTATCTGGCATTCACAGGAAGCCAGAATGTATAGTCAGGCACTTATGTTCGTGCTAATGACGGTATATTTTTACATTCTTATATTGAAAAACGGCTCGCGGTTCGCTTGGTTAGGATATGCTGTCGCTGCAGTGCTGGCAGTCTATAGTCATCTGTACTCAGGGCTAATTCCAATTACACTCTCAATCCACTTACTTCTATTCCGACGAGATTTATTATCCCGCTGGATCATCGCACAAGCAATTCTTCTGGTGGCTTACACGCCCTGGTTGATTATCCTGGCAAGCTTGCCTGCCAAGCAAATTGGCACAGTTCGACCAGTAAGCATCCTTCACATATTCTATAATTATTATGCCTTCACAACAGGATACTCACTCGGCCCTACGATAAATGAACTGCGTGCTCACCATATTTCAGTCCTAATTCCATATCTAGCGCTCATCCTACCCCTAGCGATCACAACCTCAATTCTAGTGATCGCGGGTATCTATCACCAATGGCGACAAAATCGTGAAAAAGCAATGCTTATCATTCTGTGGGCAACCGTACCTGTATTTATTGCTGTGTTTATCCCGTTACTTCGTCAGAGCATGATTTTCAATGTTCGCTATGTTTTGGTTTCGCTCCCTGCCTATCTGTGGTTACTTGCCAGTGGGATCGAAAAATTGGGTCGGCGCATTGGTACGGTTGCCCTCATAGTCATCATTACTTATAGTGGCATCTCGTTGTATAATCACTACTTCAACTCCCGTTACGCCAAAGAAGATGTGCGTAGCGCAGCCAACTATGTGACCCAAGAAATACAACCAGACGATCACATTCTGGTAATTACCGTCGGGAGTCTATTTAATTGGTATTTTCACTCCGACAATCCAATTGTGACCAGTTCCCAGCCTCAACCAGCCATCGAATTGGTCACAAATGCCGCTCGTAATACCAACACCCTATGGCTTGTGGAAGCTCGCGCTTGGCAAACTGACCCAAATGGCGAAATCAAATCCTACCTTAACGACAATTATCAGGTGCTTGAAGAACGAAATTTCTCAGGTGTTCAGATTTACAAGTATTGTATAACACACTGCGTGCCTAAACCGGGCAGTTAATGGGAGATTGTAGTGGAACTCCGAGATTTTATTGATACTCTATGGCGGCGCAAATGGATAATCGTTGCAACTATTATCGTCGCCGTCAGTGTTGCGGGAGTAGGCAGTTTTCTGGTTACACCCATTTATACAGCTTCGGCATTAATTCGTGTATCTGCCGCTCCTAATCCACTTATAGAACGTGCCGATGTTCAATATGTTGTTCGGATTATGAACACCTACACCATTATGGCACGCAGTTGGCCGCTTCTGGAATCCGTTATTAATGAGCTTAATCTAGATGTTCGGCCAGCTCAATTAAGCGGCACCGTCGAGGTTCAAGTTCTTGAAGAAACTGAGTTAATTCGCATCACTGTCACCAATACAAACCCCACAGAAGCAGCAAATATCGCAAATGCACTGGCGAATGGCCTGATCGCCCAAACCAATGCATCGGTTACAGAACAAGGCGCATCTGAAGCAGTTCGGGCACAGATGGATCAAGTTCAGCAAGAATTAACCGACTTGCAAAATGAATACAACCAGTTGCTGATTGAAGATCCAGGAAACACTACTCGAATTGCAGAGATAAGTCGAGAGTCGGTCATCAAACAGCAAACCTACGAAACACTCTTGGCTCAATACGACCAGACCCGTTTGCTTGAAACAATGCGAATCAATGCAATTACGCTCATCGAACCGGCAACCGCTCCCAATTCCCCCTCTAGCCCACGCCGCAATCTGAATATCCTTTTAGGAGGCGTTCTTGGACTGATGGGTGGGGTTGGGCTTGTCCTCTTGTTGAATAATCTCGACAAACGGGTGTATACCCCATCACAGATACAGTCCATAGTGCGATTGCCCATCCTCGCCGAAATTTACAAATCCCGCCATTCTGAGTTAAGTTTGCTCAATATGCCCCCTATCCAGAGAGAGGCCTACCGTCGGTTACGAGTGAACATCTTCTCACTCCAAAAGGACATGTCTCTCAAAACCATTCTTGTCACCAGCGGGGAGACAGATGAGGGTAAATCGACAATCGTTTCTAATCTGGCTATGTCCATTGCTCAGCTTGGTTTAAGAGTGTTAATCGTTGACTGCGATCTTCGCCGACCAACACAACACAAAATATTTAACCTTCCAAATGAAATTGGCTTAAGTACAGTTTTGGAAAAGAAAGTCAGCCTGACCGAAGCAATCCAATCCACCAATGTTCAGAATTTGAAAGTGCTTACTAGTGGCCTATTGCCAGATGATCCCACTGCCCTGCTCACATCTTCCTACATGAAAAATGTACTGCAGGAACTTGGGCCAAAGTTCGATATTGTGCTGTTGGATGCTCCGGCACTAATGCCCGTTATCGATTCAGCCGTTTTGGCACCATTAGCGGATGGCGTATTACAGATTGTTCGCTGTGGACAATCACGCAGCGATACAATTGCTAACACACTCGCACAAATTGCTGAAGTTCAAGCCCATCCGATAGGACTCGTGCTTAATGACACGCCAAGACGGATGTCTAACTACTACACATCTCCACAGGTCGGATAAATATCCATTTTAAAAGATTGGGCACATCAATGACCTGGTTGTTGAAAAAAACCCAACTGGGACAGTATTTTCTGGCTTCGCTCCTCGGCTTGGGGATTGGGGGAGTCGTCATTATCCTGGCAGGGCAAGGCCTCTCAATCAAGCTATTCGCCCTGGTAGTCGGTGGTATGGCAGGGTTAATTATTGTCCTCATCACAAAGGACATCAAACGACTGCTTATCATTGTCATCTTTGTCGACTCCATATCTGGTCTGGATTTTCACCTCACCTGTAGCAAGCAGTATTTGTTATCGAGTTGCGGCCCAAATATTTCGATCACATTTTTGGCTCTGGCTGGTTTGTACGCATTGTGGATGATTGATTTACGCCGCAATCAGACAAAACAGACGCAAAAAAATCTCAAGCTGGATGTGATTGGTTCGTTAGCAGTCTGTTTTCTAGGCGCTATAGTTCTTTCAATAATTGGCGCAAAACGCCCTGACCTCGCAATTTTCCAGTTATGGAATTATACGGTTATATTCCTGTTATTTTTCTATCTGGTCAATTACATTAAAGATAAAGGGTCGCTCCTATTTATCATTTACGTAATGTTATTTAGCACTATCATTCAGTTAGTACTAATGGAGATGCAGGGATTCGGTCTTATTTCAAGCGCATCATCCTCAACAGGCGATTATGCTCGGCGCGTCAGTGGTACTTTGTACAGCCCTAATGCCGCAGGTAGCCATCTTTCACAAATGCTGGCAATGATGATAACCTGCCTGTTGATACCCATGCATCGATGGCATAAGTGGTCACTCGCAGTTATAACACTCCTCACAGTACATAATCTCATAGGCACCGAATCGCGAGGGGCGTGGACAGCCGCTTTAATTAGTATTGCAATCATCGGTGTTATCGGCTTATGGAAACGATGGATTGATGTAAAGTCAGTGGTGATTACGCTGTTAGTTGGAACCGTTCTATTTACTCTCTTTTCCGGTTCAATTACCGACAGACTAACCGAGGATGACAAAGGATCCGCTGAAGCCCGCGCGCCATTAGCTGAAATTGCATTCAACATGATCCGAGCAAATCCCATTACAGGAATTGGAATCAACAATTTCGGCGTTGTTCTTCATGATTATGTTGAACCGGAACAATATGGAGCATGGCTACACATTGTGCATAATGGGTGGCTGCTTGTCTGGTCAGAAACTGGCACAGTCGGTTTTGCGCTTTATGTCGCCTTCCGTGTCATACTCGCTTGGCAGGCCTTCAAAATTATCCTAAGTGGAGATAAACTCTACAGTCCAATTGCACTTGGTATTCTAGCAAGTATGGCCGGGGCAGGATTCCATATGCTTGGGGAGATTTTTAATGGTCGAACATTAATCCAACTCTTGTGGATTCAAGCAGCCATCTTATCTTCAATTAGCTGGCTACAAAAACAGGAAGCAAAAGCACCCAACATCTTGCAAATAGTGACAAATTTCTCATCAAAACAATTAAAATCCGTACATCCTTTCCTAACTGATAGCAAGCATCAACCCGGAGCATAGTGGATGAAACGTCGGTTAGTCGGCAATTCGCTCATAATTCTCATCAATCGGGTTGTTCAAAGTGTTACAACGTTCGCGCTCACACTTGGAATAGCACGAATTCTAGGCCCATTCGAACTCGGTCAATACATGCTGGCTGTTGCCTATTATTTCCTGTTCATGGCTATTGGCTCACAAGGACTAAAGGTTTTGTTTGTGCGAGAACTTTCGCGCGACATCCAGCAGGCACCTAAATATCTGGGCAATGGAACATGGTTACAGTTAGCCTTTTGTGCGTTCTGTTATGCTGCGTTAGTCATCATTGTTTGGGTGCTACCTTACACTGAGGATACAGCACAAGTTTGCTACATTCTGGGATTAGCAATTATCCCGTTTTCACTATCGAATGTAACTGAAACCATATTCCAAACTTTCAACAAATTGCATTTGATGGCAATCTCTACAGTACCCATCTACATTGTGCGCGTTACACTTAGTGTTGTGCTCATGAAATTGGGATATGGAATCGTCGTCATTGCTTGGATACAGGTTGTATCAGAAGTTATTATCCTCATTCTGCAATGGCTCTTTATTCTACGGTTCCTCAAACCCCAATGGCGGATTGACTGGAGCTTTCTAAAAACCACCTTTTTAATGTCCCGGTCTTTTATCGTAATTGAAGGGGTAACAGTTCTTCAAACCCGTTTACAGGCTGTGCTGCTTTCACTGTTGGCTGGCGAGGTAATTGTGGGTTTATATGGCGCAATTACCCAAATTATGCAGCCATTTCAAATCATTAACCACAGCATCATTGTTTCCGTTTTTCCTACAATGTCCAAATCAGTGGTATTGGGAATGGAACAACAAAAGAAACTTACTCAACGAGTACTGGAAGCCCTCCTCCTTTTCGCGCTTCCCACTATTGTAATTATCTTCTTTTTGGGCGAACAGCTTCTCATATTTTTATACCGTGACCCGGAATTTGCTCTTGGGGCGGATGCTCTCAAAATTACTGCCGTAGCGCTGATTTCGGTGGCAGTATATCGCCCGCTTGGATATTTGCTGGTTGCCAACAGACTCGAACACATCAACATGCGTGAAGTTATCATCACGACAATCCTGGGATTGGCAATCGCGGTGCCGCTTATAGGACGGTTTCAACTATTAGGTGCTGCTCTAGTGTATGTCATTATGCAACTGAGTTCTTTTATTCAATATGTGTATGCAGTTTATAGTGAGCTATTTAAAGTCAACGTTTGGGCTACAGTACGCCGCCCATTACTGCTTAGTGGTCTGACAGCAGTAGTATTGCTCATTTTTGTTCGATAAATCCGGCTTCAGTAAAGGGGGTAAAGCTCTATGCCCGGCATCAGTCTTGTGTTCAACCTAGCGGGCGAGCTTAGAAAATCAGCCATCGTGCAGTCCCTTGGGGAAACACTATATTTTCCATCCAATTTTCAGGAAACGCTGCACGATAGTCCATCGTGTTTCGTCGGTTGTGTTCGCTACGAAGATTATCCGGTTACAACCTTTGAAAACGATTCTTTTCAGATCATTCTTGAGGGCCGTATTTATGATAAACCACTTGAACAGGTGCAAAGTGAACTCTACGAACTGGCGCATCTCATTTTCGGGTCAAATCCGCGCGACAGACTTGTAAACTGGCTATTCCATACAGACGGTGAGTTCGTCATTGTTATATACGACAAGCGCTCAAACCGTATTGCCTTATTCAATGACATATTGGGACGTTTGCAGCTCTATTTTCATCAAACCCAAAACGAAATTTTGATTTCGAGAGATATCCGTTTTCTCGCTAATCTTCTCCCACTGCGGCAGTTTGATCGAATGGCATTAGCCCAATATCTTCTCTT
Source organism: Anaerolineae bacterium (assembly GCA_019912965.1). GTDB lineage: Bacteria > Chloroflexota > Anaerolineae > Aggregatilineales > Phototrophicaceae > CFX2. The sequence continues at coordinate 34,400 of JAIOHM010000145.1, forward strand.
GGGCTTTCCATTTGGACGAAGAACTCTTTTTGAAAATGTTGATTTGCTGCCACCCGCCTCATTCATTCTGGCATCCCCCCATAAATTCCAGCACGAACAGATTTACAGTTTCAACTTCGATCATAAAGAAAATCGCACCAAAACCATTCACCAAAACGCTGAAGCGATGGTTTCTATCTTTTACGAAGCCACACGCAATCGCACAAATCCTCAACATACTAATGTTCTGTCCCTTAGCGGCGGACGGGATTCACGTTCTATTGGGGCAGCGCTGCATAACCTTAACCTCCCATTCATCACCGCCTCTTTTTTGGATTATTACAGAGTAGCAAAAAGCGATGTGGAATTGGCGGAACAAACAGCAAAACTGTTCAATGCTGAATGGAGAGTTAGTGAGCTAGGACCAACAACGGGCGAAGAAACCTTCAAGCTGTTGAAGATCAAAGGCGGGCTTTGTGGCCTGCGTTTGTGCGATATTCTGGTCTTTTTTGAAGCGATAAAACAATACAGTGATCAACCTATCTACTACTTTACAGGAGATGGTGGGGGAAAGATTTCTGACCAACGGGCAGCCCGTCACCTGACGGATACCCATGATCTAGTGCAATTTGTGACTTCTCGCCATCAAAGGGCATCATTGGACACCGCATCTGCTCTGACGGGCGTTCCCAAACGTGAAATTGTGGATGAATTATATGAGTGTTTCGAAGCTTATCCCGAAAAAGATACCAACCAGAAACACGTTCATTATTTGATCTACGAACGCGCGCCCAAGTTCGCGTTTGAAAGCGAGGATCGCAACCGTTGTTATTTTTGGAGTATGGCTCCATTCTACTCCATCCACTTCTTCAACTATGTGATGCACTGCCCGGATGACCAGAAGGCAAATTATGCCCTCTACAGCGAATTCATGTCCCGGCTTTCGCCAAGTGCAGCAGCTTTAACAGAACAAAATGTAGGACTTCCCATTACTTCTAAACGCTATCGACTGAAACACGGCGTCAAACGGATGTTAATGGGAGCTGTATCACGTTCGCCAAGACTGGTGCGCTACGCCAAAAACGTTATCGGGCGTACCAATCCCTATGCACCTGATCATTTGATTATCCAATGCATTATGGATCAACTTCGGAACAGTCCATCGGTTTCAAACTATCTGTCTGCGCCAGCAGTCCATAACATGTTGAGCAACCTACAGCAGTACAGCAAAGAAGAATTCCAATTGCTATTGACGATTACTTCGGCCATTGAGTCTTTTGAAGAGCCTCACACTACTCTCGAACAATACTGGAACAAACAGATCATTTAGGTGATTGATGAAAGTCGCGCTTTTACACTATGACTTCAAGCCCTATACTGCTGGACTGGCAAATGGATTAGCCGACAAAGCTGAAATTATCGTTATTCACCCTGAGAAAATGAGTGCCGATTGCGACAGCGCACTTGATCCACGCATTAAAATTTACAACTTCAAAAAACCCCAAACCCGGAATCCCCAAAACCTGAGCGTTGTGCGAAATCTGTTCAAATATATCCGCGATCTGCATCCAGATGTGTTACATGTTCAGGCAACATGCGACCCCTGGTTTGACACTGCTACATTTTATGATCAACTGCCTCCTATGGTGACAACCATTCACGATGTCTTCCCCCACCCCGGTGACCAATCGCGCGTACCGGGATCGGTTTATACAGGACGCATTCCCTACTATCGTTCCAAACATCTGATCGTCCACGCAGATTTGCTCAAGGAACAACTTCTAAAACACTTTGGGCGTTCGCCAGAAAAAGTCAGCGTCCTGCAACATGGGGAAATTGGATCATATTATAAACACTGGTCAGACGGAACATCCGTTGAGCGTGAACCCTATACTCTACTCTTCTTTGGGCGTATCTGGCCGTACAAAGGGCTACGCTATTTAATGGAAGCCATGCCAATTGTCGCTCAGCAAATTCCGCAGGTAAAACTGATTATTGCCGGTCGGGGAGAAGACTTGGAACAACACTTCCCTGATGGCATAGACCTCAACCGATATGAGATTTTAAACCGTTACATTGCCCAGTCAGAAGTTGTTAGTTTATTTCAACGCAGTGCCGTTACCATTCTACCTTATATAGAGGCATCACAAAGCGGTGTGGCTGCGCTGGCTTACGGGCTGGATACACCAGTCATTGCCTCACAGATTGGCGGCCTCACCGAAATGGTACGACATGAGCAAGATGGATTGCTCGTTCCAGCACATAATCCACAAGCATTGGCCGAGTCGATCATCCGTCTCCTAAAAGACAAAGATTTGCAATTTCAGTTGCAAACTGGCGCACGAAAACGCTGCCAGACTGATTTGAACTGGTCGCATATTGGCACAGAAACATTGAAAGTTTACCAAAAGGTATTGGAGAACAGATGAGAATTCTGTATGTTGTCATCGCGGCACAGGATGTGCCGCTGGAAATCACTAATGATGATCGCACTGCCCATGTTTGCCCACGCCAACTTAAACAAGGGGTAGAGCGTTTAGGCGTAGAAGCCGATTATTTCCCAATCGGTGGTACTTATTCAAAGCTCAACTACCTGAAAGGGGCTGTAAAGTTTTTCATCATGTCACTGCGGGGCGATCTGGATAAGTATGATCTTATCCATGCACATTATGGTTTTCATGGAGTTGTTGCACGCTGTCAGTTCCGCAAACCCTTGATACTCAGCTTAATGGGGTCTGATGTTTATCGAAAATGGGAACGACTGATCGCGCGGGTATTGGTACACATGGTACGGGCAGTCATCGTTCCCGGCGGGCAGATGAAGGCACTGGTTGATAATTACCCGGCAGACGTAATTCCCTACGGCACGGATGTTGACATCTTCAAACCGACTGAACAGTCAATGATGCGCGAAAAATTGGGATTGCCCAAAGACAAAAAACTCGCCCTGTTCCCTTATAACCCCACCAGGGTTTATCACAAACGTCCAGACATTATCGAGGCTGCAATCAAGCAAATACCAGAAGCTGAGATGGTGGTTGCCTATGGCAAAACCTCCGAGGAAATCGCAGAATATATGAATGCCTGCGATGTACTTGCAATGGCTTCATCCTATGAGGGTTCGCCCGGCACTATTCGGGAAGCGCTGGCCTGTAACCTGCCGATTGTGTCGGTTGATGTTGCTGATGTAAAAGTGCATATCGGCGATCTGGAAGGCTGTTATCTATGTGAGCGGGAACCAAACGACATGGCTGCCAAACTTCGGTTAGCCTTCGCAGACGGCAAAAGACTTGAACATGGTCGAGAACGGGCACTCCCCTACAGCCTGGAAGCCTGCGCCGCCAGAACAATTGAAGTCTATAAGCGCGTTCTTGGGAAACTGAAGAAGACACAGCATGAACAATAAACTGCGCGTCGGCATGGTTGTCCATGCTTATTATCTACGAGATGCCCGTGTTATCCGCTATGCAGAAGCCCTCGCCAATGAAGGGCACGAAGTTAGCGTCGTATGCTTACAAGCTCCAGAAGACACCCCAAGCGAACAGGTAAACGGAGTCGATATTTACCGTGTTCGCTTTGAACGGAAACGCGGTGGCAAGCTCTGGTATATCTGGGAATACATCTGGTCGTTTGTGCTATTCAGCATCAGACTCTCCCAACTGGAACTCAAACAGCATTTTGATGTGATTCATGTTCACAACATGCCGGATTTTTTGATTTTTTCCGGTTTTATTCCCCGGCTAAGGGGCGCGAAACTCATCCTTGATTTACATGACCCGATGCCAGAGTTATTCATGTCCAAGTATGATCTTGAACGAGGTTTTATCATCCGTGTTTTGGAATTTCAGGAGCGCATTTCGTGTTGGTATGCTGACGCTCTGATTACGGTCGATCAATCATTTAAGGATATTTTCATCCGGCGCGGTATACGGGGCGATAAAATCAATCTGGTTCGCAATATGCCAGATAACCGTTTTTATTTAGGGGAGCGTGAATTACCGTCATCGGAACATTTTACGCTGCTCTTTGCGGGAACGATCGCCGAACGCTACCAATTACACGATGTTATCAAGGCAGTCAAAATCGCCCGACAGCAAGCACCCCATGTGTTTTTTCGCATCGTCGGCAAACTGGATAAAGAGGGCGAATACCCCGATCAACTCCAAAATTTGGTACACGAACTTCAACTTCAGAATGCGGTCGAATTTCACCCACCTGTGCCGCTAAATGATATGCCGAACCTGCTCCGGCAAGCCCATCTCGGTGTTGAGCCTTCGCGCCATGATCCTTACACCGATTATGTGCTGCCGCTAAAATTGCTGGAATGCGTGGCAGCTGGGGTTCCGTGCCTGGTTTCCCGGCGGCCAACCATTGAAAACTATTTCAGTGATGAAGACCTTGCTTATTTTGAGCCGGGTGATATTGAGGGCATCGCTGCACGGATTGTAGAGTTAGCACAATCACCTGAAAAACTAAAAACACTTGCTGATAACGCACAGCGGGTGTTTGAGCGGTATAACTGGATCAAGGAAAAAGCCAGTTACTTCGATACAATTAACAGGCTAACCGGAAAATAATAATGGATCAGAAAAATGCGTAAAGTGATCTTTCTAAGTTTACTTCTGGGCTTAAGTCTAAGTGCCTTGCTAACCCAAGCACAAGATGCCACAGAAGAGCCGAATGAAAACCCTCAATATATTGTTGAACCTGTCGTCGAACAGACCATGATTACATCGATTGTGTGGGCACCCGACGGGCGCATGTTCTGGACAGAAAAAGATGGCCGTCTGCGCTTTATGAACACAGATGGCACCATACCAGAAGAACCTGTTATTGAAGTTGAAGTGCTGACAGAAAATGAACAGGGACTTCTGAGCGTCGCACTAGACCCCAAATTTGAAGAAAATAATCTGTTCTATGTTTTCTACACTGCAGAAGTATCAGTAGCTAACCCCTCCCCAGCCAATCTAATCGTTCGCTACACCCTGCAAGATGGTGTTGGTGTAGGCCCGGTTCAACTGCTACGGGTCGAGCTTCCTGATAATGGATTGGCATTACACAACGGCGGCAGACTCCGATTTGGATCTGATGGTTTCTTCTATGTCTCAATTGGTGATATGGGAAATCTTAAAGCAGCTCAAGAATTGAACAATGTAGGCGGCAAGATTCACCGCTATGTGATAGCTGGCAATCAGTTGGTCGCTGCTCCTGGAAATCCGTATCTGGGCAACACTGTTTGGGCATTCGGCGTTCGTAACACATTTTCATTCGCATTTGACTCGATCAGCAATGTAATTTTCGCGACAGAAAATGGCCCGGATTGCGATGACGAAATCAATCGAATCATTCCAAACGGGAATTACGGATGGACAGATCGAGTCGATTGCAATAACCCGATTGAAGTTCGACAGTCTGAAGGGCTTAAGCCGCTGATCTCGTGGACGCCCACAATCGCACCTACAGGCATCATGGTTTACAGCGGGGAATCATTCCCCGGATGGAAAGACCAGCTTTTCTACTGCTCCTATAAACTGGAAGAATTGCGGCGCGTCAAACTCAATGAAACCCGCACTGAATTTCTCGATGAGCCTACATTAGTGAGCTTGCCAAGAGGGCAGCGCTGCCAGATTGAACTGGCACAGGGGCCGGACGGCAATATCTACTTTACCAATGTGGCAGGCATGTACCGGATGCGACCATTCACCCAATAGCCATCTTTGAGGGCAAAACCTAATAACTGGATTGCCCACTTTTACCTATTGGTGTGATTACAATGATTGCGAATAAATATGATTTTTAACCCCAATGACTGGACGCGAGAGACAATCAGGCGTCACAGCCTCGATATGCGCCAATTCATCGACTTCCGCCAGTCAACTCTGTCCAACGGAATGCGTATCATTGAAGCTTACAACAGCAGTGGGTTGACTTTCACTCTGCTGCCAGACCGAGGTATGGACATCTGGACAGCGCATTACAAGGGGATTCCGCTAACCTGGATTGCCCCTGGTTCCCCCCACTCGCCAGATTTTGGGCAGAACTGGCTGCAACAGTTTAATGGCGGCCTGCTGACCACCTGCGGTCTGACCCACGTTGGCCCACCAGAACATGACGAAATCACAGGCGAATGGCGTGATATACATGGGCCGTACACAAGATTTCGTGCCCAAAACATCAACATTCATGGGGAATGGATAACCGAAACCAATCATGAATTATCGCTAAGCAGCACCATTTACCAGTCAACACTGTTCGGGACGCAAATTCGGGTTGAGCGAAAGATATGGCAAAATACCCATACTCCAAGCCTCAGACTGGCAGACACGATTACTAATCTTGGCGATCAAGCTGTTCCGTTGATGGTGTTGTATCACATCAATCTTGGGTTTCCGCTCATTCAGCAAGGCACACAATTGGTAACCCCTTTTGAGCGTGTTTACCCTCGCGATCAGGCAGCCAAAGCAGGTTTTGAAACCTGGCCGCGTTATGAAGCTGCTCAAGCCAGCTACGCTGAACAAGTATTTTTTCACCACCTTAAGATCACTAACAACGGCTACACCGAAACACTTCTGATCAATCGTGAAGAAACGTTCGGCATCTCTCTTCAGTGGGACACAACCCAACTCCCCTATTTGACTCAATGGAAAAATACGCGGCAGGGGATTTACGTCTCCGGCATTGAACCCGGCAACTGCATTCCTGAAGGGCAAAATGCGGCGCGCCGAAATGGGCGATTGGCGACACTTGAACCCGGCCAGAGCATTGAGACTGGTTGGCGTCTCGAAATTCTGGAAGGCGCTGACCACATTAAAGAACACAAAGAAGGTGTTCTCCAATTACAGCGGGAAGGCTCGCCTAACCCAACATTCAATTTACATGACTATGCATCACAGGAGTGAATTTTAATCATGAGCATTACCCCACGTTTAAATCGATTATTTGCGCCAGACGGCAAGTGTTTTGATGTAGCTGTCGATCATGGCTTCTTTGGTGAACGCAGTTTCCTAACCGACATCGAAGATATGCATCAAGTGGTACAGACACTGGTAGAAGCTGACCCAGATGCAATTCAACTGAGCATCGGGCAAGCAGCGATTTTGCAGACAATTCCCGGCAAAGCAAAACCTGCGCTGGTACTACGAACAGATATCGCCAATGTGTATGGCAAATCCCTGCCACGCAAGCTCTATAGCAGAATTATTAGCGATCCTTTAGAGCAGGCGCTCCGGCTGGATGCAGCCTGTGTGGTGGTCAATCTGTTCAATCTGCCTGACCAACCCGAAGTTTATGAGGCGTGCATTCAGAATATCTGTACCCTGAAGCCCCAATGCGAACGCTATGGGATGCCACTGATGATTGAGCCGCTGGCAATGAAAGATAATGCTACAGCGGGTGGGTATATGGTGGACGGGGATATTGATAAAATCTTGCCACTCGTTCGACAGGCGATTGAGTTGGGCGCAGATGTGATTAAAGCCGACCCCTGCGACAATGTGAGTGAGTATCACAAGGTTATACAAGTTGCGGCTGGCAAACCCGTTCTGGTACGCGGCGGGGGCAAAGTTTCCGACGCAGAAATCCTGCAACGAACCTATGATCTGATTCAGCAGGGTGCGCGAGGCATCGTTTATGGGCGAAATGTGATTCAACATCCGAACCCCGCAAGGATGACACGCGCGCTGATGGCAATTGTGCATGATGGGGCGACACCTCAACAAGCAGCCCAGCATTTGGAGGCATAAATGCCAAAGAGACGACCGCAATCAAAAGGAATATGTACTTACTGTGCTACTTCCTATGCTAAAGCTGGAATGGCACGCCATCTAGCAGGATGTGAAAAACGTCAAGCTATCATTGCAGAAGCAAACAACGATGGCAAAGGGAAATTCAAGAAATGGTTTCATTTGATGATTTCTGGAGAATATGAGAAAGATTATTGGATTCACCTTGAGATTGATGCCTCTCAAACCCTTGCTGTACTTGACCAGTTTTTACGTGATATCTGGCTAGAATGTTGCGGACATCTCAGCGCATTCAGAATTGGCTCACAAACTTATTCTGTACACCCAATGGGTGAATATGGTGAGAAGAATATGGGGGCAGTACTCCAAAAGGTATTAAAACCCGATATGATTTTTCAGCATGAATATGACTTTGGCACAACCACCAATTTGAGTCTAAAGGTGATCGCCGAACGTGAAGGAAAAAGCAAAGATCCCTTAACGCTGATGGCACGTAATGAGCCTCCCCTTATTTTGTGCGAAATGTGCCACAAAAAACCTGCTCAACATGTATGCTCCGCATGTATTTACAATGATCCTTCATGGTTTTGTGAGGACTGCGCGCCAAAGCATAATACTCAAATCCACAAAAGTGATGAATATGAGGAGGATTATTTCCTTCCCGTTGTAAACTCACCGCGCGTTGGGATGTGCGGTTATGAAGGGTCGGAGAAGTATCCATGACAAAGATGCGCCAAACAATACGGTTCGGGATTATCGGGCTGGGGCTAATGGGGCGCGAGTTTGGGAGCGCGGCAGCACGCTGGTGTCACTTGCTCAATCTGGATTTCGTCCCACGAATCACGGCTATCTGCGACACCAATGATAAGCTGTTTGACTGGTTCGACTCGAACTTCGACAGCATCCAAGTGCGAACCAATAATTATCATGATTTGCTGAACAGCGATGCGGTGGATGCAATTTACTGTGCTGTGCCTCATAATCTGCATGCCCAGTTTTATGTAGATATCATCCGCTCAGGAAAACATCTACTGGGCGAGAAACCCTTTGGCATTGACCTGCAAGCCAACCAGCAGATTATGGACGTGATCAGCCAAAATCCAGATGTGGTGGTAGCCTGTTCATCAGAATTCCCCTTCTTCCCCGGCGCGCAACGGATTATCCGATACATCAATGAAAATCGTTTCGGCAAGATTATCCAGGTCGAGGCGGGGCTGCTGCACAGCAGCGACCTTGACCCCAACAAAAAGATCAACTGGAAGCGAATGATTGAGGTCAACGGCGAATATGGGTGCATGGGCGATCTGGGGATGCATCCTCTGCATATTCCGCTGCGGGCGGGCTGGATGCCAAAACGAGTTTATGCTCAGTTGAATAAAATCGTTACCCAACGCCCCAACGCCAGCGGGACACTTGTGCCCTGTGAAACGTGGGATAACGCGACCATCAACTGCGAGGTGGAGACAACCGGTCAACAGTTTCCAATGACAATCCAGACTTATCGCATTGCACCGGGGGAAACCAATACCTGGTACATCAGGGTAAGTGGGACGGATTTCAGCGCGGAGTATTCCAGTAAGTACCCTAAAACACTGCGAACGATGAGTTATACACCGGGCGGGGAACAAGCCTGGACGGTGCTTGATCTGGGATACGAGACAGCTTATCCAACGATCACCGGGGGCATTTTTGAGTTCGGATTCTCGGACGGTATCCTGCAAATGTGGGCGGCGTTCTGCGATCAGTTGGCGAACGGACGAGAGGGAATGCTTCAGCCGTTTTACTGCGCGACGCCAGCGGAAACTGCTCAGCACCATCGGATTTTGACTGCTGCACTTGAATCGGGCAAGCAGAAACAAGTTATCACCCTCGACTGAAACGGAGCAAACAGCGTGGAGGCAGTCGATATTATCGTCAGCGGGCATCTGTGCCTCGATATGCTGCCGGAAATGGCAAGTGTTCCACTGGCTGCCCTGAGCGCACCGGGACGACTGTATGAAACCGGGGCGTTGACACTCTCCACAGGTGGGGCGGTTTCCAACACCGGGTTGGCGCTACATCAATTGGGCGTCAATGTGCGGCTGATGTCTAATGTGGGTGACGACTTTATCGGGCAAGCGATCATCGATGTGATTGAAAGCTATGCTCCATACCTGAGCGAACTCATCCATAAACGCAGTGGCGAACCGAGTTCATACACGATTGTGCTTTCGCCGGAAAAGGTTGACCGGATATTCCTTCACTGTACAGGAACAAACCGGACTTTTGGCGCGAACGATGTAGATTATGAACTGCTGAAACAGGTGAAGATTTTTCATCTAGGCTACCCTGCCCTGCTGCCCGGTTTGATCACCAATGAAGGAAAAGCGCTGGAAACCATTTATCAACAGGCGAGAGCAACAGGCGTTGTGACTTCGCTGGATATGGCGCTGCCTGACCCTAAAACGCTCAGTGGGCAGGTCGATTGGGTGGGCATATTCCAGCGAACGCTGCCTTATGTGGATATTTTTATCCCCAGCATTGAGGAAATCCTGTTCTGCCTGCGGCGGGCGAACACCGAAACATGGCGGGGTAAGCTACGCGACCATCTGACGTATGACTATTTATCGGGACTGGCGGATGAGTTAATCGGAATGGGATGCGCTATTGCAGGATTCAAGTTGGGTGAGATGGGCATTTACCTGAAAACGGCGGATGCGTCCCGCATCGAACAACTCGAACGACTAGAGCTTGTGCCAGAACAATGGGCGAACGTTCAATTCTGGCATCCGGCATTTCAGGTGGATGTGGTGGGAACGACGGGCGCAGGCGACGCGGCCTACGCGGGGTTTTTAACGAGTCTGCTGCGGGGAAAGCCTCCTGAAGAAGCGGTTCGGATGGCTTGCGCGGTGGGGGCGTGTAATGTGGAAGCGCCGGACGCAACCAGCGGGGTACGCAGTTGGGAAGCTACATTAGCCCGCATCGATCATGGATGGGCAGCACGTCCGGAAAAGTTATTCTGATAAGTACGAACAGCTATTAGTTGATTCGCAACGTGCGCAAGATTCTGCAAATTCGTCAGATTCGCAGTGAATTTTTGTGAAATTTGCGAAGCTTGCGGGGAAGAGTGGTTGTCGGTTATCAGTTCACAGTTCTGAGTTTCCAGAGAAATTTACCTCACCCCTTGCTAGCCTCTCCAACTGGAGAAGGGAACAATGGCGGCGATGGCGGCGGCGGCGCGGTGGCGAAAAGTGTTTCGCCGCCAATCAGCCTTTAGCCTTTAGAGAGTAGTTGTAACAGATAAAATTATGGACTAAGGTGGTGAAGCATTCGATCTACCATTGCAACATAAATCCAAGTCTCGCTGACGGTGGGCAAGGCTTCATAATCTTTACTAAGCCGACGATACTTGCCCA
>JAIOHM010000146.1 GCA_019912965.1 Anaerolineae bacterium
AAATAATATATTTCCACACATACCCTTAAAACTGTCGTCCTCTAAACTGTTTTGAGAGGGCTTTTTTGTTGACCGTGACTCTCAATGTACTTTCCCTCATTCCAAAATCATGTCCTTTCACACTACCGCTTTTTCGGAAACTGCGCTTAGGCTGAGAGCGAACCTGATGTGTTGGTAGGAGATGTGATGATGAATTCGCACACCAACGCTGTACTCGATTGGCTACTGGAAAAGAACAACCCCTGCATCCGCTATCTTGCCCTGCGCGATTTGGTGGATGCCCCGCCGGATGATAAAGAACTTGTCGCGGCTTGTGCAGAAGCTCACACCAAAGAACCGATTGCGACCATCCTCGCTGAAATGGACGAGGCGGGGTATTGGGTCGAACCGGGGCCGGGATATTATCCCAAATATCGCGGAACGGTCTGGTCAATCAGCCTGTTAGCGCAGCTTGGAGCATCCACCGCCTACGATGAACGCATTGGACGTGCTTGTGCCTACATACTCGACCACGCCCTGACGGCAGGCGGACAGTTCACCGCATCCGGTGCGCCATCTGGCACAGCGGATTGTTTGCAGGGTAATCTGTGTGCGTCACTGGTAGCACTGGGCTGCACCGATTCGCGGCTCGAAACCGCCTTTGATTGGATGGCACGCAGTGTGACGGGCGAAGGCGTTGCGCCAGTAGGGGATCGCCACGCTGCGGTGCGCTATTATGCGGGCAAGTGTGGGCCGCGTTTTGCTTGCGGTTCTAACAATAAACAGTCCTGTGCTTGGGGCGCGGTCAAGGTCATGCTGGCTTTCAGCAAATGGCCGCATGAGCGCCACACCCCCGTCATCAGCCGTGCCATTCAGGAAGGAATCGATTTTCTGTTCAGCACCGATCCCGCCTTAGCCGATTATCCATCCGGTTACAGCGCCAAACCCAGCGGAAACTGGTGGAAATTTGGTTTCCCGGTCTTTTACGTCACCGATCTGCTGCAAAACGTCGAAGCATTGGCGGCGTTGGGCTGTGGCAGCGATCCGCGTTTGCACAATGCGCTGAAGTTAATCCGCGAAAAACAGGATTTACAAGGCCGCTGGACGCTGGAATACAATTATGCCGACAAAACATGGGCAGATTTTGGCGCGAAAAAACAGCCCAACAAGTGGGTAACACTGCGGGCTTTACGCGCTTTAAAAGCTGTTTGAAAATCTTGTATGTATGGACGTAACACATGTTACGCCTCTATGTATGGTTTCTAAAGATCGTTGTGGTTCACAGCCGTCCATAATTCCGCAGCGCCAGCAGATTGCTGATCGTCACCCACGGGAGCCACTGTGAAAGGCCGTGTTCATCGTTCCAGCCGCCGTCGTCCCGCTGCGTATCCATCACATAATCCAGACTGCGGTTAATGAGAGCTTGCGGCAGCGCCTTGCTCACGACGCTGTTCGGCCACATGGCGAAATGGAACAGCACATAATACTGCTTCTCCGGCATCTTTTCGGCGCAGGCCGTCAGGTTATCCAATGTCGCCTGCCGGAAAGTTTCGCCGTCCGGGAAATCATTCACCTGCAAAAAATAATCATGGGCATGATACGCCATGAACAGCCATTCGTTGCCGCGCACCTTATCCAGCGTCAGGTTGGCTCGCACCCAACGGCGCGTGGCTTCGGATAATGCTGGAGTCGCCAAACTCAACCCTGTCAGATTGCCCACAATTGAATCCGGCGCGCGCTGTCCACCCCATTCGTTCCACCACGGCGCGCACGGGTATTCGCGCAGACTGGCTGGATTTTTCAGCGAACCATCCGCTTCTTGATTAGCTTCCAACCATGCGGGTGTGCCATCCAATAATGTGCGAACCGGAACTTGGGTGATTCGCAGCACCGTCAACAAAAATTCCAGCGCTACCGGATTTGAATCCGGGGTACGCACATCATGTTCCAGCGCATGACCCCAGCCGCAGTCCGGGTTTTTATACGTCAGCCAGCATTGATGTAAATGCGCCAGTGGTCGGTCTTCAAACAGATACCCAAACAGCGCCCGTTCCCAGAGCGCCCCGTTGGAATACACAAAATCCCGCGCCTTATTGAACGCTACCGCCATGTTCGCTCCTCCGTTAGCTCATATGTTCGGAGTATACCGTGTAGTGAACATCTCGGCAAATGATCCGTTTATACCTCATGCCCCAGAATGCGGGACTTCGCACCTTCTACAGTTTACCTACTATCTGCCAACCCGTTTAACAATCTCCCTCCCTCAAAACCGTTGGTAATTTCGTCCCGAAAGAGTGACCATTTGGTCACCCTTTTGCATTCATTTTGCTGTACCATAAGAACATCTGTACCTTGCTGCGGGTTCGTTCTCTTCCCCAATTCCGCCCACCCTCAGTACTTCTACTCATCCCTCGACCCTCATACCTCATAATTGGAGACACTGTGAAACGCTATTCCCTCGCCCATAAACGCCTCGTGTTCAAAATCCTCAATGACTTCAAAGGGGATGTGATGAAAACATCCTTCTATACCGAAGTTCCCGAACGCACCCTGCGCGATTGGATTTATGCAGCCCGTGCAGCGGAAATCCTCCGTAAAGCCGCTGCACAGCGACAAAAGTGACGAAGCGGTGGAATCACCTGATGTTCCCGCGTCGTGCAGTGGTGTTTCTCCTGCTTCCCGCCGTTCACTGCAAATTGTGCAGCGGCGCTCCCCGTCCTACCCGCCGGACAATTCAGCGGAAATATTGCACGATGCGAAATTTGGGAATAACCGCGCCGCGTAATCCTCCATCATCGCATCGTCATCAACCGAAAACGCCAGATGAATATCGCGCACACGGGTTGCATTCACCGGTTGTATCCAGAACCGCATCATAAACGGCTTGCCTGCGTAATCCAGCGCATATTCCCGAAGCATAACTCCGTCCTGCTCACATTGGGCGGTAAGCGTATGCGTGTTGTAGCCACCCAGCATCACGTCCATACCTGCGTCACCATAGAAATTATCGACAACCGTCTGGGTATAACCGCAGTTGTAAAGCACATATTGGGAGTGGGCAATGCCCTCGCTGACGTAATCAAACCAGCCCACACTGATGAGCGACGGGTGTTCACCGTATTTCAGTTCCCATATTTCCGGTTCGAACACCCCCTCGCCAATCGCAATCGCTTCGGCAAAATCCTGCTCCGTAGCTGATGTAACCGGGCATTCCTCTGGTGGATTAAAAAACCGTATCAGAACGCTGACGATAGCCACCAGCCCTAATCCGCCCACAAGCACCGCCCGCCGTCGCGTAGCCATAATCCCCTCCGTGTATGAACTTTTCCTAATGTTTTACACAGCGGGGCTTGGAATAGCTTACAAGTCATCTTAAAGTAAAATAATCCGTTATACCTACAACAGCGATATCTAAACTTTCCAACTTAGTAACGTATGTTTCCCAAGCCGGATCATCCCTTCCGTGCAATCTCCCATGCCAGATGGTTGATTTCCGGGATAATCAGTTTTTCCAGCGCCACCTGTACCGCATTCGGGCTGCCCGGCATCGAAAACACCAGCGTCTCATGATACACACCCGCTGTCGCCCGGCTGAACATCGCCGCCGCTCCAACTTCTTGATAACTGAACATGCGGAACAATTCCCCGAATCCCGGCAGTGTTTTTTCCAGAAAGCGGCTGACCACATCGTAAGTGGTATCGCGCGGGCTGATGCCTGTCCCGCCGTTAAACAGCACAAGCTGCACACCGGGCATCGCCGTCAGTTCTTCGATAACTGCCCCCACCTGATCGGGTTCGTCTTTGATGAGTCGGTAAGCTGCCACCCGATGACCGAGTTCCGCCATACGCCGTTCGATGTATTGGCGGTTCTGGTCAGTCTCCGGGGTTCGGCTGTCGCTCACGGTGACGATAGCAATCGTAACGGGTTCATGTCCGGCTTTTTCGCGGTGTTCCTGTGCGCCCACTTTGGCCTCCTGTTGATTGTTAAAAACAAACAATGATTAAGGGATCGTTGTTTGACAAACCGTTAAACTTGACTTAAACTCATAATAAGTTGGCATAGTAAGGAGTGTATCCTGTATGGATATTTTAAAGCCAACAATTCAGGCTTTCGACGCATAACGCGCGGATTTGGTTGCGAACCAGACCGCGCGTTTTTTTATCACAAAATGTGTAAAGAGGAGTGAACCAACATGGACTATGGGATGATCGGCAAGATCGAGAAGGCCCGGCGCTATGCCCAGGAACCGGAACGGATCACTTTGCTGTCGCTCAAAGTCGACTTTCGGGGCGATAACAACACCTACCAGATGAGCATGGAGGAAAGCGGTTGGCACTGCACATGCCCCGGTTTCCAGACTCATCATATCTGCCCGCATATTATGGCGATGGAAAAGCTGCTCCGTCCAATGTTAAAACGCCAGCCGCTCCCGTATGCACCGGGTCAGAATGTGGTCAGCGATGTTGAAAAAGCCAAGCGCTATGCCGGCGAACACGACCGTATTCAATTCACAGCCTTTCATGCCGACTTCCAGGGGACGAACGATACCCATCACTTCAGCTTTAGCGATGGTGCATGGAGTTGTAACTGTGACTTCTTCAAAAGTCGCGGGGTCTGCTGCCACACAATGGCGATGGAGCGCATCCTCAGTGGGATGATTGCTGTATCCACTGTGGTAACGCAGTAGAAAGAATTTGAAATCAGGCACAGGGCGCGGAAATCCTCGCCCTGTTTGTTATTTATTGTTGAGCGCCTGCACCGCCCGCAGTAAAAGCTGTTGGCAGCAGCTATCCACATGATAGCCCAGTTCCATCTGGTCAACATCCGTCGCATATTGAGCAGTAACCGTCACGCGCGGCGCACTGCCGTGTTCCGGGCAGCGCACAGCATCCAGTTTGGCATGAACCTGCTGCCGGATTTGTTCGCCTGTATATTCCAGCATTTCTGCCAGATATTCATCCTGCACATCAGTGGGCAGTACTTCCACCCCATCCACCTGAAATTTTATGTTGACTTCAATCATTGGGATTCCATTCTGAGTCGGGCTAAGTGTTCCTGCCACTTTCGCACACTTTCAAGGGCTTGCTGCCGCTGTGCATCAGTTAGCAAAGAGGGAAATGGGAGTTTCGCTTCTGCATAATCGTTCCGCTGATGAATCTGTGCGGCAATGGTGAACTGCCTATAAGCGTGGTCATAAGCCGATTGCAGTTTAAGTGGGAATATTTCACCGCGCAGGGGCAGCGCAAACGGCTTTAGTGGCATTCCATAATCCATAATAATGAGGCGCGGATTGTCATCTGGAAGATAGACAGCCACATGGTAGGCATGGGCATGAACGTTTAACAGCCTTTTGACCGACAGTGTAAGATCAATTTCGACGACATTCACGCCCTGCTCAACCACCAAACGTTCCCGCCGCCGTTTGTAATCAGCGACTAATTCAGGTCGATCTTTGTTGGATGGCGAGATGATCTCTAAAACCGTTACCAGTTCACCGGAAGCATGACGACGAACGTGTAAAGCATCGAGTTCGACATCGGCTTCCAGCACAATTCCCGGTTCTAACAATGCCTCAGAAGCCGCTAGTTCATAATCCCAACGTAGATGAGGCAGTGGGGCATTCATCGCGCGTTGGATAAAAATATCGGGTTCGCGTCCTTCGGCAATTTGTAGGCTGGCCTCGCGCCCAATAATGTACCCCATCTCAAGAAGGGTGGGAGTCGCCTGTGCCGCGAAGTTATCCATCATACTGCTGTGTATCTGATGGAAGTAGCGACCGATTTCCGCCCAGGGGTCTGTGCGCCCCGGAAATGGCCCAGCGCTAAGATGCTGTACATAGGCATCTGAGTAGACCATGCTCGTTACCTTCCCTTTTGCCCGATTATAGCATCACTCGCTGGTCATCCCCTCGAAAATCGGATGTGCTGCTTCTAACAGTTCGTCGCGGCGATCTTCAGGGATTTCCTTACTGATGAGATAGCGTTCGAGTAGCTCAATGTGTGTCAGCCCTTCTGGATTTGCACCAAGTCGGGCACGGGTTGGACTCTCAACCTGCTTGCGTACCCCGGCAATCTGATACACCCCCACGCGCTTGAGTTCATCCCGTAAAATATTCTCATTCAATCGGGCTTCAGTTTCGGGCGAAAGCTCAAGCAGCAGGCGCACCACTGCATCCTTCAGATCATGCCGCGCAATCAGTTTGACGACTTTATCAGTAGGATTAGCCACTGTCCGCAAATCGGCGGTGAGCGTCACGAATGGGCGGGCGTGAAGTTCAACGAACTGCCAGCGGGTCTCATGCCGCGCCAGCTCCACCCAACAGAATCCTTTCGGATCGCCTTCTTCGCCAAAGTCGATGCGCTCCATACTGCCGGTGTACACAACGGGCGGCAGACCGGGTTTGCCATCGGTCAAATTCTGGTGCTTATGGATATGCCCCAGCGCCACATAATCCCAGCGCGAATCCGCCAGCGCGGAAAGCAGCACCGCAATATCCCGCCCCAGCATAATACTGCGTTCGCTGCCCACCACCGCACCGCTGACCGTGAAATGTCCGGTCAATAGACGCGGCATATCCAGCGCATCCGCCTTCACAGCCAGTTCGTCCAGAATGTCGGTCAGCTTTTCTTGCAGCAGCGCATCCGTTTCACCAATCGTCAGTCCAGCCGTGCGCTGATCTTCCAGCAAACGAGAGCGAATCGGATACGGCGCACAGCCAACCGCCACCGGGCCGCGCTTGGTCATCACCTCGTGCAGTTCATAATCCGCCGCCACCAGCACATTTGGCACCCGCAGTGTTTCATAAATCTCAATGCTGGATGCCTTGAGCAGAGTCGGCGGTAAATCATGATTGCCGACCAGCATCACCACCGGGGCCAGTTCGGATAAATCACGAATGCGGTGGGCAAATTCGCGTTGATAAGTGGGGTTGGGCTGGCGGGTTTTGAAGGCATCCCCGGCGAAGATGACCAGATCAACATCGTTCTCGCGGGCATAGTCGATCATCTCATCCATACGCCGCAGGAAATCCACTACCCGGCTGCTGAGTCCGGTATGCGGATCGGTCTTGCCATAATTTTCCATGCCGATGTGAATATCAGCAAAGTGCAGAACGCGAATCGCTTGGCTCATCATTTGACCTGTTTAGTGCTTGAAATGCACAAAGATACGCCCGAAGTTTTTATCGTCTTTTTCGACTCGGTGATACAGCGCACGGATATGTTTTTGATCGAGGAAACGCAGCACCTTCTTTTTAAGCTGCCCGCTGCCCTTGCCGGGGATGATCTCCACCAGCGCGATTTTCTTCTCGATAGCCTCGTCTACAATTCGCTGCAATTCCGCGTCGATCTTATAGCCCTTGTTGTAAATCTCGTGCAAATCCAGCTTGAGTTTTGCCATGTGCTTCGCTTTCAGCTAAACATCAATTCCAGCGAGGCCGAATGTTCAATCAGGGCTTCTTGTTCCGCCGCGTCCATCGGCTGAAGATTTTCAACCGCTTTTAGCACCATCGGGAACAGGCGCATATCCGCCGCGCTGGGGATGCCCGCCACGCCCGGTTGCGATAGGGCAAAACGCACCCCTTCGGTAATCCGTTCCTGCTCGTCATACGGCTGATACCATGTGCCATAATTTTTCGGCTGGTCGCCCCATGCCCCGCGTGTGATCGACTTGATAACTTGCACACCGACATCGCGCTTGAGGCACATATCCAGCAGCTTTTCCGTATCCCGGCGATATTTCGCGTCGGCAAACAGACGTGGATGAATCGGGAACATCACCGTGTCAAAGTCGAATTGTTCCAGCGCCGCCGCGTGAACCGCTGGTGCTTCCATCCCATGTCCGGTGATTCCCAGAAAGCGCGTTAGCCCTTCCGCCTTCGCCCGTTTGAGGGTTTCAATCGCGCCATTGGGACGCATCGCCTGTTCCAAATCTTCAAAGGTGCCAACCGCGTGGAGTTGATACAGATCAAACTGGCTTGTCCGCAGTTTTCGCAGCGACTCCTGAAGCTGTAACCACGACGCCTCAGCATCCCGTTCTTGCGTTTTGCAGCCGAGGAAGAATTGACTCCGCCGCGATTCCAGCCACGGGCCAACCCGTTCTTCGGCCTGACGGTATCCCGGCGCGACATCAATATGGTTAATGTTGTTCGCCAGCGCCAGATCAAGCCCCGCGTTGGCTTCCTCTTGTCCAATTTCCCAGAACGCCGCCGATCCAAAAATCACGACGCTGGTCATATGTTCTGTTCGGCCTAACCGTCGCTGTTCCATAGCTAAACTCCTTTAATTGAAAGGCACACCCCACAATCGAACTGTCCCATCATAACTCGCAGATGCGATCATCCGTTCATCGGCACTGAAATCCATACTCGCAACAAGATTTGTATGCCCAAATACAGTGCTTAATAAATCTCCGGTTTGGGGATCGCAAAAAAGAATAGCATTTGCCATATCATTAAATACTAAGAGCGATCCACTAGGGCTGAAAAACAATACATTTGAAAAACTGATTTCATAATGATCGTGTGTTCTATAAATTATGTGCCTATGTTCCGTATTTGTCGCAATATCCCACCAAATGATGAGATGTTCTATCACCTTATCAGTATTTAGACTGTATCCGCCAATTAGCAACTCTTTATTATCAGGGCTAAAAACAAGCGATGTCGCAATATCAATCTCTGGACGAAAAGATATTCTTTCTTCCAGTCCAGCAATCGAAAACTGACCATTTCCTAATGGGCCACCTAATATTTCGGCACGAAGTTGCCCGTCGAGACTAAATCTTACACCAGTTATAGTTAAATCTCCTGCTGGATCGGATAGTCGATCCCCCTCTTTCAAAATATTGCCAGTATTCATATCCCAAGACATGGTGCCAAATACTGTGCCAAAAGCTACGACGAGTTGAAATCCATCTGCACTAAAAAACATATCGCCGATGAAATCATACGGATGCTTTTCAATGTGAAGTTCAAAAGGTCGTGTTCCAGTTTCTACATCCCACACAGTTGGATTCATCCAATGAAATCCACCACCATTTAAGACTAATAACCTACCATCAGGACTAAACTCGAGCTGCCGGATGTACTCAGCAAACTCTCCCAAATATGTTCGCCATTCTATAGTCCAACTTTCGAGATTCCATAATATTAATTGTTCATCACTAACCACAGCTAGTTGCTTACTATCAGGACTGAAAGCAACTGCACTGAAGAATTCACTATCCTCTGGCAGCAAAGCAATCTGGGTAATTTGTGTGACATTTTCTGGGGTGATTGCTTGGAGTTCGGGAATTGCCGAATTCGTATCCTGAGATGCTGGATAAGTCAGAAATAAGCATAGAATGCCAACACCGACCAACTTGCTCAAGTTTATCATCCCTCTGCCAGCACGCGACCGATGGCATCAAGAATCTGAGCGTGGATATGCCCATTGCTGACGATAATGCCCTTGTTCGGCAGCGTTCGCCCATATGAAAAATCCAGCGCCGAACCGTCCAAATCCGTCACCATGCCGCCTGCTGCCTGCACTAGTGCCGCCCCGGCTGCATGATCCCAAATCATGAATGGGCGGGTGCTGTTCAAACGGGGTAACCGCAGATACAGTTCTGCATCCCCGGCAGCAATCCGCGCATATTTTTCCATGCTGTCGATGTGCTGCAAGGATGACCCGCCCAATCCGGCCACCTCCCGCACCCGTTCCATACGCTCGTGGTTCGCATGGCTTTTTTCGACGCTTTCCAATGCCCGAATAGTCGATGCCGTATTATTTTCTGAAACGCGAATGCGCTTGACCGCCCCACCGTCCAATGGCTGACGGAAAGCCGCGCCGCCCTGTGCATGAAACAACAGACCACCACCGGGATAGGCGGGTGAGCCAATCACCCCACCTGCGGGCTTTTTGTCGATCAACAACCCCGCGGCGATGACATAATTCCGCAGCGCCAGAAAACCTTTTGTGCCATCAATCGGGTCGATCACCCATGTGCGTTTACTTTCCTGTTTATGCCCATGATCGAGCCAGCGCACCACATCGACCTGCGTTACCGGAATTTCCAGAATCATATTGAGCAAACGCACCACTTCAGCCCGTTCGGCATCCGGCACCAGTTCCATAAACTGACCGCCGTTTTCTTCGGCAATCACCGCATCATCGGGGAACGAGATGCTGATCGCCCGCCCCAGAATCGCCTGTGAACCATAATCCGCAATCGTGACCGGTTCATGGCCGCCCTTCTCACTGCTCACCAGATGATGCTCCTGCACAATCTGGCACAAACGCGCGGCCTGCCGCACAGCCTGAAAAATCGGTTGGAAGTCAATCGGGTTATTTAGCGCCATCGAAGCAGTTTCGCCCCTTTTTCCGTGTCAAAAATGTCGACCAGCTCAACCGGGAATTCCTTAAGCCATGCCTCCACCATCCACTGCTCATCTTCACGGTCAGCGTCGTCAATCAGAATGAGGGCGCGGTTGGCGAGGCGTTCGTGAAGGATGGGCAGCGCCGGATAACGCACGCGCCGCCGGGGATTATCCCACTGAGTCGGGCCGTCGATAATCAATAAATCAATCGCATCCATGTGCGATGCCATGCTTACATCATACCACTCAAAAGCCTCTCCATGCAGTTCAAATGTCTTCAATGGAGTGTGTATCACTTCGGCAACATTTTCCAGCTTATGCCGCGCCACGTTCGCCCGCGTTTTGCCGGAAAATATTTCGGTGTGGTCAATCGAAATCAGCTTGCCGCTGCCCTGTTTTTCCAGGCAATAACCACCAATCAACGTGGAGACTCCGCCACCAACTTCAAAGATATGCTGCGGCTGATAGGTTTCGATTACATCCACGATGATGTTGGCGAAATCCGGCGAAATCGCAAAGCCGCGCATCGACGGCAGCGGAGCGCGCAGTCTTAGCCGATTTTGGAGCGTCAAAAGCGCCTCGACCTGCTTGTAGACCATCCGCTGTTCCCGTTCTAACGATTGCTGTTGCTGTTGAATAGCTTTCAGGAGTTCAAAGATTTCGGTGAGGTTTGTCATGCTGGTTCTCGATATTTCCCAAAACTGTATCACAAATCAGCGCGGCTAACCTACCAGCCGTTCGCACACCTCACCAAGCAGCGCGGTCATAAACCCTTCCGCCGGACACGCCAACGATGGATCATAAACCGCGTAGGTTGTATCCGGTGTATGGATCAACAAACCCATACGCCCATAAGCATGAGCCACAACCTGAATCCGCCAATCGGGTGGATAAATATACACCTCGGAAAATAACCGAATCGTGCTGTTCAGCCAATCCCGGTAAACCGTCGGGAAATCGGGCAGTTCTGCTTTCGACGCCCGCGCCCGCAGCAGCGCATAAACCCACGCCTGACACACATCGCTGAAGCCCGCCACCGCGAACCCGATTTCCGCCTCGCGCAAGCCGACCTGCGGGTTAATCGTCATAAGCTGATTTTCAAATATGCGCGTCAAGTCATCCACTGTACTCAAAAGATTTTGCATCGAGATACGCTCAGGAATCGCCCCAAGCACCCCTGACCGTACCGCGTTGAGTTCAGCCCCTGCCCGGTCAATCCGCCCTAATCCGGCGTAATCCTTCGGCTGAAACTGCGCGATGCCGAATTCCGGTGGCAGATGATGCGCTGCGCGGAAATCTTTAATCGGACTAAATGTGTAAAGGATTCCATCAAGACTGAATATCATGGAATTAAACTTTCATGTCACAAATCGCAGATCACACTTGTCTTATTTTACAGACAAGCAAATGAGGATTGGCATATGGCCGATTTTGAAACCTATCGCCCGCTGTTGTTCTCCATCGCCTACCGGATGTTGGGCAGCGCGATGGATGCCGAAGACATTGTGCAGGAAACCTTTATCCGGTATCAGGAAGCCAACCCGGAACAGGTCGAGCATCCCAAAGCATTCCTCTCGACCATCGTCACGCGCCTGTGCCTGAATCAACTGCAATCGGCACGGGTGCAGCGGGAACAGTATATCGGCCCGTGGCTTCCCGAACCGGTCATCACAGGCGGCGATGGCGCATCCTTATTCAGCCCTGCCAGCGAACTCGGCAAGCTCGATACCATTTCGATGGCTTTTCTGGTGCTGCTGGAAAGCCTGTCCCCGGCGGAACGAGCCGTATTTTTACTGCGCGAAGTGTTCGATTACGACTACGCCGAAATCGCGCGGATTCTGGATAAAGACGAAGCCGCCTGCCGTCAGTTATTCAGCCGCGCCAAAAAGCACGTGACCGAAAATCGCCCGCGCTTCAAAGCCACACCGGAAGAACATAACCAGTTACTCGGTCAATTCCTGCTGGCCTGCAATGTGGGCGATGTTGAAGGGCTGACCAAACTGCTGGCTGAGAATGTCACCTCATGGTCAGACGGGGGTGGCAAGGCGCAGGCTGCGACCCGCCCGATTCATGGCGCGGATAGTGTTGCCCGCTTCTTTATCGGCCTGACCAAAAAGATGCCCGCCGATGCAGGCGTTGAACTGGCCGACATCAACGGCAAATTGGGCGTCCTCGTTCGCTTGAGCGGCAAACCATTTGTGGTCATCACGCTGGAAGTTGGCGACGGAATCATCCGCGAATTCCGCGTGGTCGCCAATCCCGAAAAACTCGCCCGACTGTAGGGGCATGATGCATCATGCCCAACTAAAAACAACGACTGGAGAAAAACCATGACACGTATTCTGATTACCGGGGGCGCTGGCGTTTTGGGGAGCGAAATCGCCGCCCGCGCCAAACTTGCAGGCCATACCGTCCGCGTGATGAGCCGCAAACCCCGCCCCGCCAACGCCGATACCGAATGGGCGCAGGCCGATATGGGGACGGGGGAAGGGGTTGAAGAAGCCCTGCGCGGTGTCGATGTGATCGTCAACGCGGCCAGCAACCCGTTCAACACCAAGAAAGTCGATATTGAAGGCACAAAGCATTTAGCCGAATTGGGACGCAAAGCGGGCGTGGAGCATCTTTTCCATATTTCCATCGTCGGCATTGACCGCATTCCCTATTCGTACTATCAGGTGAAACTCGCTGCCGAACAGGTCGTCAAGCAGTCCGGTTTGCCCTATTCCATCCTGCGCGCTACCCAGTTTCATACCCTTCCCGGCCTATTCTTCGATTTTCTGAAGCGGTTTTACTGGTCACCCGCGCTGTTCCTGACGCCGGATGCCCAATTCCAATTGATCGACCCCGGCGAGGTGGCGGAATATGCTATGCCGTTGATTACCGCACAGCCCGCCGGATTGCTGCCGGATGTGGGCGGGCCGGAAATTTTGCGAATGGATGAAATCGCCAAATCGTTGATGGTTGCCGAAGGGGTTCGCCGCCCGCTGATTTATCTGCCCATGTCGCGGGCGATTGCCGAGGGATTCCGCAAAGGTTACAACACCTGCCCAAATAACCGCTATGGAAAAATCACATGGGCGGATTGGCTGGCGCGGCGTTACGGCACAGCTAAAGCCGCCCGCCAACCATCAATCGCTTAAAACCCTTCCATTGGAGATTGTAACCCGACAGGATTTTGTTTTGCTCCCTTCCCTCGTTTACGGGGGAAGGGCTGGGGTTAGGGGTACACTAAGGAGACACACATGAAAAACGGAAAACTGGCCGGGGCGGTACGCGCCTCATTGATCGCGGGCGGACTGCTTTACCTCTTAACCGGGGTAGCGCTGCTGTTCGCGCCAGAATGGTTCTTTCAGAATATCGGCTACTTCCCACCCTTCAACCGCCACTACGAAGGCGATTTGGGTGCATTCCTGCTGCCATTGGGGGCGGCGATGCTTTGGGCGGCACGAGAACCTGCCAAACATGGGCTGCTGGTGGGCATGGCTGCGGCTGGGAGCATTTTGCACGCGGTCAACCATATTGTGGATGATCTGAACGCCGGGTTGACGCTGACACAGTGGCTCACTTCGCAGACATTCCTGCTGCTAATCTTCGGCATCATTCTCGCGGCGGGCTACTGGCAGATTCACCAGTCAGGGAAAACATCAGCAGCGAAGACCGCTTCGCCCGGATCAATCACAGGCTGAATCCCTCACAGCCTTTCTGTCGGGGAGGGTGCTTTACCCTCCCACTGTGCATTTAAATCAGTCCCAATTCTCGACCGCGTGGCAAGACCCGCTCGAAGGCAATCGCTGCCTCGATCAGCACGATGATGAGAATCATCAGTCGGACGACCATCCGCATGGCTGTTTCGCCTATCCACTTTGCTGACGGACAGATAGCGGAAACCGGACGGCTAAAAGCCTGCCAACCGTTGGTTTTGCGTAGGGTATCCACAATGGAGACTTTTGACAAATCCGTCATACTGGTAATATAAGTATCGACAAGTATGGACAACGGAATCGAACCCATGAAACACCTGCTCAGACTGGCATTATTGCTCCTATTCGCCCTACCCATGACCGCTGTCTTCGCTCAGCAACCCTGCGGCGAAATTGAAGGCTGCACAGTTGGCATCGGCCTCACGCCGGAAGCGCTTGCCGCTTATCCAGAACCCAACGTCAACCCGCTGGTGATTGACGACTCAGTCCTCTATGATCGCCTGTATCGCCGTCTCAATGGCGGTGTGACAATCCACGATGCCCCCGGTGGCAACGTTATCAATACCCTGGGGCCGGGCTTCAGCTTCATTACTGTCAACAGCACACAGGGCGATTGGACGGAAATTGATCGAGGCCAGTGGGTGCCGACCAGCACGCTCACCGAAGATGTGCTGATTTCGCGCTTTGCGGGCGTCCAACTGCCGGATGAACCGCTGCCCTACCCGATGGCTTGGACGATGCGCCACCTCCGCCCTTCCAGTGTCCCCGGTGGTGAGGAAGACCAGAGCAATCCCTTCCTGTATCGTTATACCCGCGTCAACCTCTACACCTTTGTTGTAGCAGATGATGGCACACGCTGGTATCAGATTGCCGAAAATCAATGGGTGCATCAGTTCGATGTTGCCAAAATCACCCCGATTGAACGTCCCGCCGATGTGGACACCAACAAATGGGTGAGTGTTGACCTGTACGAACAGACCCTGATTGCCTACGAAGGTGAAGAACCCGTTTTTGCGACGTTGATTTCTTCCGGCCTGAAGGAATGGTCAACCAACGAAGGAATGTTCCACGTTTACCTGCGCTTCCCCCGCACCACCATGAGCGGTGCAGCCCAGCAGTCGGATTTCTACTTCCTGCAAGAAGTCCCGTGGACAATGTACTTCGATGGCGACATCGCCCTGCACGGCACTTACTGGCATGACGGCTTCGGCTACCGTCACAGTCACGGCTGCGTCAACATGTCGATCACCGATTCTAAATGGGTCTATGATTGGAGCGCCGACGAATTCGACTACACCATTCCTGAAGACACTGGCATGGCGGTCTACGTCTATAGCAGCGGCACCTACGACAGCTAAATTCTGACATAAATGCATAGGGGCGGATCACTGTATCCGCCCCTTTTGATTCTACATTTTATTCCCCTACAGCATTCCGGCCAGTACGCCGAAATTGTTTGTCTAGCCCAATCGGACAAATAACGCGCGTGTAAATATTGTGCCGCCAGTTGCGGCGCTGCATTTTACGCCGTTTCCGCTTCAGGGCGCTCGGCTTTTCATAATAACCGTAGCGCCGTTTATACCATGGACGTTTAGTGTTGTGTCTGACTTTGCGATTAAATCGACGGAGCGCTGAATCAAAATTTTCAGTTGGGCGAACTGCGACACGAGTCACAAAAGAGCATCGGGGTACGGCTGATGCGCTGCCAGTCACAAAGGACATATAGCGATAATGTGAAGTATAATCCAATGATGGTTTGGAGGAAACAGGTATGATGCAATTGATGGAAAAAGCGCTGGCAGAAATCCAAAAACTGCCAGAAACTGAGCAGGAATCGTTGGCCGCCTGGATATTAGATGAACTGGCTTCTGAGCGTCGTTGGAGCGAATCTTTTGCTGCTTCAGAAGACCTCCTCGCCCAACTTGCCGCCGAAGCCCTGATTGAGCATCGTGCTGGAAAAACACAACCGCTTAACCCTGATGAATTATGAAATCGTTCACGACTGAACGCTTCCGCAAACTCTATCGTGAACTACCTGAACCTGTCCGCCGTCAGGCGCGAGAAGCCTATCGTCATTTCAGTGCTGATCCATATCATCCCGGTCTTCAGTTTAAGAAAGTTCACCCGTCAAAACCGATTTACTCGGCGCGGGTGAACCTTGATTATCGCGTTTTAGGCACGCTTGATGATGACGAGATCGTCTGGTTTTGGATTGGCTCGCACACCGATTATGACAAACTATTGGCGCGCATCTAGCTTCCCAGACTATCCAGCACACTCCCCAGAATCCGCACGATTTCGTCCACTTCATCCGAGTTGATCGTCAGCGGTGGCGAGAACGCCAGCGTGCTGCCCACATTCCGCGTCCGCAAACCGCGATCCTGACACAGCTTCGTAATCCGCGCCGTCAGCGCCAGATCAGCCGTTTTCGCCTCACGGTCAGACACGATTTCCACGCCATAAATCAACCCGATGCCGCGCACCTCCCCGACGACCGCGAATTCCTTCAGCGATTCCAGACCCAACCGCAAACGTGCGCCCATCTGCCAGCCATTTTCGACCAGCTTTTCGCGCTCGATAATCTCCACATTTTTCAACGCCACCGCGCAGGCCGTCGCATGACCCGAATAGGTGAAGCCGTGCATCCACACATCCGTATCTGGCGCGGTCTGGATAGCATCATAAATCGCTTCGCTGATCTGCACGCCGCCCAACGGTTGGTAGCCGCTGGTGATGCCCTTCGCGAACGATAGCATATCTGGCTCGATTCCATAGCGGTTCAGCGCGAACATCTCGCCCGTCCGCCCGAACCCGGTAATCACCTCGTCCGCGATCAACAGCACCTCATATTGGTCGCAAATCTGCCGTAAACGCGGGAAATAATCATCCGGCGGGACGATCACGCCGCCCACGCCCTGCACCGGTTCAGCGATCACCGCCGACACTGTTTCCGGCCCTTCGCGCAAAATCGCTTCTTCCACCAGACGCGCCGCCGCTAACCCAATCGTCTCGCCCTCGCGCACATCCCCCTCAAATCGGTATGGATACGGCGCGGGCACATGCACAAATCCGGGCATCGCCGGGCCAAACATTTTGTGATACCGTTCAATCCCGGTAGCAAACGTCGTCGCCATCGTAATGCCGTGATACGCCTGCTTGCGGGCAATAATTTTGAACTTATCCGGCTTGCCCACCCGCTTCCAGTAATACCGTGCCGTCTTGAACGCGCTGTCGTTGGATTCCGACCCGCCGGATGTGAAAAAGGTGGTTTTTAAGCCATCATACGCATAACCCGATAATTTATGCGCCAACTGTGTCGCCGGAACATTCGTCATCCCGGTGAAGTTGGAGGTAAACGCCAGCTTTTTCATCTGGTCATAAGCCGCCTGTGCCAATTCCTCCCGCCCATAGCCGACGTTCACATTCCACAACCCGGCCATACCGTCCAGAATTTTGCGCCCATCAGCCGTGTATAGATACACCCCCTCCCCGCGTTCGATCACCAGCGGATCGGCGTGCGTCTTCGGGTGTTGCAGCGGATGAAGCTGCCGTTTATCCTGTTCTTGCAGCGTCGCGTTATCAACCACTTTTTTCGCTCCTCAAATAGTGAATTTGGGAATGAAGATACCAGCGATCACTACCGCCTTCAACTACCAATAAACCCGCCGATTTTGAGATATAATCTGCACATATCATATGCACATAACCCGATCCACAGGCTTGCCCCATGCGCGTCGAAAAAACCGTCTTCATCAGCTACCGCCGCACCAACTACTACCACACCCGCGCTATTGAGCGCGAATTGACCAGTCACGGCTTTGATGTCTTTCTGGATTACGACTCGATTGACTCCGGTTCATTCCCTCAAATCATCATGAACCAGATTGCCGCCCGCGCCCACTTCCTGATCGTCCTAACCCCTAGCGCCCTTGAACGCTGCATCAACCCCGAAGATTGGATGCGGAAGGAAATTGAAGCTGCTATCGACCTCCAACGGAACATCATTCCTTTAATGTTCGAGAACTTCAATTTTGGTGATGCGGCTCAATACGTTACAGGTGATAAGCTCCCTTTACTGCCGAATTACAATGGCCTCGATGTGCCGAGAAGCTATTTTGTAGAGGCAATGGAACGGTTGCGAACCCGTTTTCTCAACAAACCGCTGGAACTCATTTTGCATCCCGCGCCGCTGCCTGAGCAAAAACAAATCGCTGCTCAACAGCAAATCGCGCAGTCGAAACCCGCCCCCACCCCGGAACAAATCCGCGCGGAGTATTATTTTGAAAGTGGTTTTAGACACTACAACAACGGAAACACCGATCTAGCCATTGAGGAGTTCAACCGGGCGATTTTGCTCAACCCAGAATTTGTGCAAGCCTACTACCGTCGTGGAAATGCTTATAGTATGAAAAAGGACTCAAATCGTGCCATTGCAGATTGGCAGGAAGCCCTTCGCCTCACTTCTGACAGCACCCATGCCAGCCTGTTTCGCAGCAATATCTATCGGTTGCAAAAGGATTTTAGCAGTGCCTTAGCTGAAGCGGATGCAGCCATAACAAGTAATCCGAAAGACCCAGAAATGTACAACAACCGGGGCATCGCACGCAGCGACAAAGGCGACAACGACGGTGCAATGGCCGACTACGCCGAAGCCATCCGCCTCAATCCCCAATTTGCCACTGCCTACAACAACCGGGGCATCGCACGCAAAGCTAAAGGCGACAAGGACGGGGCGATTGCTGACTACACCGAAGCCATCCGCCTCAATCCCCAAGATGCTGATGCCTATAACAACCGGGGCATCGCACGCAGCGACAAAGGCGACAACGACGGTGCAATGGCCGACTACACCGAAGCCATCCGCCTCAATCCCCAATATACCAATGCCTACAACAATCGGGGATATACATACTCCAAACAAGGCAAATTAGATGCTGCGATTGCCGACTACGAGGCTGCACTCCGCATTGATCCCAATCACAGTCTCGCAAAAAAGAATCTGCAAATTGCCCGTAATAAAAAACAGCAGGGGAAATAACACCGCCTCAACCAGTCTTTTGAGCGCCTTCAGTGCGCTTTCATCAATGTAGCCGACGGGTTTTAACCCTCGGCGGGGAACAGCGAAGGTTTACGCAGTTTTTGCAGCATCTCGGCATTATCCATCGGTGTTTGCTGAAGGCGTAAATAACGCTCCCGCAAAACAGGGTCAGATGAATCACTCAATACAGCGGCATAACGCTCAAGGGCTTCATCCAGTGATATCTCGCCAAAAACCGCCCGGAAATCAGCGGATTCGGTCATCTCCAGTACAGCATCAATCAATTCATGCCGTGCCAATAAAAAGGTGATCTGGCTTTCGGTCAGTTCGGCGTCCATAACCTTGCCTTTCACTCCCATGAATTATAACACTGCTGACCAGTAGTTATCTTCAATGGGATTGGAAAGATGATACCGAGTCTTTTGAGCGTCTTCAGTTTTAACCCTCGGCGTTTTCACGCTCAATATACAACAAATCCCCCACCTCGCACGCAAAATAATCGCAAAACGCTTCCAGTACAGGCAGCTCAACCTTATCCACTTCATTCTTCAGCCAACGCGCAACCGTATGCTGGGTTACACCAACCACTTGAGCGATTTCTTTATTACGAATGCGCCGCCCTTCACGCTTCTCTTTCTCTGCCAGTAAGATCAAAAAGCGGTTACGTATTCTACTTGTCAATTGATTTCTACCTACTCAATTGTGATTACTAGTTGACATTTTTTGATTTTTGGCTTATCGTCTAAATACGCACAATTTAGCGTCCGCCACCCATGTCCCATATTCCGGCATCTTGCTCCCCTCTCCGTACCGGAGAGGGGCTGGGGGTGGGGTAAACAACCGAACCAACAACCCATTCAATTCAAGGAGCGCATATCATGTCGAATGCAGTGCTATTCACCTTGCCCGTTTCCGGTGACGATGATCGCCCATTACCCCTTATTGTAGCCACGAAATGGAATTTTCCGCTTGCCCATCTTGAAGTGGACGGTCAGCTTTTTTATGCAGTGCAGGATTGGCTGCGTGGGCTGACAGGTACGGAAGAAGTTTTTCGCATTTGGAATGATATTCAACGCAAAGGTGATTTAGCTCAACTCTCCGATTCAATCCGAAGGTTGCCCTATTTGGCAGCAAACGGCAAAACCTATCAGATGGATTTTGCTACTGATAAAGGACTGTATCTGATTACCCAACATTTGCGATCAATTAAATCCCGCCCAACCATTGCGATCATCAAGAAATTTCTGGCTGAATCCGGCGCGTTTGTCGATCAAATCCGCCGTGAACCGGAAACGGTTGTAACCTCCGGCGCGATCAATCCCGATAAAGCCATCGACGCCGCCATCAATGCCTACCGCGCACAGGGCAAGGATGACCGTTGGATACAAGCCCGCGTCGAAGGCAAAATCAAGCGCCACCTGTTCACCGCCGCCCTGAACGCCGCCGTAGCCGAAGTCCTCAACCGCCGTCATTATGCCATCGCCACCGACGATATTTACAAAGGCCTATGGAAGCGCACCGCCGCCTGTCTTAAACAAGAACTCGAACTGCCCAAAACCGCCAACCTGCGCGACCATCAACCCATGCTGGCGCTGCATTATCAGGGGATTGCCGAAGAAGTCGCCGCCAAAAAACTCGGTGATCGCTCGGAACTCCTGTGGGAAGAAGCCCGCCTCATCGTCAAAAACGTCGCCGCCTTCATTGGCGAACAGGCACAGGCCACCAGCCGCCTGTTGAACATGGACATCGCCACCGGGAAACCCCTGCTGGAAGACGGCACTTTCTAACCCAATTCCAATTGACTGATAAGGATATTTGTTCTAAAATGAGTTCAACTGGAAATGAATCTGCGTCGGGAAACCTGCCGATTCCCAAGATTCAAAATCAGTGGTGCGAATCATTGCGCGCAAACCCTGTTCCGCAATCGCAATCGCCGCAATCGCCGCAAACCATCGCTTATGAATTTGCTGAAGGCTGATGGCTAAAGGCTGATTGGCGGCGAAACCCTTTTTCGCCACGCCGCCATCGCCGCCGCCGCCACTAACCCCACCCAAAGATTCGTAGGATTCACAAAAATCATCTGCGAATCTTGCGAATTTGAAGAATCTTGCGAAATTTGTGAATCTTTCCCATCTTTTCTGGAAACTGGAAACCCGTAACTGGCAACCAAAAACCAATCACTAAAAACTGACAACTATAAACTTAAAGCGCGGCAATCGTGCGGAGCAAATCTTCGCGGGTGATGATGATGCGGTGACGGTCAAACCGGATGGCCTCGGCCTCTTCCAGCGTTCGCAGTGCGCGGCTCACCGTTTCCGGCTTGGTTGCCAGATGTGCCGCAATCGTCGCGCGGGTGACGCCGCTCAACGCCGGATCATCCATCTGCTTGAGCAAAAACCGCGCCAGCCGGATCGTAACCGAATACAGCGCCAGGTCTTCAATCTGCCCGACCAGATTCCGTACCCGTGCCGCCAGCATTTTGATGACCCGTCGCGCCAATAACGGATCGCTGGTCACAAGGCGCGCCAGAGCTTCCGAAGGCAGCAGCCAGGCCGTAACATGGGTGAGCGCTCCCGCGTTCGCCGGATTATTACCCCCGTCCAGCGCTGCGATGTCATTGAACGTGTTCCCCGGCCCCAGCAAATGCATGATGTGTTCTTCGCCTTCCGGGTTGATCTTATAGACCTTAACCCGACCCTGCTCCACCATCCACATGCCAGCCGCCGGGTCACCTTCCAGAAAGATAATTTCATCTGGGGCAAAGGTGCGCCGCTGCATCTCGTCTTGGAGTGCCGTCAGCCGCGATGCATCCAACCCCTCGAAATACGGCAGCGCCCGCAGATATTCAATCAACGGCATCTTTTCACCCGCCCAGCACACCCAGAGCCAGACACGCCCATCCCGCTAGAAATGCCAATCCACCCAGCGGTGTAATCGCCCCTAATTTGCGGTTTCCTGTCAGGCTCAGGGCATACAAACTGCCGGAAAACAAAACCGTCCCCAGCACGAACAACCAGCCGCCCAGCGGAATAAGACCCGACGCCCATTTATCCGATGCCCACGCCACACCCAGCAGCGCCAGTCCGTGATAAAAGTGATACTGTACGCCCGTTTTATAACTGGCTTCCAAATTCGGCTTATCCTTGAAACGTGCAGCCAGCGCATGTGCCCCAAAAGCCCCCAGCGCCACGCCCAAAAATCCGCTCACTGCTGCCAGCAGCACAAATGTCGATGCCATATGATTCTCCGTTGGCATATCGTCGAAAGTGAGTAGAGTATAGCCTAAACGTCTGTGCTATGGTGGTTGAATAAACACCGAAACTATCGAGGTTGAACATGAAAATTCCGGCCTTCCTACTGCTGCTTTTGATCGCCCTGATAAGCGTTTTCCCCACAACCGCCCAGGATGCCTGCGCCTTACCGCCCCGCCTTTCGGCTGATATGTGGGGGCGGGTGCTTTCCGGCGAACCCAATAATTTGCGCGAAACCCCAACCCGAAGCGCGGCACTCATCGGGCAAATCCCGGCGGGCGACATTTTCCGCGTGATCGACGGCCCAACTTGCGTCGAGGGTTACAACTGGTGGCAGGTGAATTATGCCGGAACACTGGCATGGACAGC
Source organism: Anaerolineae bacterium (assembly GCA_019912965.1). Classification (GTDB taxonomy): domain Bacteria; phylum Chloroflexota; class Anaerolineae; order Aggregatilineales; family Phototrophicaceae; genus CFX2. The sequence goes on from JAIOHM010000146.1 coordinate 22,697, forward strand.
CGAAGGCCGCGATGACTACTGGCTCGAATCGATTGGCGAAATCCCTTTACCCAATCCCGATGACCCCGAAGGCTGCCAGCTTCCGCCGGCTTCCTACGAGCAGTTAGTCGTCGGTTATGGCATCCTGAATTTACGCACACTGGCGATGCTCGACCACGCGCAGGAACTTTACGGTGGCGTTCTCAACTTTCGGCAGAATGTGATGCAGGGCGGTTACAATCCCGGCGGTGTTGCAGCCAGCTTCGGCACACACGATGGCGGTGGTGCGATTGATCTGGCCGTCCGTGACCCCATCACCCGCAATGTTTTAGCCGATGAAATCGCTCCAATGCTGCTGGCGCTCCGTACAGCCGGATTCGCCGCATGGCTGCGCGATACCGACGAACTCTATCCCGGTTCACCCATCCACATTCACGCCATCGCGGTTGGTGATGCCGAACTGTCTGAAGCGGCGCGCGGACAAATTGATGGCGACTTTGGTTATCTGCGCGGCTTCAACGGCCTCCCGCAAGACAGCGGCATCCCGTTACCGGATACCTCTGGCGAAATGGTCATCTGCTCATGGATGGTCAATCTCGGATTCGATGATCTGCGACCAGCCGAAGCAGGGCTATAATCAAAAGAGTGCCTCACAATCCCATAGGGTTTACATGCTCGACACACTCGACCTCGCTGCCATTCAGGCTGATCTGACACGCCGGATCAGCCTTTTCCGACGTACCTCACGAATTTTCATCTATTCGATCTTGGGCTTAGCCATTTTTCATTTCTTTGTGAATGGTTTTTGGTGGGTTACGCCAGTTTTGGTACTGGTCTATTTTGCCGGACGCTATCTCTATTTTTTCATTACCGAGCAGCAGCGTTTGAAAGCTGTCCGCCAGATTGCGCGCAGTGTCTTGCCGCAGTTACCGCCAGCCTTGCCATCGTTGGGGTTGCCTTGGAACGCACTTGTTCTGATTGTGCTAACGGTTGCGGTGTATGAAATTCTAGGCCGGAATACGGATCTCGGTGAGGATATTTTCACACAAATCCGCTTAATTGCCGCCGTTTTTCTGGCTGTAGGATTGCATACTACATGGGTGTATCTCTATCCCTTGCTCACATTCCGTTGGTTGTTTCACGGCCCTTTCTGGCGTGCGGATTATGAAGGTGCGATGCGGCGCGCAAAGCAGCTCAAACGGTTGATGCCGTGGGACATGCGGATAGAATCGGTACGCGGGAATTTTTTGCTGGGTGCTGGCCGGGATGCAGAAGCCGCGGGATTGTACTACTCCGTTTTGCCTTTCTTCCAGAATGATCGTTTTTCCCTCGGCGCGGCGCTGTGCAATTTAGGTTATGCCAATTTGCGTCAAGGGCGTGGAGATACAGCGTTTACCTATATTCAAGCTGCGGCTCAGATCATGCCCGAAAATCCCGATCTGCTGAACGGATTGGCCTTCTACTATCTCGACCAATCGGTGCATCTGGAACGTGGTCTGGAAATTATGGAATACATCATGAGCACTCACCCGCGCCCGAAACATAATCGTTTTATGCAGCTCAATCAGTGGCGGGAATGGAAGGGCACCGAGGCGCGTTTGTTAGCCTTGCTCGGTAAAAATGCCCGCGCGGATGCTGCCGTTGATGAGATGTTCGGTGCGGCAGATCCAGCCTTTATCCCCGGCTTGGCAGATGCCAATCTCGATGCCGGATTTGTTCGCAAAACACAGGGTGATCTGGCCGCTGCCCGTGAACATTTCCAGCGAGCTATTGATCTTGATCCAAATGGGTACAACGGGCGTGTGGCGACCACGGAATTGAACGCCTTAGATCACCAACCAGATTTGTCCGACTGATCTTGTCTTTTGTCACGGTGCAGGGAAGTGACATTCGACACTTGCTACTTCTTCTCTTTGGGAAGTAAATAGAGAAAAGGGTGATATGGAGGTGCGTCATGCGCGTCAAGATCAACCGGAACGTTTGCCCGGCACATTTGGCTTTCTGTGAGCGATGTTTAGGGCAATTTCTGAAGTATCCAATGGGCTATGAACGGCGCTGCTTTGAGGAGTTAGAAGACGACGGCCAGGAAACCTTGACCATCGAACTCCACAGCGGCGACCACGATGTAGTGCTGACTCTCGATCAGACTCAGCGGAATTTACTGGCGGGCGAGGGTTGGGCACAGTTTGTCAACTTCGATGTGCCAATGTATCGCAACGACGTTGAACGGAAGCACAGTGCTTTGGTCACAGCGTAAGTGACGGTGGGCGGGGGTGTGTACCCGCCCTTTTTATTTACAAGCACAAACCTGTCATTTCGCAGCGGTTCACTTTCACCGTGCGAGGATTTGTTCGGCTGTTTGCCGCCCGATGTTGGTAAGCTGCAAATGCCCATTCTGCCGTTCGATCAAGCCCTGCTGATCGGCGCGGCGCACGGTGGTCTGCGCGAAATCGGCTTTCCAGTTGAGTTCACCGGTCAGGTGATTCAGGCTATTTTCCAGTTGTTCGCGGGCTGAACCTTCGTGACGGCTCAGATGCACCAGCAGCATTTCGACCGCGAACCGCTGACGACGGCGAATGCGCTCCAGACGTTTTGCCAGCAAACCGCGTTCCGGCGCGAAGATCAACGCTGCTAGGAAGAACACCCCCGTCATAGTCGCCATCGCCCCGGCGATATTCACGTTACCAATCCAACTGGCAACCCAGTAGCCGGAAAGCGCCGCCCCCACGCCGATGACCACACTCAGAATCAGCATACGGCTGAGTCGATCCGTCAGCAGATAAGCCGTCGCAGGCGGGGCAATCATCAGCGCCACCACCAAAATCGCGCCGACATGATCGAACGCGCCGACGACTGTAACCGAAACGGTGGTCATCAATCCATAGTGGATGACCGCAGGCGCGAAGCCCAATGCCGCCGCTAACCCTGCATCGAAGGTCGCCAGTTTGAGTTCTTTGTAAAACACGGCGATCAGCACGACATTGAGCAGCAGCACCGCGCCCATGACCCAAATCCCTTTAGGGAGATCGAGTCCCAACACGGTTGAACGGTTGAAGGGCGCGAAGGCCAATTCGCCCAGCAGCACCGCGTCGGTATCAATATGCACACCGCTGAAATCCCGGCTAATCATGATGACCGCGATGCTGAACAACGCCGGGAACACCAAACCAATCGCCGCATCTGCCTTGACCAACCGCGTCCGTAACAGCACTTCGGAAAGGGATACCGTAAGCACGCCGGAAAGCACCGCGCCAATGAACAGAAGCGGGCTATCCAGATCACCGACGATGGCGAAACTGATAATAATGCCGAACAAAACCGTGTGGCTGATGGCATCGCTCACCAGCGACATCCGCCGCAGGACGAGGAACACCCCCGGTAAAGCACAGGCCGCCGCTACCAATGCGGCTACCAGTTGAATTTCCAATTGATAGGACATGATTCATTCTTTCTCGTATCACACTCGCTTAAAGTCCCTCCTCGTTTACGGGGAAGGATTTAGGGTGGGGTAATGCTTAACCAATTCACCGCTGCTTCAGCGATCACAGCCGCGCAGCGAAACACTTCATCCAGATTCACATACTCAACCGCCGCGTGTGCGCCTTCGCCACCCGGCCCTAAAATCACCGTCGGAATGCCTGCCCGCCCTAAAATCGCCGAGTCCAGCCACGCATACATGCCCATCGTCACCGGCTCACCACCTGTGACGGTTTGATAGGCCGTCCGCAGCGTTTGTACAATCGGCGCATCGGGCGCGATTTCGTAACCGGGGCGTTCAAAATCCAGCTTGATGGTCGCCTGAAAACGCGGGTCGCTGGTTCGCAGGCGTATAATCGCCGCTTCCCATAAACCCATTACATCCGCTGGGGTTTCATCCGGCAGCAAACGATGTTCGACTTGCAAGGTGCAAGCGTCGGGATAGGTGCTGAGGCCGAGACCACCTTTAATCAGGCTGGCATGAGCAGAAGGCCGCCCCAATAAAGGATGCTGCCGCGCCGGGAACACTTCGGTTTCCAGCCGTTCGAGTTCTTTCAACAACCGCCCCATATGCAGCACCGCATCGACGCCCACTTCATATAGGCTGCCATGCGCGGCGCGTCCTAAGGTGGTCAGCGTCATCCAAGCGAAGCCTTTATGCGCGATGCACAGTTGTGCGTCAGTCGGCTCGGTCAGGATAGCGGCATCGGCTTTGATTTCCCGCACCAGTGCATCTGTGCCGATGCTCAAATATTCTTCATCGACCACGAAGCCCAACCACAAATCACCCGCAGGTTGAAAACCGTCCGCTTTCAATGCCGCGACTGCGCCGAGGATAGACGCCAATCCGCCTTTCATATCCAGCGAACCACGCCCATATAAGCATCCATCTTCAATCCGCGCATCGAACGGATCATCCAGCATATTTTCCACGCCAACCACATCGGTGTGTCCGGTGAGCAGCAGGCTTTTACCACCACCACTACCCGGCCAACGGGCGATCACATTGGGGCGTCCCGGTTCAACTTCCTGTAAACGGGTTTCCAAGCCGAGCGATTGACAGGTTTTGACGAGCCAATCCGCCATTTTACTTTCGCCTGTGCCACCTTCGACCAAACCGGGATTCACCGAGTCGATTTTCACCATCTGGCGTAGATAATCAGTCGTTAATTGAGTGTCAATGTTGAGCATGATTTATGCCGTCGCCATTCCCGGTTCACCCGTTCCTGTGCCTTCAACGCGGGCATTCCGCAGCATCGCTTGCACCTGTTCCACTCCGGCGGGCGTCAATGCCCATGCGCCGGAAACTTCGCGCACCAAGCCCTCGTTCGCCAGCTTGCGTAACACATAAGTGACATTGCTCTCCGGCAGCGCGGCGCGTATCGTTCCCAATGCGTGAGGATGCAGCGGGTCGCCATGATGCACAGCCATGTCGTACAAGGTTTCCAGCACGGCAGTAGCGCGCAGTTGACGGCGGTTGCGGCGGGCACGGATGCGTTCCCAGATGACTCCGCGATTGGGCGCGAACAACAGCGAACCCAATGTCAAAACGCTGATTGCCAGCACGATCACCGGGCCAGTCGGCAAGCCGCGTTCGAGGCTGCTGATGAGTGCGCCAGATACCCCGGCCAGCGCCCCGAATACACCGGATACCACCACCATCACGCCCAAACGATCTGTCCATTGGCGGGCGGCTACTCCCGGCGCGACGATCATGGCGCTCATCAATACTACGCCGACGGTTTCTAGGCCGATCACCACCGCCACCACAATCAGCGTCGTCAGCACAATATCCAGCAAACGCACGTTGTAACCGATAGTCGCGGCATATTCGCGGTCGAAAACCAGCAGCTTGAATTCTTTCCAGAACAGCATCACCAGCGCCAACACCACCAGTCCGAGGACGGCCATCAGCACAACCTCATCCTGCACCAGCGCAGCGGCACGACCGAAAATAAACTTATCCAGGCCAGATTGGTTGGCGTTACCCTGTCGCTGTACCCATGACAGTAGCGCTACGCCCAAGCCGAAGAACACCGCCAGCACAATGCCCATCGCGCTGTCTTCCTTGATGCGAGTCTGCGTCGTGATGGTCATCATTAGCAATGTGCCGAGCCAACCCGCCACCGCCGCACCGATCATCAAGGGCAGTGGGGCTTTGACGCCGATTAAGATGAACGCAATTACGACACCGGGCAGCGCCGCATGGCTCATCACATCACCCATCAGGCTTTGCTTTCGCAGCACCGCATAGGCGCTCAATACACCGCTCACCAAGCCAATCACCGCTGCGCCCAATGCCACCGTGCGAATGGTATAGTCCGTGAAAATGAGATTCAGGAGTTCAGAGATATTCATAGTGGTTACTTCTCAAACACCATTTCCATTTTCCCACCATATGCGCGGCGTAGATTTTCTGGAGTGAAAATTTCCGCTACTGGCCCGGAGGCAATCGCACGCACATTGAGTAAGAGAACGCGGTCGAAATACTGTGGCACAGTTTCCAAATCATGATGCACAACGAGGACAGTTTTGCCCTGTTCTTTTAGGGCTTGCAGAACGCGGATAATCGCCTTCTCAGTAGTGGCATCCACACCTTGAAACGGCTCATCCATCAGGTAAATCTGGGCGTTTTGCACCAGCGCCCGCGCCAGGAACACCCGCTGCTGCTGACCGCCCGAAAGCTGGCTGATCTGCCGCTGGGCGAAGGACTCCATGCCAACCGATTCCAATGCATTCATCGCCAATTCGCGATCAGATTTGCCGGGTCGCTTCACCCAACCGAGTGCGGCGTAGCGCCCCATCATCACCACATCCAGCGCGTTGGTCGGGAAGTCCCAATCCACGCTGCCGCGCTGTGGCACGTAGGCTACCAGATGCCGCTGCTCTTTATACGGCTTGCCATAAATCAGCACCCGCCCAGCAGAAGCTTCCATCAAGCCGAGGATGGTTTTAATGAGTGTGCTTTTGCCCGCGCCGTTCGGCCCGACAATTGCCATCAACGTTCCGGCGGGGACTTCCAGATCAACGTCCCACAACACGGGGGCTTCGCGGTAAGCAACCGTCAAATCCTCAACCGCAATCGGGATAGTGTGTGTGTTATTGTGAACAGCCATAGCTCGTGATTCCTTGTTCTCGCGTAGGGGCGTAACATGTTACGCCCCTACCATGATTTGCGTAGATGATTCTTGAGGGATGATTTCTTACTCGGCTGGTAAACCCAGCAGCGCGCTGACAATCGTATCGACGTTATGCCGGATCATGCCGCTGTAGGTGCCTTCCGGCGTGCCGGAATTGCCCATCGCATCCGAGAACAGCGATCCGCCGATCGCGACGGTTCGCCCCTGCGCTTCTACCCCAGCGACGATGGCTTCCACAATATCTGGTGGGACGCTGCTTTCCACGAAAATCGCCGGAACCTGGCGGTCAACAATCACCTGTATGGTGCGGCGGATGTCTTCAACACCAGCTTCAGCGGCGGTGGTGATGCCCTGCGGCGCAAATACATCAATACCATAGGCCGCGCCGAAGTAATGGAAAGCATCGTGCGCCGTCACCAGCACCCGTTGTTCAGCAGGCACGCGGTTGATCTGATCCTGCGCGTATTTATCCAGTTCGGCTAACTGCGCTTGATAAGCCTCGGCGTTGGCGGTGTAGGTGGCGGCGTTCGGCGGGTCAAACTTACCTAGTTCTTCCGTGATTTTTTCCGTCACCAGTGCCCACAATTCGACATCCATCCAGATATGTGGGTCGGGGAATTCGCTGCCAGCCGCGCTCAGGACGCGATCTTCCGGCACGGCTTCACCGACTGCAATCACGGGTCTGCTCTTGCCGATTTGCTCGAAAATATCAGTCATCCGGGCTTCGAGGTGCAGACCACCATAGAAAATGATTTGTGCGTTGGTCAGGGTAGCGACATCATTTTCAGTCGCGGTGTATAGATGGGGATCAACACCCGGTCCCATCAATTGGGTCACGTTCACCCATTCGCCGCCCACATTTTTGACCACATCCGCGATCATACCAATGGTCGTGACCACGTTAATCGCGTTAGTAGATTCAGTCTGTGGTGCGGAGGCAGCAGGCGAACAGGCCACCAGCGCAGCGATCAACATACTCAACAGCAGGGGAATAATGCGTAAACGCATGATGCAGCTTTCTCCTCGTGGATGATTGCGCCATAAGTTGATATTTAGCGCAGTCAACTCATAAATTTAGACATGTCTAAATATTAGAGAAAACATCATGATTTGTCAAGAGGAATTGGCACTATCTATATGCAGGAAAGTAGAGGAATTGTGAATTCAGGGTAAATCGTCACTTTCCTTACGATGCTCTCAGCACATCCCCAATTGGTTCTGGCAGATATGTTTCTCCGAATTCGCGCATCGCCTCGATGATCGCATGAAGCGCCTGACCTTTTTCCGTCAAGGTATATTCCACGCGCGGCGGGATTTCGGCGAAGGCTTCGCGCGTGAGGATGTCGGCTGCTTCTAGGGTCTTCAACCGTTGGGAAAGGGTCTTGGGGCTGACGCCTTGCAATGATTCCTGAAGTTGACCAAAGCGTTTCGAACCGCCGATCAAATCGCGCACGATCAAAATAGTGTAGGTATCCCCAACCAATTCGGCAGTGCGGGCAATCGGACACGACTGATGAACATGATTCATAGCGGGACTTCCATGTCTAGGAATATATGACCTCATTGTAGCACTGATGGCTTACCCAGCGCACTTGACATTTGTCACCTGTTGATTCTATTATGCCTGATTACTTCCAAAAAGGAAGTAATGAAATCGGGCATGATCCCATCTAATCCACATAACCCAAAAATTCAGGACACTCTGCTATGATGAATCCACAACCGAAAACAACGGAATTGAATACCATGAGTCCACGCTTGCCCACCAATACCCATATCGGCAGCGCACACCTCTATACCGCTGATCTCAGCCGTTCGCTGAAATTTTATGGCGATACGCTCGGCTTCCGCGAAATTGACCGGAACGATGAACAGATCACGCTCTCGGCGGATGGCACAACGCCTCACATCCTGCTGACCGAACGTCCCGGCGCGCGCCCCAAACCCCGCCGCACAACAGGCTTGTATCATGTGGCTATCCGTTATGCTGACCGCAACCAGCTTGCCCGCGCCTTTCGCCGCGTCATTATGAATCGCTATCCGTTGGGTGGCGCATCCGATCACGGTGTTAGCGAAGCCCTGTATTTGGATGACCCCGATGGCAACGGCTTGGAAATGTACACCGACCGTTCGCGCGATCATTGGCCGATGATCGGTGATCGGGTGGATATGGTGACACAGCCGCTTGATCTGGAAGACCTGCTGCGCGCGGCAGATGACAGCGATTGGATGGGCCCACATCCCGGCACGGATATTGGGCATGTGCATTTACATGTCTCTGATCTGAACCGCGCCAAACATTTTTATGTCGATCTGATCGGCCTCGATCTGATGCAGGATATGAGTGCTTACGGGGCGTTGTTCGTGGCGGCAGGCGGTTATCATCATCATCTGGGGCTGAACACATGGGCGGGCAGTGCGCCGCAGCCGCCGGGAACGCTTGGACTGCGCGTTTTTGAACTGGTCATCCCGGAAGTCGCCGCATGGGAAGCCGTTCAGGAACGTTTACAAACAGCCGGTATTGCCGTAGAACGAATCGGGGACACACGCGCCCGCGTTCATGACTACGACAATAATGCTCTCGAACTTGTCACCCCTTAAATCAAACGGGCAGTTTCCCATCGACCGTAAAGAAGGGGAGAGGGTTTCAAACTCTCCCCAACGATTGAATATCATTTCCCAACCAACACATCGTACAGCAGTCGCAATGCTGCTTCCGCACTGGCCGTTTTGTTCCCCTCGCGGTCGCTGTTCCAAATGTGCCGCCGTACCACCAGCAGATTGTTTGGGCCTGCCAGCCCAACATAAGTCAGCCCAACTGGTTTTTCCGCTGTGCCGCCCCCCGGCCCGGCAATCCCGGTAACGCTCACTGCTACATCGACATTTAGCAGCGTTCGCGCTCCGGTTGCCATTTCCGCTGCGACAGCTTCACTTACTGCTCCATAGGCGATCAGTGTTCCCTGCCGAACCCGCAGCAGTGATTGTTTAACTGCATTGGAATAGGCTACCACCCCGCCCAGAACATAAGCTGAACTACCCGCTACATTAGTTAGCAGGTGCATGATCAGACCACCTGTACACGACTCAGCAGTGCCCACTGTCCATCCTCTAGCACGCAGCAGGTCGCCTATTTTGGCTTCGAGACGTTCATCATTCATGGCTTCCCCCCATCGACAGTACCGTTATCCTAGCGAAACACGCCAGATTTGCCATAAATTGCATAGGCGTCTAAAGCAACTAGGGGTATACTGTGGGATAACAATGCCCGCATGTTGGATAACGAGGGATATTTGAATCAATGGGTCATTGGGGCTGGCGGTGCATATTAACCGCCTTTATCAGTGTTTGGGTGGTCGGATGCAGCATCACTCATGACTCTGCCCCTACTGCTGCCCCCACTTTGTCACCCTCGCGCACCCTAACCCCTTACCTAGCGCAAACGCAAACACCACCTGCTGTTGCCTATCTCCCACCTGTTGCGCCTCAGATTACACCCACCTCCGCTATCTACACCATTCAGCCCGGTGATACCTTGCTTGGTATTGCCATTCAATTTGGCGTCGATATAAACTCACTTCGCCAGATCAACGGCGAACTCAATCCCCTGACGCTTCCCATCGGCGCGAATATCATCATCCCCAACCCAATTTTTAATGCTGAAGGAATCCCTATCCTCCCCACCAGCACTCCACTTGCTCTCCTGCTAACTGCTCCCACTTGCTACCCTACGCCCACTGACCAGATTTTGTGCCTCGGATTGGTGACCAATCATCTGGAAATTCCGATGCAACGGGTAACGCTGAACGTCCAGTTACTCCGGTTTGATGGCGCGCTGCTGGCCGAAAGTGAAACCAGCATTGAACAGGGAAACATTCCGGCAGGTGGTGCAGCACCATACCGTGCCTTGTTTCAGACACATTGGCAGGAATATGGTGGTGTGGCGGTGATGCTCCGCAACGCCGAAATTGCGGTGAATTCCCGGTTTATCGGGCTTGATGTACGCGACCAACAGGCAGCGCAGCATGACGAGGAATACCGCATCGCTGCCGTCTTGCATAACGCGGCAGAACAACCTGTACGTTTAGGGCGAGCGGTCATTACTCTGCAAGATGTGCTGGGGCGGGTGGTTGGTTTCCGGGTCGTGCAGTTGCACGGCGATTTGCAACCGGGGGCGGATTATCCCCTGTTGGTCAGCACCAGCATTCAGGGCGAGCAATCCGTCACTCATCAGTTGTATGTTGAGGCGGAAAAATTCCTGCCCTGAAATTGTGACATTTTTGTGAGGCCAGCAGGTAGCAAAATGGTTGCATTCCCACTCAGTGACGATATTATTTCAAACATCGTCAGTAATGGAAAGGCCGCAACCTATGGAAGGCAATGCAAGAGCACCGCAAACAGTAGGAGTATTTGCACCCATAATGGGTGCCATTATCGTCGTCTTTGTAGCGTTAACGCTGCTCGCAGGTCTGCCACCTGCCGAAAAAATAGCTGGTTTTACGCTGGGCATGATTGTCTTGGGATTAATTACAATCGGGATAGGTCTGCTCGGCTGGCATTTACTGCTTCGCCCTCTGCCAGCCAACGTCAAAGTCAGCCCACCACTGCTTTTGACTGCTCGAACCCGCAATATTATTGCCTTATTTTTGACAATGGGAACACTTGGCATTGGGATCGCAGGTGTTTGGGATGAAATCTGGCACTCCAAATACGGCATCCCTTTTGGTGAGGATTTCTTCTGGCGACCACACTTGATGCTTTATTTTAGCTTCCTCACGCTGATCGTTCTGGGTGGGTGGAGCTGGTGGGTATTTATGAATCGGGGTAAGGGTACATTGCAACAGCGGTTCCGCTCCAACCCGTTACTCGGTGTCAGTTTTCTGGCAGGGGTGTACACCATTTATGCGGTGGGGGCTGATCCTATCTGGCACAGCCTGTATGGCACAGACATTGCCCCCTGGTCAGTGCCGCATTTGCTGATTTTAATCATGATTCTGGTTATGGGATCGCTGGCAGTTGCCTTCCATAATTCGCTGCTGCCACAGCGCGAATGGCGATACAGCTTCAAGTTTGCATGGCGTGATGTTTTGATTGCCTTTGTCTGGGTCGGTGCATTGGTTGATTTCACCCTGATTTTCACCGTCCAGTGGTATGCCGCCGCCGCTGGAGCAAGACAAATAACCCAAGTGCTGGGATACCCGGATTGGCTGCTGGCCGCTTTCATTACCTTTTTAGCGATCCTTTTTGGCATCATCGCTCTGCACAGCACCCGCCAGATTGGCAGTGCTACACTGGTTGGTGTACTGGCCTTCGCTGTGCGCTTCTTGCTCAATGCGGGTTTTGGTAGCGTGCGCGATGGTACACTGCCTATCTTGCTGATCCTCCCCCTGTTGGTTTCAATGGATGTCTGGTATGCGATTTCCATTCGCCGAACCCGGCAACCACCCGCATTCTGGAAGACCGCACTTATTGTTGCGGTGGTCTTTGGCATCATCGAATATCCGCTGATTGCTACCGTTTTTCCCTATTTGCCTGTAGCGCTTACGCTTATCCCCGCCCGCCTTATTGCCAGCGCAGTAACAGCGGTTGGCACCATCTGGATTGCCCAAAAACTGGGGGAACTGGGACGCTATCGGTATGAACAATCTGCGCCTGAAGTGGCTGCCAAATCCACAACCCAGACCAGTAATCTACTCTACATCGGTTATGCTGTTTTTCTGCTGGTGTTCATCGTGACCGCCACTCCACCTGTTTGACATACGCTTTGGATGAAGGGGCGTGTCCTTGCGCCCCTGATAAACAGGTCGTAACAGACATCCATTGACCTGACCATTATCTGCTCCAGCATTTTCCAAACTCAGAATCTGCCGCTATCATTATGGGAGTTTTATTTTCTGGTAAATAAGTGCCTGTTCGTGCCTCATCACTATTCCGAGGAGTCCTGATTGTGCTAGATGTGAAAGCCCATCTGAAAACTCTGGTCGAAGCGCATGCTCCTTCTGGCTACGAAGGTCCAATCCGCGATATTTTGCGCGAAGCCTGGGAACCGCTGACCGACAGCCTTGAACAGGACAAACTCGGCAGTTTGATCGGCATTAAAAAAGGCAGCCTGAAACCAGCGCGCAAAATCATGCTGGCTGCCCATATGGACGAAATCGGCTTGATGGTGCGCGATGTGGTTGATGGCTTTATCTTCGTTCATCGCATCAGCGGCGTGGATAACCGGGTAATGATGGCGCAGCCTGTCCGGGTGCATGGTCGCCAATCGCTGTCCGGCATCGTCGCCAGCATCCCGCCGCATTTGCTTTCCGCCAGCGCCCGCCGCAAATACCCGACGTTTGATGAACTTATCGTTGATGTTGGTCTGCCTGCCGCTGAAGTCAACGATCTGGTGCGGATCGGCGATTTGATTACAGCGGATGTGCCACTGTTGGAGCTACAGGGCAAAAAAGTTGCGGGCAAAGCAATGGATGACCGCGCCTCGGTTGCCGCTGTCACAGTCTGTCTGGATATGCTACGAGACATGAGCCATCAGTGGGATGTGTATGCAGCAGCGACAGTACAGGAAGAAACGGGCTTGTATGGTGCGGCTACCGCGGCTTATCACATCCAACCGGACATCGCCATCGCGCTCGATGTAACTTTTGCCCCACAGCCCGGTATTGATGGCGACGAGGCCAAAGCAATGGGCGATGGCCCGACGCTGGGCATCGGCCCGAATTTCCACGCCAAACTCGGCGAAAAAATCCGTGAGATCGCCAAAACCCACGAAATTAAATTGCAGGACGAGATTATCCCCGGCGCAAGCGGCACGGATGCCTGGGCCATTCAGGTTGCCAATGAAGGCGTTCCAACTGCGCTTTTCGGCATCCCGATTCGCAATATGCACTCGCCCGTCGAAACTGTTGATCTGCGCGACATCGAACGGGCAGGGCGTCTGATGGCGCATTTCATCGCCAGCCTCGATGCTGACTTTTTAGCAGCGATTGAATGGGACGAGCTGAAAAAGAGTGAGTCGTAACGTAGACGCTGCCCAACAGGTGTTTGGGCAGCGCGAAACAATCAAGGCGGTCATCTACTTTTAGTTTTGCACAGACACGCTATTTATTTTTAAATCTTCCCGCGCCACAGGAAGGGTGAACACGACTTTTGTCCCCGGCATATCCATATCGCCAATCCAGATATTTCCACCCTGCGCTTCTACCAGCCGTTTGCAAATCGCCAGTCCTAAACCTGCGCCTTTACCGGGATGCGCGAACTTGCTTTCCAACTGGCGAAAGGCTTCAAAAACCACCCCGCGCTTTTCAGCCGGAATACCCGGCCCCTGATCGGTAATTTCCACCTGAACCCAACTATCGATATGGCTGGCAACGATGCTGATCTGTGTGCCAGATGGCGCATACTTGGCGGCATTATCCACCAGATTGACCAATATCTGTCCGGTACGCATCCGGTCAGCCCAGACGGTTGGGAGATCAGGCGGAAAATCGAGACTCAATTCATGTTCTTCAGCTAGCACATGAAGCTGACCAATAATAGAGGTTAAACAATCACTTAACTGGAAAAGTCCCGGTTCAATGCTGAAGCGTCCGGCTTCCAAGCGCGAAAGATCAAGCAGTTGCTCGATCAGATCGGTCAAACGGTCGGAGTCCTCGCTGATGATGGACAGAAATTCGTGCTGGGCGGCTGTGTCCCAAGTCACATCATCCGCCAGCAGGGTGGTGGCGAAACCTTTGATAGCCGTCAGCGGGGTACGGAGTTCATGCGAAATCATTGCCAGAAAGTCAATTTTCAGGCGGTCAGCTTCTTCAGCTTTGGCGCGGGCAATGCGCTCGTGTTCCATCAACTCAGTCTGTTGCCTCATCAACTCGGCCTGCTGATGCTCGACCTGTTTACGTTCGGTAATATCCAGCGAAGCCAATGTTAGCCCGATAATAACTCCGTTGTCGTCAAAGATCGGTTCGGCTGTGATGTCATAGGCCATATAGGTGGACTCGCCCCTAAACTCGACTTCGCGGCGACCTCCTTTACCCGTTCGCAGAACTTCTTCTTTGAAGTTAATGAAATTGATCATCGACTCGTAGGGCCAGACATCCTCGTCACGTTTACCGATCAAATCTCCGGTTGTGATACCCAATGGAGGATTGTAGATCCAGGTGTAACGCTGGTCAGTATCGATGTGCGAGACAACGATGGGCGAATTTTTCAAGGCAACGCTGAAATTGGCTTCTGTCTGGCGCAGTGCATCTTCAATTAACCGCCGTTCGGTTACATCGACACCAACTGCCCAATCCACCCAATCAGAAATCGGGTACTGTTTGGAGACATTCGACCACAGGATATAACGTATTGAACCATCCTTGCAGGTGGTTTCCAGTTCCCAATCCCGGAAGTTGCCCCGGTTTGCTTCCTGATAAGCCATCATGCTGGCACGATATTCGGGGTTGGGGTAAAGCAGTTCCAATTGGTTGGGGTTATAGCAGATTTCTTCGGCGGTATATCCGGTTACACGCTCACATTCCTTGTTCCAGACAATACGCTGGCCTTCTGCATTGTATACACTGAGCATGACGGGCATGTGTGTCAGCACGGCCTGAAGGCGACTTTCTTGCTCTTTGCGTTCCGTTATATCGGTGCAAGTGCCCACGTATCCCATAAATTGACCGTTGGGCGCGCGCAGGGGAACACCTTCATCCAACACCCAACGGTATATTCCATCTGCACGCCGCAAACGAAATTCCAGAGCAAACTTACCGATTTCAACAAAAGCCTGATTATAGATTGCCTTGCACTTCTGTAAATCTTCAGGGTGGATGCGGTCTACCCAACCAAACCCTAATTCCTGCTTCATATCCCGCCCTGTAAAATCCGTCCAGGCAC
This sequence comes from Anaerolineae bacterium, assembly GCA_019912965.1. Classification (GTDB taxonomy): domain Bacteria; phylum Chloroflexota; class Anaerolineae; order Aggregatilineales; family Phototrophicaceae; genus CFX2. The sequence goes on from JAIOHM010000146.1 coordinate 38,170, forward strand.
GGTTGAAGTAGGTGCAGTGTTTATTCGGGTCACATATCCAGACGAACACGGGCATGGCATCGGTTACGGCGCGCAGAATATCCAACCGTTCCAGCAGCCTGTCGTTATAACCGTTGACCACTGCCAGTTCGGCTTTGCGCTGGCGAACGATAAGCTCGTTGATGAAAGCGAAGGTAGCGAAGAATACCACTGCCTGTAAAACTTCGGCGTTACCGAACCCGAAGCGCTGGTCATTGACCACAAAATATTGTGTCAACACGATGCCCAGCACGCCGGAAATATACCCCGGCAGGGTTCTGAACATCAGGAAATTCAAGGCTGTGGTGATCCATACCAGCAGGAAAGGGGTTTTGCTAAAACTTTCTTCAAACACCGCTGTGACCAGCAGCCCAATCAGCGTGAACCCGATTGCCAGCCCGCAACGTACAATCAGCGGATATGTACGCGGCGGCGGTGTGGTGACCTGTTGAGGCTGACTTAACAGATTGTGCCAGTTGTTCAGGGCTTCCATAACGCCCAATTCCTCGATAACCCAATTTTGTATTTTTCACATTGTACCCAATTCGGCTGCAAAATTCGTGGCCGATAGGATTGGCTCTAGGCCACCGTGCGCGTTACAGTACTATTGTCCTAAAAATAATCGTCATTTGAGTGCAGTTCACAATCGGGTTTATTTGCCCGTCGAGCGAGGATTTTATGACTACCCTTTTACAACGCGCACAACAGGAAGGTACGCCGTTAATTGATGGCGAAACCGTAACATTCGTCTGGGCAGGGGAAAATCCGCCACAGTTAATTGGCGATTTCACCTATTGGGAATGGGGCGATGGGCCGCGCAACCTCACCGAAGCTGAATCGGGTGTGTGGACATATTCACTGTCGCTGCCGCCCGATGCCTACATCGAATATATTTATGTGCGGGGTGAAGACCGTCTGCCTGATCCTTTCAATAAACGTCGTATCACTAATGGCATGGGCAAAATGAATGCTCACTTCGCCATGCCGGATTGTAAGCACACTGATCTGGTGAAACATGCACCGGGTGTGCCCGCCGGGACGGTGACACAGCACCAGATCAAGGGTGCATTCACCATCGCTAATGGCTCACGCCCGGTCTATCTCTATAAACCGCCGACGGACGAACCCGTTCCGCTATTGTTTGTGCTGGACGGCAAGGATTATTTCGCGCGGGCCAAGCTGCCGATCATCGTCGATAATCTGATCGCGCAGGGGCGTATTCCACCCATCGCTTTGGCAGGCCCACAACACGGCGGACGCGCGCGGTTTATAGAGTATTTATGCAGCGATGCGACCATTGCTTTTCTGGGGCGCGAGGTGTTGAAGGTGGCCCAGGAAAATCTGAACCTGATCGACATTGAGAAAAATCCCGGCGCATATGGAATCCTGGGCGCGTCGATGGGCGGATTGATGGCGCTGTATACGGGGCTGCGTGTGCCAGAAATTTTCGGGCGGGTTATCAGCCAATCCGGGGCGTTCGGCTTCGATCTTTCCGGCAAGGATACGGTGATTTACGATCTGGTACGGAATGCACCGCCGCGCCCGATCAAGCTGTGGATGGATGTTGGGCGTTATGAATGGCTCATCACCGCCAACCGCAAGATGCGCCATACGCTCACCGAAAAAGGCTATGATTTCACTTACCGCGAATACAATGGCGGTCACAATTACACCTTCTGGCGGGATGAAGTGGCACACGGTCTGGAGACGGTTTTTCAGAAATAAGGAACGAAGGATGAGTATTAGATGATGGCTGAAAGCTAACGGCTTCATCGGTTTAGCCTTGTGCAAGGCTTGTGCTCCTAACATCAGCACAATAACCGCGCTGCATCGGGCAGCAGCAGTACCTGTGAGTACCAAGAATTATGGAACCCCTTGTTAGCATCATCGTTCTGAATTACAACGGTCGGGAAGATACGTTGGCCTGTTTGCGGTCGCTGGAGCACCTGACATACCGCAACGCCAATGTGATTGTGGTGGATAACGCCTCGTCGGATGGCTCTGAAGCTGCCATTCGTGCTGCTCATCCGGCTCTCACGTTTATTCAGACGGGTGCGAATCTGGGTTTTACAGGCGGGAATAATGTTGGAATCCGTCACGCCCTGGAAAATGGGGCAGATTATGTGCTGCTGTTGAATAACGATACCATCGTCGCGCCGGATTTCATCAGCGTGATGGTCGAGGTGATGGAGCAGAACCCGGATATCGGCGTAGTTGGCCCGATGATTTATTACTTCAGCGCACCGGAAACGATCTGGTCGGCAGGCGGGAAAATCGACTGGACGCGCGGCCTGACCAGCATGGTCGGCGTGAATGAGGAAGATAAATCGCAGTATGGCCTCAGTCCCCGGCAAACGGATTTTGTGACGGGCTGTGCCTTGATGGCAAAGCGGGCGGTCTGGGAAAAAGCCGGATTGCTGGACGATAAGTTCTTCATGTACTACGAAGAAACTGAATGGTGCGTCCGTGCCACCCGTGCCGGATACAAAATCATGCTGATTCCGGCTGCGATGATCTGGCATAAAATTTCGCTGGAAGCCCGTGCCACATCGCCGCGCACCTATTACTACATGACGCGCAACCGTTTGCTGTTTCTGCACCGTACCCGCGCTGGATACGGTAGCTGGTTCTATACTTTGAGCGAATATGCCCGCACCTTTTTAAGCTGGTCAGTGCGTCCCAAGTGGGCGGAAAAACGCCCGTTACGCCGCATCATGTGGCAGGCCATCCGCGATTATTGGGATGGGCGCTTCGGGCAAGTGGCTGTTTAGTTTTCAGTTGCCAGTTACCAGAGTCGATAATCATTGACCACTCTGTGTTCTCAGTGTCCTCTGTGGTGAAAACAAAAATGCATATCGTCTTTATCTCGTGGTGGTGGCCTTACCCGGCCAATAACGGCTCTAAAATCCGTATTTATAACCTGCTGCGTCATCTGGCAAAGAACCATCAGGTGACGCTGCTTTCATTTGCTGAACCGGACGAAGCCACGCCGGAACAGATTGCCCATTTACGGGAATTCTGCGCCCGCGTGGAGGCTGTGCCCAAGCCGACCTATAATCCGACGGCGACCAAAGCGGTGCTGGGTTATCTCTCCCGCTGGCCGCGTTCGCTGGTGGATGTCTACAGCCTGACGATGGCGAGTCTGTTGGAAAAGATCGTTGATGAAGAAACGGTTGACCTCATTATCGCTTCGGAATTCCAGACCATCCGGTATCTGGAAATCGCGCCAGAAATTCCGGCTATCCTCGACCAGATCGAAATCACCAGTTTTTATGATCGGGTGAAGGCTGCTTCGGGGACATCTGGACGGTTGCGGGCACAACTCACTGTCACCAAACTGGAAAGTGCGCTCAAAAATCTGCTGGTGCGCGGCGTGGCTTTCAGCGTGGTTTCGGAGCATGAACAGGCGTTGATGCGCCGCTTCAGCCCGCCGAACGGACGCATTGAAGTGGTGCCGAACGGGGTGGATACAGTTGCTAACCAGCCGAATCCAGCTATTCAACCGCAGCCGGATACGATTATCTACAGCGGCGCGGTCACCTATTTTGCTAATCTGGACGCGGCGCAGTTTTTCATCCGCGAAGTGTTCCCGCTGATTCGTCAGCAAAAACCGGGGGCCACTTTCACGGTCACAGGCGGAACGGGCAATGTGGATGTCAGCGATTTGAAAGCCCAGCCCGGCGTGGTTTTCAGCGGCTATCTGCCTTTGGTTGCCCCAGCGATTCAGGCCAGTTGGGTGAACGTTGTGCCATTACGGTTGGGCAGTGGGACGCGCCTGAAAATTCTGGAAAGCATGGCACTGGGTGTTCCTCTCGTCAGCACGACCAAAGGTGCGGAAGGTTTGCACGTCCACCCCGGCGAAGATATTCTCATTGCGGATACCCCGCAGGCGATGGCTGACACGATTTTGAGCCTGTTTAGCGATGCTGATTTACGCGCGCGCCTCGTCCGCAACGGACGTACAATGGTGGAACAGTCCTATGATTGGGGCGTGATCGCCGCCCAACTGATGACTCTGATTGACGAATTGGCGAAGCAGTGACCGAAGGCTCAAGAACTCGTAAATGGGTTATTGGTAAATGCCAATCGGGACTCTCTGCCAGGGCTGACACACGGGTCAGCCCCTACAAAAGAAAAACTGTATCCAGATTTATTTGCTTGACGCAATACTAATCACTAAAAACCAAGAACCAATAACTTTCTATGACTACAAACACCTCTTCTACTCCGATGTTCACCCGCCGCGAATGGCTGTATGTGGGGCTGGTGATTCTGGCGACGCTGCTCATCACCGGGATACCGTATCTATATGCGTATTTCGCCGCGCCGGATGACCAGCATTTTATGGGCGTGGCACTCAATATTCCTGACCATTTTCAATATTTTTCATGGCTGCGGGAATCGCAGGATAAAATCCTTGTTCCAAATCAGCTCACGCCGGAATACAGCACCCCTTTGCTGTTCAATTTCCTGTGGTGGATGTTGGGCAGAATTCAGGCCATCACCGGGCTGGACTACCGCGCGCTGTACCAGATCACACGGATTCTGGCGAGTGCGTTCGTGATGATCGCCACCTACTTTTTCTGCGGTGTGGTGTTCACCAACCGGACGAAACGCTGGACGGCGTTTCTGGTCGCAACGTTTATGTCCGGGCTGGGCTGGATTCTGGTGGTGGAAAAGACGCTGCGCCGCCTGCCGGACATCAACAGCCCGTTTGCGATTTATACGTCTGAGCCGAACACTTTCCTGAACATGATCGGATTTCCGCATTTTGCGATTGCGGCGGGCTTGATCGCGCTGATTTTCGGCGTGATTTTGTTGGGGCAAAGGTCGAAAAATATCCGTTACGCGTGGTTAGCAGCGGCGCTTAGCTTATTTCTCAGTGTGCAGCATGCCTACGATATGTTCATCATTTATCCGGTGATTGGGTTGTATGCCCTGTTCATCTGGATACGTGACCGCAAATTCCCGATGTACCTGTTCAAACTCGGCGTGATTGTGGTGCTGATTTCGATGTGGCCGGCGCTGCAAGCCTTTTACATCACCAACGCCGACCCGGTGTGGAAGGGTGTGTTAGCGCAATTTGATAATGCAGGGGCGTGGAGTCCTGCGCCGTATCTGCTGCCGATTTTGATGGGCATCGCCTGGATTCTGGCGATCTGGGCGCTGGATATTCGGACGCCGTGGCGCGACCGGGATGATACCCATCTGTTCATCATGGCGTGGTTTCTCTCGCATTTTATCCTGATCTACATTCCGCTGAACTTCCAGATTCACCTGTTTAGCGGCTGGCAGGTCATCATCGGTGTTTTGGCGACCATCGGCCTGTACACGCGGGTTTTGCCGTTTTTACAGAAGCGATTCCCCAATCGTTCCCGCGCCAGCCTGATTCGATGGGCGACGGTGGGTTTGTTGGTGCTGATTATCCCGACGAATTTGTATCTGCTGGCGTGGCGTTTTCTGGATATGCGGAATGCCTGGCAGGAATCGGATACGCGCACGGCGGAAATCCGCTACTTTATCCCGACCAGTGAGTATGATGCGCTGAAATTTTTGGAAACACAGGTGCAGGGCGATGATGTGGTGCTGGCCTCGCTGGATTTGGGGCAGTTCGTCCCGGCGCTGACCGGGGCGCGGACGTTCATCGGACATTGGGCGCAGACGCTGGATTTTTACGGCAAGCGTGATCTGGTGAGTGCGTTCTTTAACAGCGCCTTGAGCGATGAAGACCGCCAGAAAATCCTCGACACTTACAACGTGACCTACGTGATCTACAGCCCTCAGGAAGCCAAGCAGGGGGATTATGATCCGGCAAGTGCTTCGTATTTAGAGATGGCGTATGACGCGGGCGGGGTGAGGGTTTTTAAAGTAACGAGTAACGAGTGAAAATTACAGAAAGTTACAGGATTGTCGTCTTTGTCGGGTTGTCGGTTGTGTCGTTGATTGGTTTTTAGTTCTTGGTTAAATTTACCTCATCCCCAGCCCCTCTCCGTTCCAGAGAGGGGAGCAAATATCTTTGCGGCGATTGCGATTGCGGCGGCGTGTTTTGTCGCAAATGACAATGGGCTGAGGGGAAAATGGCGGCGATGGCGGCGGCGGCGGCGATGACGATGAGCGTTTTGATGGCGACTGTTACGGGTTGGTAATTTTCGTAAAATTCTGCAATTTCTGCAAATTCGTCAATTTCGCACAGGGGTTTTGTGAATCTTGCGAATCAACCTCACTGGTAGGACTGCATTAAGTGGTGGAGGCGAATTTCACCCTCATCCCCCAGCCCCTTCTCCCTCAGGGCGAAGGGGCGCAATTCTCGTGTTGAGCGAGAAAACACTCTTTTGTAGGTGAGAATCTGATCTCCACCGTTTAGTGTGGTGCTACATGGATACCATCTACAGCTAATTGTAGAACATTTGTCCTTATGTGTCAATTTGAAACCCGTTAGAATTCTGACAAAAATGAGTTGTGCAAAAAGAGGATGTGCGTTGGCTTTCCGCACATCCCCTTGTAGATTGTCTTTGCGTATTGGGACTCTACCTAGCGGTTGAAGCCTCTTCATCCTCGGCCAGCGCTTCGTCAATCTGCTGGCGCAGGCGGTCGCTGTAGTCGTTCTTGAGTTTTGCCCCAACGAACAGCGGTTCTTCATCAGTTTTGCGCTTGGCGCTGGAACGGCTCGCCAGCATGAACAGGCCACCACCGATCAACAGCAGCGGAACGGTCAGCCCACCGAGGATGCCGCCACCACCGAACAGCACCAGTTCAAACAAGAGGGCGGATATGATGAAGGCTGCTCCGCCGAACTTGACGAAACCCTGCCCGGTTTTATAGGTGTTGTTATCGCCCATGCGCTGCCCTATGTACGAGAGCGCCATGCCGAGGAATACCGGGTAGAGCGTCCACGCATAGGCCCAGCTTGCCCAATGCCCGGTGAGGCTTTGTACCATAAGGATCAGCCCTGTACCCGTGATGAGCGAACCGGGGACGGCCAGACCGGATTGTTTCTTGCCGCCCGTCGCGGCGAAGTACAGGAACGCCAGACCGGGTACGATGATGAACAGCGGCCAGAGCGCGCCGAATAGATTGATGTTGAAAATCTGCGCGGCCATAAAGAGAATGCCCGCACCAATGAGTCCGACGGCGGTTAGTGACCGTCCATTCGCTGCCTGTGCCATGAGGTTTGTCTCCCCTTATCGATTGGTTTCTGTATTGCTGTACGTAGTTGGGGTTCGGGGAGTTGCAGGCAGGGGGTTTTATTCTTCGGAAATTGTCAACGCGATTTCGTTTCTCCCAATTCAAGCAAGTGTTGGTACTGCCAATCGCGTTCTTTGGCTACGGCAGCATCGGCATCGGCGGCGCTGGTGGCTCTGTGGATGGCCTGTTGGGCGTAAATTGGCGCGCCAATGGCATGGGTGGAAACATGGGCAGTTGCCACCGCCTGACCGCAAGCACGGGCGGCAGAACGCGCTGCATTATCCTCTCCGACTTCACGGGCAGCAGCATGAGAATCAAGCGAAGCCTTACGAATAACTGCCATTTTAAATACGCCTGTATTGATCCACGTTCGGAGTGTTTCCAGCGCTTGTCGGGGGCGATGATCTTCCGGGTATTTTTCCTCAAAATAGGGCAGAACACGCTCGGCACAATCAATTGCCCAGACGGCTAACGTTTTATGATCCGTTTCTCGCGCCAGCGCTTCCATTGGCTTATCTTTGTGAGCAATCGAGAATTTGGATTTTTTCATTTGATTACTCCTCGGGTAGGGCTGCATTAAGTGGTGGGGAGGATTTTTACCCTTATCCCCCAGCCCCTTCTCCCTCAGAACGAAGGGGAGCAAATGCAATTTTGGCGCTATTTTCACCTAAAATGGACTATCCACCGTTTAGGGTGATTCTATCAATCGTTTGAAAAACGCTGTGTGTAAGCTGAAACTCAATCCCCTCTCCGTGCCAGAGAGGGGCGTTGAGCCATGGGGTTTATTAGCTTGAGAGGACGCGGGCGTTTTCGCTGTCCCAGAAGACGTTGATGAGCTGACCTTTGTTGAAGACCGAGTCGGTTCGCAGCCCGTAGTTTTGTACCCGCACGATCATTTCGATATTTTTCTCCGCACCAATGCCAATGACATAGCGCGTGTCGGTGCCGATGTAGATGGTCTGCCGAATTTGCCCGACGGTGATCTGAATATCCGGGTCTTTGAGCAGCGAGGTTTTGTAACCTTCTGCCGAATCGGCACTGCCATCCTGATATTTCACCTGCCCCTCGACCGGGAAAAGGTTGATCTTTTCGGGACGGAGCGCCACCGTGACTTCGCTGTTCATGGGAGCGGGCGGGTCACCACAGACGGCGCGGATGGTGGTTTCCTCATCCAACTTGATGAAGGCGTACTGCCCCTGCTTGTCCACCATCGTTCCCTTGACAAAGTTGGTTTCGCCGATGAAATCCGCCACAAATTTGGTCGCCGGGGTTTCATAAATTTCTTCCGGCGCACCGACCTGAAGCACCTTGCCACGATCCATCACGGCGATACGGTCGGCCATCGTCATGGCTTCTTCCTGATCGTGGGTGACGAAGATGAAGGTCATGCCCAAACTTTTCTGCATGGCTTTCAGTTCGTAGCGCATGGCCTCGCGCAGTTTGAGGTCGAGCGCGGAAAGCGGTTCATCCAGCAGCAGCACAGCGGGTTTCTTGACCAGCGCACGAGCCAACGCCACACGCTGCTGCATCCCGCCGGAAAGCTGCCGGGGTTTGCGTTCGGCGGCCTGTGGCAAACGCACCAGTTCCAGCGCTTCCATCGCACGATGACGCGCCTCGCTGCGGGATACACCTTCCATCTCCAGCCCGAACATCACATTTTGCAGGGCGCTCATGTGCGGGAACAGGGCGTAATCCTGAAAGACGGTGTTCACGGGACGGTGGAACGGCGGCACATCCTGTACGGCCTTACCGCGAATGAGGATTTGGCCGGAAGAGGTATCTTCAAATCCGGCAATCATCCGCAGCGTGGTCGTCTTGCCGCAGCCGCTTGGCCCCAGCAACGCGAAAAATTCGCCGTCGTCGATTTGCAGCGACACATCATCCACCGCCCGCACCGCACCATCTTTACGCGGGGCAGCGAATTCCTTGACTACATTTATCAGTTCAACATCATATTGGTGGCTCATCACGCACACATCCACTTAAAAAAGGGGTATCCCGACGGGACACCCCGACCGATTATTGACCAATAGCGATTTTAAGTTCGTCCCATGCTTCGTTGTAGAGCGTCTCGGCATCCAGCGAAACCGGGCGCGTTTGCCACAAATTGGCGCGAACCTCATCCCCCGGATACAGTGCCGGATTTTCCAGCAGTTCGGGGAGAATTAAACCCAGTTCCAGCGATTTCCGGTTGGGCGTTCCGTAGGTAACGTAATTGCTGATGTCCGCGCTCACCTGTGGGTCGAGGATGTAATCCAAAAACACTTCGGCCAGCGGAATGTTCTGTGCGCCCACCGGGATTGCCAGATTATCCGTCCAGCGAATTGTACCTTCCGCCGGGATGACATAGGCATATTCGGTGGTACAGTTGGCATCCGCCGCGCATTCGGCTATCAGGCCAAACACGTTGCCGTTGTAGTCGATGGCAATATCGACCTCACCCTGCGACAGCAACTGCTTGGAGTTGCCCGCGACAATCGCCGCGACGTTATCCGAATGATCCAGCAAATACTGTTTGGCGGCTTCGATTTCTTCAGCATCTTCGCTGTTGGGATCCAAGCCGAGCATCCGCAGACCGATGCCGAGCATCGTTCGTAAATCTTCCAGCCAAGCGACCCGTCCCTCATAGCCGAACAGATCATCCCATGAAGTCAGATCACGCCCGACAGCCGTCTTGTTGTAAGCCAGCCCGGTTGTACCCCACTGGTAAGGCACGGTGTACAGGTTGCCCTCGTCGTATGAAGGATTCAGCAAATCCTCACTGATGTTCGCCATATTGGGAATGTTGTCGTGATTGATGGGTTCGAGCAGGCCTTCCTCAATCATAATGGCGATCATATAATCGCTAGGCACGATCACATCATAACCGGGGTTGCCCTGCTGCAATTTCGCCAGTAGTTCCTCGTTGGTGTAGTAGTTATCGTAGACGACATCCACATCGCACAAGGCTTCAAAATTGGGAATGGTGTCCTCGGCAATATAGATCGTCCAGTTGTAGACGTTCAGCGATTGTCCGGCGAAGCCTTCCGGGCAGACCCAGGGTTCGTAGGCTTCCACTTCTGGCGTAACATCCTGCGCCAGCGCGGGTACGCCAAAGACCAGTAACAGTGTGAGAATCAGCAGCATTTTCCGCAGCATAGGGTATCCCCTCTTTCATTTCGTGCTTATTCTACCGACTCAGTGCGATTTTGACCTCATCCCAAGCAAAGCTGTAAAGCTGCTCGGCGTCCGACGGGGTGGTGATGTAAAACAGACGCTCCAATGTGAGTTCATCCGGGTAAATGCCGGGGTTGTTCGCCATCGTTTCGTCAATCAGTCCCAGATCAAAGGCGGCTTGATTGGGCGATGGGTAGGCGGTGTAATTGGCGATGTCTGCGCCGACCTGTGGATCGAGAATGTAATCAAGGAAAATGTGCGCCAGCGGAACATTCTGTGCGCCAGCCGGAATGGCGAGGAACCCCGCCGAGAAAGCTGTGCCCTCGACCGGGAGCGAATAGCCGAATTTATCGCATTCGCAGTCCAGACCAAGCTGGAAAATATCGCCGTTGTACTCAATCGCCATATCGACTTCACCGCGATTCAGCAGTTCTTGCCCATCGTCCGCCGCGAAGGCTGCTACATTCTCGCCGTGTTCAATCAGCCAGTCGCGGGCAGTTTCGATTTCGGTGGGGTCGCCGGAGTTGGGGTCGAAGCCCGCCATCAGCAGGCCAATCGGAATCATGGCGCGGGTATCATCCACCCACGCAACCAAGCCATCATAATTGAAAAATTGTTCCCAACTGGTGATTTCTCCGCCCACTGCTTCGCGGTTATAGCCAATGCCAAATGTGCCGGAAAGGTAGGGGATGGAATATTCATTTTCGGGGTCGAATACGGTGTTTTTGTAGCCATCAGCAATGTTGGCGTAATTGGGGATGAGCGTCAGGTCGATGGGTTCGAGCAATTCTTCGCGGATCATGATGGGAATGCTGGCATCACCGGGAACGATAATGTCGTAGCCGGGGTTGCCCTGCCGCAGACGCGAGAGCAGCGAGTCGTCACTTTCGTACACATCATAAATAACCGTCACGCCGCAAGCGGCCTCGAAATCCTGAATGGTGTTTTCGCCGATATAGGTGCTCCAATTGAAGACGTTTAACTGCTGCCCTTCGTAACCCTCCGGGCACTGCCAAGACTCAATTGTGGCGTCTTTAGCTGCAATCGGGATGCCCACCAGAAGCAGGCTAACCAGCACGAACAGGGTCAATTTACGCATTATCCATGCCTCCATGTAATGCACAAGCCAACCGATGTTTTGCGGCCCAGATGTACGGGTTTCTGCGTACTGGTGAGGAGCTTTCCCCTTTTCGGCTACCGTCCTGCTGCCTGAAAAAGTCCGCCGAGGGTTTAAACCCCTCGGCTACATGGAAGAAAACCCACTAAAGGGGTTCAAAAGACTGTCCCTTGTGCAGGGGCGTACACACGGGTACACCCTACAAGAAAATCCTTAGAAACTATTTGAAAATTCAGGTTATATCGGTTATGTAGGGGCGTAACATGTTACGCCCCTACGCGAGAAATTCTGAATAGTCAAACGACCTTTTAGCCACCGAGGCTGATTTTTACCTCGTCCCAAGCGTCGCTGTACAGGAATTCAAAGTCCAGATTCGGCGCAATCGAGAACAGATTGGTCATGCTCTCCGCCGGAGGATAAATCGCCGGGCTGGTGAGCAGGACTTCGTCGATCAGACCGCCATCAATCGCCGCCTGATTGGGGGAAGCAAAAGCGGTGTAGTTGCTGATGCTGGCGCCGACATTCGGGTCAAGGATGTAGTCGATGAAGGCATGTGCCAGTTCGATGTCTTCTGCGCCAACCGGAATGGTCAGGTTGTCGATCCAGATGTTGGCGCCTTCTTCGGGCAGCACATACTGAATGTCTTTCTCGCAGGCCGAGTCTTCTTCACACTGGCTGATGACCTGGAACACATCACCCATGAACTCAACTGTAATATCGACATCGCCGCGAATCAGTTGTTCCTGACCATCGTCACCCGCAATCGAAACCACGTTCGCGCCTTTTTCGATCAGGTAATTTTTGGCTTCTTCGATCTGGGCTTCGTCAGTGGAGTTCGGGTCATAGCCCAGCATAATCAGCGCGACGCCCATCATGGGACGCTTGTCTTCCAGCCATGCGACCGGGCCAGCATAATCCCACACATCGTTCCATGAAACGATGTCCTTGCCAACCTTGTTCCGGTCATAGCCAATGCCAATGGTGCCCCACTGATAGGGAATCGAGTATTGATTGCCCGGATCAAAAGACCGGTCGATCAATTCTGGAGAGAGATTGGCAAAGTTTGGAATCAGGCTCAAATCCAGCGGTTCGATCAAGCCTTCCAGCACCATGAGTTCGATACTCTGATCGGGCGGGACGACAATATCATAACCGGGATTGCCCTGCCGCAGACGCGAGAGCAGTTCGTCACCGCTGCCGTAGATGTCATAAGTGATTTCCACACCGCAGGCGGCCTGGAAGTTAGAAATCGTATCCGGCGCAACGTAGGTTGACCAGTTATAGATATTGAGGGTCTTGCCTGCGAAGCCTTCCGGGCACGTCCATTCAAACTCGGTTGGAACGAAACCGGGTTCCGGGGTGACATCCTGTGCCAGTGCAGTGGTACACAATGCCAGCATGAGCATCCCCAACAATACAATCTTACGCATTTCAACTCCTTATATTTGAATAGGTCTACAAACGACTGTTACAGATGCGTGTAACCCTTAACGCTGCGATGCGCTCCGCCCCTGCATCACCAGCGAGACACCAACGAGGGCGGTGGAAGCAAACAGCATCAGGGTCGAGATCGCGTTGATTTCCGGCGGCACACGGGTTTTTAACAATCCGTAAACAAAGATAGGCAGGGTGGTTGTGCCAATGCCGGAGACAAAAAATGTAACGATGAAATCGTCCAGTGAAATCGTAAAAGCCAGCAAACCGCCGGCGATGACACCGGGCAAAATCAGCGGGAAGGTTACGCGCCAGAAGGTGCGCCATTCGTTCGCGCCCAAATCCCGCGCGGCTTCTTCAAAACGCGGATTCATATCGGCAAAGCGGGCGCGTACCACAATGGCTACATAAGAGATGCAGAAAGCCACATGACCGATGATGATCGTGCCGAAACCGGGTGCGGCGCGCAGACCATCATTCAGCGAATTGGCGTAATCAAACAGGATGCGGAAGAACACCGCCAGCGAAATGGCCTGTGTAATTTCGGGGATGACGATGGGCAGGTACAGCAGGGCATCCAGCACGGCTTTGCCGGGAAAGCGTCCCCGAACCAGACTCATGGCGACCAGTGTCCCGATCACAGTTGAAATCATGGTGGTCACTGCGCCCACCAGCAGACTATTTTTGACCGAATTCAACATCAATTCGGTCGAGAAACGGGCGCTTTCCGTGCCAGCACTAATGGCATTGGCGAAGATGTTTTCATACCACTGGGTGGTAAAACCGCGCCATACCGATACGGTTTCGGCGTTGTTGAACGAGAATACAATCAGGATGACGATTGGCACCCACAGGAAGAAGTAGGCAAAAACAGGGTCAGCAATCATCAGGATTTTACCCGCGCGACGGATGAGCATGTCGCGGCGGATTTTGGAACGGTCGAATTCGATTTCGCCAGCTTGTACAACCGCCTGATTGGTCATCAGAGCAATCCTCCCTGGCGGTCGCCAAAGCGGACGTAGACCAGCAGCGCGATCATAACCATCGCCATCATGACGACTGACAGCGCCGAACCGAGGGGTTGGTTACCCTGTCCCTTGAACTGCTGGTTAATCAGGTTGCCGATCATGATGCCCTGCGTTCCACCGAGCAAATCGGGTGTGACGAACGCGCCAATCGTCGGGATAAACACCAGAATAAATCCGGCGATGACCCCCGGCAGCGTCATCGGGAACACAATTTTCCAGAAGGCCGACCAATCATTTGCGCCCAAATCGTGGGCGGCTTCCACAAAGCGGAAGTCAAATCGCTCGACCGATGAGTAGATGGGCAGCACCATGAACGGCAGGTAGCCATACACCAGACCGACCAGCACCGCGCCGGGTGTGTTCAGGATTTGCAGCGGTTCAGAGATAAGGCCTAACGTCTGCATGAGGGAATTAAATGTGCCTTCGCGCCCCATAATGGTCTGGAGGGCATAGGTACGCACCAGAAAATTCGTCCAGAATGGCAGAATAATCAGGAACAAGGCCAGCGACCGCACCCAGGCCTTCTTGCGGGTGCTGATGAAAAACGCCAGCGGATAGCCAACCAGCAGGCAGATCACCGTCGTCTGAAAGGCAATCCACACCGAGTCGGTCAGCACGCCGCTGAATACATCAAAGACGCGCTCGTAATTCGCCAGCGTAAAAGGCATGATGCCTTGTCCGCCGCGTCCGCGCGTCAGAAAGCTGACGACGAGGACAATCAATACAGGTAACAGGAAAAAAAGACCCAACCAGATAATGGCGGGCAGGGCGAGTAAGAAACCTTTAGATTTTTCTCTCGTCCGAAGCTGGGCATTTTCTGCCATCCGAAGCCTCCCCGAACGACCCCAATTGCGACACAGCGCAAATAATAAATCGGGATACCCGTTTGGGCAAATACAATAATTAAACGAATTTTCCACGATGGGATGGGGTGATTATGACCAAATATTTCAAGGGATGCAAGTGCAGAAATCAATCTCAATCGTGGTATGATTGAAGGCATGTGTATCAGGTTATTTGGATTTGAAAGGACTAATCTCATGGTGATTGCCGCACCTCCTGAAAAAACACTCAGTATTGACCGGATTGCTGAACTGCTGGGGAGCGATGCAGACAACCTGCTGAACCATACCAGCCAAACGATTAGCAAAGACGTGCTGTACCTACCGGGTTCAGATTTCGTCAACCGCGTCTGGACGAATTCTGATCGTTCGCCGCAGGTGCTTCGCAGTTTGCAGCAGATGTTCGATCATGGCCGTCTGGGCGGAACGGGCTATCTCTCAATCCTGCCAGTCGATCAAGGGATTGAACATTCGGCGGGCGCTTCGTTCGCCAAAAACCCGGCCTATTTTGACCCGGATAATATCGTCAAACTGGCAATTGAAGGCGGCTGTAACGCGGTCGCTTCCACATTCGGCGTGCTGGGCGCAGTCGCCCGCAAATATGCCCACCGGATTCCGTTCATGGTCAAGATCAACCATAACGAACTGCTGACCTTCCCCAACAAATTCGATCAGATTATGTTCGGGACGATCAAAGAAGCCTGGAACATGGGCGCAGTTTCGGTCGGTGCGACGGTTTATTTCGGCTCTGACGAAAGCACCCGTCAACTGGTGAGCGTGGCAGAAGCCTTCGCCTATGCTCATGAACTGGGGATGGCGACGGTGCTGTGGTGCTACACCCGCAATCCGGGCTTCAAGGTCAACGGCACAAATCACGAAACCTCAGCCGATCTGACCGGACAGGCTAACCATCTCGGCGTGACGATTCAGGCCGATATTGTGAAGCAAAAACTGCCGACTCAAAATGGCGGTTTCAAGGCGCTGAACACGGGCGGTTCGTCCTATGGCAAGCTGGACGAACGCATTTACACCAAGCTCACCAGCGATCATCCAATTGATCTGACACGCTATCAGGTTGCCAATGGTTACATGGGGCGGGCGGGGTTGATTAACTCCGGCGGCGCTTCGGGTGGCGAAAGCGATCTGGCAGAGGCCGTGACCACCGCCGTCATTAACAAACGCGCGGGCGGCATGGGTCTGATCAGCGGGCGCAAGGCGTTCCAACGTCCGATGGGCGAAGGCGCGGCGCTGCTGCGGGCGATTCAGGATGTGTATCTGTGCGATGATGTGACGATTGCGTAAGCAGATTTTCAAACCGGGGCAGGCAAACACACCTGCCCCGATTGTTTAATCGTCATCGTCGCTGTTGCCGCGTCCGTTCCCTTGTCCTTGACCGGGATTATTGCCACCGGGATTGTTGCTATTTCCCCCACCCTGCTCACAGCGGCGGCGCCAGCCGTTGGCAGGTGCCCAATCGGGCGGCGGGTTGCTGCATGAGCCGTCATCAGTCCAAACTTCACCGGTATTCGGGTTCACATCCACATCAATATTGACCACAATCACCGTGATAGCGATGATAACGTTGGTGCTATCGCCCGGTATCCCCTCAACATGCAGCACATCATCAATCTGAATGACGCCCAGAATCGGGTCGGTGGGGTTGATGATGATTTCGATGCCATAGATGACGATCACATTATCGCGGATTTCATCAACTGGGCCTTCGATGATGATGATCGAATCGAGCGTCGGTTCGAGGGTCGTTTCTGGCGTGATTTCCGGAGTCGGTTCGGTGGTTGCCTCGGCTGTTAAGGTGGCCGTCGGCTCAAGTGTTGCCGTTAGCGATGGAACGATTTCGGGTGTTACTTCGACAGTGGCGATTTCAGCAGGCAGCGTCGCACTGGGTGCTGTAGTCAGAACCGGAGTGGGCGTCGTCGATTTTTGCTGTCCAACGCCGCCGATCACAACGATGCCTATGACCACGATCACCACGACCAATGCACCGACAATGGCGGGAAGGCTTACAAGCGGTGTAGGGGCAGGCATGGGTGGCAGATTCATCGCGTTCAGCATTTGAGCGCGAATAGCCTCGAAGGCATCCGGGCGGAGTTCTGGCTGTGGCGCGTTTTGCAGCCGCGCAATCAGGTTTTGTTCTTCCGGGGTAAGTTGTTCAGCCATGTTAGTCTTCCCCGCGTAGATAGCTGCGCGCTTTGCCGCGTTCGCCCAATGCTTCCGCCAGCGCCTTCAACGCCCGGTGCTGCATGACGCGGATCGAACCCTCTGATTTGTTCAGCACTTTGGCAACTTCATCATGCGGAAGCTGCTGCATAAAACGCAAGATCAACAGGGTTTGGTAATCCTCGGATAAGGTTGCCAATGCCTGCCGCAGCCGTTCCCGTTCTTCGGCTTTCGCGGTTTTGCCGAATGGATCGGTGTCATCGCTGGGATGGGAATCTGAAATCGGTTCGGCAGATGCGCGACGTTTGCTGCGGTAATGGTCTGCAATCTGGGTGGCAGCGATGCGGAACAACCATGCGCCGAAGGGGATACCCGAATCGGTATAAGACGGTAAACCCTGCACCATCCGCAGAAAAACTTCCGCCGTCAGGTCTTCCGCCAGCATATCCGACTCAACGCGATAACTTACATAGCGAAAGACTGCCTGTGCGTAACCTTCATAAAGCGCGCTCACGGCGTCTCGGTCTCCGGCCTTCGCGCTGGCAATAAGTTCACGTTCATTTGGTAAGGGTTGCATCCCCTGATTATGCCCTTTATCCCCGTTTCATGCACCATAAGACTGCCTGTTTTAATCTGTTCTTCACCTCCTAAAACGCGCTCATAACTGAAATGTTACAAAAGACAATGTTCATATTTCTTGACACAATGTTCATTGCCGGACTTGTAACATCTCCAAAGGATGTGTCGTTATAGGGGGTGACAAGTATAGGAGGCGATTTTATGTATAAGCGATTACGTTTTGGTTTATCGTCCGCACTCATTCTAACGATGCTGCTGATGGCAGTGGTTATGGTTGGGAATACGGTTGCCGACGATGATGACAACTGTCCAGTGGGTCAGGGTTATTGGAAGAACACCGCCCAATGGCCGGTCGTCGAAATCATTATCGGCGGCCAGGTTTATACCCAAGTCGAACTGCTCAATATCCTCAATACCCCATCCGAAGGCGATGCCAGCCTCATTCTGGCAAGGCAGATCATCGCTGCCAAACTGAATATCGCCAACGGGCAAGACCCGACGATTGTTCAGGGGGTCATTGACCAGGCCGACACGCTGCTGGCAACCTACGCCAGCGCGGGCAAACTACCCTACAACATCCCGCCGTCATCAACAGATGGGCAGACATTGGTGAACGTGGCGACTGTTGCGGATGCCTATAACAATGGTTCGCTAACGCTCAACTGTGCCACCCCAACCCCGGAGGCCACCAGTGAAGCGACGCCGGAACTGACTCCGACGCCGGAAGCGACACTGGAAGTCACACCTGAAGTTACGCCAGAGGCTACCCCGGAATCCACACCTAATCCCGATGATGATGACGACGGTGACATTATCATCGTGATTGAAGGCCCGGTGGAGGCCATCAACATCAACATCATTGTCATTTATGGCATCGAGATTGAAATCAATATTGATAATCCTGTGCTGACGATTATCCAGATTGGCGACATTGTGCGTGTCGAGGGTGCTGTTAGCGACGACGATGGTGATGACGACGATGACGACAATGGTGGAAACAAAATCGTCATCATTGCGATAACGATTATTATCATTAATGTGGACATCAACATCGACACGGGCGAAGCGTGGCGTGACAGCGGGGATTGCAGCAATCCGCCGCCGCCCTGGGCACCGGCTAACGGCTGGCGTCGCCGCTGCGAACAAGGTGGCGGTGGCAACCCCGGTGGTGGCAATCCCGGCGGTGGCAACGGTCGCGGTAATGACGATGATGACGATGACGACGATTAGGTAGTCCATTTAATCGGGGGCGGGAAACATCCTGCCCCTGCATTTTATTGTGATGAACATGACACACCATTTTAAGAGATTGTTTGCCCCGGTTGACATCGCCGGGCTGGTGTATTTCCGGCTGTTATTCGGCGCGATTATGCTGTGGGAAGTCTGGCGTTTTCTCGGTCAGGGGCGGATCGAGGACTACTATCTGCGTCCGGTTTTCCAGTTTAAATATTATGGCTTCGAGTGGGTGCAAACGCCACCGGGAATCGGGTTGTACATCCATTTCATCGTGCTGGGCGTGGCAGCAATCTGCATCATCCTCGGTCTGTGGTATCGCCTGAGCGCGGCGGTATTTTTCGTCGGCTTTAGCTATGTTTATCTGCTCGACCAGACCTACTATCTGAATCACCATTATCTGGTGTGCCTCATCAGCTTTTTGATGATTTTCATCCCGGCGCACCGTGCTTTTTCGCTGGATGCGTGGCGCAAACCGTCGCTGCGGACGGATAGCATTCCGGCGTGGTCGCTGTGGCTGCTGCGCGGGCAGATCGGTCTGGTGTATTTTTTCGCAGGTATCGCCAAACTGAACGGCGACTGGCTGGCGGGGCAGCCGATGAGTATGTGGCTGGCTGATCGAACCGATTTCCCGGTCATCGGCCATCTGTTCACTGAAAGCTGGATGGTTTTGGCTTTTTCTTACGGCGGACTGCTGTTCGATCTTTCGGCGTTTCCGCTGCTGCTGTGGCGGCGAACCCGCTGGATGGGGCTGGGCATTGGCCTTGCCTTTCACCTGACCAATTATCAACTCTTCAACATTGGCATTTTCCCGTGGTTCATGCTGGCGGCGAACCTGCTGTTCCTCGACTCCGATTGGCCGCGCCGTATTTTGCACATTGTGAGACTTCCGCCAGAGGCTAAAACTGAACAGGGTAATTCTCCTGTTGGACTCAGTGAACATCGGCAAAGCATGATTATGGCGGCGTTGGGTATCTATTTCGCGGTTCAGATTTTTCTGCCGCTGCGCCACTTTTTGTATCCGGGGGATGTGAACTGGACGGAACAGGGACACCGTTTTTCGTGGCATATGAAACTGCGCGATAAAGAATCCAGCGTCCGTTTTTTCATCACTGATCCGGTGACAGGGACAAGTTGGGAGGCCGAACCGGAACGCTATCTGACGGAACGGCAGCTTGATGAGATGAGCAGCCGCCCGGATATGATTTTGCAATTCGCCCATTATCTGGCTGCGCTGATGCTGGAGGATGATTATGAACGGGTGGAAGTTCGCACACTGGCGGTGGCCTCGCTGAACGGACGCAAGCCACAACTGCTGATTGATCCGCAGGTTGATCTGGCTGCCCAACCGCGTTTACTGGGAATCTCCGATTGGATTATGCCGCTGATTGAACCGCTTGTCCGCTAAAAGAGATGTTATAATTTTGCTTGAAGCGAAAGAGGCGCGGCATGGCTATACCCAAACAAAAATCGTATACCGTTGATGAGTTTGAGGCATTTATTGCTCGACCAGAAAATCAGGATCGTTTATTCGAACTTATTGACGGGGAGATTGTCGAAAAAATGCCCACCGAGCGACACGGCTTTATTGCGGTCAACGTCAGCACCGAACTGCGCGTCGAGGTGAAACGTACCGGAAAAGGACGGGTTGTGGCTGAGGTGCGGCATCGTACCGCAAATGATGATTACAATGCGCGCCAGCCAGATATTTCCTATTACATGGATGCCGAACGCCCAATTGTTGATCGTGGTGCAGTGCGCCAGTTGCCGGATTTGGCGGTGGAGATCAAATCCCCTGATGATTCCTACCGCAGAATGCGCGAAAAAGCCGATTATTATCTGGCAAACGGAACCAAAATGGTTTGGTTGATTTACCCTGAAAAGCGGCTGGTGGAAGTTTTTATACTCGGCGGCGATTCCCAAATTCTCGACGAGAGCGATGCGCTGGATTGTGGCGATATTATTCCCGGTTTCAAGCTGGCTGTGCGCGATATTTTCGCGGAATAACGTTATACCCCCAATTGTCCTGCTGCCCGTGCTAACGCGGCCCATTCGTCCAGCGTCAGGGTTTCGGCGCGGCGGCGGGAGTCTATGCCCGAAGCTGCAAATAACTGCTCGGCGGCTGCGCTTTCCAGCCGCATTCCGCTGCTGATCGAATTCCGCAACTGCTTGCGTTTTTGCCCAAAGCCCGCCCGTACCATTCGGAAAAACAGTTTCTCATCCGGCACATCAACAGGCGGTTGAGCATAGGTATCAATCCGCACAACCGCACTCTCCACATCCGGGCGCGGCCAGAACACGCTGGGATTTAGGCGGGTGATGATGCGCGGCTGACCGAAGAACTGCACACTCACCGTCAGGATACCCATATCGTCCGGCTTGGCGACCAGCCGTTCCGCCACTTCAAGCTGCATGGTCAGCAGCAATCGTTTGGGACGATGATTATTTTCCAGCAGATGACGCAAAATCGCGCTGGTGATGTAATACGGTACATTTGCGACCACCACATACGGATCAGGCCGCATGATGGTCGCCACATCCACCGTCAGAATATCCTGAAAAATCACCTGTACATTATCAAACGGCGCAAGCGTTTCTTCGAGGACGGGCTGCAAACGGTCATCCAGTTCAACCGCAACGACCCGATGCGCCATGCGCGCCAGCCGTTCGGTCATCAAACCTGTTCCCGGCCCAACTTCCAGCACGTTGTCATCCGGCATTAGTTCGGCGCTGGCGACGATTTTTTCCAGCATGTTGGGATCGTGCAGAAAGTTTTGCCCCAGACTCTTTTTCGGCTGGATGTCGTGGGCTTCTAATTGGGATTTGGGATTCATGGGACAACGATTCCTTAGGGATGCAGGTAGGGACGTTCGCGGGTCGGACGCCCCTACTCAGGCAAAATATAATCAATCTCGGCAGGGACGGGTGTCATCAGATAAACATCGGTATATTTCGACCACGACACCCAATTGGAGTCGTCGTAGCCCAAGTCAATCCACAGGGCGAAGCGGCGCGGCCCGCCCGTATCCGCCGCCTCACCGATGCCGTAACCGGGTACATACAACCGCGAACCGTAGGGAATCACCTTCGGATCAATGCCGACAATTCCTTTGGTCAAAATTTTCCCGGTGGCGGTCACATTATCCCCGCCCAGCGCCGCCGGATGATAACTGGTGGTATACATCCGCAGCACCCGCCAATATTCAATTGGGCCATCAGGGGTATCCAGTGTGCGAATAACAATCTTTGTGCCGTAAGCAATCACCCGATTGATGGGTTCGACGGCGACGGTGGTGCTTTCCGGTGTGCGGCTGACCTCGCTGCCGTTTTCATAGCGCACACGAATGTTGGTCTGCTGGATACCGTTCTGACCTTCCTGAATCACAATCTGCTGGTCAAGTTCCATTTCGGCATCGGCTTGCAGCACGGTCTCAAAGGCAATAGCCGACTGTTCGGCTTCCACGATTTCGTTCACACGGATGACGCGAATGCTCATCCCCGGCTGTAACGGGCTGGTTTCTTCCGGGATGCTGTAATCCAATCCCATCAGTGCCACACCCGCGCTTGCCAATCCGTCGGCTACGGTTGCGCCCTGCGAACGGGTTTCCAGCGTTACGCCATCCGCCACAATCGAAACGGGCTGTGACCGTTCAATGCTGACGTTCATATCGGCTGTAACCGGCGTGTTCACATCAGGCATTACATTATCGGCTAAATACAGGGTCACACCCGCCTCGAACAGCGCTTCACCCACCGTTGGCGCGGTCGTCATAATGCTGATGGGCACACCCTGATCGTCAATATTGACGGTGACCGCCTGCTGCACAGTGATGTTGGTGGCGGGAACAGGCCACAGCAATAAATCCATCGCGGTTGCTTCGGTTCCATCCACAATAACGCGGTCTTTTTCGCCGGGGATGATGCCCATAACGCTCAAAATATCGCGCGGGCTGGTGAACAGGGTATCGAATGTTTCGGTTTCGTCGTCGATGGTGACATTCACCGTCCGCGCCCGGTCAAGCCGTATCACTGTGTCAGCGGTCAGCGGTGTGCTGACATCCAGTGAAAGCGCGTCGCCCGTGTTGAGTGTCAAACCGAGTTCATCCAGCAGATCACCAACGGTTTCGGCGTTGGTTTCCACCACCTGGTTTGTTCCCGAAACCACCAGCATAACGGATAGTGGCGGGCTGGTGGGCAGCAGGGTGAGCAGCAGCATACTCCCACAGACAAAGGCGGCCACCAGCATGATGATCACACCCGCCAGCGCCAAAAGCAGCGGACGGTTTTGGCGTATATGCAGCAGATTTTCAGGCTTAAAGTTCATAAACCCTAAACGATGAACGGTAAACAGTGAACTCAATTGTAGCGCATTGGGGAAGTGGAGGTGGGAAATCAAAAGGGTTGTGGTCAGTGCGGCCAGGTCGGATTACCTACAACACCCAGGAGTTACACCTTAGTGCTGCTACCTTCCGGTCCTGACACGGTTCGGAGGTCCTGCCGTGCAGGACCCGATCTGACCGAACCGACCACAACCCCGTAAAAAATGTTTTTAATGAACCAACGGTATCTATTTACAAAAATTTAATCTTGAGGGTATTGTAGCGAGGTCAAAATAGTTTGTCAAATCATTTTGGGATGAATCTTGTATATTTTCGCCAGCGAAATGACCGTTTTGTTTGGATTACATTCACTAACGCGCGTTACTTACATTCCGTTCATTCACCTCAACCGTTATAATCGGGCACATTTATACCCAAGCGGAGAACGTTGATGGAACTGCTGACTGAAGGGAACGCCGCCAAACTGTACTGTCTGAACTGGATTGACCGCTTTACGGCTACCAAACCTGATTTAACGATTCTCGATCTGGGCTGCGGGCAGGCACGCAATTTCGTCAAACTGCTGCAAAAGCATCCGCAGATTCGGTATGTGGGCATTGAGCCTTCACCTGCCGACTGCGAAGCCGCCCGCCGCAATCTGAATGGATTGAACGCGACTATTCACAATGGCTATGCCTACGATGTATTTGGCAAGCTGGTGCAGGAGCCGTTTGATCTGGTGGTTTCGTTCAGCGTCATGGAGCATGTTTATCAACGGCTGGCTTATTTGCAATCCGTCAAAAACTCCCTGAAGCCAGATGGCTACGCGCTCATCAACTATGACGCCGGACATTTCGTGGGTCAACTGGATATGCGCGAACGGCTGAAAAATATCATTGGGCCGCTGCTGGCGCGGTTTGGGCAGGAACGCTACTACCAATCGTTCGTGCGCGAGACGGATTTTCAGGCGATGGTGCGGCAGGTGGGCTTAAAAGTGGCGGAAGCCCGCAGCTTCAATACTTATCTCAAAGGTGTCTACAAGCACATCCCGCCTGAACGCCGCGCCGATTTTATGGGACGCTGGCTGGAACTGGAAACCTGGCTCAACGACCTGAATATGCCCTACGATGACAGCAAGGCGCAGACCTGGTTTACCCGCAACTTTGTCCTGACAAACGCCTGATTATTTCCGGTTGCCGCTGGAAAGTGCTGCTGTAATGCCGAGGCCGATGTAAACTGTGCCTGCGAAATAGCGCTGAAAACGCAGGAATGCCAGATTGCCGCGCAGCCAGCGGCCAGCCGTTCCAGCAGCCAGCGCATACAGACCGTCGGTTACGGTTGCCATAATCACAAACACGGTGCCAAGCAGCAGCATTTGCGGCGCGGCGGCTCTGGAGCTATCCACAAATTGGGGCAGGAAGGCGAAGAAAAACAGCGCCGTTTTGGGGTTCAGGATGCTGACGATCACACCCTGCGAGAAAATCTGACGGTGACTTTTTTGCTCAACGGCTTGTGTATTCTCGGCAGAGACTTGTGTCCGTAGGGTCTTGATTCCCAGATAGATCAGGTAGGCCGCGCCCAGATATTTCACCACATCGAACGCCAGCGCGGAGGATACCAGAATGGCCGATAAGCCCACCGCCGCCGCCAGTGCATGAAAGAAATTGCCGGATTCGACCGCCAGCACCGAAACGAGTCCTGCTTTACGGCCTTGTTCCACACTGCGGGCGATGATGAACAACACGGCTGGCCCCGGCGTCAGCAGCAGCACCAGCGCGGCAGCCAGAAATAACGAAAAATTGGCTGGAATAATGGCGTCCATTTGTGTCCTATCTGAAGAAGTAGTATTCCATGATGTCGCGGGTGATCGGCGCGGCGACGCCCGACCCTTCGCCCCCGTTTTCGACAATGACTGCGACAGCGATTTCCGGGTCATCTTTGGGGGCCCACGCTGCGAACCATGCATGAGTGACCGCGCCGGGACGGTTTTGCGCTGTACCGGTTTTGCCGCATACGCCTATGGTTTGCAGTGGCGAATCGCGGAACTGATATTCCGCCGTGCCTGCGCGTTCGGTCGTTACCGCACATAAACCTTCGTGGATGACGGCCAGCACTTCTGGTCGGACGTTGATATTGGACAGCAGTTCCGGCGTCATGGTGTAGCTGGGTGCTTCGCCCAGAATGCCCACTTTCCAGACCAACTGCGGCTGATACATATAACCACCGTTCGCCACCGCCGCCATCATCCGTGCGACCTGGAGGGGCGTGACCTGTACCTCGCCCTGCCCAATCGAAATGTTCACCGCATCAGAATAGGTCCATTCCAGCCCTAAAACATTGCGTTTCCATTCCGGGTTGGGGATTAACCCCGGCGATTCGGCGATGTCAGTCAGTCCGGTGGGCACGCCTAACCCCATCTGCATGGCGTAATCCGGCAGGGTATCAATGTCATATTGGTTAAGCTGGTAGCCGACTTCGTAAAAATAGGGATTGCAGCTTTGGGTTAATGCGCCCGCCAGATTGAGCGTACCATGTCCCCCTGCCAGCCAGTCGTAACGGGTGATGTCCCGATTCCAGATGCCGGAACACGAATAGCGCTGGTCGAGCGCATACACACCCGAATCGGCAGCAGCGGTTGCGGATACCACTTTCATCACCGAACCCAATGGATAAACACCTTGCGTAGCCCGGTTGAGCAGCGGGCGGCGGGTATCGGCCTGAAGCTGTGCCATCAACTGCGCTGCGTTCTGCCGCCCCATAGATGGAAATGGGCTGAA
Source organism: Anaerolineae bacterium (assembly GCA_019912965.1). GTDB lineage: Bacteria > Chloroflexota > Anaerolineae > Aggregatilineales > Phototrophicaceae > CFX2. The sequence goes on from JAIOHM010000146.1 coordinate 64,036, forward strand.
CACATTAGCGTCAAAGGTCGGGTAGCTGACCATCGCCAGAATTTCACCCGTCCGCACATTGATAACCACTGCCGCCGCGCCGTTGGATTGCTGCCCCCAGCTATCCTTCGCGTTGGCATAATATTCAGCGATGATTTCGGTCACTCTGGCTTGCAAGTCGGTTTCCAGCGTCAGCCACACACTTTCTGGCGGATGCGAGGCGCTGCGTGCGATTTCGCGCAAAACCTGCCCGCCGGGGGTGACGATCAGCAAGCGTCCGCCGGGCTGCCCGCGCAGCCGTTCATCCCAGCTTTGTTCGATTCCGCTTTTGCCGATAATCGAATCCGAGTCAAATCCGGCGGCTTCCACTGCCGGGAGTTCGGATTCATCTGGAAGTCCGACAGCGCCAACGATATTGGGTGCAATTGTGCCGTTGGGGTAGCGACGGGTTGGTTGGCTGCTGAATTGGGCGGCGCAGGCGGCTTCCAGCAGCGCCGATGAACTCTCGTAAGTCGCGGGTTCAATTGTGCCAAGTTCCATCAACCAGTCGGCGGACGATTCATCATAAATTTTCTGCACATCGGCGGGCTGTTTGTTGACTGCCGGGGCAATCAACGGCAAACAGGTTGACCAATCAGTGATTTCCTGCTTCACCGCCCGCACGATCACTGCCCGACCGTTCTGGTCAGCCAGCACCAGATCATCCCGGTCATAAATATTGGCGCGGCTCGGTGGGCTAACCTCCAGCCGGAGCTGCCCGCCCCCTGCCAGTTCTTTGAAAATATCGCCCGCCGTCCACGCGATGCGCCATTCCTCGGTGGATGGGTCTACTACCAGACTGAGGTTGCGGTCATTATCGGTAAATTCGCCCAGCAAACGGGTGGTAAAAGTTACGCTGTAATTGAAAAGGGCTACATCCGCGCGGCTGGGGTCACGGTAAGCGGTGACACCCGTATACGACAGACCTTCCAGCGTCATCTCATTTTGGGCAGTTTGATAAATGCGAGTGAAGTTTTCCAGCGGAGTAGCTTCCTGGCTGCTGAAAGTGGTCAGGACATACATAGCCGGGAAGTCGCCTGCCTGCCAGCGATCCAGAAAGTCCAGCGCGGTTTGAATTGCGCCATCCAACGGGTATTCACGCGGTTGTTCCAGCGATGCCAACGTTGGCAGCACTTCCTCATTCTGGGTTTGTTGGGCGCTCCCACAGGCAGCAGCCAGCCAGAGAACCACCAAACCGATGACCAACCTTTGCCATCTCACAATAAAATCCAATCCGATGACACAACCACTGTGCTCATTCTAAACCGATAAACCCGATTCAGCCAATCACACCGGGCATTAATGCGGCACTCGGAAAAGCCTAATGCACAAAACCTACCGTAGAGGTATTGTATATAAGCTGTTTAGCTTGCACCTGTTCGGTTTAGTAGGAGTTACAGGGGTTATGATTCTTGCATCGGAGCAGCAAATTCAGGAGTACACCAGCGGGGGTTGGTGGGGCAAAGATACCATTATCGACTTATTTTTGCGGAATGCCCGGAACAGCCCGGAAGCGATTGCTTTAGTAGACCCGGCCAATCGTGCTGAATTAGCATCGGGTTCATTCCAGCGGTTGACCTATGCCGAACTGCTGGCACAAACTGACCGTCTGGCGGCGGGTTTGCTCAAACTCGGCATCGGTAAAGACGATATTGTCATGGTGCAACTGCCCAACATCGCCGAACTCATCATCACCTATCTGGCGGTTGCCCGCTTGGGCGCGATCATCAGCCCCGTTCCAGTGCAGTACCGCACCCATGAACTGCGGCAGGTGATGGGCATCACCGAACCCAAAATTTTCATCACCACCGCCCACTTTGGCGGACATAATTACGTTGAAATGCTGCAAGGTCTGCTGCCGGAATTTCCATCGGTGAAAGTGCTGGCGGCGGTTGGAGACGATTTGCCAGATGGGGTAATTTCGCTCACCGATCTGCTGAATGGTGCAGGCGATACAGCAGCCTTGCAAACCCATCTTGCCGCCAATCCGATTGATGCCAACGAAGCCTATACCATTTGCTGGACTTCCGGCACAGAAGCCGAACCCAAAGGTGTGCCGCGCAGCCACAACCACTGGATTACGATTGCCTATGCCACCGTTGATGGTGCGGGACTCAAACCCGGTTGCAGTCTGCTGAATCCCTTCCCGATGGTCAACATGTCAGCCATTGGCGGGATGCTGGTTCCGTGGCTGTTGACAGGCGGCAAACTGGTCATGCACCAACCTTTGAACCTGCCGATTTTCCTCAAGCAGATTGGCGAAGAACAGATCAATTACACCGTCGCGCCGCCTGTGCTGCTCAACCTGCTGCTGCTCAAACCCGCGCTGCTGGCGGATGCTGACCTGAGCAGTATGCAGTGCATCGGTTCGGGTTCGTCACCGCTGTCGCCGTGGATGGTGACACAGTGGAAAGAAACACGCGGTCTGGATGTGCTCAATTTCTTCGGCTCGAACGAAGGCACAACTTTCGTCAGCGCGCCGGTCGATATTCCCAGCCCAGCCGAACGCGCCCGCTACTTCCCGCGTTATGGTGTGCGGGGTTACGCATGGTCGCTGCGCTTTGCCGATTCGATTTCGACCAAGCTGGTTGATCCGCAGACCAAAGAAATCATCACCGAACCGGGTATACCGGGCGAAATGGCGATCAAGAGTCCGGCGGTGTTCGCGGGCTACTACAATCGTCCCGACCTGACCGCCAAATCCTTCGACAATGATGGTTATTTCTACACAGGCGATTTGTTTGCTATTGACGGTGAGGGCGGCGAACTCGACCGCTATCGTTTTGTCGGGCGGCTGAAGGACATCATCATCCGTGCCGGGATGAAAATCGCGCCGGAAGAACTGGAAAATCTGCTGCAAGAATTCCCCAAGATCGCGGATGTCGCTGTTCTCGGTGTGCCTGACCGCCGGATTGGTGAGGAGCAGGTATTCGTGGTGGCGGTTGCCAAGCCCGAACAGATCATGACGCTTTCGGAGATTGTGGATTTCCTCAAGACCAAAGACATCGCCGCTTACAAAGTGCCTAAGAAATTGGTGATGATGGAAGCCCTGCCGCGTAATCCAGTGGGCAAGGTGCTCAAGCGTGTGCTGAAGGATAAAATCGAGATGGCTTTGACTGAACGGCAAATCGCCCAGCCCGAAGCCGACGAGATAATGCTGCCTGTGTAAATATAAATACGAAGGGGCGTCCTGCGGGATGCCCCTTCAACTTTCCCCGCTCTACAAAATCACGTTATACTATTTACTAATGCCGCCTCATGCCGCCGGAGTGTTATCATGCCCGACGCCCCCAACCGTCCTAAACGCTCTCATCATGCTGATGTCATGGTCAGCAGCACCAGTAAAGATTTGCCCGAACATCGCAAAGCCGCAATTGATTCGATCTGGCGGCGTGACATGTTCCCACTGGCGATGGAAGCGGGTGCGGCAACCCCGGCGGATGCTATTCAATTTTCCCTCGACATGGTGGAGGAAGCCGAAGTCTACATCGGCATTTTCGGTCATCGTTACGGCTATATACCCGACAATCCCCGCAACCCGGATAAAGTGTCGATCACCGAATTGGAATACCGCCGCGCGTTAGAACGGGGCATCCCGATTCTGATTTTCTTTATGCATCATGACCATCCCGGCCCAAAGGCCGGTGAGGCCGAAACTTTTTATGAGTTTGACGCCGACAAAAAAGCTAAACTCAAACGACTGAAGGACGAACTCGGAACGCGCTATGTAGCCAGTTTTTTCAAATCGCCGGATGAACTAAACGCGCAGATTTACCATGCACTCACCGAACTGAAAGAAAAGGGGCAGATTGCCTACGAAGCCGAAGCCGAAAAGCCCGATGCAGATGAGCTTACTCCGCTGCCCAAACCGCCCACGCCTTACACCCCCCACCGCTATATTCAGACGCAAACTTTCATTGGGCGAAAAGCCGAATTCGAACTACTAGATCAATGGGCAAATTCAAGTGATAGTACACTGATTATTGACGCTATCGGTGGCATGGGCAAAAGTGCGCTGGCATGGGAATGGTTTGGGCGACAGGTACGTTTCGCAGGGTGCTTCTGGTGGAGTTTTTACGAAAGCGACTCCGCCATGACCAACTTCACCCGCCACGCGCTAGCTTACTTGACCGAACAGCCCTTGAAAACCTTTGACAATATGCCGGGGGAAGAGCGTGAACGTCAACTGCTGACCATCCTCGCCCAAAAACCATATCTGCTGGTTTTAGATGGCCTTGAACGTATTTTAGTGGCTTATCATCGTCTGGACGCGCCCCACCTTCTCGATGATGAGGCCGAAACCAGACGCCCGGAGACGCAGAAAGGCACATCTGCCGGACTGCGCGATTGCGTCGACATTCAACACGGCGACTTTTTGCGAAAGTTAGCTGTCATTCAGGGGAGTAAAATCCTGATCAGCACCCGCCTGATTCCTGCCGATCTACAGAATAAAGCTGGGCGACTTTTGCCCAATATACATCATTATCATCTAGATGGTTTGACCGATTCAGATGCTCTCTCCCTAATGAATCATCTTGGTGTGCATGGCGATAAATCTGATATGATCCGCTTCCTGAAGCAATTTGATAACCACAGCCTGTTATTGACTGTTATAGCTGGGCGGATTAGTGATTATTTTCCTGCTCCTGGCAATTTTGATGTGTGGTTACGAGATGAGGGGGTGCGTCTGAACTTGGCCGAACTTGAAGCGGGGAAACGCCGTACCACCATCCTTGCTTATGCTCTCAATGGACTCAAACCCGAACTTCACCGATTTCTCAGTCAAATCGCTGCCTTCCGCTATCCGGTCGATTACACAACCCTCAGTGCCTTAAATCCGTACCTGTTATCTCGTCCCAAAAGACCTCGGGTATCATGGTTAGGCACATATACTCTGTACAATTTGGAAGAAAAATTAAGACAGACGCAAAGTGTTTATGATGGTTCTAGAATTCAGCAAGCTATTCAAATCGAGGAAAACAATCTTGCTAATACCAAATCGGAATGGAAAGCTTTTGTTGATTCCCGTAACACATATGAACATCAGTTGCCATTGGCGATAGAACATTTTCATTTTGGATTGAAAGAACTTGAAGGACGCGGTCTTTTGCAGTGGGATCGCGCTGCCAACACTTATGATCTACATCCTGTCGTTCGTGCCTATGCTTTTGAGCAGTTGCAAGGTAATGACCGCCAAGCTACTTTTGAACAGATTCGCGACCACTTTGAGGGTATCCCGCCTAAATCTCTGGACAAAGTGCGCGAACTAGGTGATCTGCGGCGGGATTTGGAGATTTACAGTGCTTTGGTCGGTGCAAATTTACTTGACAAAGCCGCTTCTTTTTATGGAGAACGGCTAGCCGATGTGTTGTATTATAATTTAGCATCGTATAATACAATTGTTGAACTTCTAACTCCTCTATTTCAACAGGGATTCAATCATCTTCCAACATTGAGCCATTCATCTCACAAAAGTAATCGCATTGCTGATCTGGCGAATGCTCTTTTGTGCATTGGACGTAGTGTCGAGACGCAAAATCTGGAGGCGCTCAGGCTCAAAATTGATCTAGCTGACCGGAACATAGCAAATTTGTGTACTAGTTTGGAAAGTTTTAGTCTCACTCTTCGCTCACAGAATCATCTAGCCGGGGCATTTCGAGCAGCACAAATCGCTCTCGATCTGGCTGAAACTAGCGGGATTCGTGATGGAATTGCAATGGCCCATCTGCGTTTGATGCGAGTTAACGCATTTATAGGACATAGAACTGTAGCTGAGGCTCATTATCGAACATTTATGAGCCTTCCGCCACGTCGGCGGACAGATTTTTGGAAATCAGCTGCTGAACATGGCTATGCAGAGCTTCTAATTCAATATGGTGAGAATTCAGATGAGGTGCTTAATCGTGCCGAGGTATTGGCAATTGAAAGTCAAAATACCCTAATCCATAGGGATATACATCGTTTACGTGGGGAGGTTGCGCTTAATTTGCAACAACCAGATGTAGCTTTGGAATATTTCAACCGAGCGGCAAGTATGGCAAGATATTCAGGTAGTAGCGACCTGTCAGTGCATTTAGCAGGTATGGCACAAGCTTATGCCCAACAGGGAAATAATACCAAAGCACAAAAATATCTGAATGTAGCATTAGTTAATCTGCTGGGAGAAAGTCTCGTAGAGGTTTTTATTGCTGTTGCTAAAGTTTACATGTTATTAGATAAACACGAGATAGCTTCTCACTATGCCCTGCAAGCCTACAAATCTGCATGGGCGGATGGGCTGCCCTATGTTTGGTGGTGGCATCTCGAACGGGCTAAAAAGGTGCTGGATGCGCTTGGCCAACCGTATCCTGATCTGCCGCCCTTCGACCCATCCAAAGTCGAACCCATTCCCTATGAAGCCGAAATCCGTGCCTTCATTGAAGAGCTTAAAGCCAAAAAAGGTCGCTTCAGATGACTCTGGCGACGATTTCACCTTTGATGATAAGGATGATTCCGACTAATCGTTGTGGGGCATGATGCATCGTTATCCCGGCGTTTTCTAACCGAACCCGAACTTGCGTTCTAATCCCTTTTGTTCTACAATGATCGGTAGGGATTGAAGCCCCTCTCCGGTACGGGGAGGGGTTTGGGGTGGGGT
>JAIOHM010000147.1 GCA_019912965.1 Anaerolineae bacterium
TGCCTTTCGCAAGAAAATCTACACGTCACTGGAGGAACTGCAAACCGATTTGGATGAGTGGGTCGAGCAGTACAATCGTGAGCGTACTCACACCGGGAAGTATTGCTTTGGGTGCACGCCTTTGCAGACTTTCCGCGAGACGAAACACTTGGCACACGCCAAGCAATTGGATACGCTCTTTGAACAACCTGACAGGGTGTTAGGCAATCCCGACGACTCGTTCCAAATAGTCGTCGGTTAAGTTACCAGTGTCAGATGAAATCTTGTCTAATACACCTGACTGCCGCTCTAGCTAAGTTTGCGTTTGTTGACCAAGAGCCACCTCTTGCGGCTCTGTGTTTATCGCTATTGATATCCGATGATTCTGAATAGGGATAACTAATGCCAGATTCATTGAAGCACCATTCAAGGACATTGCCACACATATCGTATACGCCAAACGGTGATTGTCCCTGCGGATAAATCCCCACAGTAGAGCTTCTCATAATGCTGTAGCCCGGCTTTTCGACTCGTACATTCGCATACCCTTCTGAGAAGGCATCTCCCCAAGGATACTGACGCCCATCCGTTCCCCGTGCAGCTTTTTCCCACTCCGGCTCAGTTGGTAGCCTAATTTCTACGCCCGCGCTTTCTGTAAACCAGCGTGTAAATGCACAGGCCTCATACCAAGATACCCCAACCACTGGATGATTTGTTACAGACCAAAATGAGTCTTTTAAATAAAGCGGACCATCAATCTCTTCTTCGTTTTTCCATTTCCAGCTTACAGATGTCCAGTAGCGTCTATCTTGATAGCCACCACTATCGACAAATGCTTGATACTGTACACATGTAATTGGATAACGCGCTATGTAATAAGATGGCAAATGAACCGTGTGTTGAGGCTGTTCATTGTCAGAAGCTTCAGATGTTCTTGAAGAATCACTTCCTAGCAAGAATTGTCCGCTAGGGATTTCACACCACTCAATCTCTGGGAGACCATTTCGAAGACCGACACCGTTTCTAGTGTCCAATTGTAGAATCCCTAAAGCGCGACCAACTGCTGTCCGCGCATTGGGATCTGGGTCACGACTAAAATATCTACTAAACGTGGTATCCATTGTTGTTTAAGCATTTCAAGCGTACTTCTTGGTGTGTTGGCCCCACTTTCTTTTACACAGCGAGCGGTTAGTTCTGGTTGGGCATCGTGCAACCATTCAAGCACTGGAGTACAGTCATCGTTATAAACCCCAGCTAACAACATTATAGTTTCTTCCCAACCTGATGGTTCCCACCAATTTTCTGGCGCAAAAAACTGATGAGCAGGTGTGCCAATATTCATTTCGCTATCTATGCGCCGAGCAGCGAAATATTCTTGAAACAACTGATGTGAGAAGCGTATTTCAGTATTCCCACTCAAAAGATTAGCATCTAGCGCTCTATTCAGAGACCCCTCATCCTTAAGATATTTCAACGCTTCATTTTGACTAACAGATGTCCCGTTGATTAACATCATTGCATGGGCTAAGTCCGCCAGTTTTCGCTTAATCTCTCTAGATTCGTCTGGAGCGTTTTTTTCCCGTTCAACAAGTAGAAAGTCGGAAAATACTTCAAAAAGTGCCCCGCGATTTTGTGGCAGCTTCCCCGCCCTTGAATACACTTGAATGATCATATATAGCATGAAGGGATTGACAGCGAGCGGCAACCATCCTTGTGGGGTATCACGAACAGTGATCCATTCATTCCACCACTGTTTTGTTTGTTCATCAACAGTTCCTTTAGGAAGCGAGCCTGAAGTCCAAAATGCGGTGAAATCTAAGGTGACATTCTTCGAGAGCTTCTCCCAATGGCTCCTAGCTTTATCACCCGCTAACGTCCAAAATAAATCATCAGCTGCACTTGGAGGATTTGTAATATGATTTCTGATAAATTGATATATCTGGGAGGCATTGAGTGGCGTTATGGATATTTGGTTCAGTATACCCATGTCCATCGAATCAACGTATTCTCGATACCGAGAGGTAAGGACAATAACGATATCTTCTTTTACACAATGTTCAATTAAATCCCTGATCTCTGCCAGTGCATTATTCTTGTGCTCATTAGCAATTTCGTTAAGTCCATCTAGCATGAATGCTATGCGTTTTTCAGCTAATAAATCAGAGAATGATGATGCCAGTCTGCCAAGTTGTTCATTTATAAGCCAAGTTAAGTTTTTATCCTCTACTAATTCCCCTAGATGAATAAAAACTGGAATTGGCGCTAGAGGGTCACTCTTAGCTTTAGTTGCATAATCAAACGTTATTCTCCATAGTAGGGTGGTTTTACCTGAACCCGGTTCTCCAAGAACTATTAACTGTCTAAAATTCTCAATAGATTGTGAAATATCAACATATTCGTGCGTTACAAAGTTTTCTCTGTTCTCTGAATATGAGTGCAGAAGATTTTGGAATTTCGTTTCGACGTTCGTTGGAGACAAATTACTTTTGGATGGCGCTCCGCTAACTCTGGCTAAGCCCGAAATCGGTACATATATTTTTGCAATATATTATATTGCAAAGTCAATTTATCTAGATAATCTAACTCAAACTGACGGGTATCAGATAAGGCTTCTTCCTGTAAAATTCCTTCAACTTGCTTCGAAATTAGTTCTGTCAATTGAGCTAGCGCCGTATCGAAATTTTTGTCTGCAATAAGCACATGCCGATCCAGCATGTAGACAGGAATATCAGATTCATCGATTTTGATCGGCAGAATTATTTTGTTCTTCTGTTCAGCATAGAGAAACTCTCGTTGAACCCATCTGCTCTCTTTTGCGTTCTTTGAGGCAATGCTGATGAAAAAGGTGGCTTTTTCAATTCCCTCGATTATTGCCTTAAACCAATCGTCTCCCCCTTTGATCTGAACTGTATCGATCCAAATATGATAACCTTCGGCTTCCAAGCGTTCTTTATTTGGGTAGCCTGAATTAAATCTCGGCGACTGTAATTCAAAAAATTGTTAGATTTCGTTCAGGAATTCGTGCTCGCTCGTATCGTTTAGATATGTTCAGCAATTCCATATTTGCAGCAATGTTGCTGTAACTCTTCGCCAATTGCGTGGCTAAACTCTCGGTTTCTCTATCGCCAAATATTAATGTCTCACGATAGGAGAAAGCAGGGAAATACGGGATGATTGTTTCAGTTAGCCTATGTCCCGTGTCAATTTTGGCAACAGGTAATTCGGCAACAACATTTTCAATTTGCTTTAAGAATTCTTTGTATCCATCCGTATCGGAATTATCGATACGTGAAGGGACCACCATAATCTCGATCTGTCGCCCATTGCGTGCTTTGGTAATTTGTTCACTTGTAAAGTTACGTGCCATACGGGCTGTGCTATCAATATTTTCAAGATTGGCGCTGCAAATTAAAAGAATTACATCTGCGAGATGTTGAGTAGCAACTCCTCCCATTTCTGTAACGCCTGTACGACTGTCAATTAGAACAATATCAGCTTTCGTGCGGAACTGTTCTTGCAACCAGTCAATAAACGCCCCACCTTCCCATTCCTCATAGAAATTTGTCCAATCGAAAGTCTGTACGAATGATGCATACTCGCTCCAAGTCTTACCCGGAGAGCGCCTTCCAGCATGAAGTAGATAGAGTTTCTTTTCTGATGTTTGATCCAGTGCGAATAAATACTTATTCAAATCAGGAAACAACTCTTTTTCATCGCTCGTGTCATCCTCAAGTGGCTGGAGTGACAATTCTTTGTAATCTTTGATTATGTCGATAAGTCCAGGACGATCAATGAGATCGCTTACGTTCAAATTAAAGCGTTTTTCAAAATATCTCTCTAAACCAGGGGCTTCCAAATCCCAGTCAACTAGCAGAGTTGTGTAACCCTGGAGATAAAAATACATTCCAATATTGGCGAGCGCCATACTGCGCCCTACACCGCCCTTATATGAATAAAATGTGTAAATCATGCCAGCCATCGAATTCTCCTTTAGTTAGACTGGCCCATTGCAATGACACCAGCACGGGGCGCTCGGCGTCTCCGACTTATCTCCAGTTGGCGTTTGGGGTTAATCGCGGAAGATGGACGTAGCAAAGTCTCTTTTGCATCAACAATACCGTCAGCTGCCACTTGCAACCAGCGTCGAAATTGATATTCATGCTCTATGTTCATTACACATGCATGTTTAATGGGATAAAACGGTTTCTTAGATCTGATGTATGCCTGCTCTAAGACATCTTCAAGAATATCTTCAATACTATTTACCATGGTATATAGCTCGGTGTGCATGTGAGACATAAATGGTGCCACACTGATAATGAACGAATCTTTATGAGCATGAAGTCCACTCTGGATGACGCGATTAAAGATTTTTTCATGCAGCAAACTAACAGGGTCTACAATTATCAAGCATGGACCCTGTAGCATACTGTCTATTGCTGTTTGTCGTTGCTCCATGTTATCTGAGAGAATTTCTTCAGAGTTTGATACCAGTAGCCATTTTGTTTTCCCGTGGTCTTCCCCTTGCTCCCTGAGCCATCCCTTTTTCCCATCATCGTAGGAGCGTAAAATATCCAGTACCGAGTAGATATCTTCAAATTCGGCAAAAGGCTTCCAGTCATCCGGTGACTCGCCGTAACGGTCAAGATCAAAACCAGATGTAAGTTCCATAGCTTTTTTTATGAGTTCAAAAGCTGGTTTGCTGTGGGCATACTGCTCTGGTGATTGATTGAGTTATTCCGCTTGTTCACGAGTCATAGCAATCGCTGCAAAGCGAACTTCTACCACATTTTGAATACCCAAACCTCTGAGTAACTCTAATAACGCTTTATACCATTCGACCACATCGGCGTTGTCAGCACCGTTATCTCCGTACTTCTCGTATAGTTTGCGAAACGAGTATGTTGCGTGATAGGGAGATAACAACTCGTGCAAGGAAATGCCATCCAGATTAACCGTAAAAAATCTTCTGCGTGGGTCCTTCTCATAAAACTCTTTCATCTTTCGGATTTCATCATGAACAACACTTTTGGAGTTCTCATGAATTAACCTTGACCACAAAACCAGCATATTTTGAGAATCACGTATGCCCGCGTTAATCTCATCACGCCATTCTTCGCCAATTCGTATTCCACCGTCTTTATCACGCCAGACGCGCAATCCCATATCTTCAAGACTTCTTGCAATTCGATTCGCCCAACTATCCTGCTCACTCTTGTAGCTGATGAACACATCATAGTTGAAGTGAAATACATCACTATCGCTAGGTGTAGATATCATTCAACAACCTCTACCAAGACTTCATAATTCGATTGAAAGACAATATAACTTGCGAAAGGGCAAGGATTTCATATCTATCAGTATAGGTGAATTGCGGCAATTTGGCGACCAATACTCCCTCAGCTCGCACACTGCCGCACAGCGATACTACAGCGCGGATTTCCTCCCAGTCAAACACCGGTGCCGGTACATGAGCTGCAAAATGTTGGCTCTAGCTGCAATTTTCGCTAATGATCCATTTGTCTCAAGTGGCTCAGGTGGCACAGGCTGAGACAATGATTTTTGCTGAATTTCAAAAAAATCGCGCCCCCATCAAACTTGATATGTAAGTTAGCAAAGCGGGGTTGAGACAGTTGAGACACCTGAGCCGGGATTTCTTATAAGATTCTGATACGCAGTTTCTTTTCAGCACGCAAGTTCTAATGATATAATTAAAAGGTGAACCTCATTTGGGGAAATTTATGGAAAATAGTGAACCTCCATCCACTGACATCCTCATTGTCACAGCCCTTCGTGAAGAGCTAAATGCCTTAACCCCCTATTTCAACCTCAATTCCCCAATCAGCTTTCTCACTACATCTATTCCTTGTTATATCGATCCTAGTGTAGTTTGTACCTCAGGAGTTGGAAGCTACTCGGTTGCCATCCTTTGTTTGAATGCGATGGGTAACACCAATGCTGGAATAGATGTTACAAACGCTTTACGGGATCTGAATCCATCATATGTTTTTATGTTTGGAATTGCAGGTGGCATCAAAGATGAAGTTGCCCTTGCCGATGTCATCATACCTGACAATATCTTCTATATTGCGACCGGGAAACATCATGCCAGTGGCATAGAGACGCGCCCACAAATACTTAGAACAGATCCCCTGCTTCTTCAGAGGCTTCATGCTTATGACTTTCAATATTCAAATGGTAAAAAATACAAAGTTAAAGTAGGACCCTTAGCTGTAGGTGAACAAGTCATTGCGAATAGCGATGCAATTGCGGAACTTCGCAGGCTTTATCCTAAGTTGATTGGTATAGAGATGGAGTCCTACGGTGTGGGCTCAGCTGTGTTTAAATACCGTAATGCCAGTTTTGTAGCTATACGTGGTGTGAGTGATCATGCTGATGAAGAAAAGACCGATGGTTATCGGGACAAAGCCCTAGAAAACGCTGCTGATTTCTTGGTTGGTTTCATCAAGACCGGACTGCTACCCAGAAATCATATCCAGACAAGCGAAACCCCTAAATTTATTGCCATTCATCATCTTTCACTTTATCTCCGCCCTTCAATTATTCAATCCGCACGCAGCTACTTGAAGGCTCTGCAAGGTTATGATGTGGTCGAAATGCCTATTGACCAAGTTGATCTATATCAAGATGGGTCATTGACCGACCCCCAACAGGCATTACAACGACAGAAACAACTGCTGATTAGATTGGAAGACATACTTCGAGAAAACCCTAATTGCGAGCTAGGTTACTTTGGTCTAGCCCATGTACCACTTATGTTCCATATGGGCTATGAAATTAATCGTAGAGAAGTTCGGTTATTTGGTAACGACTACGACAGTGCCGAATGGTTTGAATTACATCGAGACCACATACCTCCGCATATTGTTGTTGATGGTTTTCCAAAAGATACCATTGAAGAGACGGGGGATGTAATCTTGCTCATGAGCGTTACTACCAACATCGTTTCAAAAGAGCCAAATGAGATTGTTGATCACCCATTAGCGACTATTCATATTCGCGCCAAGAATCCACATCGTGGTCTGATCGATAATGAAGTGTCTTTAAACGGATTTACAAGAACATTTCGAGAAGTTCTTGAGAAAATAAACGTCCAATTCCCTAACTTGCAGCGGGTTCATCTGTTTTTTGCTTCACAACCCACATTAGCTTTTCGTTGTGGGCAACAAATCAACAGAAACATGGATCCTGAGATTATTGTCTATAACTACTCCAACCGAGATCAGCCTAAATACCGTTGGGCTTTGAACCTCCAGACAAGTGAAATCATTGAGAGGAAGTGAATCTATGTATAACACCCATGCCGAAATGTATAGCTTCTACGATAAGCATGTTCGCCTGAGCCGCGAAAAGCAGATTGAACTTACCGAATATCGGGACACGAATTTAAGACGCTTGCGGGAAGGTCTCACCAGACTAGGCTATCCTCTACCAGTGCGTGTCTGCGGACAAGGCAGTTACGCGATGTCTACAATGGTACAGCATCCTGATAATGACTATGACATTGATACTGCTGTCATCTTTGCGAGTGAAGATCTTCCTTCATCATCGTTGAAAGCTCGACAACGTGTATTAGCAGGTGTTGAGGAGGGCGGAGGCAATTTCAAACAGCCACCGGAGGCTAGAGCTAATGCCGTGACCGTTTGGTATCAAGATGGTCATCATATTGATCTTGCGGTGTATCGCTCCTATCAGGATGCATTTGGAACCGAAGTGATTGAACATGCTGGGTCAGTGTGGTGTCGTCGTGATCCACAGGACATCACGAATTGGTTCTTGGACGCGGTAGCGGCGAAAAGCCCATCACCAGATAGCGGCGCAGCAGTCAAAGAAGGTCAGATGCGGCGCATCGTTCAATTATTGAAGATGTTTGCTAAATCCAGACCGAACTGGGGATTGCCGGGCGGCTTACTCATTTCGGTTCTTGTATCAGAGTGCTATACGGCAGATTGGCAGCGCGATGATGCCGCCCTCTACAACACAATGGTTACGATTGCGAATCGCATCAAGCGGAATACTGAAATTTTAAATCCTGTTGACACATCCCTCAAGCTCACGGACAAAAATGAGCATGTGTGCCAGGTTGAACGATTTGGGGAAAGACTGGAACAGGCACTTGATTGGCTTAGTCCTATTTGCGACTATAACTGTGACGAGTTAGCCGCGTATAAAGCATGGAACAAAGTTTTCCAGCACAACTATTGGTCGGAACTGGTCATTGGCGTGGAGATAAGCCGAGCCGCGAAAAGCCTGTACGTCGCTCCAACTGGAATGATTTACACCGAGAAACCCGATGGGCGTGCTGTGCCATCTCCAGATCACCGCTTCTTTGGCGATGAGTGACAGCTTTGAAATCGGGTAAACACTGGAAACCCAAACCTATAGGTTTTCAAGTGGGAGCGATGCATGAGGTGTATTAGACAAGATTTCATCTGACACTGGTAACTTAACCGACGACTATTTGGAACGAGTCGTCGGGATTGCCTAACACCCTGTCAGGTTGTTCAAAGAGCGTATCCAATTGCTTGGCGTGTGCCAAGTGTTTGGTCT
>JAIOHM010000017.1 GCA_019912965.1 Anaerolineae bacterium
CCCCCGCCACCGCCCACACCGGGTGGCAAAATGCCGGGTGATCTGCCCAGTTATCGGTTAGAAGATAACCCTATCCCGGAACGCAAGCGCGGCCAGAAAATGGAAATGAAGCCCATACCCGAAGTCAATATCGCCGGGGCAATTGAGGCTTATCTGCAATATAAAATTCAAAACTCCGAATATGCTGGGCGCAGTATCCATATTTACCCGGCGCCGGATGGTGGTGTGAGTATCGAAGTGGATGGTCGTTTCTATGATGCGGTTGGCGATATTGGCGACGATTCTGTGCGTGAATTCATTGCTACCGCTATTCAGGAATGGCAGGAACGGCATTAGAAGAGTGATTGCCATTTTGCCTGCTTTAACAGCACTTTAACGACGTCGAAAGCCGTCCCAATTTCGTGCGTTTAGCCATTTTTTAGGCTACAATACCCCGCTTTGAAAGCGACCACAAACACGAGCCACATCTTTCAGGGTGTGGCTGTGTTTTGTTGAGAGGCATGTCAGCGAGTAGGGGATATAAGCGATGAAACGAATCGCGGTGATGACCAGCGGTGGGGATTGCCCCGGAATGAATGCCGCCATCCGTGCGGTGGTACGTACCGGGCTGGAATATGGGATTGAGGTATTTGGCATTCGGCAGGGTTATGCAGGTCTGCTGAACAGCGATTTTCATAAACTGACCAGCTTTGAGGTCAGCGGTATTTTGCAGCGCGGCGGCACGATTCTCCAGACCGCTCGTACAGAAGCCTTCAAAACACCTGTCGGTCAAAAGAAGGGTCTGCGCCACCTCAACGAATTGGGTATCGAGGGCATGATTGTCATTGGCGGGGATGGTAGTTTGCGTGGCGCACTGGCGCTGCATCAGTTGGGTTTTCCAGTCGTCGGCGTTCCTGCCAGCATTGATAACGATCTGGATGGCACCAATATGAGCATTGGCGTGGATACTGCGCTGAACACCATTCTGGACTCATTAGATCGTATTCGGGATACCGCTTCATCGCATACTCGCGCCTTTATTATCGAAGTCATGGGGCGCAATTGCGGTTATCTGGCGATTATGGCGGCGATCCTCGGCGGGGCAGAAGTGGTTTCAACGCCGGAACGCGAACTTTCGATGGAGGATATTGCGTTGGCGTTGGCGGATGCTTATGTGCGTGGCAAGTCCCATGCCATTGCTGTGATCGCCGAAGGTGTTTCATATGAAGCGATTGATCTGGTAACGTATCTGAAGAATAAACACGAAGTCGGTTTCGACATCCGTCTGACCTTGCTGGGTCATATTCAGCGTGGTGGTGGCCCAACGGCTTTTGATCGCCTGCTGGCGACACGCATGGGGGTTCGGGCATTGGAAGTGCTGCGCGATGGGCAGTCCGGGGTAATGGTCAATCTGGAAGGCCGGGAAACCGGCACGATTCCGATTGAGAAGGCTATCGCCAAAACCCGCGAAATCAACCCCAGTTATTTCGATCTGGCACGGATTCTGGCGCGCTAAATTCTTGTTGGGGCGTCCTGCGGGATGCCCTATTTTCCCTCATAACGTGGCTTGCGCGGTTCACCTTCATACAGCCGCACATAATTTTTGCCCATAAACGATGCCCACCATTCCTGATAAACAGCGTTACTGATGTCGAAGATATAGCTGTGTCGTTCGCTGCAAATGCCGCAAAGCGCCACCAGCTCATTAAGCCCTTGGTATGCTCGGCTGATCTGGGCAATGGTCGAAAGCGAGTTGCCACAGTATGGGCAGCGTTCCGCGTTCACCAATTCGTATTGACAGCCGATGTCCTGCGCGATGATGTAACCCTCTTCGGTCAGCGCATATAAATCCGCCGTCCGGTTAGGGTTTATGGCAGGGTCTGTATCGGTTTTTGCGCCGCGTCTTCTGAACATTTCCCCTATCCTTTGTTTACCTTACTGGCTGATTTCCGCGACTTTTGCGCCCAACACCCGGATCAGGGCCGCTGTTGGTACACGCAAATCCATGCCGCGTTGTCCTGCACTGACGAGAATGTGTTCTAATTCGGTAGCGGGTTGGTCGAGGTATATCGGCCAATTTTTGTGGGTGAGTGCCAGCGCGCTGATGCCGCCCACCTTCAATCCGGTCATCTGCTCGGCATCTTTGTGTGCTGCCATACTGACTTTTTTATGCCCGGAGACTGCTGCCAATGCCTTCAAATCCAGTGTCCGATCGGCGGCAATCAGCGCCAGCAGCGGTTTTTTGGGATTATCAACAGGCTGCACCACCAGTGTTTTATATACCATATACGCTGGAACACCCAGAATCTCCGCAATCACTTCAGCATCGCGCTCGGTATCCGGGAATTCGGTCATTTCATAAGGAACGTTGTGCTTCTCCAGCAGTCGCATGGAGTTGAGCTTTTGCGACATGAATCCTGAGCCTCTATCACACATCCAATACTTAATTATGGATTGAACTCAGGTGGAGATCAATGATCGTACAAAAATGAAATATCGTGATAGCGATAGCTGGTCTAGTGGATTGTTAACCGCACGCTTGCAGTTTTCGCCTCGCCCGGTTGAAGTACGAAGACACCGCTGTCTGGAATGCCTTTGGCATAAAGATTAAATCCGTCACTGGCGTTGGTCATCGGCTCAACTGCGAAGAATGGTTTGCTCTCCGGTGCGAAGATCAGAATGTGTTTGAACGCGGTCGAACTGTGCATCATCAATTCGATTTCCTGCACAGGATAATGGATTCCTGCTGGTATAGCGCCCATTCTGCTGGTCATCAGATCATTGAGTTCCCGGTTATCCAGTGCCCGCCATTCCCTGAAATCCAAATCTGATGTCAGTGGAACAGGCGCATCGGTTGCCATAAAATCCGCCAATTCAAAATATTCTTGACACGGAATTTGCACCTGTACTCCTCCATGCCGCACAAAATACGGATGATGCCCAAAGCCAGTCGGCATAGGCCGTGAGTCCTCATTTTTGAGGGTCACTGTCCAGATAAAATCGTTGCCATCCAGCATATAGCCCGCGCTTGCTGAAAACGCGAACGGCCAATTCATATCCGCGAAATCCGCCGATTGTAGAATCATTTCAATCTGCGTTGGTGAGCTATGCATGATCGTCCATGCCCGCCCACGCACATCCCCATGCCGTGCTGTGCCATCGTCCTTCGTCGTTCGCAGTTGATATTCCTGCCCCTCAAATCGCAGCAGGCCGCCTTTGATGCGGTTGCACCACGGCAGCATAATGAAGCTGGAACAATTGCTGGAATTGCCATAATCGCTTTCTGGCGTCGGGCGCAGCACATCCACCCACTGTCCATCTTTTTGAACGCGCCCAAAGGCAATCGACGCGCCCGTTCCCGGCAAAATGCCTGCTTGCCAGTGATCGTTTTGAAGGGTGTAAACTGTGCTGTTCATAAATATTCACCGCCAGGATAGATGGGATAATGCCCGTGATTATAGCGGAGAAAGTACAGTTTGGTTTAAGGGGTTGGCGGTGGTGTACCCGTTAGGATGCTGTTGAAATATTCGGCATTCTCGGTCAGATATGGGACGAGTGTTGCCCGGTTGCTGCTCAGGCTCAGATAATGCCAATTCCCTTCCAGTGAGTCCATCGAGATGATTTCCCAAACCCCGCTGCATGCATAAGGATTCACGGCATCCGTGTACAGATAAGCGCCGATATCGCTCAAAACGGTGTCGAACAGCGGTTTCTTGAGCAGCACCAGCACATAAAAATTCTCGTCCCGACCGCAGTAACCAAATTCTACCTGCTGGACATTGTCTCCTGAGGCGAAGCCCGCCTCTGTCGCCGAAAGTTGACCGTTGCCTTGTGGACGCAGCATTTCGGTCTGATCGAGGATAACCTGCCGGATGCGCGGAAAATCCAGACTGATGAGATGGGTTTCGGTGGCCTGAATCGCAGCCGAGGTCGCGCTGTACTGTGCCCGTTGTTCATCCTGTCGTTGTTCATCCAGTGGCAGCAGGAGCATCATAGCAATGATACACCCCAGCGAGAACATGCCCGTGATGCCTAAGACCCCGATCCATAAATCAAATAGCCAGCGTGAGACGCGGTGGAGTCCTTCTTTCTGGAATCGCTCAACCAGCTTTTCGGCCTCAGCTTGATACCCCGGCGGAATCGGTATTAATTCTTCTTGAGGGATTTGGTAGCGACGTTTGTTTTGGATATGCCGATAAACCAGTCGCAGCATTGGCCTGCCGCCGGGGATAATTTCCGCCTGTTCAATGCCGCCTGAAAATTCCCGGAACTTGATCCGCTGATCGGTGCGATAAACCCCGGTCGGGCTGATATAGATTTCCTGTTGGGCGGATGTGCTCAGATCATCCGAGGGGAGTCGTGTGTTATATATCCATTTCGCCCAGTAACCCCCTTCACGTAGTTCGATTGAGCGAACAACGCGGCGGCTGTAAAGAATCAGCAGCCCAACCACGATAGGCGATAAACTGGCAGTGAATAAAAAGGCTGTGCCACCTGCATAACGGCGGCTCAACGTTGGCGCAAACAGCGCTTCGGAGAGGGTGAGCAGTGTCAATAGGATCGAGACGATCAGGCTGATTTGGGCCCAACGGGCAAGCCGATTACCCGGTACAAGGCCCAGAAAGGACTGTCGGGGATTATTTTCGCTTAGTAACATGGATAGGGAATCACTTTCAATATGTGCCTATTAAAAGTGATTCCATCTCGTTTTACATCCGCCGAAAGACTTATCCGCTGTTTATCGGAAGCACCCCAGTAAAGGGTGGATACAGATTTTTAATCCAGAAGGACGATCATCCAACCCCAATAGTCTTTAAAGCCCCCTCCTTGCGTGCGGGGAGGGGGTT
>JAIOHM010000148.1 GCA_019912965.1 Anaerolineae bacterium
ACCCAGTACTCAGTACTCAGTACTTAACTCAGAACTCAGCACGACCTCCAATTCCAACCCGAATGCCTGCTGAAAAATATCCCGATGCCGTTCCACCGACCACAACGCCACCTGCCCATCACCGCGTACCTGCAACGCCAACTGCGCCCAACCCGCCCCCGTCGTCAGCGTCACATCCCGCGCCACGCCGTCCCGCGAACGGTCAATCTGCTCCGCCAGTCGCAGAAGCGCACAAAGCTGAAGCAAGCGTCGATCATCCCCCGGCTCAACTAAGGATGCGAACTCATCCAGTTTCGGCTGTCCCTTCCGGTGATACCGCGCCAGCAAAGCGATCAGCGCGATTTCCCGGTGACTGTATCCCGGCAAACCCGCGTTCAAAATCAGATACGCGCTGTGTTTATGATGGTCGTTGTAATCCACCGCTACGCCGATGTCATGGAGCATCGAAGCCGCCCAAAGCAGTTCCCGTTCATTCGCCCCGCATTGGTGAACATCTGCTGGAAGCTGATCGAACATCGAAAGCGTCAGGTGAGCAATATGTTGGGCGTGCTGCTCCTGAAATCGATACAAATGCGCCAGATTCAACACCGAAGCCTGCCGCACATGCTCAAACAGTGGTGCATCCGTTCCCGTCAGGAATCGCTCATAAAACAACCCACCCCGCAAACCTTGTTCAGAAATCGTCAGTTCATCAAACCCGCTGGCCCGCAAAGCCTCATGAATCACCATCGCCCCGCCCAGCGAAATATCCGCCCGTTCCGGCTTCATCCCCGGCAGCCGTTTGCGCTCCTGAACACTCCGTTCCGCCAGCAGGTTACGAATCGTTTTGATCTTACTCGCCGTCAGTTGGTAGCCATGTGCCATATCCAGTGGATAGCCATCCATCTTCTGCGCCAGTCGCCCCATCAAACGGACGCCCCCACCCTCGGCCACCAATTCCATTCCGCGTCGATGTTTGAACCAATCCAGCGCCCGGAACTGCTTTTCCAGATAATCACGCAGGTTATCAATTTCTTTTTCAGTGGCCGGGTCAGACTTCAAAAACTGCTCCGTCATCCGCACCGCCCCCAAAGGTAGACTGATCGACTCGCGCAGTTCCCGTTTTTTCACCCGGCTCACTTGCACCGAACCGCCGCCCATGTCCAGCACGAATCCATTTTCCAGAGGGGTACTGTTCACCGCCGCCAGATAGCCGTAATAAGCCTCTTCTTCGCCGGAAAGCACGCGCACGTTGATCCCTGTTTCCGCCTTCAGCCGTGTCAGAAACGGTTGCTGATTTTTCGCGTCACGGATCGCGCTCGTCCCAGCCGCGATGATGTCCGTAATGCCAGATGCTTTACAGAACGCCCCGTAAATCTGTACTGCCCGCGCCGCCCTGTCCATCGCCGCTGCCCGCAGGATGTCGGCCTCGCCCATGCCTTCGCTCAGACGCACACTTTCCGCGACCTCGTCCACCATGCGAAAGCTCAAATGCGGCACATATTCAATCACGATCAACCGGAAGCTGTTGCTCCCCAGATCAATAATCGCCACGCGCTGTGAGTCTTTATACACATCGCTGTGCGCCGCCAGCGTATCCAGTTGTTTTAATCGGCTCAAACCGATTTCCCCCAATCTGCCTGTAGTCTGATTCTTAGCACCTCGCACTTAGCACCTAGCACCTACCTACTCCCTGACTTCCCGAACAGCCTCCGGTAAACTCTTCCCCAACAGGTACACCAGTTTTGCGTACACATTCCCGGTCAATTCAGGGGCAACCACCACGCTTTTATAAAAGCCGCCCGCCGCCCGTTCAATCAGCCACAAATCAACCCCATGCGTGGGAATATCCGGTTGGTCAGGAAGATGGTCAAACCCCATCGTTTGCAGAGCGCCCACGAAAGCATCATAAGCCGTCTGCTCCACTTTGAGCGTAACCGGTTTATGCTCAAATAGCCCTCGGTACACCACTTCCAGCGATGCCCCATCCGGCCCATTCCGCAGCATAGTCGCTGCCGAATCCCGCGCACGACGGTCATGGTAACGCACCGTCAGACGGTAAACTGCCCGCACCCCCGGCTGAAGCGCAATCTGATTCAGCGGCTTTAACCCCATCTGGTCGTTAATTGTCCGTAGCGTAAATGCCTGATATTCCGCCATCGGCTGCCCCCAAACTCTGCGTAAACCCCGTGCGATCTGCTCCCCCGAATTGAAAATGTATTTATATTTGTTTTACTCTATTGCCAGCACAACCTTGCCGAATACATCAAAGTTCGCCAGCGTTTCTTGAGCCTTTGCCGCCTCGTGCATCGGTAGCACTGCCCCAACAACCGGGTTCAGTTTGCCCGCGAATACCAGATTCATCACCTTGATGAAATCCTGGTGCGGCCCCATCGTGCTACCAATGATGCTCACCTGCCGCGCGAAAATCTGCCTTAAATCGAGTTCCACAAACGGCCCACTGGTGTTCCCCACCACCAGAATCCGCCCGCCAATCCGCGTCGAACGAATGCTGTCCGTGAAGGTAGATGTCCCCACATTATCAATCACGATGTCCACACCTTGCTTGTTGGTCATCTGATAAACCGTTTTTGACCACTGAGATGTTTCTTCGCGATTGATAGTCACATCCGCGCCCAATTCCCGTGCCTTCTCGCATTTTTCCGCGTTGCTGCCTACCACATATACCGTCGCCCCGGCCAGCTTTGCGATCTGGATGCTGGCACTGTTCACGCCGCCCCCTGCGCCGACGATCAGAACCGTTTCACCCGCGCGAAGACCACCCCGCGTCATCAGCGAATGCCATGCTGTTACATACACCAGACCTGCCGCAGCCGCTTCGTTAAATCCAAAACCGTCCGGTATCTTCATCAGGTTACGGCTTGGCAGTACCACATATTGCGCCGCTACCCCCGGAACCGATTCGCCCAGCAGATGAATCCGGGATTGATTCTCCAATCCCGTCAGCAGGGCGGGGCTGTCTGGGTCAACAATTGTCGGGTCAATGCATACCCGGTCACCCGGCGCAAAGGCTTTTACACCCGCACCGACTGCATCCACCACACCCGACCCATCCGCACAGGTAATGTGTGGCATCGCAAGTTTCAACCCCGGCCAACCTAACCGCACCCATAAATCCAGACGGTTAAGTGCAGCCGCTTTCATCGCAATCCGAACTTCACCTGCCCCCGGTTCAGGCACAGGTAAGTTATCAACAACTTGAACAACCTCTAATCCACCATGTCCCGTAATCACCGCTGCTTTCATGGAGTGCTTCCTTCTTCAGCATCAAAAATTACTTTTTCATACACATCTGCCAGCGTTAGCGTACAGTCAATTGATTCGAGTGTGAACTGAGCCTCTAGCCCAATTACATCATGAAGTACCCAACCCCCCGCCCGTCGGACATAATACTCAATATGGGTCTTGTCCTGTGAAATTAATACATACTCTTGAAGCGAATCCAGTTTGCGATACTGCCAAAACTTCTCGCCCCGATCATATTTTTCAGTCGATGGTGAAAGTACTTCAATAATCACGGTTGGGTTAAGCAGTGTATCCAGTTCCTTGTCCTCAAATTGAGGCGTTCCACACACAATCACAATATCAGGATAGGCATAGAATTTTTTCCCTACAGACCGAGTTCGCATATCGTTAGCATAGGCCTTGCATGGGCGTTTTCGTAATTGGCTGTGCAGGCTAGCAAAGGTATTCCCCACGATCAGAATATGATTTTCACTTGCTCCTGCCATAGCGAAAATTTCGCCATCGTAGTATTCATGTTTCGTTTCGCTGGCGCGTTCTGCCTTCAGATATTCTTCTGGTGTGATGAAGGTTTTACGGAGTGCCATCACCGAAGCCCTAACTCATTCCGAGCAATGACCATTCTCTGAACTTCGCTTGTGCCTTCATAAATCCGTGTAATGCGTGCGTCACGGTAGTAACGCTCAACCGGAAGTTCCTTGCTATACCCCATTCCACCATGAATCTGTACCGCTTCATCAGTCACATACATCGCCGTTTCGCTGGCAAACAATTTTGCCATGCTGGCCTCAGTGGTATACCGTTCCCCTGTAACCTTGCCGCGTTCCTTCGCCTGTACTGCATTGTAGATCAACAGACGGCTGGCCTCGATGCGGGTTTTCATGTCCGCGATTTTCTGCTGGATCATCTGTAGTTGACCGATTGGCCCACCAAATGCCTGCCGTTCTTTCGCATACTGAATACTTGCCTCATAGGCTGCCTCCGCGATGCCCAACGCCTGCGACGCGATACCAATGCGCCCCGCATCCAATACCGTCATAGCAATCTTGAAGCCTTCGCCCGGTTTGCCCAGCATATTCTCCACCGGACATTCATAGTTGTCATAAACAATCTCGCTGGTCGCACTGGCGCGGATGCCCAACTTTGGCTCTTTTTTCCCACGAATGAACCCCGGCTGATGAGCATCAATCATGAACGCCGTGATGCCGTTGCGCCCTTTTTCAGGATGTGTCACCGTGAACAGCACCAGAAAATCCGCCACTGGCCCACTCGTTACCCAGCTTTTCCGCCCGTTAATGATGTAATGTGTTCCAGCTTCGTTGAGTACCGCACGACTTTCCATCGTACCTGCATCGCTGCCGGACATGGGTTCAGTCAGACTGTACGCGCCGATTTTCTCGCCACCAGCAACCGGAACGAGGAATTTTTGCTTCTGTTCTTCCGTCCCGAACTTCATCAACCCGTGACAGTACAGCGAGTTATTCACGCTCACAATCGTGCTGTGGCTGGCATCCGCTCTGGCAACTTCCACCATCGTCAGCACATAAGCCAGTGCATCCATCCCTGCGCCGCTATATTCCTCCGGCACTTCGATTCCCATCAAACCCATCTCACCCATCTTCTTGATAGTGTTCATTGGGAACTCGCCGGATTCATCAAATTCCGCTGCGATGGGCACAATCTCTTTTTGGGCAAAGTTCCGCACCGCCTGTTGTAAAGCAAGATGTTCATCAGTCATTGTCAACATTAAAGCTGTCGGTTCGCTCATCGTAACCATAATTTTGATATTCTCCTAAGCTCCTAATTCCTGCCCTGAATTATAGCATTCCATCACGCTATAATACCCATGTTATAGAATAGGCCTTGTTTCCCTTTTATTGGTGACTTGGCGATTGAATACAAGGAATGTGTATGCCCCCCATTAAAATTGACCATCTCGCAGTTGTGGTGGATGACCTGCCTGCTGCGCTCAATTTCTGGCAAAATGCGCTCGGTCTGCCCCTCGGTGGAACCGAACGCAACGATCATGAAGCGGTCGAAATCGCCTTTTTGAACGCGGGTGATTCACGCATCGAGTTGCTCAAGCCCACCACCGATGATAGTGGTATCGCTAAATACCTTGCCAAGCGTGGCGCAGGGATGCATCACATTTGCTTCGCGGTTCAGGATATTGAAGCTGCTCTGAAGCATATCACCGCACAGGGGGTCGAACTCATCAACGAAACACCACGCACCCGCGAAGATGGCACCCGTTATGCTTTTGTTCACCCCAAAAGCACAGGCGGCGTGTTGGTCGAGTTGTATGAAGTAACAGAAGGATTGGGTTAATGCGTCGAATTGTTGTTTTCAGTTTGCTGTTGTTGGTCGCTGCTGTGCCTGTTTTCGCACAGGATGTGGACTGCCTGACCCTGATTCAGCAGGTCATCGAAACTGTCCGCGAAAACTGTACCGAGCTTGATCTGAACCAAGCCTGTTATGGCAACCCCTCGTTGGAGGTTGAACCTCGCGAAAATGTGCGCGTGGATTTTGGCGAACCCGGTGATTTGCTTACGCTCTCGGCGCTCCAATCGCTCACCACCCGCCCGCTGAATCTGGAATCTGAATTCTGGGGCTTTGCACAGCTTGACGTCCGTGCCGACTTGATCGCCAGCGGCTTGACGGTGCTGGCCTTTGGTGAAGTCACCCTGCAAAACGAAAGCACTGCTCCATCTGATTTCATTGCCCTGGACATCACTGTGCGCGAACCAACAGGCGCAAACCTCCGCGCTGAACCCTCACCAGATGCCGAAGTATTAGGCCAGATTTATGCGGGATCAGCCGTAAAAGCCCTCGGTCGCTTGGAAGATGGCTCATGGTTACGCCTGCTCAACGGCTGGGTCGCGGTTGAATTGGTTCGCAGTGATTATGATCTAAGCCTGCTCCCGGTTTACGCAGATGATGACCCTGCGCCGGAAAGTATTTACGGCCCGATGCAAGCCTTCCGCTTCCGCACCGGATTTGAAGATTCACCCTGCACCGGAGCGCCGGATAGCGGTCTGCTGATCCAATCTCCCGATGGCACTTCCGATATTCGTTTAATAGTCAACGGCTCATCGTTAGTTTTCACCGGAACGCTCCTGCTTCAAACAACTGTCGAAGGCAAAACCCTTGCCAGCGTTTTGGAAGGTTATCTCTACTATAGCGACAATGGCTTGATAGAAGCAGGTGATCTTGTTACCTATGGCTATCAGGGCGATAACATCATCTATGAAGACCCACAGGATTACAATTATGCCCGCGCCCGCTACTTGCCATTAGTGCTGCTCCCGCGCGAATTTGAACTACCCTATTCAATCGGCGGCCTATTATTCCCCTTCACTCCCGGAACAGGCTTTTTGAACACCGTTCCAGCAGATGGCCCATGCACGGTTGCATGGTCGGTAGATGTCAACCTGCGTTCTGGCCCCGGCACGGATTACCCGATTCGGCAGGGTATTCCAAGCGGTTTCTATAGCCTGCCAGATGCCCGCGCACAGGGCACAGATGGTGCAGTGTGGTGGCGTTTGGCGGAAGGCTTTTGGATAGCGGCTAACAATACTGCTGCGGGCGGCTCATGCGGAACATTGCCGCTGGTCGCTCCACCCGCCCTACCCTCCAACTAGCCTTGTCTATCCGGCAAAAGGCGGATTTTTATCTACGCCAGCAGATGGTTGTATCGCTTGCTGGCGGCCTTTAAAATGCGGTAGGACGGTTAATCGATTGGAGATACCGATATGAGTATCAGCAAAGCTGGGGTTTTTGTTATCCTGTTACTGTGTTTGAGCATAACAGTTGCTTATGCTCAGGAAGATACCTGTCCCGCCATTGTTCAAACGGCTTTAGCTGCTGCCGATGATGCCTGCACCGGAATCGGGCGCAACCAAGCCTGTTATGGCAATATCAATCTGAGTGCTGTACCACAGGCTGGAGCACCTAAGTTCAGTTTTAGCCAACCGGGTGATCTGGTCAACGTAGCCGATGTGCAAACCCTGACCCTAAGCCCCTTAGACCGGGAAAGCGATGTCTGGGGCGTTGCGCTGATGAAAATTCAGGCCAATCTGCCGGACACACTCCCCGGCCAGAATGTTACCTTCCTCCTGTTTGGGGATGTCGAAATCGCCAACGCGGTTACGACTAATGTTGAAGCGGTTACCTTAGAGGGTACAGCCGGAGCGATGACACCCCTGATGGAATCGTTTACTGAAACCACGACAATGCCCACCATGCTTTCGGATGGCGATCTGCTCACCATTGACGGGCGTGATTCAACCGGTCAATTCCTGCATGTGATAATCGAAGATGGCACGGTCGGCTGGGTGCCAGAGATGATGGTGCAAGTAGAGGGTGACACCAACATCCTTCCGGTTATCGATCTTCTGAGTGGAGAAAGTGCTTCCGCATCTGCCCCTACCCTCAATCCCATGCAAGCCTTTTATTTCAAGACGGGCGCGAATGATGCCCCCTGTGAAGAAGCACCAGACAGCGGCATTCTGATCCAGACCCCAGAGGGTGCAGGACAGGTTGAACTAACGATGAATGGTGTCGATATTCAGTTGGGTTCAACCACCTATGTTCAGGCTGGCGAGGAATTGACGTTCAACTTGATTGAAGGCAGCAGTGTGGTTACGGCTGAAGGGGTATCCCGCACTCTACAAGAAGGCACGCGCGTTCGTGTTCCGCTGGAAGAACAGGATGGCAATCTAGTAGCTGCGGCTGAACCCAGTGAAGTTGAACCCTATGATGCTAGTGAGTTGGCCGCGCTGCCTTTAGGGCTTTTAGAGCGCGATATCACGATTGCCGCTCCCTTGACAGCCGAGGAACTCGCAGCACTTGGGTCGGTTGAACTTTATGAGGGGGATCCGGTTGCCGGGAGATGGCGCTATACTGCCGTCGATTCCATTACGAGTGAAGGATGCCCACCCCAATTGGCTTCAGCCTTGTCTAATGTGAGCGGTTATACAACTGAGACCGAGTTTGAGCTGCCCGGTGGCAAGCTGAATCTTGAAGAGTTATTCCAGGTATCGGAGATGGGTTTAGAAGGAACACCCGTATTTTCTGAGCCGCAACCGGGTGTCTATGTGATGGAAATCACTATGGAAGAAGGTACTTTCCATTGGGAAGTACGAGTAGTATCCCCTACTCGCATGGAAGGCATGTATAGCCTGAGCATGGTGGATATTTGTACTTTTTCGCTATCGTTTACGGTTGAAGCGGTGGGTTAGGTGTAGTTGATTGAGGCTGAAAAGGTTTACCTGCTGCGGCCAATAACCCCCACCATGCAGCTTGAAATTGCAACAGTGTCCAAGGGTAGTGGTCGAGTAAACCGATAATCATCAGGGCGATGACTCCGACCAGGAGCACCGCCCGTGCGATTCGTTCATCCTCAATTTTTGGAGGGGAGGGCTTTAGACCCTCTCCTTCCTGTTCAGCTGCAGAACGAAGGCCTCTCAGGGCTGCCTCTACACCTAAAATCAGCAGCAAACCCGTCAGCCCAAACCCAACAATGCCCAATTCTGCCCACGCAGAAAGCAAAACGTGGTGTGCTGGCTGCCCCTGTAAATCGAAGTTGGTTTTGGTCGTAAGATACTGCTGGGCATACCAGGGAAAATTGCCAATACCTAACCCTAGAATCGGCCACTTCATCCCTGCCTGTATACCCATCATGTTATAGATATTCCGGTCACTCACTGACCGCTGTTCCACCGACTCCGCCCCAACACCTGCCCGTGCTGCCAGAAATGGCCGATAAACCAACCCAAACACGCCAGCAACCAGCACGGCTAATCCTAATGTAGCGATGAGGGTCAGCCGGGCATCCCGTTCCCGCAACCGAAAACGCCACAGAAGTGGCAACAAAGCGAAAGCCCCAGCAGCGAATCCGATCCACGATGCCCGTGAGAAGGTTAGCAGCAGCGCCCACAAACCGAATAAAAAAATCACTGTTCCAATGTACCAGTGTGTCAAGCGGCGTGAAGCAACCCAAGCCACTGAAGCCAACAAACCAATCACCAAAAATCCGGCAAAGATGTTAGGGTGCGGCAGCAAACCATACGGACGCAGCCAACGTATTTCCCCGGATTGCACAATGCTCACGCCAGAAAGTGCTGGATTGATGTTGAATTCGCCCAATACTTTTAAACCGATTGGCCCTTGTTCGCCTACTTGCAGGAAAGCCACCGCGCTGTTCCAGATCAGGGCAATTACCAGTGTGGCTACAATCGACCGCGCAGATGGCCCAGCACAGGCCACTACTATCGCAAACAAAGCCGCTAACCCAAATGGTATGGCTGAACTGATGGCAACTTCCGGGCGCAACATGCGGATGAATGCCCATGACCACGATAGAAACGCCCAACCAACCAGCGCCAGCAACAGCAACGTCCAAGCAAAGCGAATTCGGCTGCGAATCAAATCCCGTAAACCGGGGAGTCCTGTCAAAATCCAGAAGATCACGGTGAACAACATCGGCCAGAAAATCAGGAATCCAGTGCTGTAAAAGGCAGTGAAGGACTGCGGCGAACCCCGGAAGCGATACCACACTGGAATGAGCGCGAAGGTAATCAAAATACCAATCTGTGTAGGAAGCAAGCGCCATCGCCAACGTGGTTTGAAGTTCGTCACAAGAAATCCCCGCCATATGGCGCATATCTCATTCGATGATTGATTTATACACTATTCACATCTTTTAAGGGAGGTTCTGTCAATGTTTGATCGTTGGACTTTTGGGATTAGCAGCGTTTTAGTGGCTTTCATTCTGGTGGTATTGGGAGGGCGTTTAACCCAAGCCGCTCAAATGGAAGGCATGGATATGGGTCATTACCGCCTGAACATGGCGACCAACCCGGCTGTAGTTGAAGCTAATCAGTCGTTTTCGATGATACTGAATATTTATCAAGCGGATGGGACAACGCCTGTAACTGAATTTGATGAAGTGCATACCAAACTGCTACATCTGATTCTGGTGAGCGAAGACCTGACAGAATTTCTGCACCTGCACCCGGAATATGAAGGAGATGGCACGTTCGTTCTGGATGATACTCTGCTACCGAAAACAGCCAATTATGTGGTTTTTGCCGATTTCACACCGACGGGTGATGAACAGCAGGTTATTCGCACAGTACTCATTACGGACGGCGCGGAGGCTATAACGCCTGAACTGGCAGTGAGTGCTGATTCATTCACGGCTGGAACACTGAAGGTTGATCTGAAAATTCCGGCAACGGTCAACGCAGGCCAAGACACATTGATTGGTTTCCACGTGACGAATGCAGAGTCGGGTGATCCGATAGACAATCTGGATAAATATTTAGGCGCTGCGGGGCATCTGGTCATTCTGGATAACACATCGCAGGTATACATTCATACTCATCCTGCCGAGGCTGAAGGCAGCCACGATATGCACAATATGGCGGGGATGGAGACGCAATATGGGACAGATGTACAGTTTGCGGCGACTTTCCCAGCTACAGGGTTGTATGCGATGTGGCTACAAGTACAGTATGAAGGTGAGGTTTATACCTTCCCGTTCGTGGTTGATGTAACGGGCGAAGCTACACCCGAAGCCACAGCCGAAGCACACTCCGGTCACGGTTAGAACATCTTCGGCAATGCCATTGGTTATTCGCCTTTAGCCGTCAGCAAATCCATTATGTTTACGGGGAAGATTCGCAAGATTCAAAAAACTGTGTATGAATCTTGCGAATCTTTAGGCGGGATTGTCGTTGTTGCCAGTTACGAGTTACCAGTTTCCAGAAAATTCATCCCATCCTCAGCGGGGATTGGCGGCGGCGGCGATGTCAGTGGATTGGTTGGCGAGTATTATAGTTTGGTAATTTGCGAAAAATTCTGCAAATTCTGCAAATGCAACACAAAAATTTGTGCAGATTTTGCAGTTTTGGGGATGTGTTAGTCCTCACCCCACCGCTGAGTACAGCTAGGAGAGGGAGAAAAGCAGAAAACCTGCCTTGAGCATCCGTTGCTATACAAATGGCTACCACCTAGATATTGAACGGATGTTCTCATTTGAATAGTGTATCACAGATTGGGCGGGGTGGCAGTTCGAATTTTCTAACTTATGGCTGTTGGATGACAGATGGATGGAGAAATGTGATAATGATGAGCAAAAAATGAAGGAAGAGACCTATGCCCAATTACACCGAGACCGAGATTAAGCTGTATGTTCCTGATCTGGAAGCGGTGCGGGAACGGCTTGAAAGCGCGGGGGCAGAACTGATCGTGCCGCGCGTGTTTGAGCGCAATGTGCGTTATGAGAATGCGGATAAAACACTGACACCGCGCGGGATGGTGGTTCGGCTACGGGAAGATACACACGCCCGACTGACCTACAAAGAAGATAAAAGTCTTGAAGACGGCATTTCGACGCGGTTTGAGGCGGAAGTTGAGGTCAGTGATTTTGGTGTAATGGAAACGATTCTGGGCAAGCTGGGTTATATGCCATTTTTGAGTTACGAAAAGTATCGCACAACGTATGCGCTGGATGGGGCGGAAGTTGTGCTGGATGAGATGCCCTATGGAAACTTCGTAGAAATTGAGGGCACACGCGAGGGCATTGAACAGCTTGTGGGAAAGCTGGCATTGGGGGATGCACCGCGCTTCGGCGAGAGTTACACAGCCTTATTTGAACGGGTGAAGCAAAAACTTGGTTTGACTTTCACCGATTTGACCTTTGCTCATTTTGAGGGTGTTAGTGTGGAGCGAGAGGCGTTTGAAGCTTAAACCCTCAGGGCGAGAGGCTTAAACGCATTCATGTGATGTAGATGATCTATGTGGTTCATACGACAGGATTTGTCCAATAGGTGATGGAGCAGGGCTGATGGCGCTTCCGACGATACTTGAAAAATCGCTCACTGTACCTAGTGACCCGATCTGGCGGCTGACGGTTGAGCAGT
>JAIOHM010000149.1 GCA_019912965.1 Anaerolineae bacterium
GTACACAGAGAGGGGGAATAAGAAAGTCACAGTGGATGGGCATTGGCGCAATAATCCATATCGGGCAGCGCGCGAAAAGTTTAAACATGGCAGCAGTGAATATGAGGTGCTTTTGACGCCGAAGGGTGATGAACTTTACGAGGCCCAGATTGGAGACAAAACCTATCGGGCTGAAGTATGGTCATTTGAAAACGGCGATATGAGTTTGGCACTGGATGGTCACCGTCAATGGGTGAGCCTTGTGAGTGGAGATCAAAATGACTGGTGGATACATGTCGGTGGTCAAAGCTACAACCTGAAATGGATTTCACCACTGCCAGAAGCGGGACATAAAACAGCAGCAGAGGGTTCATTACACGCACCAATGCCCGGTCAAATCCGGGCGGTGAATATCGCAGTCGGGCAAAAAGTTGTGGCTGGAGACACATTGATGATTCTGGAAGCCATGAAGATGGAACACCGCATCAAAGCACCTTATGCGGGCGAGGTAGCCGCTGTAAATTACCAGGTTGGGCAACAAGTGCAGGCCGACGCAATACTGCTGGAATTAAAAGCAACCGAGTAAATCCATTCTGCTGACAAGATTTAGGGGGCATCCTGATGTCCCCTCCTCCCCAAACATCCAACTCTCATAACTTTCTTACAAAATCGTTCAAAACCGAAAGTTTCTGGTTTAAAAAGCGTCTAAACAGCGGGGAAATATCAGATTTCTGTCAGAACAAATTTCCCATTTTCAGGAAAGTACGTTATTATCCGCCAGACAGGTTGTAACACAAGTCCAACACGGCAGACTATAACGTAGCAATAGCCTGTGCTCTGTTTTCATCAAGGAGGGAATATGAAGCGAGTTAGAGGGTGGCGTACCGGGTTTGTCCTGGTGCTGATATTGGTGCTCATTGGATCCGTTTTTGGCACCCAAGCACAAAGCGGTGGCACTCTGCGCGTCGGGATTGTCGCGCCACAAGTACTCGACCCAGCATTGGGATCCAATGACGGCGAAGTACTGTTCAACCGCAGCATTTATGATTACCTGATTGAAGCTTTACCCGATAAAAGCATCGCCCCTAACCTGGCGACTGAATGGGTGGTCAGCGAAGATGGGCTAACCTACACCTTTACACTGCGGGACGGAGTTACATTTCATGATGGGGCGACATTCTCGTCCGCCGATGTGGTTTTTACGTTTAACCGTCTCAAAGAAATCCAGTCCCCGGCATTAAATCTGCTAGGCGAATTTGAAGTGAGTGCGCCGGATGCAGCGACGGTTGTTTTCACCATACCGGCACCGAACGCAGACTTCCTGTACGGTGTGGCTGATCGCTTCGCACTCATTCTGAAGGACGGTTCCAGCACACCTAATGAACTGGCAGAAGGCGATAATCCCTACGTCAATTTCAATGGGACAGGACCGTTCACGCTGACAGATTACCGAGAAGGTGAACGAGCCGTTTTGACCAAAAACGCCAATTATTGGAGCGAAGGCCAACCCCTGTTGGACAGTGTGGAATTCGTGTTCATTAACGACCCCGTGACGCAGGTGAATGCCCTCCGCAGCGGTGAAGTCGATTTGATTTACAAAATCAGCCCTGACCAGATCAGCGGACTGGAAGGTGAAGCCGGAATTACGCTCATCCAGAAGCCAACCAACCAGCATCCGGTCATCCGGCTGCGGACAGACGAAGGCGTTGGTGTAGATGTGCGCGTGCGGCAGGCGTTCAAATATGCTACCGACCGTGAACAACTCAATGATCTGATTCTGGAAGGGCGTGGTGTGATTGGCAACAACGACCCGATTGGCCCCGGATTTGGCATCTTCTTTGACAGCAGCATTGAAAACCCAATTTATGACCCGGAAAAAGCTAAAGCACTTTTGGCGGAGGCAGGTTATGCCGATGGGCTGACGATCACCCTGCAAACGATCAACGTGCTGGGCTATGACCAACTGGCAACTGTGCTGCAACAGCAGTGGGCCGCCGCCGGGATTAACGCGGAAATACAGGTGAATGAAGAAGGCTTCTACTACAGCGATGATAACCCGGACAATTGGCTGAAGGCCGAACTGGGCATCACAGGTTGGGGCGACCGTCCAGTGCCGCAGGGCTATCTGGCACAAGCGTATGCCAGCGACGGCATCTACAACGAAACGCACTGGTCAGACCCGGAGCTTGATGAACTGATTTTGCAGGCTGCCGTAACCAGCAATCAGGAAGCACGGGTAGCAATTTACAATCAGATCAGCGCGATCTTTAACGAACGTGGGCCAATTATCATCCCCTGGTTTGCACCCGTATTTGGTGCAGCCCGCGAGAATGTTCAGGGGCTTGATCTGGCACCCTTCCCCGGATTAACCGATCTGCGCGGTGTGAGTGTGCAGTAAACAGATAGTAACGAGTGATGAGGTATGAGTGATCATTCAAAAACTCATACCTCAAGCTGTTATCGTCAGGGGAGGGTTCAGGCTCTCCCCTGCCCAGCCTTTACCAATTACTGAGAAGCGTGGATGGAAGATACACAATCGCGACCGCCGGCGACTCAGCACTCCTCTGCATTGTGGCAACCCATACGCGAATTGGGGCGAGTCACGCGACAGTTGGCAGCCCGCCCGCTGTCGCTGCTAGGACTGCTGATCGTCATAGGCTTTCTCATTATGGCTCTGCTAGGGCCAAACCTCTCGCCCCATCCCTACGACGAAATTATCCGAGGAGCAGCACGGCTTTCGCCATCGATTGAATACCCATTTGGCACGGATAAACTAGGGCGCGATATCTACAGCCGGGTGTTGTGGGGTGCAAGAGAGATCATCACCATTCCGGGGATAGCAACAGTAATTTCCGTCATGCTCGGAACCGGAATCGGTTTATTTGTAGGCTACTATGGCGGTTGGATTGACGAAATCATCTCGCGGATACTGGATAGTTTGCTGGCAATCCCAGCGCTGCTGCTGGCACTGGTGATGCTGGGAACAATTGGGCCATCACCTGTTGGCATTGTGATCGTGATTGTGCTGCTGTATGTTCCGATTGTGACACGCGTGATTCGCAGTGCGACACTTAATGTTCGCAGCGCCGGATTTATTGAAGCGGCACGACTGCGCGGCGAATCAACAGCCTATATTCTGTTTCGCGAAATTTTGCCGAGTGTACTGCCCGCGTTGACAGTTGAAGCGGCGCTGCGATTTTCATATGCGATTTTTCTGACAGCATCACTGGGCTTTCTGGGTTTAGGGGTACAGCCCCCCTCACCCGATTGGGGACGCATGGTGAACGAAGCCCGCGAAGGTTATGCGCGAACACCCTGGGCGCTGTGGTATCCGGCGGGTGCGATTGCCGTACTGGTGATTGGGGTCAATTTGCTGGCAGATGGCTTACGGCGGGTGCTGCGTTACGAGGGGATATAAACAAAAAGGGCGAACCCGGTGGGCCGCCCCCTGCGATGTGGTCGTCAACAACTACAGGCTGGTGACGAGGTTGGAGAAAATATTGCCGATGGCCGGGCCAAGCAGCGCCAGAATGACGATCACCACAACGGCGACCAGAACCAGAATGAGCGCGTATTCAACCAGACCTTGACCTTCTTCACGGGGCATGTACAGCATTATGAGTTCTCCTCAAGAGATAAAGTTGACTGATGATGATTGATAAATAATGTAGGTCAATCACCTATTTCGAGATTAAGCCTGAATGAATTTTGAGTCAATAGTCCAAAATTAAGATTTACGAAAAATTCACAACCTGACAATTTTTCGTGAAGGCGGGCCGAGGTTATGCAAGCGATTCCTGTAATTGAAGCACGGCATTTGTGCATTGACTACCAACTCGGCAGGCGATGGGTAAACGCCATCCGGGATGTATCGCTGAGCATTAACCCACTGGAAATTCACGGTCTGGTTGGTGAAAGCGGCAGCGGCAAATCGACACTGGCGCTGGCGCTCATGCGCTATCTAACCAAAAACGCGCGCATCACCTCCGGCGAGATTTTGCTGGATGGTGAACCGCTGCTGGCAAAAAATGAACGGGAGATGCGCGGCATATGGGGGCGGCAGTTGAGTCTTGTGCCACAAGACCCGCTGGCGGCGCTCAACCCATCCTATACAATTGGCAACCAGATCGCGGAAATTAGCCAACTTCATGAGGGGATAACCGCGCGCCAAGCATGGCAGCAAGCGGTCACCATGCTGGAACGGGTGCGGATTGCTGACCCGGAAGCCGTAGCGCGCAAATACCCGCATCAACTCAGCGGAGGAATGCAGCAGCGGGTAACTATTGCGATGGCGCTGAGTACGAAACCGCGTCTGCTGGTGCTGGATGAACCAACAACCGCGCTGGATGTAACCACCGAGGCGACAATACTTGATTTGTTCCGCGATTTGATCCATGAAAATCAAGCGGCGGCACTGTACGTCTCACACAATCTGGGGGTGATCGCGCAGATGTGCGATCATGTAACGGTGCTTTATGGCGGCGAAGTGATGGCAAGCGGAAAAACCGCCGAATTGTATGCACAACCGCTTCATCCTTATACCATTGGCTTGCTGGCAAGCATCCCCCGCCCCAGCAAAGGTACGGAAACCCGACTGCCAACTATCGAGGGGGTCGCACCCTCGCTGACTGATCGACCGCAGGGATGTGTTTTCGCACCGCGCTGCCCTGTCGCCCAACAAATCTGCTTTGATGAAAAACCCTTCCTGGAAAGCATTGAACCGGGGCGGTTGGTTAAATGCCATCGCTGGCAAGAAATCGCAGCAGGGACATTATCACTTGCTGCAATGCGCGAAGACGAGTTGGTCGTTCAAGTCCCAGATGAAACACCCACGCGAGATTATGTCCTTAGCACACAAAACATCAGCAAACGCTATGGCACTCCAACCTTGTGGGCAAGATTGACGAACGACACTTCACGGTTTGTGCAAGCTGTAGATGAGGTTTCCATCCGGGTTCGGGCGCATTCTACATTAGGTTTAGTGGGCGAAAGCGGCAGCGGAAAAACCACGCTGGCACGCTGCATCGTCGGCCTAGAGACGGCGGATGATGGGCAAATCAGCTTGTTGGATGTGGATATTTCGCGCAGGTTGGCAGAACGTCCGCAAACCACGCGGCGTGATTTGCAGATGATTTTTCAGAATCCGAACGACACGCTGAACCCATACCAGACTATCGGGCAGGCATTAGAACGAACAATCAGATTATTGAATTCTGAACCTCTGACGGGAGAAGGTATTCAGCGGCGCATTATTCAACTGCTGGAAGCAGTGCGGCTTCCCGCTGATTATGCCGGACGCTATCCCGGTGAACTCAGCGGCGGGGAAAAACAGCGAGCAGCGATTGCGCGGGCCTTCGCTGCCAATCCAGCGTTAGTGGTAGCGGATGAACCAACCTCAGCCTTGGATGTTTCGGTACAGGCAGTGGTACTCAATTTGCTTAAAGATTTGCGAGCAAAGGAAGGCGCGTCTTACCTGTTCATTTCTCACGATCTACGGGCAGTCAGTTATCTGGCAGACTGGCTGGCAGTGATGTATCTAGGGGAAATTGTGGAAGAAGGCGATACAGCGGATGTGTACAGTGCGCCTTCGCACCCTTATACCGAAGCGCTGGTTTCCGCCATTCCAGAGCCAGACCCAACTATCAAAGGCAAGCAAATCCGGCTAGATGGTGAAATACCCAGCGCAGCAAACATTCCTTCTGGCTGCCGCTTTCATACGCGCTGCCCACGCAAAATCGGGGCAATTTGTGAACAAGAAGAACCACCATGGCGGGATGCAGGCGGTGGGCACCGGATTCGATGCCATATCCCGATTGATGAGTTAATTCGCTTACAAACACCCACAAACCAACCCTTAGGGATGAGCAATCTTCAAGGAGAACCTGCATCATGACTAAAGTGACACTTATGGGACTCGGCATTATGGGACAGGGGATGGCCGGGAATTTATTGCAAAAAGGTTTTGAGATAACTCTCTATAACCGGACGTCCAGCAAAGCCGAACCTTTTGCGGCACAGGGCGCAACTATCGCTAAAACGCCCCGCCAAGCCGCCACAGGAACAGAAGTTATTCTGTCGATGGTGGGGGATGATAATGCCTCACGCGAAGTCTGGTTAGGCGATGAAGGCGCACTGGCAGGTGTTCAATCCGGTGCAATCCTGATTGAGTGCAGCACACTGACACCCGCATGGATACATGAACTGGCTGACCTGGCAATCGAGCGCGGATGCAAATTCCTCGATTCGCCGGTTGCAGGCAGCAAAGAGGCTGCTGCCAATGCACAACTGGCATTATTAATTGGCGGAGAAACCGACACCATTGAACAGGCGCGACCCGTTTTGGAGGCCATCAGCCGCCGGATTGTTCATCTCGGCCCAACAGGTGCAGGCGCAACATGGAAACTCATCAACAACATGATGATGGCCGTACAATTGGCAGCCCTTTCAGAGGGGTTGGCACTAGCGGAAGCCGCACAATTGGATATGGAACAGATCATCCCGCTGATTTTGAATGGCGCAAGCGCCAGCATGATTGTGCAAGGCAAACTGCCGCGCATTCTGGAACGTCGCTATGATGATACCGATTTTGCGCTGAAGTGGATGCAAAAAGACGCGCGTTATGCTGCTGAACTGGCGGATTCGCTGGGGTTATCCTTGAAAACTGTACCTGCCGCTGTAGAGGTGTTTCAGATGGCGCGGGATAAGGGCTTGGATGATATGGACTTTGCAGCTGTTGCGGAAGCATTCCGAGAGTAACCCATGCTGCGTTATATCACCCGCCGCGTTTTGCTGTTGATCGTCACCTTATTCATTACGTCGGCATTGATTTTTGCGCTGACGCAGTTGATACCGGGCGATGTTGCCCGCCTGATTTTAGGGCGGGACGCCTCACCGGAAGCACTGGCGCAACTGCGGTCTGAATTTGGGTTGGATAAACCTGCACCAGAACAATATGTCAACTGGCTGATGGGCTTTGTACGCGGCGATTGGGGACGTTCAATCAGCGGGGCAAATCAGCAGGTCAGACCACTGGTGGTGGAACGCCTGGGTAATTCGATGCGGCTGGCGCTGATGACGCTAATCATCAGCATTCCGCTATCGATTCTGCTGGGGGTGCTGGCGGCATTATGGGAAAACTCATGGGTAGACAGCCTGATTTCGCTGGTTTCGCTTTCGGTGGTTGGGTTACCGGAATTCGTCACCGGGTTGGTGCTGATTAATGGTTTGGCGCTGGGATTCCGCGAATTGGGTTTACCCGCGACTTCCAGAGTGCCGGGTAACGATGCAGGTGAATGGATTCGGCAGCTCATTTTGCCTGCCATCACGGCGACACTGGTGCTGCTCGGATATATTTCGCGATTAACACGCGCCGGGGTAGTGGACGAATTAAAAAAGCCTTATGTGCGGACAGCTACGCTAAAAGGCTTATCCCGGCAAACCGTGATTTTCAAACATGTTCTGCGGAATGCGCTTTTGCCGACCATTACTGTGATTGCATTGAGCTTTGGCTGGCTGATCGGCGGGTTAGTGGTGATTGAAAATGTGTATAACTATCCCGGATTGGGCGCGCTGCTGGTCGATGCAGTAAAACAGAAAAATTTATTCCTGTTACAAGCCATTGTGATGGTGATTGTGTTCTTTCTGACGCTGGCAAATCTGGCAGCAGACTTACTGTATGCGATGCTGAATCCGAGGATACGGTTGGAGTAATGGATTGAGATGTATAATTTGAGTGATCGATAGTGGTTATGGAGTGAAACTATGCCGATGTATGACTATCGCTGCCAAGCGTGCCATAAACCATTTCAGGCCAAACATGGATTCAATGATCCCGCACCTAAGTGCCCGGAATGCGGTCATGCCGAGGTCAAACGTTTGATTGTCACCGCGCCGACGTTGGCACAGGGAATCCTGACGCTGGCCGGGGACAGCCGCCGCGCGAGTAAAGAACAGCTTCAGGACAAATGGGCAGAGGAAACACCGAAGCTCCGCAAAAAGCTAGTGGATAAGCTGGGCGAGGATGTGGTTAACCGCAATGCACCAACGCTGAATAAGACATTTGATTAACCGCCAAGACACCAAGAGAAGATGAGAAAATATGACACCTGAATCGGTTGCATTTGACCGCGCGGTTGAATATTACGATGAAACACGGGGTTTCCCGCCGGGTGAGGAACAACGAGTCGCAGCTCTAATTCAACAGGTGGGCGGATTAACAGCAACCAGCCGAGTATTGGAAATCGGGATTGGGACGGGACGGATTGCGCTGCCCGTCGCGCCCCATATT
This sequence comes from Anaerolineae bacterium, assembly GCA_019912965.1. Classification (GTDB taxonomy): domain Bacteria; phylum Chloroflexota; class Anaerolineae; order Aggregatilineales; family Phototrophicaceae; genus CFX2. The sequence goes on from JAIOHM010000149.1 coordinate 8,267, forward strand.
CAGGCCTATTTCGGCGTCGATATTTCACGCCCAATGATGCTGAAGCTGCAATCCAAGCTGAACGGCGAACCCATTTATATCACGCAAGGTGATGCGACACGACTCCCCTTCCCTGATGACACATTCGATGCGGCAGTTGCGGTGCATGTGTTCCATCTGATTCCCGGTTGGCAAGATGTACTTCGCGAATTGCAGCGCGTTTTGAAACCTGATGGGGTACTCATCCACGCGCTGACACGAGCCGAAACTGATTTCCAAGAATTGTGGCAAGCATGGGAGAGTGTGGTTTCCAGCGAGAGCAAACGCGATGTCGGCATCCAATGGCGGAATGGCACAACATTCCTGGAAGATTCGGGCTGGATGCCTCACGGCGAATGGCAGGAATTGGCCTACTCACAATCGATTACACCGCGCTTGTACATCGAACGGGTGCGTCAACGCATCTGGTCACGATGCTGGCGGGCAACCGATACCGAACTGGAAGCAGGTGTTCAGGCAATGGAAAAGTTGATGCAAGTCCGTTATCCCAATGCTGATGCACCAATTGCATGGCAGTCGGTATTCACGGCGCGGGCATATCGGAAACCATCTAAACGAGTCTGAATACGCAGCAAATTCTCATTTGGGCAAGTAGCCCAATTACTCCAGAAGAATTATAATGATCGCCATTAACGTTATTCGATTGATGGCGATTCATGGTTCAACCCCTGCACATCAAAAACGCGCATATTTGGGACAGCAGCAAAACCGCTCAACGCGATTTGTACACAACTGATGTGGTGACGGCGCAGCCCGCGAAGGGCGCACAGGTAGTTGATCTGGATGGCTACATCATTTTCCCCGGTCTAATTAATGCTCATGACCATCTTGAACTAAATCATTATCCCCGCAGCAAATTCCGTGAAAAATATGACAACGCCCATCAATGGGGCGAAGATATGAATGTGCGGTTAGATACCGAGCCGTACAAATCGCTGCGAGCCTATCCACTGTGGGATAAGCTGTTCATCGGCGGACTCAAAAATCTATTGTGTGGGGCAACAACCGTTGCACATCATAATCCCTTGCATAAATACCTGAAATGGAATGAGTTTCCCGTACATGTATTGCAGAAATATGGCTGGGCACATTCACTGCACTTCAACACTGGTGAGGAAATTCAGCGATCTTACAAACGTACCCCTCCTTCTGTATCCTGGTTCATCCATCTGGCAGAAGGGACAGACGAGATTGCAGCAGGCGAGTACAAGAGGCTCAAAGCATTAGGGTGTATCGGGTCAAATACCGTCATCATTCATGGGGTCGGTTTAACACCAGAAGATGTGAGCGACGCAATCCAGCATGTGCGGGGGTTGGTATGGTGTCCTTCAACGAATATTTTTCTATTGGACAAAACTTCTCCTTTTGTGCAGCATACTTATGCTGCTAAACGTCCCAGTTGGCGACATACAGATACTGGATGCAATGTCGCGCTAGGCAGCGACTCGCGGCTGACAGCTGACGGCGATCTAGGAACTGAAATGTTGGCGGCCAATATGACCTCTCAGTGCGATGGGGCATGTGTTATGGAAGCGGTTACCTGTCGAGCTGCTCATATTTTAGGTTTGGATGATATAGGCCACTTGCACTCAGGAGCAAAGGCTGATTGGATCGTCGATTTTCGCTATCAACGCGCTGATATTAAACTGATCGTCAAAGGCGGCGTGCCGCAAATTGGCGACCCAGATATGATGGCGAAGTTTCCGGCAGTACAAACAGTTGGCGCAATGTTGGATGGCAAACCCAAACGCATCCATATTGATCTGGCGCGGCGTATTCATGCCTGCAAGCTGAAAGAACCGGGATTAGAAGTCGATTCACTGCCTAAACAGGGATTCAAATTATGGGGGTTGTTATGACCGATATTCTTTTTGGGCAGTCGTATTATTTGCGGTTCGACCCCAAGTTATGGGAAGCCATGCAGCCCTATCCGCCGCTGGGGACTTTATATGCAGCCAGCAATATGCGGCAGCGGGGTTATCAAGTAGCCCTGTTCGATGCCATGCTGGCGGAAAGTCCGGCGGAGTGGACAGCCGCGCTGCAACAGTATCAGCCGAAATATGCGGTGCTGTTCGAGGATAACTTCAATTATTTAAGCAAAATGAGCCTGCTGCGGATGCGCGAAGCGGCTTTCGAGATGATCGATGCCGCCAAATCACAAGGTTGCGTTGTGATTGCCTGCGGGTCGGATATGACCGACCACGCCGAAAAATATCTCGAACGCGGCGCGGATTTTGTGCTGATTGGTGAAGGGGATGAGACACTTGGTGAACTGCTGGATTATCTCCACCATACCCCTCAAGCCGAAATTAGTGACGAAAAGCTGTATGCCATTCAGAGCATCGCCTATCAACATGAAGGACAAGTCATCAAAACACCCGCTCGGCAGGTCATTCGTGATCTGGATTCGCTGCCTTTCCCCGCCTGGGACTTGGTTGACCGGGATAAATACCGCGCAGTGTGGATGGAACATCACGGCTATTATTCGATGAATCTGGTGACAACGCGCGGCTGTCCTTTCCATTGCAACTGGTGTGCCAAGCCGATTTGGGGGCAGAAGTACAACGTCCGCAGCGCAAAGAATGTGGTTGAGGAAATGGCATGGCTGAAAGAAAATTTTCAGCCTGACCACATCTGGTTTATGGACGACATCATGGGCATTCAGGACAGGTGGATTGAGGAATTCGCCACCCTGCTCGATCAGCGCGGTCTGCGGATTCCGTTCAAGAGCCTGAACCGGGTTGATCTGCTGCTACGCGGTAAAACAATTCCGGCGCTGGCACGGGCGGGCGCAAAAATTGTGTGGGTCGGCGCGGAAAGCGGCTCGCAGAAAATTCTGGATGCGATGGATAAAGGGACGCGCGTTGAACAGATTTACGAAGCGACGCGGCAACTTCATGCACATGGGGTCAAAGTGGCCTTCTTCCTGCAATTCGGTTATCCGGGCGAAACGCGCGAGGATATTGAACTCACTTTGAAAATGGTGCGCGACCTGATGCCGGACGACATCGGCATCAGCGTCAGTTATCCGCTGCCGGGGACACCATTTTACGAGAACGTGAAGCATGAACTCGGCGCGCGCGTCAACTGGATCGACAGCCAGGATATGGCGATGCTCTACAAAGGGCCGTTCGCAACTGCCTTCTACCGCCAGCTACATACCGTTGTGCATAAAGATTATCGGTCACGCAAGACATTGGCTGAACTGCGTGGCTTACTGCGTAATCCAGCCAATTTACGTCCCAGCCACATTAAACAGACAGCCGCCATGATTTATCATCGGCTGACGCTTCCGGGGGCGGTGGCGAAGCTGGACGAACTGGCGAAACTGCCGCATGAACCAACACGGGTAGCGAATGTGGTGATTAGTTGATAGTTTATAGTTATTGGTTCTTAGTTTTGAGTTCATCCTTTCCAGATGGATCATTTAAGGGATAAACAAGATGGCGAATTGGCTGAAGATCACCAAACCGAATATTGAGATGTCCAGTGGATTTCTGGTTTATCAGAGCGCGGTGATTAATCTGGATAACGCGACGGGATTCGCGGTACAAAATGCGGGATCGGTGACGGTGTTTATTGACGGCAAGGCAATTGTCATTCAGCAGCAGTTTGATGACAAGGCTTATCAGACGGTGTTCAAGTATGTACAGGCGCGGACGCACGGACTGAGTTTGCCGTAACTGCGATTCGATGGAGGTTTGGGGACATGGAAATCAATCCGCAATTGGTAACTGAGTTGAGCAAACGCCAAGTCATTATTTATCTGGATGAAGATGGAAATGGTTATTTTGCAGACTGTCCAAGTTTGCCGGGCTGTCACAGTCAAGGCGATACATGGGAAGAAACACTAGCCAACATTAAAGAGGCCATTGAGCTTTGGATTGAAGACGCCCTTGAACACAATGATTCTATTCCAGAAGATAAAGTGGTGTGGGTTGGTCGGGTATGACCAAACTGCCAAGCGTTTCGGGGCGTGATTGTATTAAAGTCCTACAAAAAGTAGGGTTCTACATTACCCGACAAAAAGGCAGTCATATCAACTTACGCCGCGACGATCCTTTTGCAAAAACAGTAGTTCCCGACCACAAAGAGATCAAAAAGGGAACATTGAAAGCCATTTTGAAGGACGCAAATCTAACGGTAGACGAGTTCATCGCTTTATTGTAGTTATTTCAGGTAAAACTTATGGACATCCTCCTCGCACACGGCTATTTTTTGTATGAAGATCCGCACGAAATGAAGGTGATGAAGCCCTATCCGCCGTTGGGGATTCTGTATATTTCGGCGTATCTGAAAAAACAGGGGTTTGATGTCGGGGTTTTCGACTCGACCTTTAGCTCGATGGAAAAATTTAAGGCGCTGGTCGCCAAAGAACGTCCATCGGTCGTTGGCATTTATACCAACATGATGACCAAGCGCAATGTGCTGATGATGGCGCAAATCTGCAAAGCGCAGGGTGCTACGGTGGTGCTGGGTGGGCCGGAACCGCCCTACTACGCTGGAGATTATCTGGCAAACAGCGCAGACATCATCGTCAAAGGCGAAGGCGAACTGACGCTGGAAGAACTGCTACCGCATCTGGCGCAGCATGGGCTGAAGGGGTTAGATAGTATAAACGGAATTACGTTCCGCGATGGTGATGGCAAGGTGGTTGAAACCCTGCCCCGCGCGTTCATTCAGGATTTGAGTGCTAATCCGTGGCCTGACCGCGAGGCGATCGATCTTCCCCAATACATGAAAGTCTGGAAAGATAATCACGGTCAGAGTTCAGTATCGGTCATTCAGGCGCGGGGATGCCCCTACACCTGCCGCTGGTGCAGCCATTCGGTTTATGGCAACACCCACCGCCGCCGCACCCCCGCTGATGCTGCTGACGAAGTATTGTGGATTAAAGAGCACTACAATCCGGATTTGATCTGGTACGCGGATGATGTTTTCACAATCAACTCGCGCTGGTTCTTCCAATATGCCGAGGAACTGCAAAAGCGTGACGTTCGCATTCCGTTTGAGTGCATCTCGCGGGCGGATCGTTTAAACGAAGGTATCGTCAAAACGCTGGCAGAGATGGGCGCATTCCGCGTGTGGAATGGGTCAGAAAGCGGATCGCAGAAAATTCTGGATGCGATGGATCGTAAGGTGAAGGTCAAAGACGTTCAGGAAAAAACACACCTGCTCCAGAAATATGGCATCGAAACGGGCATGTTCATCATGCTGGGCTATGAGGGCGAAACCATTCAGGAGTTGGAAGAAACAGTTGAACATCTGAAAATCTCCAACCCTGATATTTTCCTGACGACCGTTGCTTACCCCATCAAAGGCACGCATTATTATGCCGAAGTGGAAAGTCGCATTCTGGCAGACCGTTCATGGACAGACCGCAGCGACCGCGATTTAACCGTAGCGGGACGCTACTCACGGCGATTCTACAGTTTTGCCACGCGCTGGATGGTCAACGAAGTAGCCCTGAACCGCGCTCAGATCAAAGGGAATGTGCCATTAAAACGACGGCTGAAGTTGTATGCCAACGCTAAAATCGGACGTTTGGGGATGACCCTGACCAAAGGGCAGCGAGAAAATCAGGGGCAGCAAATCCATGAACCCGTCCCAAGCCTTTGATCCGCTTGCCACCTCATATGATGATACCTTCACCCATACCCAAATTGGGCGCTATTTACGCGATCAGATTCACGCCCGTTTAGATCGCCATTTTCGCGCGGGCGATCATGTGCTGGAACTTGGCTGTGGGACGGGTGAGGATGCGCTGCGTTTAGCAGAACGCGGAGTACAAGTAACCGCAACTGATGTCAGCGAAGGCATGTTGACAACAACACGGACGAAAACGGCGGGGAATGTTTTGGTGCGCGTGGAACGGCTGGATTTAAGAACCCTCACCCCCTACCCCCCTCTCCCTCATAGCGAGGGGGAACAACTTGATGGCGTATTTTCTAATTTTGGGCCGATGAACTGTTTGGAGGAATGGGGGACGCTGGCGAGTTGGTTGGCGAAGCATGTAAAACAGGGGGGAATTGTTGGGTTAGGTGTGATGAGTCCGCTGTGCATGTGGGAACCGCTGTGGCACGGGCTGCATGGAAATTTTAAGACAGCCATGCGGCGTTGGCGAAAAAAAACAGTGTTTCATCCTGACGGGGTTTCAGAACCAATTACCGTCACCTATCCTTCGATAAGCCGCATCACAAAAGATTTTGCGCCACACTTCCGGCGTGTTTATGTGCAGCCGTTGGGCTTGTTCCTGCCGCCAAGTGATGTATTTGGAGCGATTGAAAAACGCCCACGTTTATTCAATACCTTAATGGCGTTGGAAAAGCGATTCGGGCAAGCAGCAGCCTTAGCAATGTTGGCTGACCACTACTGGATTGAGTTTCAGAAGATTTGAATTCAAGCATCTGCAATTATCGTAATATTACCTGCTCCCACCTGTTTATCAGGTAGTATCTCAGCCTAAGTTGGCATTCTTGGCGCGGGATTGGGCGGCCATTTGGGATTTATAGGCCAGCATTTTTTCGAGCAAAGCAGCATCAGAAGTAGCTAAAATTTGTACCGCCAATAAGCCAGCATTCTTCGCCCCACCAATAGCAACTGTCGCTACGGGAACACCAGAGGGCATCTGGACAATCGAAAGCAAGGAATCCAAGCCATTCAGCGCATGACTTTGCACTGGGACACCGATCACGGGTAAAGGCGTATGCGCTGCAACCATGCCAGGTAAATGCGCCGCGCCACCTGCGCCAGCGATAATCACCTTCAACCCGCGCTGATGCGCCGTTTGCGCATATTCCGCCATATCGGCTGGTGTACGATGTGCGGAGACTACACGCAGTTCATAGGCTACACCAAATTCACGGCAAATATCGACCGCGCCTTGCATGGTTGGCAGATCACTGTCGCTGCCCATAATGATGCCGATTAGTGGCATAATGTTTCCTCTAAAGATCAACTAAATCAGCAGCTTGACGCGCGAGTCGTTCAGCTTGTTCGATGGACTCGCCTACAACAGTGACATGCCCCATCTTGCGCCCGATACGCGATTCGCGCTTGCCATAGATATGCACATGTGCGGCGGGAATGGCCAAAGCGGCTTTTATACCCTGCGGGCGAACAAGGCCGTCGCGTTTGCCGAGCAAGTTGACCATTACGGCGGCAGGGGCAATCATATCGGTTGAACCTAGAGGCCAGCCTAATACCGCACGAATGTGATTTTCAAACTGCGAAGTGATACAGCCTTCGATAGTGTAATGACCGGAATTGTGTGGGCGGGGCGCAATTTCGTTGTAGACGATTTCGCCGTTTTCCAGCAGGAATAATTCGACGCCAAATACCCCTACCCCGTTCACCGCTTCGACCGCTTTGATGGCAACTATCTGGGCACGTTCGGCAATTTCCGGCGCGATAGGCGCAGGGGCACGAACGATATGGCAGATGTGGTTATGCTGCACCGTTTCAACCACCGGATAAGCGCGGATTTCACCATCACGCCCACGCAAAATCATCACCGCTAGTTCGCGGACAAAGGGAACAAAGGATTCGACATAGCAGACGCGATTGGAGAGTTTATCCAAAGCAGGAACAATATCGCCTTCTGCATGAATCGTCGCATTGCCATAACCGTCGTAGCCATTGGTACGGGCTTTTAATACCGCGGGCAAACCATGTGCTTCAATGAAATCCTGTATATCTTGCGGCGATTGAACTTCGGCAAAAGCGGGCAGCGGTAATTCATTCTGCGCCATGATCTGCTTTTGCGTCAGTTTATCGCGGATAAGATAGAGTGTTTCAGCGGTGGGGTAAACCATCGGGCCAAACGCCGCCAACGCCTCAAGCACATGGGGTGGGACAAATTCGTTTTCCAGCGTCACCACATCACACAACGCCGCGAAATCCGCAAGAAATGCTTGATTTTCGGATGCATTCCAATCCCCAATCTGGTGATGGTGAGTCAACCGAGAAGCCGGGGAATCGGGTGTGCGTTCCAAAACCGCTGTTTCAATACCGAGGGAAATGGCGGCTTGAGTCATCATCTGGGCAAGCTGCCCACCGCCAAGAATGCCAAGTCGTGTCATAGGGTGTATGATAACAGGCAACAAGGTATTCAGCCATCGGTGATCTTGCCTCAAAACACCCATGCAAACAGCCAAAATCCAACAAGTCACAATGGGGCGACTAGGCCGCAATACACTGATTTTGCTCACAAGCAATGCAGGGAGTGCGGTGTTGTCATTCCTGCTGTCGGTACTGATCGGGCGGGCACTTGGACAGGATGGACTCGGTGTTTATACGACTGCGCTGGCATGGGTGTTTCCCTTGTCATTGATCGCAGAGTTCGGCTTAGGAACGCTCATCACCCGCGATGTGGCGCAGCAGCCGGAAAATACAGCCGATTACTTACAAACCACGACTATTGTACGGTTATGGTTGGGCGGTGGCCTAACGATTGCATTGGTAGCATTTGCCCCCTTGCTCAGTCAGGATGGCGATGTGGTACGTGGGATTCAGATTTCCGCGCCGTTGGTGCTGATTCTGCCCTTTTTCGGCGCATTCACGGCAGTATTCCGCGCCAAGCAAGCCATGTGGCCGATTCCACCCTTGAATTTGGGAATGCTCATCGCTCAAGCTAGTTTGACGATATTGGTATTTGTAAATGGCGGGGGGATATTGGCTGCACTGGCTGTAAATACCTTCACCAGCGCGGGACAGTTAGCGGCGGCGTGGTGGGTGTGGAAGCGGTGGTTTACATCACCAGAGTCGCAACCCGAATCGCATAAGCATCATTTACACACATTGTCATTATTGAAAAAAGCATGGCCGTTCGCGCTGGCGGCAGTGCTGGCGGCATTGAGCGCACGGTTGGGAACCATTCTGCTGGAACGGCTGACAGACACCAGCAGCGTGGGATATTATGCAGCGGCGACCCGTTTTGTGGAAGCAGGGCGGGTTATTCCAAATGCGCTATTCGGGGCATTGTTCCCGCTGCTGGCGGCTCTTTCGGCTCAACCAGAAATCATGCGGCAAAACTTCCGCCGGGTAATGACCGGGCTGGCAGGATTTGGAGTGGTGATGGGCGTTGGATTCAGTCTGTTCACGCTGCCTATCCTGAGTCTGACTTATGGGGCAGCTTTTGCACCTGCCGTACAGACTTTGCAACTAGCGATGTGGTCACTGCTGCCCGGATTGCTGCGCGGAGGACAGACATTATACTGGTATGCACGAGGGAAGGAACAGTTCGTCAATTGGGTTACGGGCGGGGTGCTTGTGGCCCAGATTTTGCTCAGTTTATGGCTGATTCCAGCACATGGCGCGGAGGGGGCAGCAGTGGTCAGCCTGATTACAGAAACAATCGCATCTGTAATCCTGTGGGGTTGGGGTTATGTCGCGGCGCGTTGACTTAACCCTAGCGCTTGGCCTGTTCGTCGCGGCGCTTTTGCTGCGATTGATGGTGCTGCTGCCCACCCGATTCGACGGATTGTATGGGCAAGATTCCTATGCTTATTATAACTTCGCTGAGGAGTTACGAACAGCCATCAGCGAAGGCCGCGCTCCCGGTCATTTCTTCTGGCCGTTGGGGTATCCAGCAGTTTTAGCCGGAACGTTCACCATTTTCGGTTCAGAGGCCACCGTTGGACAAATACTGAATGTGCTGATGGGCACGGCTTTAAGCCCGCTGGTGTATGGCCTAGCACGGTTAATGGCTATCGGGCAGTTGGGCAGCATTGCAGCGGGCATTTTGATGATGATGTGCGGACAAGCCCTTCAATCGAGCATTGTGCTGATGAGCGATATTCCGGCGTTGTTTTGGGCGACGACCAGCGCGGTGATGTTGTGCCTTTATCTCCAAAAAATGAAAAGCGGGGAACAAACTGCTCGTGCCTACAGCCTCATCATTGCCGCGATGCTGCTGGCACTGGCAGGCATTACCCGATGGATTTATCTGCTGCTGGCGCTGCCCTATGGATTAGCTGTACTTATCAGTTGGAAAGACCGAATACGCTGGCGAGATGGGCTGCTGGCGCTGGCAGGCGCAGGATTGGTGCTGATGCCACAACTGCTATACAGCCGAACCAATCCTGCCCCAACGCTGAATCATGCATGGGTGGAAGGTTGGTCGCCCACGAACTTTTCTAGCAAAACCTTTGACAATGTGGATGGGCATTTTGAATACAAGGAAATCAACGCGGTTTATTATGCCCAGCCGTTTTACGATGTTCATTACCTCGCACCGCTTTTTACGCCATTTCTGCTGATGGGTTTATGGAGTTTCCGGCGAAAACGTATACATCTGGTAATGCTAGAGGGATGGGTACTGCTACCCTATTTGTTTCTGGCGGGTATTCCATATCAAAACATTCGTTTTCCGCTGATTGTATTCCCCCCTGTGGTGATATTGGTTGGCGCAGGATTAGATGCCGTAAAACATTGGCTAGGACGCCGGAATCAACCCCACCCTTTGCCCGACTCTCCAAACTGGCGAGGGAGAATAAATATCCTTCGATCCTATATGGCGCTTTTGATAGTCGTAGGCATTCTCGTTTTTGGCGCAGGACAAATGTGGAGCAAAGCCAGCGGTAACATCAGCCAATTTATCAGCAATCAACAAAGGGATAAAGATGCCGCGCAGTGGGCAGATCAACACATTCCACCGGGGGCAACTCTGTACACCTTCGGGCTGACGCTGACGCTCAAACACTACACCGATTTGCAGGTTTATGAAATTTACTACGAGACACCAGATACGCTGGCAGCAAAATGGGACGTCGATCAAAATGATTATCTGCTGCTGAACGTGTGGAATATCGAAAACCAGTGGGTGGGGCGCGAACCGCAAATCGTCTATCATTGGCTGCGCGATCAGCGCGGCTTACGCGAACTTGGCAAATATGGTTACTACACCCTATATGAGGTCGAACATGGCAAAGTTGGATAGCTATTTAGAACGCAAAACACAAGCAATTACCGACCGCACAACGGATTGGACAGCTAACCCGGAAAAAGCAATCGTTACCATCAAGGCATCGTCAAAGGTGGCGGGCATTACCGGGGCGCGTCCGACACGCATGGGTGAAACGGTGATGGTTTCGGACTCTGCACCGGGTTTGGCGGGGCATTCACTCGGCCCAACCGCACCGGAAATGCTATTGGGGGCGCTGGCAAGCTGTTTAGTACATACTTATCTGATTCAAGCAGCGCTGTTGAACATCTCGATTGACCATGTAGAAATTGAAACCGCAGGCAGGCTGGATTATAAGGCAGTGATCGGTTTGCCATCTGAGTTACCCAACGCCTTACAAGACATCACATATAACTGCCACATCGAGTCACCAGCCTCCGCCGCACAGATTGAGCATTTGCATGAAGCGGTTGAGGCAAGCTGCCCTGTGTTGAATACCCTGCGGATGCCGATCAGCGTTCACCGAACATGAATATCGGCATTCTGCTGCCCGGTTTCAGCAGTGACGAAAACGATTGGGCGATTCCGGTACAGTTGAATTTGGTGCGGGAGATGGCGCAGCATGAAGATGTACGGGTGCTGACGATGCGTTATCCCCACCGCCGCGACTGCTATCCGGTGCATGGGGCAACGGTTTACTCGCTAGGCGTCGGGCAGGTGCGCGGAGTGAGACGGCTAAAGTTATGGCTGGATGCCCTGTTGACACTCCGCCGTTTACACCGTGAAAAACCGTTTGATGTGTTTCATGCCATGTGGGCGGACGAAACCGGATTGATTGCGGTTTGGGCAGGAAAATGGTTAGGCATTCCATCCGTAGTGTCAATTGCTGGGGGCGAATTAGCGCGATTGGATGATATTGGCTACGGATTACAACAGGGTGTGTTCAGCCGCTGGATTGTCGGGCAGGCATTGAAGGCTGATTGTGTGGTAGCGGCTTGTTCATATGCACATCGACTGATCGACAAGGCGGGGTATCGCGTACAAGAAGACCGTATACGAACCATCACATTAGGCGTGGATACAGGGGTGTTTAGCACCCTCGCCCCTAGCCCCTCTCCCTCATCCCGCAAGCGGGAGGCTTCACACGGGCGAGGGGAACAAGATGCAGCAGTCCACAAGCGATTAATTCATGTCGCATCACTGGTAGGGGTAAAAGATCAAGGAACACTGCTGCGAGCGATGGCACGATTACCCGATGATGTCACATTGGATATTTTAGGTGCAGGGCCGGAAGAGCAGCATTTACGGAAACTCGCAGGGGAACTGGGTATCGCAAAACGGGTAAACTTCGTGGGTTCAGTTCACCACCTCGATCTTCCCCAATATTACAGGCAAGCCACAATCAACGTATTGACTTCACGGCACGAGGGCTTAGGCATGGTGACTCTGGAAGCAGCCGCTTGCGGCATACCAACCATTAGTACTGCCGTCGGTTTACTGCCGGATGTACCGATGATGGGTATCACCGTACCGATTGGTGATGATGATGCATTGGCGCAAGCAATCTGTGATTTGCTGGAAAACTTCGAAAAACGAGAGTGTCTAGCACATTCAGCCTATCAAACCGTGCGGGAGCAATACACCATTCAGCACACGGTTGAGCAATTCCGTAGTTTATATACTGAATTCCAATCGGCTAACTGACCGTCTTCCACCACACGCCTGTGCATTCTGGCAGGATAACCCACTTGTTAGCGATAACTTGGGCAGCCATTTCATCACCAAAGAAAAAACGGGCTAACTGCTCAGCTTCCGCCAATGATTCGAAGCGGTAGTCTGTGCGGATGGAGGTCGATGAAAAATCGTGTTCATCTTCCAGCCATGCATAATATTCAGCCAAAGCGGGCGTTGGTGGCTGCGGCGTTTCGCGGCCTGTGCCCATTGTCTCCAGCATGACGATTGTGCCGCCGGGGCGTAATACACGGCGCATCTCAGCCAGTGCCTTGCCGATTTCCTCGCGCCAACTATCAGGATACCAACCACAAAAATGCCCGAAGCTCCATCCCTGAATAGCAAAATCGGCGCTGGCATCTGGAACGGGCATTTGGCGGTTATCAGCAACATCCGTTTTCCAGTTGCTCAAGCCAGATTTTTGCAATTTGCCAATCGCTACATCCAGCATATGCTGTGAGCCATCGAAGGCATGAATATGCTTGACATGCGGAATGAGCAGCATGGTTAGACGACCTGTTCCCGCGCCAAATTCGACTACATCCAATCCAGCTAAGGGTCTAATGATTTGCAACTGCGCCAGAATATTGCCTTGATAATCCTCACGGGCGACCAACGCTTCATATTGGTCGGCATGATTGGCATAAATTTGCTGGAAATGGTCAGACATAAGGAAGTTCCGAGTAATGAGGGATGAGAGATGAGTAGGGGTATCTTCAGGATCAAATACCCCTTAAATAAAAACCAATTTAGTGGGCTGCCGCTGGCGCGCTGAAGGCGTTGATCTGGTCAATCAATTTGCCCTGATCGACTTCCGGGTGTTTATCCAGCAGTGCCTTGAAGGTCTGCATATACTCGACAATCTGTGGGCGGGTATAAGCCTCGAAGCGCAGTGTAATCGCGGGCTGTGTATTGCTGGCACGCACCAAACCCCAGCCACCATCGAACTTTGCCCGGACACCATCCAGCGTAAACACCTCATGATCTTTAGCGAGAATATCAGTGATTTCCTGAATGATCTGGAACTTCACCGCATCCGGCGCGGAGAGAATGATTTCCGGCGTAGCAACCAACTTGGGAATTTCATCAAATAGTTCAGCAATCGTTCGGCCAGAATTGGCGATAATTTCCAACGTTTTGAGGGCGATCAGCGGGGCATCATCAAAGCCGAAATAGTCATCGCCAAAGAATAAATGACCGCTGACCTCGCCGCCGAGAGGTGAACCAATTTCATGCATCTTCAATTTCATCAGACTGTGTCCGGTCTTCCACATGACTGGAACACCGCCATATTTTTTGATCTCGTCTGGCAGAGCCTGCGAAGCTTTGACATCAAACACGATGGGCGCGCCGGGATGCCGCTTGAGTACGTCGCGCGCCAGCAGCGCCAACAAACGATCCGCCGCGATGTGATGACCGTGATTGTCGATGAAGCCGCAGCGGTCGGAGTCGCCGTCGAAGGCCAAACCCAAATCTGCGCCGACTTCCACCACTTTCTTTTCGAGGTCTTTGGTCAGTTCCGGGTCTTCCGGGTTGGGCAGATGGTTGGGGTATGTACCATCGGATTCGAGGTACAAACCCACCACTTTAACGCCAAGTTTTTCCAGCACAGCAGGTACATACGTTCCGCTGAGGCCGTTGCCTGCATCCAGTGCCACCGTCAGCGGGCGGCTGATTTTGACCTTACCGCCAATAGTTGTCATGTGACGGTGAATCATGTCCAGATCAGTGGCGACTTCGCCCTTGCCGGAAGCAAAGGCATCATCCTGAATGATCTTGAGCAGTGATTGAATCTGCTGGTCAGCCATCGCCAGTGAACCATAAGCCATCTTGATGCCGTTGTAGCGCGTATCCAAATGGCTACCGGTAATCATCACACCCGCGCCCTTGCTGCCATAACTGGCGGATGCGAAATAAACCGTAGGAGTTAGCACTGCACCAATGTCAGTAACATTCATCCCGGCGCTGGTCAACCCTTCGATCAAACCGGCTTTGAGTCCAGGCGATGCAAGGCGATTGTCGCAGCCCACAAATACCCGTTCCGTGCCGAATTCTTTGGGCAGATAGGTACCCAGCGCCCGCCCCACCAACCGAGCCAAATCCGGGGTTAACTGTGGATTTTCACCCGCAACCACGCCGCGAATATCGTATTTGCGAAAAATTGAGGTATCGACTTGAGTCATAAACTTTCTCCTTCAGAAATAAAGCCTCATGCGTTAACAGTTATCCGATCAAAGTCCATAAAAACCAATGACTGATAACGATAACTTATATGATATCTTCCAGTTTCTTGCCAGAATGGGCGACGAAATCGGGGGCGGCATTGCGGTAAAGATCGCGGCAGGCATCAACCAGTGTTGCGCCCTGCCCACCCGTTTGTAATCCTTGATTCTCCGCCAGCAAGCGAGCATGAACGCGGGCATCCGGTTTTTCAACAGGCTGGTACAGCATCACCAAACGCCAATCCATCCCATAGACCGTTTGTGAAATCAAAATCAGACGTTCGAGAATGTGCTGCGTATCTTTATCCAGCCATTCGTCATCGGCATAATTGGCTGGACGCCTTAGGATGGCTTCACGCTGCTCAAAGATGACGTGATTATGATCGATTTCTTTCCATAAATCACGCAGGGCAGCAGGCAGCGAATCACGCCCCTGAACGTGTTCCCCATTCTGCCCCCAAGTAGCGGAGGCCGACCACAGCACCAAACCATCCTCAGCCGGGTAAGCCTGAAACGAGAGCATCGCGTCCAAGCTGTACTGACCACTGATATAGCCGATGGTTGCCTGCCAGGCCAGCAAGCCCGTTTCCGGGCGTTTGGGCAATGGGCGTTTGGCTATGGTTTCAGGCATTTTTATCCTCCCGGTATAAACTCCAGGCTAGAAAGCGATCAACGTAATACTGAACCAACTGCGCGCCCAATCCAAAGGTGGCTGCGTCGAAACCATGACGCCCCCACGGTACACGCAGCAGCGCAAACGGTGTATCAGTCAACGACAGTGGAGTAACCAGTGTATCACCATGTCTGGACGGCACGATGGTATCCATCATCCCCTCAATCAGCAGCGTTGGCGGCAAACCATCGGAAACATGCGTTACCGGGCTGGCATTCGCATAAACCTCTGGTAACTGCTCATACGTCCCGCCCATCAACTGGACAATAGAAGATGCGGGCGATAAATTCGCAAATTGGAGGGTGGTTGGGCCATAAATGGAAATGACCGCCTGTACTTGCGTATCGGCGTCTGGAACGAAAGCCGCCATCAAACCTATATGTGCCCCGGCAGAACGTCCTAACAGGGCGATGCGCTCCGGGTCAACCTGATATTCGCCTGCGCATTCTTTCACCCAGCGGACAGCCTGTTTCACATCCTCAAAAGGTGCAGGCCATTTCGCGCTGCCCGATAGTCGATATTGAATATCAAAAACCACGTAACCCTGACTGGCAAGGTAGCGACTGTTGGGCACAAACCAATCGCCTTTATCGCCATTGCGCCAACCGCCGCCGTGCAGCACGATTATGGCAGGGTATTTGTCACCCACTGCGGGTGCGATCAAAGGTTGATAAATATCCAGTTTTAGCGGTTTGCCTTCGGGCACGGAAAATACTACATCACGCCACAAACGCGCCTGTGATTGACGTTCCCGCGCGCCTAAAGCATTGGGCAGCGACCATGTAGCCTGCGACATCCGCTGCATCATCACTGGGGGAATCGGGCGCTGATAATATCTGCCGAAACCAGCTTTCATGGCGGATTCCATATCGGTTGCGGCTGCCCGGCGCTGCATAAAGGGCGATGCGGAAAGCCCAGCACCGATTAATCCGCTGAAAACACCCAATCGAGTCCGCTTCCCACCGAAGATGCCCAACACCACCGCTAAACCACCCAGCAGCATCGACACCCACGATAGTTCGTTGATGGCGATCTGGACAGGACGCAGCGGAGTATCTTCATCCGGGGTATGGATGAAAACACCAATCGCCGCCGACACCAAACCAAAGGTGGTGGAGAGGAAATTGAGCATGTATCAGTTTCCTACCGTCACTTCTTTCCCATCCATCAGGGCGGCGAATTTCAGCCCACCGCCATCCGGCGCATCCACACGCACCTGCGTCCCGGCGGGCGGATTGACCTTCAGCAAAAAGTCGGCCAGCGGTTCACGTACATAGCGGCGAATAATCCGTTTCAAGGGACGCGCACCATATTCCGGTTCGTCGTTCTGGTCAAGCATCCACTGAACGGATTGATCCGTAAATTCCAGTTTCAAGCCACGTTCGGAGGCCATCTTACCTTCAGACTTGAGCAGCAGCAGCATAATGCTCCGCAGGTCTTCTTCTGAAAGCGCATTGAACATAATTACTTCGTCAAGGCGGTTGAGGAATTCCGGGCGGAACCACGTCCGCACTTCTTCCATTGCTTCCTCACGGATTTCGTCGGTGATGACCGGGACAGCCAGATTTTCCGAACCCAGGTTGCTCGTCAGGATAATGACGGTTTCGCTGAACTGCGTCATGTTGCCGCGCCCGTCAGTCAGGCGGCCTTCTTCAATCACCTGCAACAGAATGTCCATAATGCGCGGGTGGGCTTTTTCGACTTCATCGAACAGCACAATGATATACGGCTGCTGGCGCACACGTTCGGTTAATTGGCCGCCCGCTTCACTATCTACGTAACCGCTGGGTGAGCCAATCAGACGGTTCAGGCTGCTTTCATCTTTGAATTCGCTCATATCCAGCGGGAGCATGGCATCTTCACTGCCGAACATAAATTCAGCCAGCGCCTTCGCCAATTCAGTTTTACCCACACCTGTTGGCCCCAAAAACAGGAAAGCGCCAATGGGGCGCTTGGCATCCTTCAAGCCAACACGAGCAGTCTTAATAGCACGGCTGACAGATAAAACGGCTTCATCCTGCCCGATCAGACGCTCTTTAATATGCTCGACCATGCTGGCGTAGCGCAGTCGTTCATCTTCGCCTAATTTATTGACAGGAACACCGGTCATCTGACTGGCTGCCAGCGTCACATCTTCGGAGTCCAGCGTGGCATCCCCAGTGCGGTCATTCTTGAACGGAAGCTGTCCCTGCTGGCTCATGGTGACCATAGCCGCTGTGCGATGGATTAACTGTTCGGCGCTGCGCGGGAGAGGGGTGGCGCTCAGGTAACGTTTGGCAAGGCGCACCGCTAAGGCCAGCGCGTCGTCGCTGACTTCCAGTTTATAATCCGCCTGAAGATGCGGCTTGAGGATTTTCAGAATTTCGAGGGTTTCATCGGCTGTGGCTTCCGGCACACGGATAACCTGACTGTTTTCGGCTAATGCATTAACCGAGGCAAGCCGTTGATTATATTCCTGCTCGGTCGTTGTGCCAATAATCACCGGATCATCCGCAAGGAAGGCTTTTTGTACCAACGGCGTGGCTTTGGTGAACTCAGCCTTGATCGGCCCACCAAAGAAGCGATGGATATGGGGAATGAACAGGATGCCACCCGCCGCCTGACTCATACCCGCGCGCATGGCTTTCTGGTCGTTATCCAACAGTGCCGTTTCATCGATCTGGACGAGGTTTTTCAGGCCAACAGGGCCTTTGCCTTCAGACATCAGCAGGCCGAGGCTATATCCTAACGTCCGTTTGCCGACACCATCCGGGCCAACCAGAATAATGTGACGGTTGACCGACTGCGACAAAATATTCACCATGTCGCGCAGCAGGCCTTCACGGAAATAGACTGCCTTCAAACGCCCGCTTTTCGCGGTGGCGACAACATCCTGTGTCGTTCCATCGGTGCGGGGGCGAATCTGGCTGTTGTCCATCAAAATATCGCCAATGGCTTTGGGGGTAATGCCATGCTGACGTAAAAGACCGCTGGTAGACATAGAGCTTTCGGCCATCACAGACAGGATATGATCGGTATCCACCCGCATCTCATCCTGAGAGTTGGCAATGCTCAGGGCATCATCAATCATAATAATGGTCTGGCGGGAAAGCGGCACCTGGCGGTTACCCCGCGCCACGAAATCCAGATTGCCGTTCTGATCACCGCGCCCCTGAATGGCTAGATGTACCTGTCGATCCAGCTTGGCAATATCCGTGCCGCGACTGGTCTTGAACACATCCACAAGTCGGGATGCAGCCGTATCTGGTCGACGCAAAAGAGCCAGCAGCACCATCTCCGGCATGACAACCGGTTTGCGGTACTCATCCTTCAAGGCTATGGCGTCGTTCATCACGGCATCTAGGTCTTTGGAGAGCAAGTCCGGGTTCAGCGTTCCCATGTCAATTTATGTCCTGTGGTCGTCTGGTAACATCAACAGTGTACCCCAAAACGTCTTCTGAACAAGCGGCAATAGCCATTAGCTTTCAGCCATCAGGCATCGACTTTTTACGCATAGGACAACATTTAGAATAGACAGTGCTTTCGATATAATGCGACGAACAAGCGTTTGAAAGGCATGGTTCTCGTGTGGAAATTATGGATGACCTTCGCTCTGTTCCTGCTCTCGACTGGAATACTGCCGCAGACCCTCACAGCCCAAATTGACTGTGGTGAAACAGGCGGAATGCTGACACGCGAGAATTATCGCAGCGATCTGTCACAGACCAATATGTACTACACGGTGTATACACCACCGTGTTATGCGACGGCCAATCAGCTTTACCCGGTTATTTACCTGATGCATGGCTCAAACGATGATGATGGTGCATGGGGGCGATTGGGGCTTAAGGACGTACTGGATGAAGGCATCGCAGCAGGCACAGTGCCGCCGCTGATTGTGGTAATGCCCTTTGGGGAGTGGATTGCCAACGAGAACCAGTTTGAAAGCTTTTCTTGGGAAAATGTGTTTTTAACTGAACTGCTACCGATGGTTGAAGCCAGTTACCGGATTGATGCCCGTAAAACGACACGCGCTATCGGCGGGATTTCACGAGGCGGATTCTGGGCATTTGAAATTGCGTTCCGCCACCCGGAATTATTCAGTGCTGTCGGTGGGCATAGCGCCTTTTTTGATGATTATCACGCGCCGCCAGAATTTAACCCTCTGCGATTGGCACAGACTGCCCCGGCGCTAGATACGCTACGAATCTGGCTCGACCGGGGCAAAGATGATTTTGCTGCGCCGGGTCTGGATTTGATGGATGAACGCCTGCGTGAGCGGGGTATCTCGTTTCAATACACGGTTTACCCGGAAGGCCAACACTATTTCACTTACTGGCAGCAGCATGTAGCCGAGTATATAGCGTTTTATGTGCAGGACTGGCTAAATGCTCCTGCTGTATCCGCGCCGCCTGCGCTGGTGTTTGCTACCAATACACCCGCGCCTCTGCCAACGCCTGAACCTACACAGATCAACGATCAGGGCAATTATCTGTTTCTGCCCGCTGTCGCCTTCCCCAGTTTGCAAGCCACGATTAACTATGAGTCACTTATGGCTATACGAAGCGGGATAAATGCGGCGAAGTTGGTCTTGGATGAATCGACTGCCGCCGCTTTACAGGGGTATGGTGTTCCCCTGCCCACCGACGCGCTGATTGTGCCACTGAATGCGCTGGAAAATACGCTGTGGCGAGACCGTTCGCTGTATACCCTGCTGCCGTTTGAGCGATTGACCAGCCGCTACCGGGTGCTGCATATTGTGGGCGGCATGGAGAATGCACTATATGATTTGCCAGGTGTGCATCCTTTAGACTCCGATTTGACTACCTATCCGTTCGCATTCCAAAGTACAACACCTAACTTTTACCGCAGCCGTTTAACGCGCTTACTGCTTTCCGGGGTGACGGCGCTGACGCGCAATACCCGAATCGCGTTGAATGAAAACGGGGTAAGCTGGGCGGGTGAAGCGGTCAAGCCTTATACCGAACGGGCGGATTTCTTCCACACCAGCAATGAAGTTTCGTTTTCGCCGGGATGTCCGTCGTTTACCGAACAGCCTTTGGGGGCATTCTGTTCGGAGGAAACCCATTTCGATCTACTGACTGATGTCGGTCTGGATATTGTGGAGCTTACGGGCAATCACAATAACGATTATGGTACAGGCAATTATCTAACGACGCTGGACTGGTATGCACAGCATAACATGCGAACGCTTGGCGGTGGAGTGGATATAGAAGCGGCGCAGCAACCGCTAATCCTGAGTCATAACGGCAACACAATTGCGATGATAGCCTGTAATTGGGTAGGCCCCTATTACGCTATGGCGACTGAAGATGCACCCGGCGCAGCGACTTGTGATTGGGAATGGCTACGCGAAGCATTGCCTAAGCTGAAGGCTGAAAATGATCTGCTGATTGTGACTGTGCAGTATCTTGAACTGGAAGAATATGTGCCAAGCCCTCAGCAGCAGAGTGATTTTCGCGGTTTGGCTGATCTGGGCGCGGATGTGGTCATCGGCACACAGGCACATAAACCGCAGATTATGGAATTTTACAATGCGCGCACCGGGGAACAGGCATTTGTGCATTACGGGCTGGGTAACCTATTTTTCGACCAGCCTTTCTGGGGTAATATGCGCTTCTTTATGGATCAGCTTTTTATCTATGAAGGACGACTATTGACGGTTGACCTGTTCACAGGCATCATCGACGACCTTGCCCGCCCACGTCCAATGACCGCTGATGAGCAAATCAACTTTCTGGCCTTCATGTTTAACACAAATGGCGGCTTTTAATCACTTCTCAAGGCAATTTTACGGTCATTACTGCTATTATCGAACTGACACACTGGAGCAGAAAAAAGAATGGCAAATATCCTGATTCTGGAAGATGATCTGGCAATCATCAGTTTATTCAGCCGCGTGCTGCGGATGAATGGCTACACCGTTTATGAAGCAACGCATCTGGCAGCAGCACGCAAACACCTGAATGAACATCGTTTTGACCTGTTTTTGTGCGATATGCGTCTGGGGGCGGAACGCGGGATTGACCTGCTGGCCGAACAGCAAAGCCTTCTGAACGAACAAGGTACACGGGTGGTCGTCGTCTCGGCGGAAGAGGAATATCGGAAGTTGTGTCAGGAAATCGGCATCGATATTTTCTTCTCGAAGCCAGTTTCCCCGATTGAACTCAACAGTCTGGTTGGAGATCTGCTGCACAGCAGTGAGGTTTAGGGCATCCCCGGCAGTGTGATTGCCAACCGCGCCCGCGCCGGAACTGACCCAAAGAGCAACCCGCAAGCCGCTGTGACTGCCGGACGCAAAGGGCTGTAGGTCACCACATAAGCCGAGACATCAGGATAGGTCGTCCAATCATAGGGCGACCACAAGGCAACCGCTACCGTTTTTTCTGGCGGGAGGGCATTCACTAACAAGGCCTGTCGGGGATTCTGATCGGCGTTTTGGGTGAAAACCACTACTGTATCCACCAAACGGGCAGCCGTTTGCGCGGCAGCGATTTGCTCATCCGAAGGTGAATCAGACACACCCACCCACTGAATGTCAGAGCGATATACCCCACACGTTTCGACAATCTGATAGCGCGTTCCCAAATATACAATGGCGACTTTTCGCGACGGATTCAGAGGCAGATGCCCGTTTCGGTCATAGGCCAACGTGACACCCGCCTGAAACAACAATTCCACCATCGCGGTGTGACGTTCCAGCGAAAGTCGCTGGCTAACGGCATCCGGGTCAAGCGGCTGCCACTCCAGCAAACCGTAACGTTCCTTTGCGGCTAGAATTCGGCGGGCAGATTCGTTAATGCGTTCTTCGGAAATCGTCCCATTTTCTACAGCGTCAATTAATGCCTGAATTGCGGCTGCCTGCGATTCCAAACTGATATGCGCGGCGATGATCAGATCAACTCCGGCTTGCACCGCCTTCACCGCTGCATCCGGGTAGCTGTAGACCGTATCAATGGCGTCCATATCCAGCGCATCGGTCATAATCAGGCCATCATAGCCCATCTCGTCACGCAGCAAATCAGTGATAATCCTGGAGGACAATGAAGCGGGTGTATTCGGCTCTGGCTCTAAGGCTGGATACCAGATGTGGGCGGCCATGATCGCGGCCACATCAGCCGCAATCGCAGCGCGAAATGGGGCAAGTTCAACTGCTTCCAAACGTTCGCGGCTCAGGTCAATGATGGGCAATCCTGTATGTGAGTCAGTATCGCTTTCGCCGTGACCGGGGAAATGTTTGGCCGTTGCCATCACCCCGGTACTCTGCATCCCGTGTATGAATGCGGCCAGAATTGGGCTAACCATTGCCGGATCACTGCCGAACGAACGACGCACGATGATGGGATTGCGCGGGTTGGTTTCCAGATCAGCCACCGGGGCTAAATTCAGGTTTACGCCCACCGCCCGCAGTTCCATCCCCATTGCCGCCCCAATCTGATTGACGAAGTCGTTATCACCGGATGCGGTCATCAAGGTGGGAGTCGGAAAGGCTGTGAAACCATCACTCAGGTGGGAAATCGGCCCACCTTCCTGATCGACCCCCACGAATAATGGCAGACCACCCGCCCCGGTGATCGTCTGTTGATAACGGTTGGTCAGGCGTGTGACAAATTCCGGCGTTCCCAGATTTTCACCGAGCAGCACAACACCGCCCGGTTGATAGCGGGTTAGAAAATCACGCCCTGCTTCGGTCAATTCCGCGCCATACAAGTTGACAATGAACATCTGGGCGATACGCTGTTCCAGAGTCAGGGATTCAAGGGGATCGGATTGAGCAGAAAGCGGGGACGATAAAAGCAATAAAAAACAGAGCAGCAAAGCGACAAAGCAGCCTTTTCTCCTGCCGCCCTGCCCCTCTGATACTCTGTTGTTAAACTGAGATCCCTGCATTTACTGCCCGGTTTCGCTCAGGCGGTAGCCGATACCACGCACATTGACGATCAAATCGGCATCTTTACCCGTTTGCTTGAGTTTGCGGCGCAAGTTACTGACGTGCGGACGGATGACCTCGCGGGCTTCGGCCTCATCAACCGCATAGCCACGAACCTCACGCACCAGTTCATGACAGGAAACTACACGCCCCCGATGAGCAGCCAGATACAGGAGCAGATCAAATTCGGTGGGCGTCAGGTCAATGGGTTGGTCGCCAACTGAAATCTGGTAACGACCGGGATAAATCGTCAGTGGGCCAAGCGTCATATTGGAATTGACCGAATCGACGATGCTGGTATCGTAACGGGTTTCAATGGGTGCCGGGTCTTCATCCTCGTAAACCGCATTGATGGCTTCAACATCCGCGCGGGTCAGTTCAAACACATTGCTGCGGATTGCATCCAGCAGCGCCCGACGCCGTTTGAGGTTGCGTGCCCGTTCAACACCGCGCGCCACGCTCTGGCGAATATCTTGACTGGAGCTGGGTTTAATCAGGTAGTCATGTGCACCCAGACGCAGACTTTCAACCGCAGTACCGAGGCTTGCATAACCCGTCATCAGAATCACGATGGCGTCCGGGGCGGTGTCCTTGATGCGTTTGAGCAGGTCAACCCCCGTTAAACCGGGCATCCGAATATCGGTCAACACGACTTCAAAATCACGCTTAATCATCATCTCCAGGGCTTCTTCGCCACTGGCCGCTTCTTCGACTTCATAGCCAATCCGTTGGAGCGTTTTACTCACCGAGTAGCGGATTGCGCCTTCATCATCTACCACAAGAATTCGGGCAGATTCAACATTTGTATCCATTTAAGCCTACCCTGCATGTAAGTTACGTCTTGCTTTACGTTTCCTTAAGGATAGCTATTTTTATCTCACGGCGCAACCTACCTTTTCTATTACTGGTCTAGGTGTACAAGGTTTGTTGCGGGAATTTCATGAATTTTGCCCAAAATGAAAATAAACGACCCGTTGATTGTCTGTTCGAACCGCCGCGAATTCACTCACTATCCATTGTGGTTCAATCATGATTGCTGCAATCTGACCATCCACACATAACACGGGTATATGTTCACGCAGAGCGAGTGGCAACTTACGGTTTATCATCCAGCGGTTGAGTTTTTGGGTATGCCCTCCCATGCCCAACGGTGCGAAACGGTCGCCTTCTCGCCGCGTCCGCAGGGTGACAAGTGTGCCTTCAGGAATAGAAAGCCGCACATGGGCATTTTCCAGCGGGATGAGCGAGGCGTCGAGTTTCCAACTACCAATCTGTGTAACACCCGGAATTTGGATGACAAGTTCTTCATCTGGCCGAAGCGAAGGGGCATTCACAGGTGGGGCAGAACGATTTTCATATTCAATGATGAGGGCATCGTAATTTACACGGAGGCGCAAGCCGTTACCCAAAAGGGCGATAGTCCCGTGTCCACCGCGCAAGCCCATCTCGACGGCATCCAGAATATGGATGTAGTCCGGCCTATCCTGCGCGGATACAAGCTGCCCAACTGACTGGATGATGAGCCGCCGCGCGAGGGCTGGATGTAGAGCGCGAAAGGATTCCCGGTTAATGATTACATGGTCATCCTTAAAAATGGCGTGTGTCTGTGCTATCTGTTCAACTTCGGCGGAGAGGAAGTCGTCTTCGGCGGCACTGATTTCGGCAAGCTGGGCGAGTACGGAAGCGATGCGTGGGTTCAATTGTGCCAGATACGGCAGGGTTTCGTGGCGCAGACGGTTGCGAAGGATAGTAGTGTCTGTGTTGGTGGAGTCTTCACGCGGGGTCAGGTTATGTTCATGGCAGTAGGCTTCGATTTCGGCGCGGGTAACACGCAAAAACGGACGGATGAGGGTTAATTCTGGATGATGAGGAACGGGTGATAGCAGGCGCATTCCAGCCAAGCCCCGTCCCCCTGCCCCACGAAATAGATGAAGCAGCACGGTTTCAGCCTGATCGTCAGCGTGGTGAGCCACGGCGATTCGATTTGCATCAACAGTTTGGGCAACTTCCGCAAGAAAATCATAGCGGGCTTTTCGGGCGGCAGTTTCGATGCTCAAACCCATTTCCTGAGCCAGTAGCTTTACATCAGTCTGCCCCACTGTGATCGGGATATTCCAGGCAGCACAAGTGGTCTTTACAAATTCAGCGTCTGCCGCGCCCGCATCTCCCCGCAGTTGATGATCGAATGTGGCGGTGTGAAGTTTAAAACCGGAATGCTGGCGTAACCGATGTAGAACATGCAGCAACGCCAGCGAATCCGCACCGCCGGACACGCCAACTACAAGCGAACTACCGGATGGAATCAGGTTGAATTTCTGAATAATCTGGCGAACGGATTCGAGCACTTTAACCTCATGAGGGCAACGTAAGCGTATTATAACAATTCATGAACGAGACGCTTAACCGCTTTTCGATTGTGTTTCGGGCGTGTTATAATGCCACGCTGGTTCTTTTCGGTTAGGAGTGCGTTGTGCTCAGTCCGCTCGATTATCTTCTCGGTCTATTTTCGCTGGACATCGGCATCGACCTGGGTACAGCCAATACACTGGTCAGCGTGCGCGGCAAGGGCATTGTTATTAATGAACCGTCGTTCGTCGCGCTAGAGAAAAAGACTCGCCGCCCGATTGAAGTTGGGGCACGGGCGAAAGAAATGTGGAGCAAGAATCCTAAAGATATTCTGGTCGTCCGCCCGCTGCGGGACGGAGTGATTAGTGAATTTGAAGTCACTGAGGCCATGCTGCATCACCTGATTGCTAAAGCCCATGAACAAACGTGGGTTCCAATTCCGCGCCCGCGGGTAGTCATCGGTATTCCCAGCGGCGTGACCGAGGTTGAAAAGCGAGCGGTGTTTGATGCGGCCATCAGCGCCGGGGCACGAGAAGCCTATTTGATTGAAGAACCGGTTGCAGCCGCGATTGGGGCGGGTTTGCCCGTACAGGAAACGCGGGGCAGCATGATTATCGACATCGGGGGTGGCACGACAGAAGTCGCCATTTTCTCGCTGGGCGGCATCGTCATCAGCCGTTCGATCCGGGTGGCGGGCGACGAAATGGACGAGGACATCGTTCAATATATGCGTACCAAGCATAACCTGCTGGTGGGTGAACCCAGCGCCCAAAAATTAAAAGAAACACTCGGCTCGGCGTATCCACTCCCACAGGAACGCACGGCCAAAGTAAGCGGTCGTAACCTGATGACCGGATTGCCAGCTTCGGTCGAAGTCAGTTCGATTGAAATCCGCGAGGCAGTTTCCGGCTCGGTAGACATTATTGTGGATACAGTCAAGGATGCGCTGGATGATACACCGCCGGAACTGGTGGCTGATCTGATGGAAAGCGGCATCTGCATGGCGGGCGGGAGCAGCCAGCTTAAAGGGCTGACCGAGCGCATGACCGACGAGGTGAACATCCGCACGTATTTAGCCGATGACCCGATGACCTGCGTGGCGCGGGGTGCAGGGCGCGTTTTGGAAGATTACAACAACCTGCGGCGCTTGCTGGTGGGGTTGGAGCGCGGCAGTACGCGGCATTAGGTAGTTTCCAGTTACGAGCTTCCAGTTTCCAGTAAAATTCAGAAGCCGTTTGCGGGATTTGCGGCGATTGCGAAGCCCTCACCCCCACTCTCCCCTAGGCGAGGGGAGCAAGATGGTTTGCGCGCAAATGATTCGCAAAATTCGTCAGATTCGTCAGATTCGCAGCAGGTTTTTGTGAATCTTGCGAATCTTTGATTTGGCGGCGATGGCGGCGGCGATGACGATGGCGAAGCAGGATTTTGGTGGCGAGTGTTATAGGTTGATAATTTGCGGAAAATTCTGCAATTTCTGCAAATGCGGTACAGGGTTTTGTGCAGATTTTGCAGTTTTGGCAAGAACCTCACCCACTCATGGTTGACACTGCGACAAGCCCGGTCAGCCGTGGCCCTCCCCAAATTGGAGCGTGATTTTCACCCTCATCCCCCAGCCCCTTCTCCCTCAGGG
>JAIOHM010000150.1 GCA_019912965.1 Anaerolineae bacterium
ACACTTCGCAATTCCCGCCGCTACCAGCACCACATCGGGTAAAGTGATTTCATCGGTCAATAGTTCCGGGTGTTGAGCAATAAATCCGGTAGTGATGTTTCCTGCCACATGATCGGGATGCGTCAACACCCGCCGTAGAAAAGCGATGTTGTTGCGTAGACCCAATAGTTGCAATTGACTTAGCGCATGGTCAAGTCGCCGGATTGCACCGTCTCGATGTTCGCCGTAAGCGATGATCTTGGCAACCATAGGGTCGTAGTAGATGCTTACCGCGTCGCCATCCTGAATGCCCGAATCGACTCGTACCTCATCCGGTTCGCGCCAGCGCAGAATTTTCCCTGTTGCGGGTAAAAAATCATTGGCTGGGTCTTCTGCATAAATCCGCACTTCAATCGCGTGCCCCGCTGGATACACATCCATATCCGGCAGTGGAAACCCCTCCGCCACCATAATCTGCCAGCGTACCAGATCGAATCCGGTGGTTTCTTCGGTGATCGGATGTTCGACCTGAAGCCGCGTGTTCATTTCCATGAAATAGAAATTCAGCGCATCGTCAACCAAAAATTCTACCGTCCCGGCGCTGTAGTAACCCAGTTGGCTGCCGATGCTGGCTGCGGCTTTGAACATCTCCGCCCGTAGTTTGGGTGTCATTGCGGTTGAGGGTGTTTCCTCAATGATTTTCTGATGTCGCCGCTGGATGGTGCATTCGCGTTCGCCAACTGCGATGACGTTGCCCAATTGGTCGCCAAATATCTGAACTTCGATATGGTGTGGATTGCGGACGACCCGTTCCAGAATCAGCGTATCATCCCCAAAGGCTTGTAATGCTTCGCGGCGGGCAGCTTCCAGCGCAGACGGCATTTCATCTGGCATATTCACCTGCCGCATTCCTTTACCGCCGCCACCTGCCGATGCTTTGACCATAATGGGATAGCCGACTTTTTCGGCTTCCGCAATCAATGTCGCATCTGATTGGTCAGCCCCCGTGTAACCCGGTACGGTTGGGATGCCCTTCAGCATCAGCTTCGCGCCGCGTTTGCTGCCCATTGCTTCAATCGCGCTGGGTGGCGGCCCGATGAAGATCAGCCTTGCATCAACCACCGCCTGTGCAAAAACCGCATTTTCCGCCAGGAATCCATAGCCGGGATGAATCGCATCCGCGCCCGTGCGTTTGGCTGCTGCGATAATTTTCTCGATATTGAGATAACTTTCTTTAGCAGCACTGGCCCCCAGATGTACCGCCTCATCCGCCATCTCGACGTGCAGTGCCTTGACATCCGCATCTGAATAAACCGCCACCGTTGTGATGCCCATCTCGCGGCACGTCCGTATAATCCGGCAGCTAATCTCACCCCGATTGGCAATCAATATTTTTCGTATCATGTTTTTCTCTTCATGTTTATAAGATTAGCCGCTAGGTTAAAAGGTTACCCGTTTCGCTTTTAACCCTTCTTCTCCGCCCACTTCGGCGGACGCTTTTGCACGAACGCCATCATACCTTCTTGACCATCGGCACTTTGCCGCAGTTCTGTCAGCAGATTTGCCCGGAAATCGACTGTTGCATCCAAATTCTGATCCATAACTGTGAAGATTAACTGTTTGCAGGCGGCCAGTGCATTCGGACTGCACTGCCGCATATCGTCCAGCAGTGCATTAACTTTCGCGTCCAGTTCAGTTGGTGCATAAACCTCATGTACAATCCCGTATTGCTGCGCTTCTGCCCCGCCGAATCGTCGTCCGGTCAGCATCAACTCCCGTGCCCGCGTCAACCCCAACCGTTGAATCACATAGGGCGAAATCAGAGCAGGCACGATGCCCAACCGTACTTCTGGCAAACCCATCTTTGCTTCGGTGCTGGCGATAGCAATATCCGAAACACACACCAACCCGAATCCACCCCCCATGGCTGCACCTTCTACTTTGGCGATTACCACCTGTGGCGCTTCGTTCACTGCCCGCAGCATGGTATCCAACCCGCCTGAATTCTGGTTCAGTTTGCCGCCTTGAAACGCCGCCGCCATTTCTTTAATATCGCCGCCCGCGCAGAACGTTCCGCCCGCGCCCGCCAGCACCACCGCCCGCACATCGCGGTTATCTTTCAGCCCAGCGAATGCCGCCGTGATGTCCAGCACCATCTGGCTGTTCATCGCATTTTTTACATCCGGGCGGTTCAGCGTCATATGGGCAAATGGCCCATCAATGCGAATATCCAGCGTTTCAAATTGGGGAAGTGTACCCGTTGTCATGAAAATCCCTTCATAGAGTTTTAGCGTGATGTAATGCGATCAACCAGCGCCACCATCACAATGCCATTTATCAGGCCATAAATCCCGAAGCGAACTGTTTTATTGCTATCTCGCCTGTCTAGAATAATAAAGTTGTTTTCAACCTTCCATCCATCAATCTCACGCCACGAGATTGATTTACGACCTTGTTTAATGCCTTCTCGGTTAACCTCGATATTGCCATATTGTACCGTCTCGCCGCGTTTATAGGCTGCATAGTGCCGTTCCAGAATAAGCGGAACAACATAGTTCAAAATGACGCGTCCAGCATCCTCAAAGCGGCTGTAGTTCTTGGTAAGCGAGATAAGTTTCTTGCCATCCGCCATCAATTTCAGATCATATGTGGTGTATTTAGCGATAGGTATACCATAATAACGGTGCACCATGACATTATGCTGGTAGTTCAGGTCAGTAAAATCGCTCCACCTAAAGGCGCGTTTTTTGTCGCCGTCAATATGGGCGATGCCGTCTTCATAGATTTCCATCTGCTGTCCGAATGCCAACACAAATGACCCTAAGATGTATATTCCACCACATAAGGGTAACAGTGCTAGAATGCCAAAAACCAACTTTGTTGAAAAATCCGCCGTTTCTGCTTGTTGGTAGGCCATAAAACATACAAAGACTAGGAATAAAGTTCCCACAAACCAAACGAGTTTCGCAAGCTGAGCGCCCCAGTTGAGGCCTAGTTTTGCAAGCAGGTTGCCCAGTTCGCTGGTTTCCAACTCCGACTCAACTTTTGTCGTTGGTGTGCTTGTCGCTGCTTTTGCCCCATTTACAGCCGTTTTTGCAGTCCCATTTTTAGCAGTACCTTGCAATTTATTCTGCAAATCAAGCGCCTGCTGATTTTCAGGGTTTACCTGTAAAGCACGTTCCACACATTGCAATTTTTTCTGCGTATCACTAACCGTTTTCGAAATCCACAGCCATGCTACATCGTTATTCGGGTTGAGCCGTAGGGACTCCGTAAGCAGCTTTCGACCCTTTGCTAAATCCCCCTCGTTACGGATGGCGTTTACACCATCGCGAAACAATACTTTGGCGTCAGTCATGATTCCTCCGAGTGCTATGAGTTAATAATTGCGTTAGCACTCGTTAAAGATACAAAATTCAGTTGTAAGCTGCCTAAAAACTTTCCCATTTTTTACCAGGATTTCGGTTTTGAGTTTGGTTTGTGATCTTATACCTTTATCAACATGACGAATGTCATCCCATCTTCATCTGCTGTCGCCGTAACTGTCCCGCCCATCTGCTCAATCAACCGCGCCGCCACATATAACCCCGTTCCTGAAGTCACGAAAAAGGTGTCCAGTGCGGGCATCACTGCTGGATGTTCCGCAAACGCCCGCTGGATTTCCACCTTTATATGCTGTTCACCTTCACGTTCGGCGGTTATGGTTGCTTCCGGTTTCAGGAACGCAATCCGTGTATCAGTGCCCAGCAGCAGCAATGCCCGCGCCAATCCCCGGCTGCCCTGTACGGAAGGCAAATCGGCTTTTATATCTGCCTGAATGGTTCCGCCGCGCCGCTGCGCCATTTCGCGTGCGTCTTCCACCACTTCTTGCAGCTTCATTGGCTCGGTTGGAATTGGGCGGAATCCATAACGTAACTGCACGGCATCGCTCAAATCACCCCATGCATCCGCACCGTTTTCCGCTTGGCTCAGAATTTCCCCGGCGAATGCAATGCGTTCGCCATCGCCAATTTCTGCCTCGGTCAGGATGCCTGCATAGCCTAGAATGATGCTTAACGGTTTACGTGCGTCATGTGCCAGAACAGCCGTCGCTTCCAACATATCATCGACAGCGAATCCCAACGCCTGAATCACATCTTCAACTTCCAAACCGGGATAGGCTTTCAACACATCCGCTGTCGAATCGCCGCGTGAAATGGCGCTCACCACCTGCGACACTGTAATCCCGGTATCGCGGATATAAACCAACCCCCGCTTCACATCACCTGTTATGCGCTCAAACTTCTGCATGATTTCTTCTCTGTCTTTTCTTGATGTCTTGGCGGTTCAAAAGTTTTCTCGCTGCATAATGATATCCGCGATCCGTCCCGCCAATATCTCCGATGCGTAATCGCTGTAATGGAAATCATCAATCAGCAGGATATGGTCGCTGTAATCGGCCAGTTCAAAGGTATCGCTGACATCGTACAGATTTTCATCACCTGCCGCCAGCGCCCCTTCCATGAATCCCGGATAAAACTTTGTGTCTGCATACGGCTGTAGCAGATAATAAGTCGAAACCCCCATCGCATTCCCAATGGCGGTTCCCATGGCTCGGTTCGCGTTATAGCTTTGAACGGCATAATCGAGCTGTTCAGTTTCATTTTGCGTATATATGCCTTGCATCGCGTATTGAACTGGGAAGTCAGATGGTGATTTGATCTGGCTTAAATTCAATCCCATCTGCTGTGCCAACCGCAGCGGTGGAAACGACGGATTGATCGTCACCCATGGGGTATCGACCGCTGATGTAATCGATGCAGTGTAATTCTCCCATACACCCGCTAGTGGATCAACCAACGCGGTTTGTGTGTTGGCATACATCGTATACCACACATCGTTGACCCCATCCATGAATACTGCGATGTGGGGTTTCATCTGGCGCAGGCTTGCCGCGAACAGTGCCAACTCTTGCGACGAATTGTAAATCGGCACAGCAAAATTGATGACCTGCACCTGACGATCTGGAAGCCGTTCTTGCAGAGCCGTTTGCAGCAGCGCCGGAACACTGTAAGCATCCGCCACGCCCCAGCCGAACTGCGTCGAACCCCCGAATGCCCATATCATCAGCGGCTTTAGTCCAGCATGGTCAGGGGAGGGTGGTGGTACAAATCGTTCCCCATCGCGTCCGATATTCAGATATTTACCCACGAATGGCCGCATCGTTAACCCCGTCCAGGGATGCACCTGCCAGTGACCTTCTGCTGCCATCCGGTCATAATCTGCCAGCATCACCTCAACCTCTGGTGGAGTCATGAAATAATATCCAGCTCGGTTGAATCGTTCCGAATAGGCCGCATGAACCCCAACCGGAACCAGCTTATCCTTATTCTGCTCCGCCAGTGCATCGGTTTTGGGCAGCAGGGCACTGATAATGAACACGCCCACCACAAACACCACCATCACATTAAACCCAATCACAGCAATGGTTGTGTAAGCTTTACCGATTCGATGTAACCATGCCCGTTTGGGTTGTGTTTCCATAATTGGCCTTTTGGTTTGAAAAGCTAATGGCTAAAAGCTAAAAGCTGATAGCTATTCCCACTCCATGTACAGCAGCGCCCCGGCCAGCGACTTACCCAAACCATCAATCCGCAGCGAACGGGTTGCCCCGCCATCCAACGCCTCGTAACAGACAAAGTTCAGCGCCTCAATGTTATCCAGTTCATAGCGTATCACCTTGCCTCGCACCAGATTGCCCAGATGAGTTTTCACCCGTTCCGCTGTCAGCTTAGCCTTGATGTCTTGGTACGCTTCCGGCGTCCGCGCGATCACGCTGATGTTCGCAATATTGCCTTTATCGCCTGACCGTCCATAGGCCAGATCATATAATCTTTTTGTCATAAGTTCCTCTTTTAAAGCGCCCGGTACTGATTCCGATTGCTGTACAACACTGCCGCCTGCTGCCCAACCTTCGGCATCGCTTTCCGATTTCCCCCCGTGCGATAAATCACCGTTTGCAGTTCTTCACCTTCAGGGGTTTTGAACCGGATCACAATCCGCTGGAATGATTTTCGCGGATTAACCATTCCCTCTTCGGTATAAATAACCCGCCCCTCCAACAGATCGCCGCGTTGCATCCGCCGGATCATCAGGGTGACAAACACGGTTCCCGCCAGCGAGATAAACCCCATAACCGTCATCAGCCAGCGCAGATTTTCAAATTCCTCTGGCAGCGGAATCGGCAGCAAACCTGTCCCCAATCCAATCAAAATCACTGTAATCGGCAGATCAATCAGCGGCACAATCCACAACAGCATCGACGCTGGATGTTCCTTTTCCCCCATCACAAACGCCCGATTTGCTGGATTCTGCAAATAAATGTCCTGCTCAACCACAAATGATCGCCCTGCTAACATACGATCCTCACATCACACGATAAAGTAGAGTATTTACATATAGCACAGCAACGGAAGTACCTATTTGTGGCATTGGCTTGTCCTGTAGATCAAGTCGATTAGCCATTGCATGACCTTTGGCAACTTTACCGCGCGGTGTTGTGAATTGGCACTCCAAATAAAGATCGAACCAACCGGGCATCTCTAGTTTTCCCGAAATTTGGGTGATTTCCCCTTTCAACAGTTGCCCATTCTTTACAAGGAGATAATCAACAAAATCTGGAAGATACAGTAACATATCTAGTACCCCTAGTATGCCGAGAGCCAATATCCAAGTTGAATCTAGTTTTTCATACATAATGCCGCAGACAAGAATACCGAAAGCCACTAAGAGTGAAATCAACCCTCGCTCACGTGTCCATTTCAGCCATATGGATCGCCGCTCATTTAGATCGCTTGATGAACCCGATACAAACTCAAGATGATTGAGTTTAACCAGAAATACCTTGCCGAATGCGGTATGGACTATTGCCATTTGTGTACCTAGAAAAGATGAGCTTTTATACTTCCCAATATTCCACTACCGCTTGCACCTTATCCCGTCCGATCAGCGTCGGCCATAATCCGATCACATAACGCGGATCGCCGCCTACCGTCGAACCCGAAACACTCATCCCGGCTGGCCCGCTTAATCCGGTTGTCATGATCTGCCGCACCGCATTTTTCAGTGTATCTTGGTCATCGGCTGTGAACATCACCCGCACGATTACTTCCATAGGGTCTTCGGGCTGCGGCACAATCGACCCGTACAAACTGTTGATACCCGGATAAGTGTACTCCACCCGCTTGATCGCAGGCATCCACCGGAATATCTCACCAAGCATCGTCTTCATTTGCTCAACTTTTAGCCACGTTTCCGGCCAGCCTATGGTGAAGATCAACTCGCGCATGAATCCCTCTAAACGTCCCAAATTCAGCTTGAGCGTTTCCGTGCGTGGCTTGCCTGTCACGCCCGTCACCCGCACCTGATCTTCCCCAATAGTTTCCAATTTCAATGTCGTGAAATCGGCCACCACATCCGGCGTGATGTAATGGGCTGGATCATGGACTTCATACAGCAGTTGTTCTTTAACCGTCTCCGTCGTAACCCGACCCGGTGTTTTCGGCGTTTTGGTGATGACGAACGTGCCGTCGGCCTCAACCTGCGCGATAGGATAACCGAGGAACGGCAGCCCTGCCGCATCGGTTTCGTGAATCAGCGCCAGACTGTTGCCGCCCACCACCTGCCCGGTGCATTCCAGCAGATGCCCGCACACAATTCCCGCCGCCAGTTTATCCCAATCATCCCATGACCAATCGTAATGTGCCATCAACGTCGCCAGATACAGACATGGGTCAGCTACCCGTCCGGTAATCACCATATCCGCGCCATTTTTCAGCGCCTCGGCAATCGGCTGCGCGCCCAGATACACATTCGCGGTGACGAAATTTTGATTGGCGGTTTCGGCTAATTTTTCGCCCGTTTCCAGATGCCGCAGTTCTTCGCCCGCCGCGCTCAATTCACCCAGCCGCGCCATGACATCATCCCCACTGACCGCCGCCACCTTCAGCCCGGTCAATCCCGATTGCGCTGCCATCTCGCGCACCATCTCCGCCGCTGCTTGTGGATTCAAACCGCCGCCGTTGGTAATCAGCGGAATTTTGCGTTTGAAAGCTGCTGGCAGAATCTTCTGCGCGATCAGTTTCACATCGAACGTATACCCGCGTTTCGGATTCGCCAGTTTATCCTTTTGCAGAATCGCCAGCGTCAATTCCGAAAGTGCCTCAAAGCACACCACATCCACATGCCCGCCGACAATCATCGGCAGCGCCCGTGTCACATCATCCCCATAAAATCCCTGCGCCGACCCAATGCGATAAGTCATAAATCAACTTTCCAAATATGAAATCTTAGTTATGAGTTGCGAGTTACCAGTCGCTAGTTTCTCTGGCGACTGGTAACGAATAATGAGAAACACTCTCTGTGAATCCTCTGCGTCCTCTGCGTCTCTGTGGTTTATTCTCTTTTCTTTCTTTATCTCTCTTCTCTTAACTCTCGGTCTTTTTCCCCCGGCTCGGCATCATCCCCTCCAGTTTGGCAATAATCCCCATCATCACCTCGTCCGCCCCGCCGCCGATGCTCAACAAACGTGCGTCCCGGTAATACCGCGAAATCGGTGTCTCGTTCATATACCCCATACCGCCGTGGAACTGGATACATACATCGCCCACTTCCCGTGCCAGCTTGCCCGCCTTCAGCTTGCACATCGAGGCAATCTTGGTGACTTCTTCCGGGCTGGCTTCCGCTTCCATCAAACTCGCACAGTAATAATTCAACTGCCGCAGCGCCTCAATCTCCGTCAGCAGTTCCACCAGTTTGAACTGAATCCACTGGTTATGAATCAGCGGTTGGCCGAAGGTTTCGCGTTCAGAGCAGTATTTCATCGTCCCTCGCACCGCTGCTTCCATGCCCGCTGTGGCCGAAAGCGATCCCACCAACCGTTCCATCTGGAACTGCTCCATTTGCAGATAGAAGCCCATGCCCTCGCCGCCGATCAGATTGCTTTGTGGTACGCGCACATTTTCAAAACTCAGCACCGCTGTATCACTGCTGCGGTTGCCCATTTTGTCCAGCTTTTTGCTGACGCTGAACCCCGGCGTATTTGTTGGCACCATAATCAGCGACATACCCTTATAGCTGCGTCCCGGCGTCGTCCGCGCCAGCAAACATACCCAATCGGCCTGTGTCCCATTGGTGATATACATCTTTGCGCCGTTGATGACATAATCATCGCCATCCACTTCCGCCCGTGTGATGATTCCCGCCACATCGCTGCCCGCACCTGGTTCGGTTACGCCGATGCATCCCACCATCTCACCCCGAATCGCGGGTGCAAGAAATTTCTGCTTCAGTTCTTCACTGCCATACTTGGCGAGGGCAGGGGTACACATATCCGTATGCACCATAATCCCCATCGGCACACCCGCGCAGTGGCAGCGGCCTAATTCCTCCGCCAGCACCACCGTGAACCAGATGTCCGCGTTCGCCCCGCCGTAGGCTTCGTCATAATTCAGCCCCAAAAAGCCCAGATTGCCCATTTTCTTGAGGACTTCATGAGCAGGCCACATCCCCGCTTCTTCCCATTCATCCACATGCGGATTCAATTCCTTTTCCACGAACGCCCGCACACTTTTGCGGAACATCTCGTGTTCTTCCGTAAATGGATTATGCCGATACGCTGCCGTTGGTCGATTTACTTCCAGAACCATATTGTTTTGCCTCAATTGTCTAATTCAGTGATTAATTTTTGTGCTGCTTCGGTCATTGTTGTCGAGCTGGGATATTCCTTTTGAATACCCTCAGTGGTTTTATAACTTGGGTCTAACTCAATGAGTGAATTCCAAAGCTGTTTGGCTTTATCGCTGTCGCCAAGTGATTGGTGACATAAGGCTTGCCCTGCGACCCCAGATTGATGCTCAACATGTAATTCGGTGCATTTCTCAAAATCGTTCAGAGCTAGGTTGTATTGTTTCATTAAGAAATAAGCATGACCTCTACTTCCATATGCAACAAAGAGATTGGGGGATAAGCGGATAGCTTCGTTGCAATCAGCCATAGCTTGGTCGAAATTGTGCTGCAATGAGTATGCATAACCCCGATTACTGTAAGCCGATGTCGTTTGTGGCCAATTTTGTATAACGGTTGTCAAAGAACGAATGGCTTCATCAATTTGGGAATTGAATATAAAGCAAGTTCCTAAATCGAGATGAGCTTCCATGAATCGGGGATTGAGATGGATAGCTTGTCGAAGGGCTTGGATAGCCTCATTTGTTTGCCCCAAAACTAAGAAGGCAGAACCCTTGATATAATGCCCGATGGCTTTTCGAGGACGGATTTTGAGGATGTGATTTGCATCGTTGAGAGCGTGGTCGAAATCTTTTTTTAAGATGTAAGCTATAGCCCGATTGACATAGCCTTCAACTAAGTTGGGGTTAAATTCAATGGCTTTATTGCAATCCGCTAATGCTAAATCAGGTTTACCTTGCTGATTATAAACAATCGCCCGATTAGAGTAGAGCATGGCTAATTGTGGATGGCACTCAATAGCCTCATTAAAATGATCCAGAGCCTTCTCAAGATTTTTTCGCTGTAAATTTTGAAAGCCTTGATAATTTTCATATATTGCAATAAGTTGATCACTCCTGAACACCATAAAAGCGAGGCCGCCTATAATGCCCGAAAGCCCCACTCCTATAAGGCATTGATCCTGAACCATGCCGAGAAGGATTGCAATAAGGACTAGCCCAAATAAAAGGGCTAGGATGCCTCCTAATGCACGATTCCAAAACTGTTCTTCTTGCAGCATTATTCTTAATTCCAGCCCACTTCAGTGGGCTTTTCTTCCTTACTAGCCGAGTGGCTTTAGCCCTCGGCGTCCTTTTCCAGCCATACCTTCATCGCCGCCAGTATCCGTTCGCTTTCCTTCCGAATCGACCCCAGCAGAAACCCCTGTAGAAATTGAAAACCGCCGCTTGGCCGGATG
The DNA here is from genome assembly GCA_019912965.1 of Anaerolineae bacterium. Classification (GTDB taxonomy): domain Bacteria; phylum Chloroflexota; class Anaerolineae; order Aggregatilineales; family Phototrophicaceae; genus CFX2. Next base: position 10,940 of record JAIOHM010000150.1, read on the forward strand.
ACCATATGCCGCGCCACCTGCGTCCCATCATCAGTTGAAGTCAGCGTATATTGCGCCTCAACATCCAGCGTCCCGAACAGCGAAGTCGTACTTTGCCGGAAATGAATACGCTTGGGCGGTTCAAAGACGGTCACTGCCCCAACCATCCGCGTCGTTTTCCCGCTGTCCACATATTTTGTCCCCAGCTTGATTGGATTGTCTGAGATATGCACCACCGACGCATACAGGTTGGAAGGGGAGAGCCATTTTCCATAACCCGGCAAATCGGCAATCAACCCGAACACGTCTTCAATCGGGCGCTGAATCACGGTTTCAAAGTGCAGTTCCGCCATTTTTGACCTTTAATCTGTGTTTCATCAGGGAATTGTGTCGGCGGCATATTCCGCTGCTGCGTAAATGTTGTCTGGTGTCAAGCGAGGATGAGCGTCCATGATGTCTGCTATGGTCATTCCACCTGCCAATTCGCGGATGATTTGCTCGACTGGCATTCGTGTCCCCTTAGTCACCGGTTTGCCTACCATGATTCGCGGATCAACCGTAATACGTTCGTGTTTCATATCTGCCTCCCAACCGACTAGCTTCCATGCTCACCTTGAGGTACCGAAATGGTCACTTGCTACCTAGCACTTTGTACCTAGCACTTAGCACCTGTACCAGCACCTCGAACCTAGCACCAACTATCCCCCAACCCATTTAACAATCTTCCCCCCTCAAAATCGTTAGCAACTTCCTCCCCAAAAACGTACCATTTGGTCACCCTTTTTCCCTCAAAACCTGCTATCCTGTTGATAGACTGATATAGAGTTGTCACTTGGAGTCACTGCCATATACGCTGTCTGTTTTTGTGTATTTGCAGATAACTGACCGCTGAAAGCTATCTCTTTGCGCGCAAACACCCTTCCGCAATCGCAATCGCCGCAAATCCCGCAAACCATTTTGTTCCCCTACCCAATTTGGAGAAGCGCTAGGGGTGAGGTTTTCCGCAATTACCGCAAACTTCTTTACCAATAACCGACTCATGACCAACACCCAAAAACTGACAACTGATAACTGTAAACTGACAACTACCTACGCCAACCTTCCGTGTAGCCGCTGGACAATGACAATCTTGTCGCGCGGCGGCACGCTCCCTCCCAACCGCTGACAACTACGGCGCTCCCCGTCTCAACCGCCGACAATGACAGTTGCGACATGCCTGCTTCCCGTGTTCCCGCCGACAACCCCTACGGCAATTTTGTACAATTTGAATCCTATTGTTTCATACCTTTCTGCTCAGACTTGGAAATACGGAACCCAGAGCCACCTTTTACTCGTACCTCATACCTCGTTACTCATCACTTTTTTACTCAGTACCCAGTACCCAGTACTGTTTTTTACTCATATCTCATACCTCGTCACTCGTTACTTCTTTTCTCAGTACTCGGTACTTTGTACTCAGTACTTTGTACTTCATCTTGGCCTTCGCATCCCGCCTTCCGAAAGGACTCCAACCACCACCAGCACCACGATCCCCCCACAGCACACCAATAGCGCCGTCTGCCCAAACTGTGAACTCAAAAACGCATATAATCCGATCACGACTCCCGCTACCAACAGCAGCCAGAAAATCGTCCGCGAAGTCAACGAAATCCCTTTTAACTTATCCATAACGCTTTTTGCTTTCTTCTATCAATACACTCTGTGTTCTCAATAACCTCAAGAAAATAGCAGGAAAATCACGCAACCCAAGTATTGATTCCTTCTCCCGTAAACGAGGGAAGGTTAGGGTGGGGTATCCGATAACTTTCTAGGAGTCACTTCTGTGATCTGTGCGAAGCCTCACGCTTGCGGGACTGTGGTTCAATCACCTACATCCGAAACACACCATACTTCGGTGTGCCCTCGCTCACCCAATCCCGGTTGTAGCTCATGGATAACCCCACCGTCAGCGCCATCCG
>JAIOHM010000151.1 GCA_019912965.1 Anaerolineae bacterium
CATCCAACCAGCGTATTCACAGTCGGCAGCGCCGAACCCGTCACATCCACCGCCATCCGGTCAGCCAGAAAACTCGCCGCGCCCAATCCGCCGATCACACCTGCCATAATCAGGTACACCCACCAGCGCGGACGGGCCACTTTCAACGATTGCAATCCAACCCCCGCCAGCACCGCCACCGCCAGCGCGACCAACGCCAGCCACCGCGCCGGAACACGAAAGAAACTGAATCCCGGCAGATTCGTCAGCGGCCAGTACAGCGGGTTATACAACCCCAGCGCCAGAAAAAATCCAACGCCCAGCAGCACAATCCACGCAATTTTTGAATACTCAGTACTCAGTACTAAGTACTCAGTACTTTCTTCATTTCTTGACTGAGAACTGAGAACTGAGAACTAAACAACCCTACCACCGCCAGCATCAGCCCAATAATCCCGCTGTACGCTAGATACTCGCTGAACACCAACCCGTCATAACTCGGCAGCAACCCGCGCCCGATCAAAAACGGATTGAACGAGAACGCCATCGCCCGCTGTGGATCGAGTCCGCCGCCCCGACTGCCCAATCCGGCCAACTCCAGCGTCGGCAAAAGCTGCGGCAGCGCCAGCACTACAGCAATCCCGCCCGCCACTACCAGTGCGATAAATGGAATACTCAGTACACGGTACTCAGTACTCAGTACTTTTTTATTCCGAATCCGTCCAATAATCGCGCCAATTGGCCTTACAACCCCATAAATCCCCAACCCCACCAGCGTGATGAACACCGTCTGCGGATGCCCCGCTAATAACTGCAAAGCGATTCCCGCCCCCAGCAGCAGCGTATTTCGCATAGGCCTCACGGATACAGCATGGAAAATCAGAAATAACCACGGCATCCATGCCAGCGCCTGTAGCTGATTGATATGTTCCACCTGCGCGCCCAGATACCCACCGAGTCCATAAAGCACGCCCGCCAGCAGCGCCGGAATCACATCCAGTTTCAGCGTCCGCCGCGTCAGCAGATACACCCCCACAATCGCCCACACCAGATGCACCACCAGACTCAGCATCACCGCCGTTGGTGCATCAAACGGCGTCACCAACCAGTTCGGCGGATAAAAAGTGCCGAGTTGACTGTTCGCCAGCAGCGGCACGCCCATGAACACATCCGGTGACCATAACGGAATCTGACCATTCAAAAACGCCGTACTGCGCGCCTGCCAGTACGGATAAAAATAGGTATACAAATCGCCCCGTGCCAGAATCATCCCGCCCAGCGTAATCCGGTGGAAAAACCCCACCACCAGCAGCGCGACTGTAACCATGACCACTACACGCGGCGACAAACGACGACCGAGGAATTTCACGCGGTTGCTGCTCCAATGAATGTTCAAATGTGCGGTAGTGTAACGGGAGAACGTAAATCTTAAAAGCCAGAAGGAGTTTTACTTATCTCAACCTCAACATGGATACCGCCCTAAACCAAGCAATAAAGCCCGACCCGGAATGCGCTCGGAGTCATTTAATCGCAGAAGGAAAACCGTTACACGACCTTCAGGTGAGCGAGGTTTTATAATAACACCCTCAAGATAGAAATGATCGTTCCACTGATGTTTTCGGGGATGGAATAGAGGTGTCACAATTTCAGTCTGTTCATCGACTGAACTGATATCGCTGCCTTTATAGGTGTTACAAGTTGGGCAACTTAAACACAGATTTTCTCCAACTGTTTGACCACGATGTTTTTCAGCAATGATATGCTCAACATGAAAGGCAAATGGGTAATCATCTTGGCTTAACAAGCAGTACTCGCAGCAATTCCCAGCGCGTTCGATAACTTGACGCCGCAGTTCAATAGGAATGTAGGTCATGTTTTTCCAACAATTTTAAGCCGCGCCTTTGCCTTCAAAACAGTCAACAGATGCCCCATTTCCAAGAAGCGATTGAGTTCAAGTTGTTCTTCAGCCGATAAACCGGCCTCTCGGTTTTTCTCCAACAGTTCATGAAGCCGTTCATTCAACACATCAGATGTTTGGAAAGCAACAATTTGCTCCGGTGCAGGGCTGGAAACCAGAAAATCCGTAATCTCGTCAAACAGCAGGCTTGGGGATGTTGCAGCCATTATAGATACCTTTAGCTATCCCAACACCTTATAGTATACCCAAATGCTTCTTGACCGCCCCCAGCAGCTTATCAAACGCCCCCGCATAATTCTGCCGTGCATCAATCCATTGATGCGTCATTAGCCGGAATGGAATCGCGTCCTGCTCCGTCCCGCGCACCAGCACCGGAAAGATTCGCTTATTGAGCGTCTCAGCCATCGCTAGTTCGCGCGCCACCCACATCGACTGTTCCGCATCCGGCGACAGCACCACCAGCACACAGTTTGCGCCTCGAATGGCTTTCCCAATCGCCGCTTCCCATGCAGGCGTTCCCGGCTCAAGTCCTTCTTCATCCACCCACACGCTCAACTTTGCCGCCCGCAGATCATCCCGTAACCGCTGCATCACCTGTGTATCCCGACGGCTGTAGCTCAGGAATAGCTCCAGTGTTTTGGCTGGAGCGCGCAAATCTTGTCGAACCTTTTCCAGTGCCTCCCCCAATTCATTGGCCGTTTGATAACGTTCGCTTGGAGCTTTGCTCATCGCTCGATACACCACCTGCGATAACGCCTCTGGCACATCAGAGTTGACCGTACTCACCACAGGAATCGGGGCGCGTATGTGCGCGATTGCCATATCTTGTTGGTTATTCCCGCTAAAGGGTAATTTCCCTGTGAGCATCTCATACAGTGTTATCCCTAACGAGTACACATCGGAATACGTTCCGGGAAGTTCTCCCATAGCCTGTTCTGGTGCGAAATAATGTGGCGCTCCCCAAACCGTTTCGACTCGTTCACCCGCTTGTGAAACACTCTGACCAATCCCGAAATCAATCATTTTGACCAGATCGTTCGCCGTCACCATCGTGTCTTGCGGCTTGACGCTGGCATGAACAATCCCCGATTGATGGGCAAATCCGATTCCCGCACATATTTGAAGCGCCAATCGCAGTGTGCGCTCGACAGTCAGTTTGCCCTCATTGCGGATAATGACTTTCAGGTTTTGCCCATCCACGTATTCTGTAACCAGATAATGGGTGTTCTCGTCCCGCCCTACATCATGGATAGCAGCAATATTAGGATGAGACAATTTCGCCAACATCCGGCTTTCGACCTCGAAACGCCTGACGAAATCCTCATCTGCCGTCAGACTGGGGCGAAGCACTTTGATTGCAACATCGCGGCCTAGACGTTCATCAATCGCCTTATAAACAACCGCCATCCCGCCTGAACCAATTTGCGCGATCAGTTTGTAACGTGCATTGAGAATTGTTTCATTGTTGGACATCAAATGAGCGATCCGTTTTATTTGCGCTAGTGTGTGATATTATATTTTATCCCATCCCCAAATGCTTTTTGACTGCTCCCAACAGTTTCTCAAACGCACTCGCATAATCCTGCCGCGCATCAATCCATTGATGCGTCATCAGACGGAACGGAATCGCATCCTGCTCCGTCCCCCGCACCAGCACTGGGAAAATCGTCACCGCCAGTGTTTCCGCTACGGCGATCTCGCGTGCCACCCATTTGGACTGCTCGGCTTCCGGCGAAAGAATTGCCACCATACATGCGCTGTATTTAATCGCCTCGACAATCGAACGTTCCCATTCTGCTGTCCCCGGTTCGAGGCTTTCATCTGTCCATGTCCGCAAACCCGCCGCGTTCAACCCAGCCTTAAGCTGTTCCATAACGGCTAAATCTCTGCGGCTGTAGCTCAAAAATACATCGAAATCTTTTTCACTGCGGAGGGCTTTTTTATAGGCTTCATAACGGCTCAAGCGAGATTGAACCGATGTAAGAATATCTTCTGCCGTGAATGGTTTGGTCAAATAATCATCCGCGCCCAAAACCATCCCTTGTCGAACATCATCGCGGGCTGATCTCCGTGTCAGAAATATGAACGGGATAGCTGCTGTTTCTGGATCATTTCGTAATGCTTGAAGTACGCCGTAACCATCCAACTCCGGCAGCATAATGTCGCAAATGACGAGGCTTGGATGATGTTTCTGGGCCTTTTCCAGTCCACTTTGACCATTCGACGCCCCGATAACGCTGTAACCCTCTAAAGCCAGAATGTCTGTAATGCCCTCCAGCAGTGCCGCATCACTGTCAATCACCAGAATCAGAGGCGAACGTACATCTGCCATTTTCGATTTTGTCCTGCCTGGATGTGCGAGAAATACAAGAAAATCACATCCTTAATAATTATACGACTTTAAAAACCGCCGCGAGAATCCACAGTCGAAAGGATTTGGTTTTGCTCCCTTCCCTCGCGTGCGGGGGAAGGCGAATGGCTGACCGAGCTTGTCGCAGTTGTCAGCCATGAGTGGGTTAGGGGTAAACTCCTACATCCCCAGATGCTTCTTCACCGCCCCCAACAGCTTCTCAAATGCCCCGGCATAATCCTGCCGCGCATCAATCCATTGGTGGGTCATCAGCCGGAACGGAATCGCGTCCTGCTCCGTCCCCCGCACCAGCACCGGGAAAATCCACTTATTCAGAGTCTCTGCCATTGCTAACTCCCGTCCCACCCATTTAGATTTTTCAGCATCAGGTGAGAGAATAACTAAGAGGCAAGCCGCACTACGAATGGCATTGCCAATTGCTGCTTCCCATGCGGGCGTTCCCGGATCGAGTCCTTCTTCATCCACCCAAACGTTCAATCGCATCGCCCGTAGATCATCTCGCAAACGTTGCATTACCTGTCTATCGTGGCGGCTGTAACTTAGAAATATATCAATTTCAATTTTACTGAGTATGTAATTGGATTGTTTTTCACGAATCTCTTTAATTTCCTTGATGCGATTCACTAGATATTTCCAAGATCCTTTTGTAGGATTTGAGAAATCAAGAGGTTGCAGTGTTAATAGACGAGGATGAAGAGAGTCTCCATTTCCAAGCAGTATCGGTAATACTGGTATGCCTGCCCCAATTGCATATACCCAGTCAAAATCTGTATAAAAAGGGGTTTTCACAAAACTTGGGCATATAAATATAAGAACAAAAGACTCCCTTAAATCGTTTTCGGCAGATAAATCCGGTGTTTCACCTGTGACTGTTCTTCGGCGATGTGGAGAAATTATGAAATTAGCACGCAAAAGTGTACTTGAAAGCAAATCTGCAAATGCTGCATCCTGATGATCAAAGCTTATATAAACTTTTTGGGGGATTTCGTCAGCATTTTTCAGAATTTCGGCATTCATATGCTAATTCCCGATGTTAAACTGCTCATCTATTCATTTGCCCATTGTTGAATTCTTATATTAAACTACCTCAAATGCTTCTTGACCGCCCCCAACAGCTTATCAAACGCACTCGCATAATCCTGCCGTGCATCAATCCATTGGTGCGTCATCAGCCGGAACGGAATCGCGTCCTGCTCCGTCCCGCGCACCAGCACCGGAAAGATTCGCTTGTTGAGCGTCTCCGCCATCGCTAGTTCACGACCTACCCACATCGACTGTTCCGCATCCGGCGACAGCACCACCAACACACAGTTTGCGCCCCGGATCGCTTTCCCAATCGCCGCTTCCCATGCAGGCGTCCCCGGCTCAAGTCCTTCTTCATCCACCCACACGCTCAATTTTGCCGTCCGCAGATCATCCCGCAACCGCTGCATCACCTGTGTATCCCGTCGGCTGTAGCTCAGGAAGATTTGGTGAGCATGAAGCGGTTTTTGGGGTGTTTGAGCCGTTTGTTTTATCCCTAATGCCCGTTTTTTGAGCAGGGCATTAACAGCATTAATGAGTTCAATTGATGTAAAGGGTTTAGTTAGATAGTCATCTGCGGTAAGTTCCATCCCAAGTCGGATTTCACTACGCTCCCCTTTTGAGGTCGAAAACATAAAAAGAGTTGTTGCTAGGTTGGGGTCACTGCGGATTTTCTCCAGAACGCCATAACCATCGAGTTCTGGCATCATAATGTCGCAGATGATGATGTCAGGGCGATGTTGTTTTGCAAGTTCAATCCCTAACAAACCATTTTCCGCTGTAATGACTTTAAAACCTTCAAAAGATAAATTTCCCTCCATCTCTTTCATGAGAACGTTTGTATCTTCGATAATCAGGATGGTTGCAGTTGAACTGGAATCGGCGGATTGAGCAGTGCTTTCCCCTGGAAACGCCCCGTCAATCACCCATCGCAGCCGCTTGAAATCTTCCGCGAAATCCGGCTCTGGACGCAAAACAATCGCGTTCAGGCTCGCCAGTTCGCGCAGTGCGGGAGGCAGATCATCCGGTGAGGGCATCGCCGCACCATCCACCAGCACCGGGATTATCGTCCGTTTGGTCTTGATCGCCGTTTCAATTTCCACCCGGTTCATATCATCTGGATTGTACAAACGCGGAATGCCCCGGCTGTCCAGCACCTTGAGCCATTTTGAGCCGATAACCACCAGCACCACATCGCAGGTCGCAACCGTTTTTTGGATGGTTGCTTGCAGTGTTTCCTCTGGCAGCGCCACCAGATTGACCATCACATTTTTGCGCTTGTAAATGTCATGCAGCAAACGGTCAATCCGTTCGGCATAAGCGGCGCTGTCAGCTTTGCGGTACGAAATGAAAATGCGCGGCATATCCCCACCATTTGAATGTTCGAACTGTGCAGAATTTCTGTAGAATCTATCCTACAGTATCATAAATTCTTCCTCCCCACCTTGCAACAAAAGCTCATCTTCCCTCTCAGTAGTTCCAGGAAAATTATGCAGCCCAGGTATTGATTCCCTCCCTCGTTTACGGGTTCACTGGACGACACTTTTAATGAAAAGCCATTTTTCGAGCTGGAATCAGCAGGGTACACAC
>JAIOHM010000152.1 GCA_019912965.1 Anaerolineae bacterium
GCATCATCCCGCAGTTCGATCTCGTCTACCTCGAAGGCAAACGGGCGTTTATGAGCAAACCATCCGGTAATTTTCGGGCGCATTTCCGGGCGAAGATCAGGCCGCACGTACAGAAAAACGCCACCCGGCCCGCCGCACATCCACTTCAAAACGCCGCCCACATAAAAATCCACGTTCAATCCGCTGACATCCACCGGGATAATGCCCGCGCTGTGATAACCGTCCAACATCACCTGCGCGCCGACTTTATGCGCTTTTTCAATGATGGCCTGCACAGGCATGATATAGGCGCTGCGGAACAGCACATGGCTGATGGGCACTAAAGCGGTGTGTTCGTCAATCGCATCCAGAAATTCATCGGTCGGAATCGTGATTCCATCGCGGGTTTTCACCAGCTTGATTTTCATGTGTGGGGGCAGCATGGCTTTCATGACGTAGTACACAGTGGGAAAGGTCATGTCGTCCATTACAATCGTGTCGCGCCCATCGGCGAAGTTGAGGCTGCTCATCAAAATGCTGATGGCGATGCTGGCGTTCTCGTGCATGGACACACTGCGAAGCGGCGCGGTGATGATGCCCGCGATTTTATCGCCCACCTTCCCGTTTAAATCCCACCACGCGTCGCCCCATGCGCGGACGCCGCGATTTGCCCACGTGTCCGCGAAATGTTGCAGGCTATCATAGACGCCGCGCGGCATTGCGCCCAACGAATTGCTCACCATGTAATTGGTATGCGCCAGAATCGGGAATTCCGCGCGCCATTGGAGTAGAGGGTCGTTCATTTTGTGCTGCCTTCGCCTGATGCTTCCAGTTCAGGGCGTAGTATAATCGGTCATGGTACGCGGAATCAAAAGGGATGGCTCATGTCGCTGGTCGAAAAGAATCTGACAGTTGCAGCACCGATTGAAAAAGTGTGGGCGGCGCTGACCGATCCGGCTTTGATTACCGAGTGGATGCTGGATGAAGATGTGCGGGTTGATCTGCGCGTCGGTGGGCAGTACCGCTTTTTTGATGGTGAAACCAGCGGGCAGTTTACCATCATCCAAGCGCCAACCCTGCTGGAATACACATGGCGGCAGCGCAGTTGGCCGTTTGAATGGGCGGATTCGCGGGTGCGTTGGGAGCTTGAGTCTGAGGGTTCGGGTACGCAGATTCGCCTGCTGCATGATAACTTCCCGAACGAGGACGAACGCGCCGGACACGATGAAGGCTGGGATTTATACTGGCTCGGCCCGATGTGTGACTGGCTGGAAGAAAATTAATTATTCAGGTGATGCCATGATTGAGCGAATTCCCAACCTGAAAATTGCGCCAGAAGATTTGGATGCTTTCTGCCAGCGGTGGAAGATCACCGAATTGGCGCTTTTTGGTTCTGTTCTGCGGGATGATTTTGACCCCAATCGCAGCGATATTGATGTGATGGTTACATTTGCGCCGAATGCCGGATGGACGCTCTTGGATTTCGTTCAAATGCATGAGGAATTATCGACGTTGGCTGGACGTAAAGTGGATATTATGACGCGCAAATCGATACAGCGCAGCCGTAACCCGATTCGTCGTCGGGCTATTTTAGATACGGCAAAGGTGGTCTATGTCGCGTGATTGGACTTACATAGCCGATATTCTGGATGCAGGTCAAGCGATACAGAATTATCTCAAAGATATTGATCGAGACTCCTTTAATGATAACGCATTGCTACAAGATGCTATTCAATTGCGGGTTATCGTTATTGGAGAAGCAACCAACGTCTATCAATGGAGTTTAGAAATAATCATCCGGGTATTGCTTGGAAAGCAATGGCAGGAATGCGCGACATCCTCATCCATGATTATGATAAGGTAGATTTAGACTTGCTTTGGGATACAAGTACAAAATCTATCCCTGAAATGATCGCCTATTTAGAACCTTTGCTGCCACCAGATGCACGACCGACTGAACCGCCTACAGAATAATCAACCCCAACTTGGTCGCGCGGACGACGGCCTCCGTGCGGCTTTGTACCCCTAATTTCCCCATAATCGCGTTGACGTGGAATTTCACCGTGTGATCGGTGATGCTCAAACGTTGCGCGATCAGTTTATTCGGCAGGCCTTCCGCCAGCAGTTGCAAGACTTCCATCTCACGTTGCGTCAGTGGATCAACGGGTGGCTCGGTTGATTCGGCTCCACTCGGCAGCAGCACACCAGCTAATGAAGGTTCAAGCACAGCTAATCCGTGCGCGGCGGTGGTCACGGCGGCGGAAAGGCTGTCAGCATCCGTATTGCCCAGCAGCAGACCGCGCGCCCCGGCGTTCCATGCCTCGGAGGCTTGCGCTGTTTCTTTGAGCAAGGTGATAACCGGCAAATGACGCGGAAGTTCCGGCGGCGTTCCCCATCCCCAATCCCACACCAGCACATCAGGATTATACAGATCGAGGTCATCCAGCAGCGATGCGCCGCTGACCTGTCCGGCGATATTTAAACCCGGTTGACCCGCCAGCAGCGCGGCCAATCCCATCCGGGCGAGAGGATTTTCGGCAACGATCAGGATTTTAAAATCAGCCATGATGAACCGCCAATCAGCAGAGGATGTTCCTCATTATCGGCAGTTCGTGTTAGATCAAGATTAGCGGGCTTCCCAATCTTCTAGTGGGAGTTCTGCAATACGCCCAAATTCCCGTGTGTTATTAGTCACCAAAATCAGCCCATTAGCGAGAGCGATAGCAGCAATCATCATATCATTCGAGCCAATAGGTGTTCCAACTTTCTCCAAATCAGCGCGGATACGTGCATATATAATCGCAGCAGCGTCATCGAAGGGCAGTGAAACAAATCGTTCTGCAAAAGAACGTTGTTTGAGCATCGTAAGCTCTACATTTTGGCTTTTCATTGCTCCTAAATAGAGTTCGGCTCTAACCACTGAACACACCACAATCTCCGATTCGGGTGTTTTGTGAAGCCGTTCTGTAATGGCTTGTGATCGTTGATTGAGATGGCGGATACAAATGTTGGTATCCAGTAGATACTTCATTCCAGCGGCTCACGTTCTTCTAGCGGCAGTTGTGGCGGGCGTTCGATGGGATCATCAGCCAGAATGCCTGCTGTACGCTCGATGAATTCGTGCCAAGACATCCGCTGAAAATCCAAACTTTCCAGATCATGCCGCAGTGCGCTGCTGAGGTGCTCCATCAACCGGGCTTTTTCCGCTAAAGATAATCGGTCAGCCAGCGTGACAACTTCATCATAAAAGTCCATAATCCAGCCTCCACCCTAAACCTTCCGCTTCATCTCGTTGCACGCTATTTTTCCATTTTATCTATCCATTTTGCAAATGAGCTTCGCCAACTTCCGCATGGAGCGCGTGACGGAGCGATTGAATCAAATTCATCCGCTGCACCAATAACCATCCGCCGAGGAGGAATAGCCCCGTCCCCCAAACGAAAATACCCAACAGCACCTGTTCGCCAATCGAAAATAGACTGCATGTCAGCATCAGCAGCAAAAATCCCAGAACAATAATTGCCCCAATGTTTAAGCGCGATTCCGCTAGTACCAGCGTCGAATTATCACTAAGGGGCTTCAAATACCCACGCAGTTCAACGCTGACATGCATCGAACCCGCGCGGCTGTTGCGCTGTTTGGTCTGCATACGGAAACCGCAAGCCTCGCCGTTTTCCGCCGTGACCAGATCAAAAGCATTGACGATCACCACTGTTTTTTGCTGCATTTCCGGGCTGTAAAGCTGTTCAAGGCAGGTGTACAGGGGAAAAGGCGCGATGAATTCAATCGGGGCGGGCGCTGCGCCGCGCTTGGGTTTCTCTTTCGGTTTACGCTTGGGCTTTTCGCTCATAGCAGGTCATCACTCATGGCTTTATAGATTACATAACGGAGGGTACGTTTATCCGCCCACTGTATCCCGCCGAATATCACCAGTATCAGACCCGTCGCCAGAATCGTAAATGCCCCTTTTCCCCCACCTTCCATCCATGTCGTTACGATTGCGAATGCCAGCATAATAACAAACAGGCCAATCACTAAACGGCTTTGCCATCCGCTATGCAGACTCGCCAGCACCACCGTCGAAGTTTCGTCTAATGCTTTCAGATAACCCCGTAATTCAACTGTCGAACTGTGCCGACGGTAGCGGTTGTCGTACCACGTCCGGCGGATTTTGAAGCGGTACAAACCTGGATTGATGCGCTCGAATGTGGGATCGATTCCGGCGCTCATAAAGCTGGTATCCTGCTGCTTGGTATCCCGGATGCGAAACAGGCAGTCCGAAAGCGAATAAGGCGCGACGAATTCAATCTCCGCCTGCCCCTCGCCTTCCTTATCCTTTCCTTTGCGCTTCGGCTTTTCCATCAACTAACGCCCCAAATACGGATACAGCAGCATATCTTCGAGGCGTGTCATCAACTGGTTACGGCGGGTATGCACATGCAGCACCACCGCGTTGAACCAAATCACCGCCATCACCAACAGCCAAACACCTGCCATCGTAAAGGTGCGATTGGATTCGTTGAGGAATTGGGAGATAACGCTGTTCAAAGTTTGCAGTGGCGAAGCCGGGCTGAAATTAATGCCATAGGCGAGGAAGAACAGCAGCGCCACGCCAGCGGCAGCAAACACAAGGCTCTGAACCAGAAGACCGAAATAATGCACATCGAACCACACCCGCCCATTGACCACTGTAGACCCGGTATCCCATCGCTTCAGGTAGCCGCGCACGATCACGCGGAAACGATCTTCATCTAATGTGACTTGATAGCGGTACGTATCGGCGTCTAGCAGCGCTAACCGCACTTCAATCGGTTGCACCGGGATTGTCGTGCTGCTGCGTCCGGTTGGGCGGCCGGGCGTGGTATCAAACAGGTTCAAACCTTTGGGAATTTCTTTGCTGCCGCGCACCCGTTCCAGCTTTTCCAAACGGTAACAGGCTTCTTCCAGCGAAAACGGTGCTTCCAGATCAAAACGCGAGGCCGCAAACGACGGAAATAAATACGACAGCAAACCAACCCGCAGCCGTAATGTTGAACGGATGGCGTGTTTTTCCATTTTCCTGCCTGCCCCCTCTATCCATATGCTTCATTATGGCGCAAGTTTATCGCCTGAAAGCCCCTCAATTATTGGGTGTGAAGCACCGTTGGGCGGATATTCCTACACCCTCCAACGTATCAGCCGGAATTCAGCCCTTGGTTGGATGAGCGCAAGGGGTGTTCAGCCGTATCGTAAGGACATCTCATGAAGCAATTATCAAGGAGCGAAATTCATCATGGCTTTGATGCCAACCCCCACTTTTGCAACCACTACGCTGGAAGACCTGAAATCGCGCATTTTGGGCGAGGTGATCGTCCCCGGTGACGCCGATTACGATGATGCCCGCAAAGCATGGAATTTGAATGTAAATCAGCACCCGGCGGTGATCGTGATCGCCCAAAGTGCCGCTGATGTAGCCGAAGCCGTGCGTTATGCCAATATCGAAGACCTCGGCGTGGCGGTACAGGCAACCGGACATGGTATTTCCCGTCCGGCGGATGATGCAGTGCTGATTATCATGTCGGAAATGACCACCGTTCGCATTAATGTTGAAGACCAGACCGCATGGATCGAAGGCGGGACGAAATGGGGCAAAGTGCTGCAAGCTGCACAGGCCGCCGGATTAGCCCCGCTGTTGGGTTCGTCGCCAATCGTCGGCGCGGTCGGTTACACATTGGGCGGCGGCATGGGCTGGCTGGCGCGTAAATACGGGATGTCGGTTGACAGCGTAAACTACTTCGAGGTCATCACCGCTGATGGTCGTCTGGTACATGCCAGCGCCTACGAAAACAGCGATTTGTTCTGGGGTTTGCGCGGTGGTGGTGGCAGCTTCGGCGTTATCACCGGTATGGAAGTCCAGTTGTATCCGGTGACGACCGTTTTTGGTGGGACGATGTTGTATCCCGCTTCTGTCGCCAAAGAAGTTTTCACCCGCTACCGCGAATGGATTGCCAATGCCCCGGATGAACTGACTTCTTCGATCAGCCTGATGAATTTCCCGCCCATCCCACAGGTGCCGGAATTCCTGCGTGGTCAATCATTCGTCATGGTGCGCGGTTTATACTGCGGTGCGGTAGCCGATGGCGAAGCGCTCATTCAGCCGTGGCTGGATTGGATGCAGCCCGTTGCCAACCAGTGGCGCGCCATGCCTTTCAGCGAAGTCGAAACCGTCAGCAACGACCCGAAAGACCCATCCATCGGTTGGAGCACCAGCGTATGGCTGCGCGAACTGAGCGATGAAGCCATCGACACCCTGATTCAGCGCGTCCTGCCGCATCAAGGCCCGCCCGCGTTGGTGTTTGCGGAAATCCGGTATGCAGGTGGCGCGATCTCGAAGGTGAACGCCGAGGCCAATGCCTATGGCAACCGTGACGCCAATCTGGTTCTGCAAATGATCGGTATGGCTCCAACGCCGGAAATGCATCGCAATCTGGTCGAATACACTAACCTGATTAAGCGCGAACTGACTCCCGTTTTGACGGGCGGCATCTACATCAACTTCCTCGAAGGTGAGGAAAAGTGGAACAAGACCAAAGATGCCTTCCTGCCGGAAACCTATCAACGGCTGACGGCCATCAAGGCCAAATACGATCCGGAAAATCGCTTCCGCTATAGCTTCAATATTCCTCCGGTCAAGGGTTAATCCCCAAGACCAGTGACCAACCCCCATCCCTGAGTCCCCTCCCGGTTGTAATAC
The DNA here is from genome assembly GCA_019912965.1 of Anaerolineae bacterium. GTDB lineage: Bacteria > Chloroflexota > Anaerolineae > Aggregatilineales > Phototrophicaceae > CFX2. The sequence goes on from JAIOHM010000152.1 coordinate 6,713, forward strand.
GAGAGGGGACTTTTGAGCAGCTTTCCCTAACTCACAACCATTTCACTGTGGTTGTTTCGCACCATTTCTGGACTACGTTTTAGCAACCTGCTGCACTTATGAACGGAAAACGTCGGCGTGTTCGGCTGCCCATTGGGCGAAGGTGCGCGGCGGTTTGCCAGTGACCTGCTGCACAGTCGGCGCAACGGTGTAACCGATTTCCGGCGTGTTGCCATGTGCCCACACGAAAAATTCGATGAATTCGTCGGAAAAACCCTGCGCCTTCCAACGTTCGCGCGCCTGCGCTTCGGTCAGTTCGATAAACTGAAGTTTGCTGCCGATGGCTTCCCCAATGATCTGCACCATTTGCGGCGGAGTCAGCACTTCCCCTCCAGTGACGGTGTAGGTCTTACCCCCGTGTCCATCCTCCACCAATGCGACAGCAGCGACAGCAGCAATATCGGCTTCGTGGACGATGGCCGTTTTGCGGCTTCCAAATGGCTCCCGAACAATCCCTTCCGCCCGAATCGATTCCGCCCATTCCAGCATGTTAATCATGAACTCGACGGGTTGAATCAACGTCCAAGCCATATCGCTGGCTTCGAGGACATCCTCCACATCACCGCGCTGACCGCCGCTTAACACGGTGATGCGTTTGACCCCCGCTTTTTTCGCCAATTCGACAATCTGCGGGCCAGTTTGCAGCGGCGCATAATCATCACCGCCGAAGGTGATCAGGTGTAATCCTGTTACCCCTTCCAACGCTGGAATGAGGGTTTCCGGTTGAGTCAGATCACCCGTCACCGCCTCAACGCCAGCGGGGAATTTGGCTTTCGCCGGATTGCGGGTCAGCGCCCGTACCCGATGCCCCGCTTGGGCAAGCTGTTCGACCAGATGATGACCGACATTTCCGGTTGCGCCCGCGACGAGTAGGGTTTGCATCGTTCCATCTCTCCTTGATTAAAGCTATCTACCATTCATTGTCAGGCAGGATTAGGACACTTTCAGCCCTAATGCATCTATATCCATCGAAAATTGCCCGGCGAAATAGGGGTGGGTATGATTACTGCTCAATAAATACTGATTTTTAAAGGAGCAGCATCATGCAGTATCGCAGGCTGGGAAATTCCGGTTTGATCGTCAGCGCCCTGTCGCTGGGCACGATGCAGTTTGGGCAGGCTATGAACGTGGGACGCCTCGACCAGCAGGCCACCAACGAAATGATTAAATTCGCGCTGGATCGCGGCATCAACTTTATCGATACGGCGGATGTTTACAGCCGGGGCGAAAGCGAAACCCAAGTTGGGGTGGCCATCAAGGGGGTACGCGAGGAATTGGTGGTCGCCACCAAAGTGCGCCTGCCGATGAGCGATGATAACTTCAACCGCAGCGGCGCGACCCGCGTCAACATTATGCGCGGCGTCGAAAGCAGTTTACGCCGTTTGCAAACCGATTACATTGACCTGTATCAAATACACGGTTGGGACAGCAACACGCCGCTGGAAGAAACCTTACGCACGCTGGACGATCTGGTGCGGCAGGGTAAGGTACGGCACATCGGCCTGAGCAATTATCTGGCATGGCAGGCGGCGGTTGCGCTGGGAATCCAGAAAGAATTGGGGCTGGAAAAGTACATCACGGCGCAGATGTATTATGGTTTGGTCGGACGTGACCTCGAACACGATTGGCTATCATTTGCCGAATATACCGGGATGGGCATTCTGGTGTGGAGCACGCTGGCGGGTGGATTCCTCAGCGGCAAATACAATCGCGGCAATCCGCTTCCGACCGATACCCGTTTCGCGGAGGCTGGACAGTTTGTGCCATTTGATGTTGAACACGGTTATCAGATTGTCGATGTGCTGAACACGGTCGCCCAACGACATAATGCGACTCCGGCACGGGTAGCCATTGCGTGGACTCTTTCCCGTCCGGCGATCAGCAGCGTGATTATCGCCGCCCGCAGTTTGAAGCATCTGGACGATAACATCATGGCTGCCGATTTGAAGCTGACGGACGAAGATTTTCAGGCATTGGATGCGGTATCTGACCCCGGCACACCCTATCCCAAGTGGATGGTACGTCAGCTTGACCAAGCCGAAGACCCGCGCCCGAAAGTCCTTAATCCAGAACGCTTTGCCGAAGGTGGGGTACATGACTTGCGCGGGACACAATTCAAGACCTGATAAACAGGTGGGAGCAGGTAATCTTACCCATTACAAACCATAACTGAACCCTTCCCCAAACCCAAGCGACTTGCGCCAGATGGTGTGATGAATCCAATCTGGCGCTTTATTTCACAAGTGCGCCGGGGCTGATGTTGGGAAGCGGGGTTCGATGTAAAATAGAGGGAAACCTCCACCCACCGTCGAGGACTTCTATGTCCACCATTCAGAAAACTGTCTTCATCAGCTACCGCCGCACCAATGTTTACAACGCCCTCGCCATTTACCAGAACCTCATCCACAACGGCTACGATGTCTTTTTCGATTACGACTCGATCAAATCCGGTGACTTTGCCCGGATTATCCTCAACCAGATTGCTGCCCGCGCTCATTTCATCGTTCTGCTGACGCCCAGCGCCCTCGAACGCTGCAACGAACCCGGCGACTGGCTGCGTAAAGAAATCGAACACGCCATCGAACTCAAGCGCAATATTGTCCCGCTGATGTTCGAAGGCTTCAGTTTTAAGGATGTTGACCCATATTTGACCGGAAAACTGGCTTTACTCAAAAGCTACAATGCCATGTCTGTCCCGGTTGAATATTTCGATGCAGCCATGCAAAAATTGCAGAACAAATTCCTTAGCATCGCGCTTGACACCGTGATTCACCCTACGCCACCTGCACAGCAAGCCCATGTCGCCCGGATTCAGGCACAGGCCGCCAGCCAGCCCCAGCCAACCGAGAAACAACTCGGTGCGGAGGAATATGTCGAGAACGGCAACAAGCAGTACAAGGCTGATAATCTGGATGGTGCGATTGCGGATTACACCGAAGCTATCCGCCTTAATCCCCACGATGCCCTCGCCTATAACAACCGGGGTATCGCGCATCGCGCTAAAGGTGATCTCGACGAGGCGATTGCGGATTACACCAAATCAATCGAATTCAAAAATCCTGAACTCCATTTGCCTTACAACAACCGGGGACTGGCGCATAAAGACAATGGCGACCTCGACAAGGCAATTGCGGATTACACTGAAGCTCTCCGCCTCAAACCCAAATATGCACAGGCCTACAACAACCGGGGACTCGCCCACAGCGAGAACGGCGATCTTGACAAGGCGATTGCCGATTACACCAAATCAATCGAATTCAAAAATCCTGAACTGCATTTGCCTTACAACAACCGGGGTGTTGCGCGTCAGGAAAGCGGTGATTTGGAGGGGGCGATAGCCGATTACACTGAGGCCATTCGTCTGTTGCCGCACTATGCCAGCGCCTACAATAACCGGGGACTCGCCCGTAATAAACAAGGCGATCTGGATGATGCAATCGCGGATTACACTGAAGCCATCCGCTTCAAACCTAAATATGCAGATGCCTATAACAACCGGGGACTCGCCCATAATAAACAAGGCGATCTGGATGGTGCAATTGCGGATTACACCGCCGCTATCCGCCTCAAACCTAAACTGACTCAGGCTTACGCCAACCGGGGCAACGCGCGTTACAACCGGGGCGATCTGGATGGCGCCATTGCGGATTATACCGAGGCCATCCGCCTCGATCCCCACTATACTATTGCCTACTATAACCGGGGACGCGCTTACAACGCCAAAAACGATTTCGACCATGCAATTGCCGATTACACCGAAGCCATCCGACTCAAACCTGAATACGCCGATGCTTACCGTAACCGGGGAGTGGCCTACAAGAACAAGGGTGATCTACGGCAGGCCAATGGGGATTACCAGCACTACATTGATCTTGGCGGAAAGGAAGCTGATAAACTGCGCGGATGGATACAGGCGAATGAAGAAAAACTACGCCGAGGCTAACCGATTGACTGTAATGAACATCCGTTCTTTTGTAATAGAACATTCGGGCTAAATCTGTGGTATAATCAAACAGCTTGAGGAAAGTTACTTCCCAAAATCAAGTTGTTTGGATAGGAGAAATCAATATGACTAGCCTGAACCTGAATTCCATCATGATCGGCACAGCACAGCCGGAACCGCTTGCCAGGTTTTACGAGAACGTTTTTGGCAGACCCGCCGATATGGCTGAAGGCGGTTGGTACATGTGGCAGGCTGGAAGCTGCTCTTTAAGCATCGGAGAGCATTCGGAAGTCAAAGGTCAGGCCAAAGAACCCGCCCGAATTATGCTCAACCTTGAAACCAAACAGGTTAAAGAAGAATTCGAACGGCTTAAAAACCTGAGCGCCACCATCATTAAAGAGCCGTATGAGATGGGTGGCGGATGGATTGCTACCCTCGCTGACCCCGATGGTAACTTTGTTCAACTGATGACCCCGTGGGAACAGGAATAGTACATGCCCACTTCAAACCGGATTCCACCCAACCCGAACCTGATTCCAATTGACCAATAAGTGCAATTGTTCTAGGATTGATTGGTGGGGTGTCCCATGTGGATGCCCCTTCCGAAAGATTCGCGGGATTCAAAAATGATTGCTGCGAATTTGACGAATCTGACGAATTTTGCGAATCATTTGCGCGCAAATCCCGCAATCATGGCAAACATGGCGGCGGCAGACTACAACGCCATCGCCGCCAATCACCATTGTCACCAAAACAGCAAGTATTGCAGCGGCACACCAACGCTGAATCGCCGCAATACTTTTCGACGTTGATTGTCAGGGGAAAAGGGGCATCCGGTGTGGATGCCCCAATTGTGGACTAGAATGCGAACTGAATGGCCTGCCCAGCCACGATGTACCACGTGATGAACAGGGCGCAGATAAACGCACCCACATAGATGCGTCCCGTCTTGCGGAAGAAGTAGGTTGAAATCAGCCCAATAATCGCCAGCAAGGGGACGAACTGAATGCCAACGATGGTCAGCAGCGGTTCGCCCAACGGCAGCGGCCCACCACCCATCAAGGGGATGTACTGGATCAGCAGCATGATGACGATTCCGACGGCCATCAGCGCGGCATTGACCAACAAGGCGCGGCGCAGCGGAACCGGAGAACCATCGGCGTTGGTCTGACGCATCTGGCCGTTGATGGCGGCGCTGGATACCAGCAAGAAGAAGGTGAAGGGGATGAGATACGCCAGGAAAATCTGGAATTGCAGCGGACTCATCAGCTTGACAGCCAGCACCCAAAGTCGGAAATCGACCTTAAACAGCGCGTCGGAGATCGCCAGCAGCAGGTAAGCCAGCCCAACGACACAGACGGCCAGCCCCAGCGATTTGGCAATCTTGCCCCAGACCAGACCACTGCTCCATGTGATGCCGTAATTTTCGGCAGTTGCGCCGTTCTTGCGATTGACCTGAAAGTGCCAGATTAGGAACAACACCAGTGTAATCAAGCCATTGCCAACCGCCCATGTCATGATGCCCGTGGTGATGCTTTGCGGCCAGAAGGCGCTGCCGGGGAACCAGGTAGCAGCCTGATTTTGCAGCCAGAAAAAGGTTATCGCAGGAATAGCAATGGTGAGCGCGGCGGCTATCCACCAGCCCATGCCCGTTACTGGTTTAGCGGCGGGTAGAGGTTCGCTCAGGTCGCGGAAGAATTCGGTCTGAAGCAGCAATCCGCCCGCCGGGAAGAAGAACAGCACCATGCCGATGAAAGCAATAAACGTGCCGATTTCTTTCCAGTGCCAGATTTGGTCAGATGGAGCTAACCCGTTTCCGCCTTCCAGCGTGGATTGCATCCATTCGATAGCATAACCAATGGCTTCGCTCGAAATGTGGTCGTTGGGATGGGTGCCGCGCGGCATGTAGAGTTTACGGGCGGTGCCGTCTTCAATCGAGCCATACAGCCTGCCGATTTCGACGGTTTCGGTCGTGCCGAACAGCGTTTTGAGTTTATCGGTATCAACCATCTTGGGTGGTACATCCACGCCCCACATTAATTCCGAAAATTCGTCCCATTGGCTGAACACCAATCCCAGATTGCGCGGCCATTCCGCGCTGCCGTCAGCAGCAAATGGCGCGCCTGTGGATGAGCCTTCCAGCACAATGGATTTGTAATCGTCCATGTAGGTGATGGCAGCGGCCAGCGAAGTCCATCCGCCCATCGAATGCCCTTCCAGACCGATGTTGTCGGTATCAACAATATCGAGTGAACGGAGATAACGCAGGGCATCCGGGCCGCCGAAACCGTTGCTGAAGGCGGGCGGGTCAGAATAGCCGTGTCCGGTCTGGTCGAGTGCCAGCACGACATAACCCCGACGGGCAAACTCGATGGCAAAACCGTCTTGTGTCTCGCGGGAATTGATGTAGCCATGCACTGCCAGAATGCCGGGAGCGGGGTTATCTTTGGTGACACCGGGTGGAATGTAGAGCAGGGCGCTCATGAGCGTTCCATCCGTGCCCACGAACCGGGTATCCCGAATTTGAATTGTGCCACCAGCGGTTTGCGTCCACCAGGCCAGCAAACCGCCGCCGAAAATAAGAATAAGCGACACCAGTAAAAGTAAACGAAGTCGTCTTGGATTTACACCTTCGGACATTTTGACCCCCAAAAAACTAAGTAGAACTTTAAAGTTGCACACCAGACTGCTTTATCAGCCTGATTGGGGGGATTGTAATGCGCCGCAATCTAACCAATTGAATCCATATTTAATTTTTGGAGCGCGGAGCCGTAAAGGGCAAATAATTATCGCTGTGCGACCACAAAAAATGAAAAATCCAGTATCGGTGTTGGCAGTTTGAGTTCGGCGGCTACTTCAGAGGGTTTGTGAATGATGACGGTTTTATAGCCAGCGGTCAGCATCAAGTCCCGCATGGCTTCCGCCGAGTCGATCACGCCCTTATAAACCCCGGCTTGACGGCTGAAGAACCGGGTTGCCTGTTGGGCATAATCCATTCCCTCTGCCCAGGGAATATCACTGATGTATGTGCCGCCGGGTTTCAGACATTCGAGGATACGGGTGGCCGTGCGGGTAATGTCCTCAGGTGCCAGATATGCGTTCAATCCTTCCGCCGAAATAACGTCAGCCGATTCTTTTTCCACTACCTGTGCGAGAGCAGTAACGGCCAGATCAGCACTGCGCCAGCTTAGATTTGTAGGCACCTGAAGGTTACGCGCCCGTCGCAAACGTGCCTCTTTATCGCGCACCACATCCGGCAGATCCACTTCGACAACCTGCGCGGTCGGTATGGATTGCGCCAGTTGAATGCCACGCGGCGAGAATCCGGCGGCAATATCCATCAGCAGCAGTTTGGATGCGTTGGGAGACAGCGCCCGGCGAACAAGTTCAGTAATGCCATTCAATCGCCCCACAACAAAGTTCAGGGCAGCCGGATTTTTCTCCATTGCCATCGCTAATCGTGCAATCGCCCGCCCGCCAAAACGTGCCAGCGCCAGCGATTCTGGCGAAGGCAGGAGTTCCGCCCGCAGTCCGGCCAGAATTTCCGCGCCGCGCTGACCTGATGTGCGCCCCAGACCAAAGGCATCCGGGCTGGTTTGGGCAGTCGGGTAGGCTGTCTGCTGTCGTTCAGACATCATGTGTCTCCCAAATTCCTAGTGGTTAGTCCAGTGTAACCGATAAATAATTCGGCGTTCAATAATGTTACATGAATCAGGGTTGGGACGGATTTTCGGAATAAAAAGAGGAGAGCCTGAATGAAGCTCTCCTCTACACAGTCGATGCAGTCAGGATTTATTCAAAAATCCAGGGATCAGTATTACGCGGCCATGCTACCAGTTCAGATTCGGTGAAGAAGTTGGCGACTTCAATCTTGCCATTTTCCACACTGTCTGAGCCATGCACCAGATTACGACCGATTTCCAGCGCGAAGTCACCACGAATGGTTCCGGCTTCAGCTTCTTGCGGCTTGGTCGCGCCGATGGTTTTGCGGGCGGCGGCAATCGCATTTGTGCCTTCCAGCGCAATCACCACCACTGGCGAGGAGATGATGTAATTCACCAGTCCCTCGAAGAAGGGTTTGCCCTTGTGAATCTCGTAGTGCTTTTCTGCCAGCGCCCGCGAAACCGACATGAACTTCATGCCGACGATGCGTAAGCCACGCGACTCAAAGCGGCGGAGAATTTCGCCCGTCAGACCACGCTGCACGGCATCCGGCTTAATGATAATCAAGGTACGTTCTTTGGTATCCATACTTGTCCTCTTATGCACAATAAACGGGTCGTGCGTGACCCGTTTTTATGGCTAAATCAGGCGGAAAAATCCACCCTTACAATATCTGGCGCATTATAGCTGATTGAGCGCCTTGCGATAAGTGTCAAGCGCGGCCTGCAAACTTCCCTGCCGCATCAGGCTGTCGCCCAATACCCGGTAAACAGCCGCTGTCGATTTGTACTTGTCGGCCATGCGGGTCAGGTCGGCGGTGACGGCATCGAGTTGAGCATTGGCGCGCACCAGCAGATCATAATTCTGCAAACTGCCATCCAGATTGCCGCTGGTTTCCATCGAACGCGCGGCAGTGAGCGTGGCCGCCACATCAATCTGTCCAGCAGAAACCGGAATGGGCGCGGGCGATGAACGTGCAGGCACGACCGCAGCAGGCGGCGGGCTATAAACGGGCGCGGCAGGCACAACCGCAGCCGGTGGTGCGGCTGGTTCGGATGGCACAACCACCACTGGCTGCTCCGTCGTTCCGGTGCTAATGGTTTCCGTCAGCCAATCCGGGATTTCGGCGGCTTCCACATCGACTGACTTGAGCCAGTCTGGAATATCAGAAGCCGAGCCAGCGGGTGCTTCCTGCTGTAACCAATCGGGCATATCACCAGCATCGGCGGGCGCTTCCGAAGCCACCACACCATGCAGCCAATCCGGGATAGCGTCTGGCTGTCCCAGTGGAATGTCTTTTTCAGGTTCGAGTGCCGCGTCCTGAAGTTCTGGCGCTTCTGTTCCGCCTGTTTTCTGTGCGTACCAATCCGGCACTTCGTCGGTGGAAATCGTGCCGTTATATTCCATATCGAAGGCTTCGACCCAGGGATCGGAGGGGTCAACATCCATCGCAGGCGGCGGTGCAGCCGGAGCAACCGGAGCAGGTGTGACGGCGGGCGTGGGCAGTGATTCCTGTGGTGGCGCGAAAATGTTGGTGAGATCATCGCCCGCCAAAGCATCTTCCTTCAACCAATCCGGCATGTCGGTCACAGGTGGCGGTTCGAGAATGAGATCACTCAAGGCGGCGACAGACGGCGATGCAGGGTTTTCCTCTATAGGTGCGGGCTGCCCAACCTGTTCCAGCAACCAGTCCGGGAGTTCAGCTTTGACGGGTGGTGCGTCGGGGTCGTAATCGCCCACCAATTCTTCCGGTTCGTCCCGTTGGGCGCCGATTTCCAACTGACGGCTCATCCAGGCTTCCATCTGGTCATGCGGGACAACATCGCCCCGTGCCAATGCCTGATTGATTTCATCATCGCTCAATGGTTTTGGCGCAGAGGCCGCGCGGGCTTCCGCCCCGAAACCCTGTGCCGAGGCCAGTTGGTCGAGCCATGCGGCGGGATCATCCATCGCAGGTTCATCGGCAGGCGATGTACCCGTGACTTCATAGGGCAGGTTCAGTTCCGCAGGCTTGCCGACCACGCCGGGGGTATCTACCGAATAGTCGGTGTAGCCGGGGCCATCGGTTGCCCACGATTCTGGCATGGGTACATCAACATCAGCATCAGTAATGAATTCGTCGCCTTTCGCACCCTGCCGTTTGGCGAGGCTTTCCAGCCATGCCATCGGGTCACCCGATTCGGCGGCAGGTTCCGCCGGGACAGGCGTTTGCGCGCCCTGACTCTGCGCCAGATTTTCCAGCCAATCAATCGGGTTGGCAGCAGCGGGCGCCGCTGTGGGTGGGGGAGCATTCAAATCTGCACCCAGAGAAGACAAGTCAAGCTGCGGGAAATCGCCACCCTGATCGGCGGCCAGACTTTCCAGCCATGAAATTGAAGTGAGTTCGACAGGCTCAGGCGGCAGCTCTACCGCTGGCGGTGCAGGAGGTGGTTCGAAAATGGGGAGGGCTTCTGCCATTGGCGGCGGCGCTGCGGGTGGTTCAACCGGCGCTGCGGCTTTGGGGAACGAGGTTATAGACTCGATTCTCTTGCCTTTAGACTTGCCTTCAGACGGGACATAACCCGGTTCGTCAATTACAACCGTGGATGGATCAATCTCCGGGATTGCCAGATTGGCTTCGGTGGTGAAGCCTTCGTTGGCACCCTGTCGCTTGGCAAGGCTTTCCATCCAGGCCATGATTTCCTCGGGAGTCATGGCGTCAAAATTAGGTACGTTATCAGCGGGTGACATCGCTCGTTCCTCTCAGCAAGTAGGTCGCCTGCACATTACTGCAACCAGGGCGGCAAATCAATATCATCAGCATCCGTCTGTTTTTCGGTCGGTGGGCGTAACCAGGCCGGTTGGCGGGTGAAGGAAAAGCGCCGTCGCGCGGCTTTCTCATCAACGGCGGTCATGGGCCGGGTTTCGTTATCAACAATATCCACCAGCCAATCGAAGTCCCGTTTGCTACGGCTGCGCGGTGTTTCCGGGACGACAGGCATCATACGGTTTTCACTACCAGCAGCAAATTCACGCTCGATTTGCTCATCTTCCGGCGCTTCAAAATCTACATCCAGGCCGGGTACCATCGCGTTCAACCAGTCCGGCGCATTGCCAACCGGAGAGTCTTCGAGTTCTGCAACTGCTTCTAATGGCTCGTCGTCAAATTCAGGCTGTGACTCGTCAGATGCATTTATATCATCAATCCAGGTAAATTCGCTACTCGCTGCCGCTTCAGCTTCTAATTCCGGTTCCAATTCCGGCTCATCAGATTGAATACTGCGAAGCCAATCGGGAGTCTCGGCAACCGGTTCGGCTTCGGCCTCATCGCTCCATTGGAAGTTTTCGTCTACAACCGTTCTGGCATCGACTGGCTCGACTTTGGATACGGGTTCATCGGGTTGCATTTCGGATAACCAGTCGGGCATATCAGCAGTGGGTTCGGCCTCTGCCTCGTCGCCCCAATGGAAATTACCATCCACTACAGCGGGTTCATCATTCTCTTCAACGCTGCTCATCCATTCGGAACTGCTGCCAGTTGCCGCTGCAATGGGTTGTTCGGCTTCGGCCTCGTCTTCCTGCTCAAGCTGTGAAAGCCAGTCCGGGGTATCTGTAGCCGCTACTGGTTCCTCACTCCACCGGAAGCTATCCGCCACTGGTTCAGCGTCAGGTTCATCCTCTTCAGCACTGCTCATCCATTCGAAACCGCCTGCTTCTTCAGCAACGGGTTCAGCAGCAGACTCGTCAGGCTGCATGGCCGACATCCAATCGGGAACACCCGCTTCTTCAGCGAGAGGTTCGTCTTCTTCTTCAGCACTGCTCATCCATTCAAAGCCGCCTGCTTCTTCGGCAACGGGTTCAGCAGCGGGCTCATCAGGCTGCATGGCCGACATCCAATCAGGAACGGCGGCTTCTTCGGCATCAGGTTCATCCTCTTCAACGCTGCTCATCCATTCAAAGCCGCCCGCTTCTTTAGCAACGGGTTCAGGTTCAGCAGCAGGTTCGTCAGGCTGCATGGCCGACATCCAATCGGGAACGACGGCTTCTTCAGCGAGAGGTTCTTCGTCTTCTTCTTCAGCACTGCTCATCCATTCAAAACCGCCTGCTTCTTCAGCGACAGGTTCGGGTTCAGCAGCGGATTCGTCAGGCTGCATATCGGAGAGCCAGTCTGGAACACTCGCTTCTTCAGC
>JAIOHM010000153.1 GCA_019912965.1 Anaerolineae bacterium
GGGGATGAGTAATGAGGGACGAGGTATGAGTAAGGCATTTTAAGGCAAGTATAAAGTACTGAGTACTGGGTACTGAGAGAAGAAGTAACGAGTGGCGAGTAACGGGTAACGAGTAAAAGACATAAAAGTGCAAAATGTGCAAAAGATTCGCAAAATGCACAAATTGCCGTAGGCGTTGTCGGCGGGAGTGAGGGGAGCAGGCACGTCGCAACTGTCATTGTCGGCGGTTGAGACGGGGAGCGCCGTAGTGTGCAGCGCCACGTTCGCGTATTGCCGCCGCGCGACAATATTGTCATTTGTCCTGCGGGAGTGAGGGAAGCAGGCATGTCGCAAATGTCATTGTTGGTAGTTGATAGTTCATCGTTTTTGGTTCCTGGTGATTGGTTTTGGGTTTCTAGTTCCAGAAAAAGACGGAATAGGTGGCAGGTTGTTGGACAGGGTGGGGTGTTTTTCGAAACGCCGCGTGTTTATCGGATTCTTTCGCGTGGGCGGTTTTCGGATTGTTCGGATAAAAGTATTGCGGCGATTCGGGATGGATGGGCTGCTGCAATACTTGCTGTATAGTTGCCAGCTACGCGTTGCCAGTTTCCAGAAAAAGCGGGACAGCGTTTGCCTGCGAATAAGGAAACAGAGCGTTCATTCATATGCACAGTGTAACAGGTTTTGAGGGAAAAAGGGTGACCAAATGGTACGTTTTTCGGGACAAAGTTGCTAACGGTTTTGAGGGACGAGGAATGTTAAGGCTGTTGGGGGATGGTTAGTGTTTGGCTTGAGGTGTCAAGAAAGGAGTAGGATAAGACTAAAGATGTCAGCGAATAAAAAGTGCGTAATTTTGGCTGTGTTAATCGTGATTTTACTGTGAGCGCTAACAAAATATACAGAAAAAACTCCCTCGCGCTGGTTATGAGACGAGAGGGAGTTTTGCAGTTATGATTGGCTTAGATGCAGGACGGTAGAATTTCTGGTTTCAGGCCGGAAATGACCGAATCAATTCTCACGGGGGCGGAAGTCAAATCGGTAAAGATGTAGGCGAAAACCTTGCCTTCATCATCCGGGCCAACGTTGACCTGATATTCACCGGAAGTTAGCCGATAGACCACGATCTGTCCATCTTCTGAACTATCAATGGTGCAATTTTCGGCAACTTTATCTGGTAAGGCTTCAAAGGTTTCTGCCGGAATGTAGAGCATAAATTGGCCTACATCCGAACCGCGCGAAACCAGATAAATGGTCATCCCAACGCCGTCATCGGAAACGACCGGATAAACGACCAATGGCTGGCATAGGGTATAGGTCAAACGACCATCGGTACAATCTGGAATTCCATCGTCTACACCTTCGGTTGGTTGATCACCGCAATTGACTGTAATTATGCTTTCAGCGATAAGCTCCTCATCAGCAAAAATCCCAATATCAATGAACAAGTTGGTTGTCTTCGCTAATGGTGGATCGAAGGTGATGGTGTAACTGCCTGATGAGCCTTCAAAGAATTCTAATACGATAAGATCGAATGTATCCCCATTTACGATAATTAGTCCTGATTCTGTCCCTTCGCTATGTGACCATGTGACGGTCAGTTTGTCACAGGCAAATTCAATATCGACTGATTTTACTGGCGGTACTTCAGGGCAACCACAGTCACCCGCTTGTACTAATGGCACGGCGAGCAGCAATAAAAGACCTGTTATGACGGCAATGATTAGACGTTTATTCATGATGTCCCTTCCCTAAGCTCTATTTTCATTATCATGGAGGGAGTGGATGTAAAAATTACAAACAGGATTAATTCATTAATTTTTGGGTTTGCAAAGTCAATTGGGGTTATGGATGACCATGCCATCCACAGCAGACGGCATGGTCATTCTGAAAGCGGTTTGCGTTTTTTCTATGCGGAGAGGATTGCGTCGATTTCGGCGAGGTCGGCGGGGGTGAGCTGCCAATTGGCGGCTTTGGCGTTGGCCTGAATCTGTTCGGGTTTCATCGCGCCTGCGATAACCGAGGCAACGATGGGGCGGGCGAGCAGCCATGAGAAAGCGAGTTCGAGAATGGTGTGGCCTTTGGATTCGGCAAATTGGGTGAGTTTTTCGACCTTTCCCCAGTTTGCGTCATTGAGCCAACGTGAGGGGTCGGGATTGTTAGTGATGCGTGTGCCTTTCGGCAGGGCTTGTCCTTGACGATATTTTCCGGTGAGCATCCCTGATGCAAGCGGGAAGTAGGGCAGGTAGCCGATGTTGAGGTGGTCGCATTCGGGCAGGACTTCTTTCTCGTCCTCGCGCTTGAGCAGGCTGTATTCGTTCTGAAGGCTGACGAAACGGACTCCGCCGGGTTTTACAGCGCCTTCGGCTTCCCGAATTTGTTCAGCCGAGAAGTTGGAACTGCCGATTTCGCGGATTTTCCCGGCTTTCACCAGATCATCCAGCTTGCCGAGGGTTTCGGCAATCGGGGTTTCGGAGTCGGGGGTATGGAGTTGGTAGAGGTCGATGTAGTCAGTGCCGAGGCGGCGGAGGCTGGCTTCGATAGCCGTTTGGATGTAAGCCGGACTCGCGCCTTTTCCCTGATTGGGCATATTATGACCAAATTTGGTGGCGATGATGACTTGGGAACGGCGCGCCCCTAATACGCGACCGAGCAATTCTTCGCTTTGTCCATCGCCGTAAACATCGGCTGTATCGAAGAAGTTGATTCCGGCGTCGAGCGCGGCGTTGATGACCCATTCTGTGCCTGCCGCATCTAAACGTCGCCCGAAGTTATTGCAGCCCAGACCGACTATGGAGACGTTTAATGAACCGATCTTGCGCGTTTCCATGTGTTTATTCCTCTTGCTGGTTGGGTATGTAGGGAAGTATAACGAACCTGTGGATTGCGGCGAGTCCAGATTGGACTGTGGCGGGGTTGCGGTACAATTCTAGCTACCAGTATCTATTTTACCCCCATCCCCAACCCTTCCCCCGCACGCGAGGGAAGGGAGTAAAAATAGAGTTTGGGATTGCGAGTATAGAGTAGGGAATAAGTTAAACAGTGAGCGTGAATCCATGAAGAAAATTCAGACGCAGGGTGTGCATCACATCACAATGGTCGGCGCAGATCGTCAAACCAGCATTGATTTCTGGGAAGGCGTGATGGGGATGCCGTTTATATTTGAGCAACCAAATTTGGATGTGCCAGCGGAAAGCCATTTGTATTTTGACCCCGGTGATGGGCGGTTGATTACGGTGTTTACCAATGAAAATCGGCGGCCGGATTCGAGCCGTAATCCAGAAGGCATCGGCAATTTGCACCATCTGGCTTTCAGCGTGTCGCGGGCTATGTATACGCAGATCGTCAAGCGGTTGGACGAACGCGGGATTAGCCATACGGGTGAGGTTGACCGGGGATTTATGGACTCGATTTATTTCCGTGATCCACTGGGGCAATTGATTGAATGCGCCTGTTATAAGTTTGTGCCGCCAGAGGGTGCGACCCATGTGCAAGTGCTGTTTGAGGCGCATAAGCTGCGGGTTGAACGGGGTGATTACAACATCACAGATGAGCATTTGGCGGATGCGATTGAGTTATTGATGCACCGGCATCAAGGTTCGCTTTCGAGCGATTTGTCGCCTAAAGACCCGTACACTGAGAAGCCGCCTGTGTGGGATTAGGAGAGGCTGCATTCTATAAAGCAGATGTACTGCTTTAGTGCGGGCGACATATCTCGATAGGGTTCAATGTCGTAAAAGCCGAATGAGCGATACAAAGTTTGTGCTTTGGTCATAAACTTCAGTGTGTCGAGGCGCATGTGGATGTAGCCCAATTTTTGCGATTCGTGGATGGATGCCTGGGCAAGCTGTTTTCCGATGCCTAAGCTGCGAAACTTAGGCTGTACAAAGAGCGTTCGCATTTCACATATGGTGGGTGTTAGTCTGGCAAGCGCAATGCAGTCACAAGGTTGGCTGTCGGTGTAGGCTATGAATAAGCCTCCATCGGGTGGGGTATGTTCACCGGGAAATTTCTTGTACATATCGTCGTAGTCATGTTCTGATGCAAATTCATTAATGTCCAGTTCAGGGTAATATTGGCGAATTTCGGCAACCATCCATATGACATATTCCTGAGATAATGTGATGAGATGTTGCAGAGTTTCGCCACTCTGAGCAGCAATTATGTCGATCACGGGGAGTCTTTTCTGGCTAACCTGTACTTTTAGTTATTGTAAAAGCGAGATTGAGTGCTGTCATCGACTCTGGAGTCGAATCAGGTGGGGATAATAATACAAAAGAGCCAACCGAAATCTCGATTGGCTCTTTGTTTCTGTGCGGGAGTGACGGGCTTCGCACCCACAGTGGTTACTCAATTTTGCTCTACCGCGAAAACTACACACCAGCAATTCGACAGCTTCTCCAACGTCTGACAGCAGCATAGTGGTATCCCTCCCCATAATCTTGGACTTGCCGCGCGATCTCAAAGCGGCATAGTGGTCAAGATTGTGTGGAGCGTTTTGACTTCATAGCTTTCCTTTGCTGTCTTTACAACGAAATCTTCGTTTATTGCCTGACCAGCAGACATGTTTTGATTCAGAATTTCTAGCAGTTGGTGAGGAGAAAAAGATGAACGAGATACTGAATATGGAAACCATCTACCGCCAAGAGCGGCAGCGTTGGATGAAAGAAGAAGCTCCTCAGCGATCTATGCGAGATTTGCTTACAGGGAGTGTCCCATATTGGATTGTGCTAGTTGCTCTCGTGTTGTATGGATTGTCTGCACCACATACTGCTAGTGTGTTCGACAAACTGACCCCTGGCTGGGGTTGGATTGCGCCAATTGGTGTTGAGTTTGGTTTGCTCTATGCTGCCTTTCGGCGACGATTGGATAAGGCTGGAAACCATCCACTGCCTTGGACACTCTGGGCGCTAGAAATCCTCTTGTTTTTAACTGCAATGCTTGTGAACGGTGCAGGCTCATTTACCTCTGTCGTGGCGGTTACCCAGCTTCAGGACTTGTCATTTGCAGCCATTATTGAAGGATTTGGACATCTGCCCGCAACCACTCAAGCAGCATTGGTGATGGCGCTTCTATCGGCCTTTATTATCCCGATTGGTGCGTTAGTCGCTGGTGATGGATTGGCTGCCCTAGCGCTGGAACGTCGAACAGCCAATGATTTCCGAGAAGAACGCTGGCAGGAAGTTGAATCTACGGTGATCTATCGGGCGGTGTTCGTTCGGTATTTACAGCAGGGAGTTACCGAACGAGACGCACGGCAGCGGGCATTTGCGGAGGTGAGAGGGTATCTGGGAAAAGGTAATCTGTCTGGTGTTCGGTTGCTGTCCGCTCCGAGCGGACAGAGCGGACAAGCAACGAACGGACAAAACGGACATCAAGCGAACAAGCAAGAGGGAACTGTTAAAGGGCGAGTAAGCACCTATCTTGCCGAAAATCCCGATCTGGCACAGCTATCCGTTAATCAAGTGCTATCCGCTCTTAGAAGTGCAGGCGTACAAGCAGGACGGACAACAGTAGCGGAAGTTTTGCAGGAACGGAAGCAGGGACTATAACGGAGGATTGGACGGGATTTATCTAGTGTGTCTCTATGATATGCTGGTGAAATCCCGTCTTTGACGTGGATACTGCTATGAAATGGTGCAGCAAAGAAACCTACACTCCCTTTGACCGAAAACCAATTCCTGGATTGCTGTTTATAGATGGCGATCTGGTGAGCAGGGCTGGTTTAACTGACTGGACAATCGGCATGAAGGCTTCGGCCATTGCCTTCCCATCAGGGCTATTTTGTGAAATAGAATCTTGCTCTATGCCTATTATTTACCTCTGTGGCGGTTTACAAATCCCGTTTTATAGCACAAGAGATGAGGCATATACCGCGATTCTCGATCAGAATGATGATGGAGGGTGTTCAGTTTTTAGGGTAGGGGAGACTGACTTGGAACTCTGGCATTATGACACCGAAACGGTATGGCTAGTCGCTTACGATTCCAATAATTGGACTGTAGCTGATATTACAGTGACCCAAGCCTAATAGCGTAAAGCTAAGGTTTGATGGTTCTACAATTCTTTCGCCATTACAAATAGTGTTGTGTTCATTTGTTCTCGCGTACCTGCTACATGAAATCCTCGGTGGAGATAGAAATCTTTGGCATGGGTGGTTTCAAGAACGACGCGAGTGCAATCCTGTTGGTGAGCAATCAAAAGTAGTCTTTCGAGGATCGCAGACCCAATGCCTTTGTTTTGCTGATCGGACTTAACCGCCATTGCTGTGATACAAAATATGCGACCTGCTGGATCATGAGATGTCGAAGCATCCTCATTCATTACAGGTTCGCGCTCAGATGCCCACTTTTCTGAACTGCCATATCCCGCAATAATCCCTTCAGTCTCCAATACGACAAAACCATCAGGAAAAGTGGAGAGGCGAGAAGCAATGATGCGTGGTTCTTCAGTCGTGCCATACGGGGAAAAGGCTTCTGTATCTATCGCAACAACACTGGACAGATCGCTTTCCTGTCCTAAACGAATAACGAAATTAGCCATCTACTTCAACCGTGCTTTCAGTCCAGCCTCGACTGCTTCCGCGCGGGTGGGATATGCACCAACCAACGCCCCTGTATGCCAGCGATAGCCCCATGTAGTCGCGTCACGTTTTTCGACCGCTAATCCAACCCGTTCGAGGGCTAAGAGCAATCCTTGATATGACTCGGCGACTAGATCATTTTGCGAAACCTCGCGTTGCAAATCTTCTTTGGCGTGTTGGAGAATAGGCAACCATTGTTTTCCTGATGCTACCCAGTTGCGCTGCTGCATTCGCGGGTGGTCTACAAGATACTGCATCTCCTGCATCATTTTTTCGATAGCTGTAATAGTACGCGCATTTGGATGTTCAGCCATTTTCTAGCCTTTTAGCCCATTAATTGACCGAGTTCACGGAGAAACATATCGCTGTGTACCTGAAAAATTACCAGATTGACGCTAATTCCGCGAAGCGCGTCAGGGGAGAATTCAGTGCGAGCAAACGTTTTTATCCATTCCACATCGCGCTGGTGGACACAGCCCAATGGATCACCTGCCACATGACGATAGTTACCCGTGCACGTGCCGACGCGGATCATTCGATCATGCCGTGTGGATGGATAGATAACCCGATCACCGATTTGCAGGGTATGGGTGAAGTGATACAACATGGCATACAACGTCCGAATCTGAGCATCACTCAATTCTGGAAAACGAGCCGTGTATTCTGCTTTCATGGTCTCGCGATCTAATTGGCTCAAATCATTGTCGATACCAAAGGTTATGCTGATAACAGCGTTATCAATTGTGTGGTGATAGTAGATTTCATCAGGATGCGGGTAGTAGCACCAAGTAGAGTGTTTTTTCATGTACATTTGCTAGCTGTTTATTGATTTTCGATATGACGTTTGATGGCTTCAACCAAGTGGGTTAGATCGGGTGCGTTGTATCCTCCTCTTATCTCCCGTAAATCGAAAGCCTGAGAAGTAAAAAGTGAAAGGGGAACTGAATCGGTGTAATTGTCCCCCCGTATCCATACGGGAAATATTCGTTTGTAAAATGCTTGTGCGTATGCAAGCTCATTGAGGAACCCCTGAGAATTATTAGAGTTGGGGGAAAGAAATGCGATCATTCCTGATGATCGTTTAATTTGATTGCTGATCTCACTTATCCAGTTCGCAGTTCCACTGGGAAGCATAGTATCTACCCATACATTAATGCCTTCGCGCTGCAATACATCACGAACATACTCAACGGCTGCTCTATCTTGGCGGCTATAATTCATAATAATAGTATTTTCAACTTCTGAAACTTCCAGCTTTCGGGCATCTACGAGATTAAATTCTCCTAATGTCGTGGATTGATTTTGGGTTAGGGTGAGCAATCTTTGGGCGGCTTCTTCTGGCATTTCAACTGTGATAGATTTCTTCGCTTCACTTTGTGCAATCACATTGACGGAATTAACGCCAACTAAGCTAATACCCGCAATTAGAACACGAAAATCATCTAGGCTCTTGAATGAGTCATCTATTGCTACTTCTATTCTCTCTATCTTCTCATTTGATGATTTTGCCTGAAAAGTATCTGCTGATTTAATGAGTGAGGCCAACTGGCTGATACCTTCTTCGATAAATAACAAGCGTTTGTCGAGTAGCTGAACGCCTTGATTGTCCAACAGAAAACTAGTGAGTTGATCGTTGAATTTTGTCGAGATTTGAGAAGGCTTGCATTGTTCGTGAAACACGGGAATCAGTGTTTTTCCAGCACCTTGAGCAGAGCGAATTTCTTCCTTTACGACCGATGATGATAAGGTGGTATTGGATAGAATACACACAACTGAACGAGATTGATTTATTTCCTGTCGTAATTGAGTGAGCCAAGGGCCAGATGTAAGGTTGCGAACATCAAGGAACACATTCAGGCCATGTTCTTTTTCCAAAACATTTTTAATCAGGTATGCAAGAATGCCGCTTGTACTGCGTTTATAGCTTATGAATGCATCCCTCATTGACCCCACAATTCCCCCTTGAATGCCCGATCCAATACCGATGACAGCAGTGCATCTAGTTCGGCAGTAGTTTCGACTTGGAGACGTTTTAGTGTAATTATACGCATCTGTATATGATGCAAATACTCAACAATTTGATATTGATCTTCCAGTTGGGGTTGAACAACTTGGAAGGCTTTAAGTTGTCTTTGATTAATGGAAGCAAGATTTGTTGTTTGCTTAGACGCATTTTGAAAATATTGTTTACCATATGGTGAGCTGATTAGTGCCATGAGGTAGTATGGGTTGAATATTTGAGGATTAACTCTCACACGAAAGATATGGTTTTGATGAATACAATTGGAAATTTCCCCTTGCCAGACAGCCCCTCTACCTAATTTGTCCCAATCCCCACCTTCGGTTAGCAAAATATCGCCAATCTCAAGCTGCCACTTATCGAATTCGGAAGTGCGGATCGACACCTCCTTTATCTCAGCTAAATCAAAATAGCCATCTTGTACATTTGCAACTCGAAGATACGGCAAAGTTATTGTTTCGCCCGATAACTCCCTCCCAAGTGTTACACCTGATTGAATTTCTGCAATATTGCCGAGTGCAAATGCTGGAAAATTATTAAAGAATGTATCATTGAACAGTGCTTTTTTTGTTGCGGTAAGTAATGCCTCGGCTTCCGCTACCGCACCTTGACGCAAGCCACGCGCCTCCGCGATGCGTACCGCCAATGCTTCAATGTGCGCGATGATGCGGCGCTGTTCGTCTAGCGGCGGGAGAGGAACAAACACTTCAGGAATACGTTTGACACTCAATACTCGATTTCTACCTGCCGAACCAGGAGAAATATTCCCAAGTTGCGCTACACCATCGGGCGTCTTGAAATAAAAGAGCAAATATTTTGGTTCACAAATCGCAGTGTTTACACGAAAGGTCGGAAATCTTGTGGAACAGTACATGCCATCTTCTTGTTTCGAAGCTAGACCTACTGCACCTTCCCATGCAAAGGTGATTTGAAGAATAAAGTCGCCTTCTTGAACCTGATACAAGTCTTTATCGCCGACTTCCAAACCTGTACGCGGTTCTTTATGAAAGATACCCTTACCAAAACTGCGTACGCCAATCTCAGTATAGAGTGTATCAGGGTCTAAATTAACACGACGGCGTTCCAGTTTCAGGATGTTACCCAAGCTAACATTCTCGATCATTTGCGCCCAACCATTTGCCGAATTTCTTCCATGATCTCTGCGATGCGATGTTCTTTCGCCAGAATGCTTTCGACTAGTTCTTCAGGTGAACGGTGCTGTAAATCGGCAGTACGATTCGGGTTACTAATGTCCAGATTGACCGATTGTAGATTGTTGTTGCCGTTGTACTTCAGTACATCCTCAGCACGAACTTTCCATGCATGATCGTTTGCTATGCGGTTATTCCACCACGCAATGCAGTCGGCAAACTCCTCATATTGCATCGGCTGGGTTTTGGTGTAGTTCTTCTTGCCCGCTGGTAGGGTTATTTCGTAGTACCAAATGTCGCGTGTTGAGTGTGAACGATCAAAGAACAACAGGTTGGTTGGAATACTGGTGTATGGCGCGAATACCCCATTGGGCAGCCGCACAATCGTGTGGAGGTTGAAGTCTTTCAGTAGTTCTTCTTTGATACGTGCCGCTACCCCATCGGCAAATAGCGTTCCATTGGGTACAACGACGCCTGCTCGTCCTGGCTTCGGCTGTCGTTTCAGCTTCCGCATAATCAATTGCAGGAACAGGAGTGCCGTTTCAGAGGTTTGCTTATCAGCAGGGAAGTTGCCCTGAATGCCACGTTCCTCTTCGCCCCCGAAAGGTGGATTAGTCAGAATGATGTCTACACGGTCACGTTCACCTATCTCGCTGAGTTTATGGCGCAGGGAATTGCCATAGTCAATATTCGGCGCTTCCAATCCATGCAACAGCAAGTTCATCTGAGCCAGCAGGTAGGGTAGAGACTTTGCCTCACCACCCAAGAGACTTTCATTTTGCAGTATGCGGCGGTCTTCAACCGACTGCACCTGCTGGTAGAGATGTTCATAAGCTGCGACGAGAAACCCACCCGTTCCGCAGGCTGGGTCAAGCAGTATTTCACCTAATTCTGGGTTGATGACTTCAACTATAAACCGAACAACAGTACGTGGTGTGTAGAACTCACCGCTGTCGCCTGCCGCATCGCGCATCTCGCGCAGCAGTGATTCGTAGAGGTGGCTGAGGGTGAAAATCTCCTCGTTGCTGGTGAAGTGAATGTCGTTGATTTTGTCGATCACATCGCGCAGCAAGTAGCCACTGGTAAAACGGTTCTGAACCCCCTGAAATACACGAGCCAGCACATCACGCTGACCATCGCCCCGTAGCCCGCGCAGGTAAGCAAACAGACCGAGGCCGCGTGTGCCGCCAGGACGTACCGCCTCATCATTGTTGATGAAAGCCAGCAGTTCTTCGCCCGTCATGCTGTGCAGGCCATCCGTGTAATTCCGCCAGCGATAGGGCGGCTCTATGATTGGATAAAACGGTTTGCCTTCTAGCTGCGCCTCAACCTCACGCTCCGTTTCCATATCGTCAAAGAACTTGAGGAACATGATCCAGGTCAGCATCGGCAAGCGATCAAGATCGCCATTTAACCCTTTGTCCTTCCGCATAATATCGCGGCAGGACTTGACGATGCTGGATAAACGCTGGGCTGTGGTGAGGGTAGTGTTGGGTTTCTTCTGGTTACGGGGCATGGTTGTTATGATTTTTCATTTCTGATGGAACTGACACCAAGCGCATCGCATAATTTCTGAAATGCTTTGTCGGTATCGTGTTGAAAGTCAATAAATTGTAGGACACGAAGGCGGAATGGAATAATCGAATCTTTGTACAGTATTGGATAGATTTTTCCCCCAATTTCGCCGAAATAACTCCACTCGGCTTTTACAACAAGTGATTTGACAGCCTCAGGACTCAGAACGACGATCATCATGTCGGCAGCATCGAGCATATGCTCCAATGTAGTATCCCAGTCAGCACCAGCAAGTAAGTGCAAATGGTCAACCCAAGGTTGTAGGTTGACTTGTTCAAGCCGTTCAGCAAGCTCAGAAACAAATTCGTCATCATGCGAAGCGTGGCTAATGAAGACAATTTTTCCTGATTGTCCTCTGCCGAAACGTTGGTGGTGAAAAACCCTTATCAGGGTAGAGCCGAGTAACTTTCGAAGCTCTTCAAGTGAGTGAAAATTGTGAATAAAGTGATTTGTTCGTAATTCTTCTCTAAAAGCTTTAAGTTTTTCTATCCGATCTGGTTCAGATTCAACTGTATCATCTGTGCGAGTTGGCGGAGTATCCAAGAAATATATGAACATAGGTATCTTTCGTTCTAGCGCCCAACGATACTCCATATGGAATACACTATGTTCTCCGTCTGTAGTGTTTTCCCCGAACCTGTCCTTCTTAGGAATCCAACCGTAATAATGCGCATAGATGCCAACGAAAAGGTCTGCTCGGTCAACTTCTGACTTCAGAATTTGATATAAGTTGCGATCAAAATATTCACCAGGAGATGTGTTCCATTCCCATGTGTGCAACCCTAATCCCTTGACAACACTTTTAGCTACCTCAAATTCTGCTTCGGAGCCACGCCCAAAGCTGAGATACACGTTTGTCATTTTCTAATTCCTTTTATGCGGCGTACAAAAGCGTTTGTAATTGTTCTACCGCCTGCTTTAGCTTGTCTGCACCACCAAAAAGCCGTGCAATTTCTGAGATGTTACCGTAGTTCGAGAGTGGCGGCACTTTCAACACCTCGATGGTGAATTGGGCTGTGCCATGTTCGGCGTACTTTTCAAGCAGGGTCAGCAAAATTTCTCTCGCTTTCGAGGTGTATTGCTCGAAGAATGCCGTTTCCTCTATTTGAACACGGTTCGCCCGTTCGCGGCGAGTACGGATCGGAGCATTGAAAGCTACATGACACAGGAGATCGAAGGGATCAGCATCCTGCTGATTCATCACCCCCATCAATCGTTCGAAATCAATGCCTCGTTCGTTCAGGTTGGTGATTACCGATGAGCGTCCGAGTGGGTCTGCCCATAGCTTTCGCATCTCGGCTGAGTTGGGGTAGAGGGTTCGTACCTGCTCAGCGGTGTAGTCAGTGAATTTGACAATATTGCGTCTACCGCTGGCATCCAGTTCATACACCATCTCAGCGACGATTTCGACCTCTACATTGTCCACATACAATTTTCGCCGTTCTAGTTCATGGTCGCTCAAATCAGGCGTAGGGGCTGCTGTTACGTCTGGTGCTGTTGGATCAGCATCCGCCAGCACTTCATCTGAAACAGTGTTGCCCTGTTCATCAATTTCTTCTTGTGTGATGCTGGCAGGATACCCATCAAAGTCACGGTCAGCAAAACGGGCGGTTGCACTTCCTGTGTAATCGAGGATATTGAAGAACAACTTGCCATAATCATCTCGCACTCGTGTTCCGCGTCCAATGATCTGCTTGAATTCGGTCATGGAGTTGACCACACGGGCAATGACCACATTCTTGCAGGTTGGCACATCCACACCTGTAGTCAGCAGTTTTGAAGTCGTCAGAATGATAGGGGTTTCTTTTTCAACATCTTTGAATTTGTCGAGCAACCCCCGTCCTATATCACCCTCATCGGAAGTCACACGTCCGACCCAATCCGAATGTTCACCCATCAGGTCATCATTGTAGCGGGCGAGGGCATCTGCCATCTCCAATGCATGTTCTTGGTCAACACAAAATACGATGGTCTTGGCGTAACGGTTGCCTGACTTCCCCAAAAAGTCGCTGATGTGTTTGGCAATGGCTTCGGTACGTTCTCGAATAGCGATCACGCGATCAAAATCATCAGTTGTGTATTCTTGGTCAGGAATTTCCCGTCCGTAACGATCTCGCTGCCCTTGATTGGGTCGCCAGCCTGCTGCATCCAAATCAGTCACCACGCGATGCACTGTGTACGGCGCGAGAAAGCCATCTTCAATTCCTTGCTTGAGGCTGTACTGATACAGCGGATTTCCAAAGTATGCGTAGGTATCATGGTTATCGTCACGCAGGGGTGTTGCGGTCATGCCAAGCTGATAGGCAGGCTGGAAGTATTCAAGGATTTCCCGCCAGTTACTATCATCTCGTGCACTTCCTCGATGGCATTCATCCACCACAATCAGGTCGAAGAAGTCGGGCGGAAATTCGCGGTATAACCCTGGACGCCCTTCACGAGATGCAATTGCCTGATAAATGGCAAAATACATCTCACGGCCTTTGCTGATTTTGCCTTTCTCAATCTTGAAACGGGCATCTTCGAATGGGGCGAAGGTTTTGTCTTTTGGGTCATCGACCAGAATGTTACGATCTGCCAAGAATAGGATGCGCGGCTTGCGGTAGCTTCTGTCTTTATTCCATTGTGATTTCCACAGCTTCCAACAGATTTGGAAAGCAACATGAGTTTTTCCTGTGCCTGTTGCCATTGTCAACAGAATGCGGCGCTGACCCTGTGCAATCGCCTGTACTGTGCGATTGATGGCGATTTCCTGATAGTAACGGAGTGTTTTGCCTTGTTCCCGATGTGTGGGTTCCAGCAATGGTTTGGCTGTCTCAGGGGTTATGCCTTGTCCAACGCTCCAGCGTGCCCAGAGTTCATCTGGGGTAGGGTATTTCGCTAATTTCCGTTGTTGCCCAGTGAAGTAATCGAATTCGATGATTTCTTGCCCATTGGTTGCATAGGCAAACTTCAACCCAAGAATTTCAGCATAGTCTTTTGCTTGCTGTAATCCCTGTGCTGCGGGCAGTCTATATTTTTTGGCTTCAACCACTGCAATGGGAAAATCATGCCGATACCTAAGAATGTAATCGGCTATCTTTTGCTCACCACGTTTCGATCTGCCGCCTGTAACGACAATGCGACCATCCGTAAAGGTGCGCTGTTCAGTCAGTGAATGTGGAGGTGACTCCCAGCCTGTATCTACCAATTGTGGAGTGACGAATTTGCGACAGGTATCCGCTTCGTTGTAGTCAATGTCCAAAACGCAAATACTCCACTTTTGGTGATGAGGTACTTATAGTGAGAAAACCTGTATATTATTATATCGTGAGTTTTGGAAGTGTTCGATATGAACGCAAGGACTTCTAGTAGATATTCTAGGCACTACAGCGATAGGGATTCATGAATATGGTTGTCTTTTGTGATTTTGGGTGGGATATAAGGATGTATTTTGGACGATAGATTTTTGCGAGAATTGTTACCCAGTCTCCTTGTACCCTTCACTGTAGAAACAAAACGGATAAATACTATTCAAGTAAAATGGAGGGGAAGATGAACGATTAACTCCCAAAAATAGCTTATTCCTCCGTCCGTTATTTTGGTATCGTACTCTTCAGTGAAAAATATGCCTCACTCACAGCATTATAGTGAAGTTGAATTATTTGGATAAGCTCATCAAGCTTTTTCTCAATCTTAACTTTTTCATTTTTATCTCCATTTTTATGAAGATACATAGCAAAAACTATCCTAAAGAAGTTAGGAAGAAACTCACTAGGAAATAAGCGACCAGAGTAATATAGAACTAATTCTTGATCTTCTCCCGCTTCATAACCCGTTTCTTTACGCCTTCTGTAATGAATAAACTCAGACGAATTTTCTCCAATGCCTACATACTCGTAAATATCAAAGTACTCACGCAGTGCCAAAATAAACCTAGCCAAAGATATGTTTGGCTTTCCTTCCTTTTTGTTATGGCTTGGCATGGGTAAAACACTACTCAAATTAAGAAGATCAGACCTAAGATTCTGACTATAAACGTGATCACGTTGCATTCGCTTCAGAAGACTTTGAACAGAAAAATCCTCACTGCAAATTAACTCAGCATACTCCTTAAATGAGATCAAATAATCATTATGAATTCGATTGAATGCATCCCAAGTTGGTGTAATAAAATCTACAAAATATTCCCGATTTAACTGCCTTCGACGATCACGAATACCCTTCACCAAGGTTATAAGAGCAATTAAATCACTTATCATTATCACCTCCATAACCTGCTAGATTAACCTACAGAGCAAAAATACATCAAAAGATTAACCTATTCTGGTGCACAATCAAATATTGTGCGCTACCTCTATCTATTGACGCAATTTGATATAATGTATTTGTATGTCAGAAGGAGTTTCAGAAGAAAATTATCAACTACCCATCATAACCGATAGACCAGGTGACCATGAAAATGCTTCTGTTGAACCTGTGATAATTACCTTCCGTGAGCAACAAGAGGTCGTATTTAGTGCACTTTATCACTCCCTCTTGGAAGATACACGGTCTGAGGTTTATAAAACACTCACCGATCAAGCAGTCGTAAAAAATGATGTTTTGAGAGGGGTGGTTAAACTATTAGCGATTAGCCTTGGCAAAGACAAAGAACTTTCGCCTGAAAGTTGGCTTTCTGTAGGTGTGACTGATTTTATTCCTCAAGAAACTCTCCATAAATGGTCCTCATTAACAGATGCAGGCGTCGATAGACTATTTCAGGCAACAGCACGATATTTTGAGAGAAAGAGCACAACAAAAGGATAATTATTTCAGGTATCCTAGATTTCATCAATGGAGCGGATTTTGAGCATTTCATTTTTCTGAACAAGCATTTCATTATGCTTGGTTAAAGCTGGGTTAATAATTCCCATCTCGAAGTTGCTGAGTAAATTCCCTTTGTCTTTGTATGTGCGAACATCTAAAACCCATCTGTATTTCTTTTGTAAATCCTTAAACATAGCAAATGGCTTTTCCCCTTCTTGGAGAATTGGTGCAAATGGGATCATGTAATCAGGCACAATAGCTTGTAGTTCCAGCGGGCTGGATTTAGGGTTTGTGATGTCAGCAATCACAAACAGACACATGCCTGCCAGTACCTTTATTGTCTCAGTAAAATCTCGCTCCTGAGATTTTTCAAAATCAAATACAATAGGCAAATAACCTTTCTCTCTGAGCAAATCCCTCATTCCCTCTAAGATTTCTTTTCGCTCAGGAATGCTAAATCTCCCTAAAATAAGTACAGCTTTGTTTCCAAGCGTAGTCAGCACGTCCCGAAGGAAAGAATTATCCAAAAGCATACGAATGAACTGGGCCACACGAAGATCATCTACCATCATCTCTGGTTCGTCATATTTAGTGATGCTAAGATTCTTCTGCTTTGCGCCTTTAAGATTTACATCCCAAACCGAAGCACCATACACATCACAATCCACTATTTCTGCGTTCTCAAAGATAGCCTGACTGAGATTAGTACCACGAAAACAAGTATTGAAAATCTTCGCTCCTCTGAAAGATGCACCAATCAGATTCGCTAGAAGAAAATTAACGTTCATTAGTTCTGTATCAATAAACCAAGAACTTTGCAAAATCGTACTAAAAAATTTAGTGGAATGAAGAGTTGCTTCTATAAAACTCGCGCTATTGCAATTTGCGTCGGAAAAGTCAGCTCCACTTAAATCTGCTCCATCCAACTTTGCACTGTTAAGTGCAGCCCGTTCAAACTCTGCCCATCTTAAGTCTGCCCCTTTAAAATTGGCTCCAATGAGACTAGCCCCTACAAACTTCGCACCCCTAAAGTCTGCCTTTTGAAGATACGACTGGTTGAGGTCTGCTTGAGTGAAATCTGCGTTTCCGCAGCTTGATTCTGCCATACATACCTCTCTCATCTTTGCATCTTGAAAGTTGGCTTTCATTAATTCAGCTTTAATGATATCTGCATGTTCTAAATTCGCTCTTTGTAGGTTGGTCTCAAACAACAAAGCATTATTCAAGACCGCTGAATTTAGTTTCGCTTCTGTAAGATTTGCTCCCATAAGAAGTGCCTTAACAAGCGTAGCCTTTTCAAGATTTGCGTTTGTCAAATCAGCAAGCAAAAGAGATGCTTCATCAAGATTTGCTTTTATTAGCGTCGTTTTAGTGAGATTTGCTCCTACAAGAAACACTCCTTTGAGATTTGCCTCCTGTAAATTAAGCTGTGAAAGATCGGCATCGTTGAGATTTGGCGTTATGTCAGGGTTTTTCCGCCGCCAGTCATTCCAGATTTCGACGCCTTGTTTCAAAATCTCCAAATGGCTCTCGTCCACCATATGCCCCCAGACTAAATCAACTTGGTAAAGAACCTTGATGCTATCTAGTAAACCACCTTTTAGGCTACAGGACAAAATTTGTCTGTAATTCAGGACTAGAAAACAAGCCAATACATCGCACAATAATAATTAAGCGACGTCTCTTTGAGGCTACTGATAAATTTTGAGGGCTATAATTGGAATGGTGAGGGGAGGGCATAAATTAGGGCAGCCTGTAGTTAAAGGAAAACGGCTGTAGATCAGAAAAATGCTATCGGCTATTTACTTGACCGCAACACATACCAACCGATAAAGATGGCAAAGAGCATTAACCCCACCAAAAAGACGGCTAACGGTTGAACTAAGACCATAGATTATTCACCCCCTCTCATGACCCAAAGACCAACAAGATACAAAACAATCACCGCCAAAATGCCTAACACTGCAATCAAGAGATGAAATGGGCGATCCGATATAAATTGCCCAAATAACAATGCCCCAGCAGCGATATTCCCTAAGTCAAGAAGTTTTTCTCCGATGCGTCCGCGTTGATCTTCGGTATATCGTTTGACCATACACCCGCATAATAACACACTTAATCAACAGTTTTCTCATATTACTAAATAAGCTATTTCCAACATGTTCGGAGGCGAATCTTCTGTCATCAGGACTGCTGGGCTATCATGGGTGTTATGTTAGCAAAGGAGGATAATAGAGAAAATTACTACAAATCAAAGATTGCACTATGGCAACTCATGGCGAAGCAGCGTACACAGCATAAATCATATCTAGATGGATAACCCCATATCGTCGGATGGAAGCGGCTCAATACACCGCTTCCATCTATGCGACCGACTGTATTTACAAAAACAGCGTAAATCGTCAGTCGTTGTCTATACTTGGCAACTCGATCTCGATGATCTCGCCAGTGTTTGCGTTGACCTCGACTTCAGAGTTGTCTGCCAGTTCGATAGAGTACACGTTAACGCCATGTTCGCTTTCTAGCTCGACAAGGATTGCCGTAGTGTCGCGTGCCGCCTCAGCAATAACGATGGCTTCATCTTGTGTCAGAGTTACCTCGGTTGCTGCTGTCGCGTTATCACCTATGTCGTCAGTGTCGTTCTGCAAAATCTCAACATTTGAAGCTAGGGTCGCATCTTGTGCAACCACAAACATCACTCCGCCGACTGCTAGAGCGAGCAGTGTGATGACTAATATCGAAAGCAGCCTTTTCGAATTGATTCTCATGTGGTTTCTCCTGTTGTACCCGTAAGACGATACTGAACAAGTTATTCTGTAGTGAAGTAACCATTGTTAATGGTCTGGTTGCCACTCTCCTCGATGGCTACAACCTCAACCTCATAACGCGTTCTGGGTTGGAAAAACTCGGCTGGTACTGTCAAACTTGTGTGATTTGCAGGGAGGTGCACATCATAGATCGGTTGCGCGAAGCTGGCAGGATGTTTGCTATCCATATTGGTCACGATGACTTCATACCCAACAATCGTGACTGCTCTACCATCTATAGTTTCCGTCACTGGTTCCCAGGAGACAACCATTTCGCCAACAGGATAGATGAGGTCGGCGATCAAATCTTCCTCTGTAAGCACAGGCGAAGTAATGACGGGTGGGGCAGCGACATTGTGTGTGAGAATTGCAATACCTGTCAGTCCGCTACCGTCGAAGTTCGTGCCAATGATCGTATATTCACCCTCTGGAAATTGTGCAAACAGCGCTTCAAATGGATATTCCTCGATGATCGGTTCACGGGACTCAAAGAAAATCCCTGCCATAGTGAGATCGTATAGTTGAGATTGCGGCTTGACTGCTAACGCCAGCGTGCCGCTTGGATCATAAACACACAGTTCCGACCAGCCGTGATCGTCGAAATAACCGTGTGTACCCAAATCAACGCCCGTCGACATGAACTCGATATACAGTTTGGCTGCGGAAATTGTTGTTGGCTCACCTTCTGGAAGTGTACAGTCCAGCGAATCACCCTGAGCGGTTGCAATTATTCCACCATTGAGCATTACGCTCAGAAGCACTACCAAGCTAATCAGTAGTCCACTTTTTTGATTGATATACATGTTTTACTCCTTATAGATTTTGTGTACGAAATCTCTGACCAGGT
This sequence comes from Anaerolineae bacterium, assembly GCA_019912965.1. GTDB lineage: Bacteria > Chloroflexota > Anaerolineae > Aggregatilineales > Phototrophicaceae > CFX2. The sequence continues at coordinate 19,745 of JAIOHM010000153.1, forward strand.
TGCGTTCAGCATTGAATCTGCGAATTAAATGACGATTAAACGGTGATGAAACAGAAAATCTCAAGCTGAGTGCCCGCTTTCAGGCTTAATCGTGTTTTAATTCAATACAGTGAAGATGATGCTAGGTGAAAGCGATCAAAGAGGCTAACTTATGCGTATTCTGCTCGTTGAAGACGAAAAAAAGATGCTGGATTTTCTGAAGCAAGGGCTAAAAGAACAGGGTTATGCTGTCGACATAGCTGACAATGGCAACGATGGATTGCACTGGGCACTCAATTTCTCATACGATGTCTTGGTGCTGGACATTATGCTGCCAGGCAAAGATGGGTTAAGTGTCTGTCATGAACTGCGTGACCAACGCATTATCACGCCAGTACTGATGTTGACAGCGCGTGACACGGTTGATGATCGTGTCACTGGATTGGACTGTGGTGCAGATGATTACCTGGTTAAGCCGTTTGCCTTTCGGGAACTCCTAGCGCGAATACGTGCCCTGTCACGTCGCGACTCCTTCCAAAAATCAACAACGATGACGGTTGGCGATCTTGTGCTGAACCTCATAACCCATACTGCACAGCGCAGGGATCGTATTATTGACCTGTCCACAAAAGAGTATGCTCTATTGGAGTTCCTGATGCTGCATCCGAATCAGGTGCTTTCACGCACCATCATTGCAGAACATTTATGGAGCTACGAATATGCCCCTGACTCTAATGTCGTGGATGTCTACATTCGTTATTTGCGTAAAAAAATAGATGATGATCATGAAGAAAAATATATCCGCACCATTCGCGGCACAGGCTATCAGTTGGTTAACCCAGATCAGGTTTAGGAGTCTTCGCATTCGCCTCGCATTATGGGGTCTGCTGCTGCTTGGTGTCATCCAGATTATTATGAGCATTGTGTTATATATTGCCATTTCAACGTGGCTTGAGGGTCAGGTCAATAACAACCTCTTATTGACCGCCAATCAGATCGCTTCCGTGTTGTACGACCCAGAGGATATTCAGAACCCGATTGATGTCGCTGATCTTCGCCTCCAACTAGCGGGTAATAATATCGCAACCCAAAGTTTTCTGAGCGATCAACTTTTTTTCGTTCGGCTGATTGATGTTTCTAGTGGGGACATTCTGGCGGCAAGTGCTGATTACAAGGTTCCTGTTACGTTTTCACAAATCATTGATACCCATTTTGAAACGGTTGGTGTTCCAGAAGACAATGATCTTGATGAAATTAGGTTGTACACCTTACGCTTATCCTACATTCCCCAAATTGCACTCCAGGTGGGTGTATCACTAGAAGAAACCCACGAAATTCAGGGCGATGTGATGAGAATTTTGATCCTGCTGCTGCTGGTTACTGGCACCTTAGCACCCTTGAGTGGCTGGTTTCTGGCCAATCGAGCGCTTGTACCAATACGGGCAACCGCGCGTACCGTCGCCGAAATCCACGAGACCGATTTGACACAGCGCCTCGACCTTGCGTCCTCAGAGATTGAATTAGAACAGTTGGTACAGACTTTCAATGCTATGTTGGATCGCATTGAACAAGCCTTCAAACGACAACGCCAGTTCACTGCCGATGCAGCTCATGAACTTCGCACCCCGTTATCAATCATGCAGATTGGTCTCGATGTTACCCTGAGCCATTCACGAAGTGTCTCGGAATATCGTATGGCTCTTATGAGCATTCAGGAGGAAGTACAGCGGCTGTCCCACCTAGCAAATACATTGTTGATGTTTGCTCGGACAGATAGTCACGAACTGTCGCTTGAGGTGAAAGAAGTTGATCTTAGTGTCATGCTCAATATGGTCGTTGAACAATTTGGCTCGGTCGCTGACGAGAAACATATTACTGTTACACGCGAGGTCGCGCCAAGTCTGCGACTAGAGGGCGATGAAGATCAGTTGATTCAGATTGTCTTTAATTTGATAGATAATGCAGTCAAATATACACCTGAAGGTGGACGAGTGAGAGTTGTCGCTCAGATCGTTAAGCAAATGGTCGAAATCACAATCGAAGATACTGGGCCTGGCATCTCTTTAGAAGAACAGACCCGCATATTTGATCGTTTCTATCGGATGGATACCACTCGAAATCGTAATCAAGGGGGTTTTGGACTGGGTCTGGCAATTGCTAAACGGATTGTTGATCTGCATCGCGGAACTATTCATATTATCAGTACAGTGGGACAAGGCACGCAATTTGTCGTCACTCTCCCCATTCAGCAGCGCTACCTATAGGTTTAGGTGGGATGATAAAGGCTTTCCCAACTATGTGTTTTGCAATTGAGCAACCTACTTGGAAAAACCTATATTTATTTGTATGCATTGTGGGGAATTATATGCCTTTAGTGCTGCTTTCGAAATCTTGGGATGTCTGAACCACCTCGTATGAGAAGGATGCTGGAGAGCGCATAAGGAAAGGTTAAAGACGAGATGGGGGGGTATGGTAGCGAAGGAGGATAATAGACAAAGTTACTACAAATCAAAAATTGCACTCTGGCAACTCATGGCGAAGCAATGCACACAGCATAAATCATGAATATTTTCCGCTATTAGCCTTGTAGAGAACAGAGCATATGAGGGTCAGCTTCGCTTGGTAATCAATCGATAACCCTAACGGTCAGCAACGGAACAACTGTCAAAAATCTTATTGGTATCATTGAAGATTTACAGGAAACTACTTTCGTTGTTGTCGGGTTCCAAGCCATACCACAACAATCCCCGCTAAAGCAAACGCAATGACGGCAAGATAGACGAGTTTTATGGCATCCACTTATTCATCACCTCCGATCCGATGAATTAACAGATATGCCAATATATGCAACAACCAAAAAGCGATCAATCCTAACATCACTAGCCCAATATCCCCATGCTGCCCAGGTGTAAATTGAACAAAGACGACACCAGAAATTGCTGCGGTTGCTAAAGTGTGAAGGTGTTCTGCCAAGAGTTTGGCATAGGTTTTGGTGATACGCTTGCTTGCCATATATTCGTATCATATCATACCGAAGCAACAGTCTTATTCCGCTTTCTGAGGAACAGTTCATGGGAGATAGGTATGCGTGGCTTCAATGTTGGACTGCATCTTGGTAAAGGTTATGAGATTGTCAGATATGGTGACAATGCCGACCAACGTCTCTTCGACCATCACGGGTAAACAGCTAACATAGTTTTGGAGCATCAACTGTGCTGCTGCTTTGGCACTGGTATCGGGTGTTGTGACAATTGGGGCAGTGGTCATTAAAAAATGACATTAACCAAAGGCATGAATCAGTTTTAGTCATGTAGTTGCTCACTATAGAGATAGTTCCTGTTAGGCAATTTTTTATCCCTACCTCCCCTGAGATTGGGGGGGGTATAGCATTTGAAAAAATATATAGTGAAAATAAATATTTGAATGGATTTGGCGATGCTTGTTGGGATAGGTATCTCCGCAGTTGGTTGGCTACTTTTATTTGTCATCCTTCTATATCAAGGGATGCCCTCTTTACACACTGGAATTATTCCTCCCGCATGGTCAATGCCTCCTGATTTATGGCTGTTAGGTTCAACCCCATTCTCAGGAACAATAGGGTGGCTTATATTCAGTTTCACATTAATTGTACTGGGCAATGTGCAGATCATCTCTGTTGCAGGCGAATACTCTGTTAGTGAAGTATGGTTGTCTACATTTCTCAACAGCGGAGAATTAAAACACTTTCCTATTGAGATAGCTATGACATGGATTGCGGGCAAACTCGTACTCATTGTCTCGATTATTTGGAAGCTAAAGCATGATCGCATTGAGGCGATGGAAAAAAATCAGCATGGAACGCATGTTGTGATTAGCCATCATCAAGCTCAGGTAATGCGGGTGGGGCAATTTATTTGGATGACCTTTATTGCGTTCCTGTTAGGTCTCATTGATGGTTCGCTGACGATCCCCGTTTTGCCTTGTATTGCACCCTCTTTATTTCCAGACACGACAGACATTGTGTGTTCCACTGTAGAGCATATCTCATCTGTCCCAATACAAATTAATATTGCACCACTCGCTGTTAGACAACACTATCTAGCAGTAATGGGTACAGCTTTTATCACCGCCTTCGTCGGGATTGTGCTTATCTGGATGATGATACAAGCCATAAGCAGCAGGTTTCCTGTATCGCCAGAAGTACTGGATGTGATACACCTGCCAACAACATGGTCTCAGGGTTTTCTATTATTTGGTGGTTGTGGGGCACTCACGATTGTATTTTCGTTTATTGATAGTAGAAAATCGTTGATAGAGTTGGTCTGGTTCCAGCTTGGAGTTGTGCTGAATTTCTACGTTTTCGCTTCTTTCGGTAGATCGCTCTGCGAGTCTTTTCTCAGTGTTCGCCAAATTCGTCAGCCTGATTGGTACTATCTCGAATTAAGAAAATTGGAGCCAATAGCGATGTCAGCAATGAGGCGCGCATTGATCGGGGGATTAATTGCACTTCTCCTAGTTGGCATTGGGGGAGGTGGTATTTACGGTATGGGTATCGCAATTGCTGGGGCTATCGTGGGGGGTGTGGCAGCAAAGGAGGATGATAGAGAAAATTACTACAAATCAAAGATTGCACTTTGGCAGTTTATGGCGAAGCAGCGCACACCGCATAAATCATGAGTATTTTTCTTTATTAGCTTTGTGGAGAACATAGCATATCAGCCTGCTACAACATTTTTTGCTGACTTTTCAATAGGCTGTTTGTTTAGGCGTTGGCTCTAAATTGTCAGGAGGTATAATTGGAAATGCGAGAGGTGGGGGAATTTTAAAGCATCTCACCTCGTAGTGTGGGAAAAAGGTTTAAGCAAGATTGATTTCTATAGGCTTAACGCTTGGACACGAAGTACCCGATCAAGACCACCCCGACTATTCCTCCAATAAGTAGTAAATGCAATGGCGTCATATAATGTCACCCCCTTCCTTTCATAAGCAGATATGCTATCCAATAGCAGCCTAACCATAAGATTAATCCTAATAAAACAGCCAGTACATCAAGTGTCTTGGTCAAAATCTGACCAATCACAAGGGCGAGAAAAACACCATTTCCTAATTGGATAACCCCCTCACCAAAAGACTTTTTCTCCCCTCCTGATAGTGTCTCAAACATACTGCCTGTATCATAACACACGGAATCAACAGTATTCCCAACTATACCTTAGCACCTATTTTTGTTGCCTACTTGGGTATTGCAGGAACGGACACATACTCTCCTGTTCCTCACACTCTATCGAATATCTATTATTAGTCTTTAACAATAACTTGACCTTCTTTTGTTAATGCGCTGAATGTCATTCTCTGAAATCGTTCGGATAAATCATGTTTATATTTATCTACATCAATGAAGGGGAGATGAAAAGTATCTCGCCACGGACGATGCGCCTCATAGATATAAACATCTTTTGGAGAGAGCATCTCTACCCAACGCGGAATGGCTTCCACATCATCTGGTTCAACCGCAAAGAAAATTATATCCGCAGGTAGACTTTTAGCCACTTGTTCGACCTCTTTTGGATTGGTCAAACGATGTACACCTTCGGAATAATTCAAAACCGTTTTACCGTCAGGATAGGTAATGTGAAAGCCAAGTTGAGGGGCATTCATTGGTAAGCTGAGTGCCGATGTTCCAATTCGTATCAGATCAATCGGGTGAATTATAACTTGGAAGATGTACTCCAGTTTTTCGCGGAAGTTGGGAGGCAGCAGAGGCATATGCACCCAAGTAAATGCGGTAATCTTCACCCCTGCTATCACAATACTCTCTCTGTCCCTAACAGGGTGTGTATTTTCTGGTGCGAGTATGCCGTATCGATTGATGTGGTTGATGACCTCCGATGATGAAATCAGATGGATGTTCGTCAGATAGGCTCGGACTTCTGGCGCTTCCAAAAACGCCTGTATCGATCCCGCATGTTCAGGATGTCCATGCGTCAAACAAAGCAATACCGTTTGACCGTGTTTCAAGATGTCCCACGATACGGCATCGCCGAATAAATCAAAACCGATCAGGGTATTGTCATGCTGTAGCGCGATTCCTGACCAACCAAAATAATGAATCTGCATTTTCATATTTCTCCGATAGTAACTGGGTTGCTTCGATAGCTATGAGTCTTCATATAAGAGTGGAGGCAGGTGTTTCTTCCCATCTTTCGGTGAGCTGAAAACCGCGACGCCGCACTTCTACCAGAAAACGATTGGCCGAGATCGCTTTTTCCAGTGACCAAACACCTGATGGAATCTCGCAGCGGGCGATGAATTGCGCCATTATGGCTGCGTGCCAGCCCGTTAGCCGTTCCATTGCTGTGAAACCAGTATCTGCGTCATAGCGGTCAATCAGATCAATCACCAATGTAAGGGCTTCGCCATCTTTCTTACCAATGCCTTTAGCGCGCATCAGGCAAATATCGATCACTTGCTCGGCTTCAATACTCGGTGCAAGCAGGGTGTGAAATACGTGGCGTGGGCTGACCGTTAATCCAGGTTCAATAATCAAGGGCTCTGTGCGGAAAATCCCTAATTCTTTAAAAGCCTTAAACTGGAGGTAATGCCCTGGATAACGCAGCGTCTTGTTTTCATACACCTGCAAAATACCCGCATAGGTATATGGTAAGGTCGATGTGCCGCCAGACGTAACGAATGCTTCCATCTTGCCGATGTTTTCGAATTCAAGGATTTCTGGTTCGGTCAAGGTGTCTACCAGCGTAACCACCCCATCACGTAAAAAGACCGCCTGCCCATCATACTCGTTCGTCAGCCCGTTGATGTGGAAGGAACATTGATATCCCCACGGAGCAGGTGGATTCTGAGGCAAGCCGCCATCCCATAACCGCACCTCGCGCGGAGTTGCGCCACGCGCTTGCAACTGTTCGACGAGATAGACCCCAAGTGTGTTGTTCATCCCTGGCCCCATACCGCAGTCAGGGACAACGGTGACGCCTGCGGCAAGGGCTTCGTCATTCATCGCTAACTGCTGAAGCACTGTGGGGGTATGACCGCCGAGATCGACCATACTCGTGTGTGCCTCGATAGCTGCCCGCGTACAATCGGGAATAAAAATGAAGGGCACTGCACACACGAATACATCAACAGGCGCGAGCAATTCAACCATCGCCTTATAATCTCGTACATCAACCTGTTTAGGGGTGACAGCGTTGCGCCCGATGAGTTTGTTGACACGGTTTGCGCCGCGAAGCGCCAGATGATAGTTAGCATCCGCCAGAAAAATGCTGCCAGCATTTCCCCATTTTGCGATGTCATAGGCAGCGGCTACCCCTTGTCGCCCTGACCCAACAACGGCGTAATGATGTGGTTCAGTCATTCAATACCCACTTTCATTTGATATGCACTATCTACTCGACTGGAATCGGAATAGTTGTACTAATGTGCATCTGTTTGATTAAACGGCTGTTGAGTAACAAACCGACGATGAGGCGTGGCATATGCCGTTTAAAAACATACGATAAACGGTAAAGCTTTAAACGCATCATCGCCCTGAGAGCGATCCTAAGATAGTATTTTTGGATGAGGTAGTACATCTCTGGTGGGGTCAGTTTTGTCGTTGGAATCACAAAATGAGCCAAGTCATACACCTCTCGGTGATGCGTGAGCACAACATCTTTCATTTCTTGATGAAAGCGGGTACCTGGCAGCGGTGTCAGCGGGGTGAGCTCGGTCAAAGCAATGTTGGGATGTTGCCGCACATACGCATCAATGCGTTTGAAATCTTCCTCGGTGTAATCTGGCATGACCAGAAATCCCGCACTCAGGACAATGTTATTTTTCGCAAGTATCGCAATCGCCTTTTCATTGATCTCGATGCTGGATCGTTTGTTGACCGCTTCGATGCGTGTGTCATCAATCGCCTCTAAGCCTGTCATGACCATCATCAGGCCGATTTTTGACCACTTTGCGAATATCTCTGGATTTTTGACGACACAATCGGCGCGGGTATACGCGAAATAACGTTTCTGAATGCCTGCTTCCAGAATCAAGTCGTGCAGACGTTCCATGCGTTTCACATCAAGGAAAGTGTGGTCATCACAGAACATAATGAAATCTTCCTTAATGGTTTTCAAATCCTCGACAATCAGTTCTGGTGAGCGGGTGATAAAGCGCCGCTCGGTAAAATGTTGGCATGAGCAGAAGTTGCAGGGGAAGGTGCAGCCGACAGAAGTTTGGATGGATGCAACCGAATTCTCAAAGAGATAGTAATAACGTGAACGGTATTTTTTCGTTAAAGAACGGTCTGGATGGGGCAGGTGGTCAAGGTTGGATGGGAACGGACGCGGTGTAGTAAGATGAAATTCGCCGTCGTGCGGCAGCCCCAGCCCAAGAATATCATCAAAATCTTTGACCTGTTTTTCACTCCAACGGGCGACAATTTCTTTGAACGCTGGCACACCTTCACCAATGACTACAACATCAATAAAGGGCGCATTGAATTCTTGTGGACATAACGTTGCGTGATGCCCACCAACAACCGTCAGGATGTGAGGGTTGAATACTTTAGCCACTTTGAGAACGTGTTGTGCCGTATAGGTTTGTACAACCTGTGCGCTGACCCCAACGATGTCGGGATTGAAACGCCGTAAGGTGCGTTCAAGATCAGTGTCGATTTCCATATCGAGAAGTTCAACCTGATGCTCGCGGACTGCACCGCCGATAATCTCCAGTCCCAAAGGTTCAACCTTTGCGAGATGTTTCAGTCCGACAGTTAAGCCACCACTGGGCGGATTAACCAACAAAATTCTCATAATGCTCTCCAAATGATGTAGTACCAGATACACAAAACACCGCGCATTTTCCAATTCCTGTTGACAGTCTATATTGTCAAGTAGATTGAACCTAAGATGTGAATGATCCTCTATGATGAGTAACTTTGTGGTGAGGTGGGCTAGCACCTCACTCCTTATCGACAAAAAGTGGAGGTTGGTAGGCTCATCCCCCACTACATGATAGTGAACGCGCATACGCAATAATTGCCCGAATATCCTCATCTGCCATGGCAGGATTGCCACCTTTACCCAGCATGTCAATGCCAGTGGTGTTTAGCAGATCCCAAATCGAACGACTAGCCTTAATAAAATCCAGCAATGCTTGGTCAGTTAACCCTGCTACGAACTCACTTGCTATGAGGTCTTTGCCCAAATTTGGCATTTTTCTTTTGACTGACGATACAACTTAACCCGACCAGATTGCAGTGTATATAAAGGAGTGGGTGGATCACCCTGTTGATACAGATTAGTGTTGGGAGGATATTCCACTAGTATGGCTTTCTCAGCAATACCCCATTGTGTGCGTGGGCTAAGTCACGCAAAAAGTTGATTTTTCGACAATAACTCTATGCTGACTTTCATAAAACTTCCATTGGGATAAGGTGCCATATCGCTAACATAGCGTAAAGCACAGTCTGTTGATGTGATCTAAATCACATCAACACATGTTAATTGATTTTCGCGGGCACAGGGGGAGGTAGTGCATTAGGGTTTAGAATAATAATATGCCCAGTTTCACTTAGTACAATTTCATCTTTTTCTAGATGACTAAGATGTCGGGTGACTACCTCGCTCACTCGCGCCAAATGTTCTAGACGCTGACTGTAAATATGGAGCATGCCTTGACCAGTTGTGGATCATATATGCCAAACATGGCTACAATCCTTCGTTTTCTTTTGATATCCCTGACTTACTATGCACTAGAAATGGATAGCGAAATCGATTGGTGCAGAACATCAAGGGTTGTTAGTGTCTCCATCCTTATAATCTGATTGCATCTTGGTAAAAGCCACTAAAATATCAGAAACGGTGACAATACCAACTAGGGTTTCACCAACCATCACTGGCAAACAGCTTACATAATTATGCAGCATCGACTGGGCTGCTGCTTTGGCACTGGTATCGGGTGTTGTGACGGTTGGTGCTGCGGTCATCACTGTTCGAACCAAAAGTTGTTTGGCTAATTCATCTTCTTGCCAATATTCCCGCACCACATCGGGCAGCCGAAGCGCAAGGCGGCAATCTCGTGCCGTGATGACTCCAATCACATGGTTTTGTGGACTCATCACAGGTAAATGGTGGCAACTGGTCTGTTCCATTGTTTCCAGAGCTTGCCAGACAGTGCTGGTAGATGGAATCGTAACTGGATTACGAGTCATAATATCTGCGACACGCATAGGATTTCGTTGAGTTTCTCAGATAGATGCAGATTGAAGCAGTATAGAATGGAATGCAGTGAGGGAGGTCATGCCTTTTTCATGACACTTGTCACAACAAGCTCAAAACATCACAGGCAAAAACACCTAAAAAATGCTGCCCACACCAAGCATGTTTACGGCTTCGATTCTACCGTTGTCCAAGCAACGGGTTGAACATTTTGCCTCCGCTCACAGTACATTGGATGCAAATAGGCGTTCAATGTCACATCGTGCGAAAGCTGGCGATGGAAAGTCTTTGGGCGATGGTTTTTCTGGGGATCACGAGGAAAATCGAATGTTTACAGCTGTTCCAATGCCCGTCCATCTTGGATACCTAAGCCCAAAACGAGTGCTCGGACTGGTCGCTGCGCTGCTTTTCACCCTGTCACTTGAAGTTCATGCACAGGCGATTCCCACGCCACCAACTGCCTCACAAATATTCGCCTCAGGCGTGGAAATCCTCAGCGAATCGCTGACCTCTCTGCCCACACCATTACCCACACTAGGATCAAGTGAATCTTTTCCATCGATTATTTTCCAACAACCTACACTGGCAGTAGCGGATTTGCCTCCTGCACCCGAAGGCTATGCTTGGGGTGTTCTATCAGGGGGAACACCCTTGTCACCAACGGAATCACCCGATGCACGCAGCTGGATAGCCTTAGCCTACACCGTTGGGGAGGAACAGCCATCGGTTCATGCTTTAGCTTATAATCGCCAAACCAATGTGTTTCGTGACTTAGGCGGGATCGTAATAGGAGAAACCAACCTATGGGGGGAATGGTATGAAAACAGTATAGTTTTACTGCAAACCATCACTTGGGGAATGCGCTACTCGTATGGCTCACTTTATGTACTTGACTTGAATACTGGCGTGATGGAAATTGGCCCAATACACCATCCCTCGCAACTGCTTGATAGTGATCCTCCCGAATTGAAGGTTTTGTGGATGACTGGCGAGTTGGGTGATTCCCTCACTTGTCACCTTACGGTTTATGATGTTGTCCAAAAATCGGTGATTGACCATCCCTACGGCCCATATTGTTTTGTCGAATTTCAATCCAACATTGGGAAAAACTATTATCGAGCAGTAACTAACGACCAGAAACAGGCCACTGTCGCATACTTCAATGCAGAGATTGGCGATCATACCGATCTCTATACAGGCGAAGTTGAGCACGTCTTTTGGGTATCAGCAGACGAACACTTCGCAGTGATAGCGCTTGATTCAAGCGGTATGATTGACGTTATGCCTAGTGATGGGGCACGTTCAGATCGCTACACACAGGCACAACTTTCGGCGGTTGATCTCCGCACGGGTCAAGTGTTATATCAGATGCCAGTTTATTGGGAAAACGCGGCTGGTTTCTGGTCGGCGGATGTATTCGAAATCCGAGATAATTGGTTGTGGGTAAACACTGTGAATGATCCCAGTCTTGGCCCCAATCGTTTCTTGCATTTGGTGGATGATAGGGTGGAAATCAACTTGCTTGATGCGACGTTATCCACCGATATAGGTGGTGGTTGGTTTATCATCGGCCCATCAGAGCGACAGGCACATCAGTGGGTTAAGCTGTACAACATGGAAACTGCACAAATAGTGGAAGTAGCTGATGTCAGCAATTTCCAGCAATATACTATCGGCATCAACACGCTTCAAGGGAATGAATTCGAGGTCATTGTCCAATGCTGTTTAGCAGGAGATACCTTCAATCATTCGTATGAAGCTCGTTACAGAGTGAGAGTACCCCAAATAGCTATTCCCAGCACATCGTAGCGAAACATTATGTATAACGGAACGAAATCAGACCGCTAAGCCCAAAGCCTTACCCCAATCCCCTCTCTATGTTTGGCTGAGGGAGCTTGGCGAGGCGTAGCGGCTGAGGTAAAAATGGTGATTTGCTCATAACTGACGTTAGTTAGGTACTAGGGTGAACTCATCAATCCCGACACTTGTTTCTCTACACATTTCTCGCAAACCTTGCAGACAGTTGGATCCGAATTGTCTATACATTTTTTGCAAGCCGCTTCACATACTTTATCTCGGTCGAAGGCTGAAAAGGTAGCCTCAAATCCAGTCCAGAGTTCATTGAAGCTGCCCCTGAATGTACTTCTTGTGAAATTTCCGTTGAAGAAGAACACGGTCGCACTACTAGAGCGATACGTGAAGGTGATGGATCCAGTATCTCGACCTGCATCTGTAAAGCCCGCACAGGTAATCCTCGGTTGTGACCCAAAAGGGCAGGGTTGTGTGCCATGAGCTAATGTAGGATGGAGGTTTGTAGAGGTGGTTAAGAGAACCATAACGATGAGCAGCATGAACCCCAAAACTGCCCGTTTATACCGTTGCATAACATACTCCTTCGCGTCTTCCAGAAGATTTTATAAGGTTAGTTAGGGTAACTGCATCTAACGAGGCAGAGGCGTTTAGTAGTGTGGGATTACTGAGGCTATGCCGCTAGACCCGAAGTGGGAGTGCTGCGAGGGTACTTTGCGATTTTACACTTGGCTTTGATTTTCGCTTTCCAAAGTCACCTATTTTTAGAGTATATCAGAATTTCAAATTGTTGATACATGCTGTAAGGGAGAAATTCGAAAAATGCAGTATACGGCACGCTATGATTTAAAATACATTCTTGAAGCCTGTGAAGGTATTCAGTAGAGGATATGAAAGCCTTTCTACGCAATCGCCGCCAGCGAACGATGATCTTGCTGTTTGATGAGCGATCAACTGGTTGGTCACAATAAAGTACCCAAGCGTTGTCACTTAGACCATCTTTTTCCAATAGATAATGGGACAAAGCGATGTGCTGAGAAAAGCAATTTCCAACAGGCTACTCCGTACGACACATTGGTCATTAAAACCGCTTGATAGTGGCGCTGTCGCCATGCCAGTTGCGGTATTTCAACAGGTTTTCCATCCACCTTATAACTATGTCTGCACACTCTAAAAAGCATTAGCCACAATCCTGCCTGGAGGGACACGGATTCGTGCCATATGAGCAGAATACACAGCAGTCACCGAGTTGTGGACGTAAGACTGTATGACAGTGGGTGCATTCGTAGAGAAATTGGCAGCTCTGTGTAGGCATGGTTTCCGTTTTGGAAAATCCACAGACTGGACAGGTAATGATCGACTGCAATTCAATGGTATCGGCACACATGATTGAACTCTACCCCTAAAATTCTAGTTCAGCTTGTAGCATGATTGGCTCAAAGTCATGGGCTTTGAAGACCGCAAGCTGCTCCGTATCAGGAAAGAAAACAGTGTAAAGGGTTGGACATCTGCTAGCTGTTGGAAAAGTGTAGATTGAGGTCACATACCCGCATTTTGAGCGGCATTCTTCGCGTGAAACCTGAGAACTGATCTTTACTGAATCCCCAATTTGAGTATCCATATCGACCTCCTGAAACTTTGTAACTTATTGTAATTCCGTTCATATGTAACATTCCTTAATTGTTGTCAAAGAATTTGTTAATCTCGACAATTCGTTTGGCGCATCAATTTTTTGTGTTACCAAATGACTGAATTAAAACCACCTCAACCTTCATATTGTGGTAATTCTATTGACGCTCCTTGGTGAGTGATCACCACTTTTGTAATTGAACCGATCCACTTCGACAGGCTTAGCGTGATGTCATAAGCAAAATAACGAAGACAATAGTGATGACAATGGCTCCCAAAATCCATACGTGATACTGAACGGGAATGAACCTGTCTAGATAATGACGCATAACTTGAAAGGGGGACGATATGGGCGGCGTAGATTGCTCTATTTTAGTCGTTTGGAGGGGCGGGGTGGGGATTGTCGAAACGGATGGGACAGCGCTAGATTGGATTGATGAGACTTCTGTTTGGGTCTTCATGTATTCATGGAGCGCTTCAAGGCTTTGACGAATGACTATCCGTGCAGCGTTGTCCAACAAACGTTGACCAACACTAGCAATCCGACCACCAATGTTTGCCTGACCTGCATAGGTCATATAGGTTTGTCCGCCGCGTGCCTCTAGGTGCAGCCGTCCCGATGCGTTCACGACCCCTGTTGCGCCACCCCCATTAACCTCGATCCAATAGCTTTCAGGGGCATTGAAGTTGGAGAGTTGGATTTTCCCCTGGAATGTGCCTTGTACTGGGCCAATTTTTATCACCATTTCACCAGAATACTCATTCTGTCCCACTTCCGCGAAATTCCGCCCACTTGGCAGGACAGTTTCCAATACAGCGGGATCTTGCAGCAAATTCCAAACCAAATGCCGAGGAAAATCGAATGTGAAATCACCTGAGATGTCCATCAATCCCACTCCTGATTGAATATGGATGGTAAGTTGAGAAGAAACATAGAACGATTTGGGTTGAGTATGGATTTATTATGCCCCTAAGCAAACAATCATAGTTTACTCAATCTCAAAAACCAAAAACTTAACACACGTGTTGTTGTGAACACCTTTGACAATTGTAAAACGAATAGTAATATCTCACATGAAATGGAGAGAACCGCCAAAAACAAGCATGAGGAGGTCGGCGTTATGACATCAATCTTGGTGGTGGATGATGATCGGTCGTTAGTCAGCAGCATTCAGTCCGCGTTAGTGTTGGAAGGATTCACGGTTCTCGTCAGTCACAATGTGGCCACAACCGCCGTTCATGCGGTAGATGAGGTTGATCTTATTCTCTCGGACTGGTGGCTGCCAGATGGCAATGCGGCTGACATCCAGAGCCTCTTCCCGCAAGCCTTTCTCCTGATCCTGACAGGCGATACCAACGTCGCTGAACGCAAGCGCGAACAGGGCATTCAGTGTTTGGTCAAACCTGTTGCACTCTCCGTTATCATCGCCACTATTCACCAGATGTTCGGAACCGTCCCCACCTCATAACGGGGCTATTCGAGGCAATCAGCCGCTGGTGAGTGCCAGCGGTTTTTGTTTCCCTGTTTGGATTCACAAATAATGCTATATGTATTTTTCAGATTTCCTCATCTCTCATTACAGACTGTTGCATTAAGATGAGGTTAAGAATAAATGGATAGGAATAAAGTCCCATGACCCGTATCCTGATTGTCGAAGATGATCCAGCCCTGTGCCAAATGCTGGCAGATATGCTGGCTTTCCAAGCCTATGATACCCTCACAGCCAGTCGGGTCGAACAAGCGGTTAATCTGGCTCAGCACCACGTGCCTGATCTCATCCTCTGCGATTGGTCACTGCCAGATGGCACGGCCAGTCGGATATTGGAGACGCTGCGTCACATCCCAACCATCATTGTGTCGGGCACTTCTGCTGAGGCATTGATGGAGCTTGCCCGCGAGCATGGGGCGGTTGGTTATCTCACCAAACCGTTTGGGTTTCAGGAGGTCATTGGTGTTGTCCACCACACCCTGAATCTAGTGGGATAGGCTCAACTTGTCCCTCATGCAGCACTGCGATTAAGCAGCAGTTGAGCGGCGGTGATTAAGTCTTGGATACTGAATGGTTTGGGGATACGAGAAAGATAGGGATAGGCAGGTAAGGTGAGGGTGTAATCTCCCAAATGAGCACTGATGACAATCACGGGCATAAAAATCTTCATCTGGTTCAGCCATGCGAGGACATCCATCCCTGACATATCGGGCATGAGGAGATCGAGGGTGAGGAGATCGTAAGCATTAGGGTTGGTGGTGAGGCACTGCAAGGCTTCTCGGACACTTCCTGTCTCCTCGGTAGTGTGGTCAATGTGTTGCAGGGTTCGCGTGATGATGGAGCGGCTGATAGCATCATCATCCACGACCAGAACATGTGCCATTGGGACATCTCCTCTCACATACGCTTTTGCTCATCATACGCCTGCATAATCCCCACGTATTGCACAAGGATTTATGAAAAATATGAAAAGGTATCAACCAATAACAAAAGGTGAATAGAACCAAGTACGCCCGTTATCGCATTGCCCAATACCGTTCGGCTTCTTCTTTCACGGCTTCCCAGTAGGCTGGATCATTTCGAGTCTGAAGATTGTTGAAGAGTGTTACCCCTTGCACTTCCCCTTCAATCAATGCTGTCACTACCTCATCCCGCGAAATCCCATGTTCAACCGCAGTAAGAGCAGCTAACACAAGCTCAATCGTGGCATCGCTGGTCAAAAGTTCCCCTTGCAGGGCGATCAGGGTGTGCTGTTCAGCCTGCTTGACAAGGGTGTTGTAACGATCAAAGTGTGGGGTTTCGGCTGGCATAGGTATGCTGCCATCATAGGCAAGCCAGCACCAAAAATCAACCAGCATCATCTGGCACACATCGTGCTTTACATCCCCACAGCAGTTTGCTACGATGATTTTCCTTGCCTTATGAATACCGTTTCATATTCCGCTTGTTTTCCCAGTCCTCAGGAGGCTTGTGGAGCGGGATAAGTCCGTTCCTGAGCCTCCCAAATTGCCCCCAGTGCTGCCTCAACCAGTACTCTCCCCTCCTGAAACATCCCCATACTCTTGCCATTGGGACAGAGAATATGTGCCTGACACCATAACGATCCATGCTGAGTCAGTACAACTCCGCCACAGGATTGAGATGGCAGTCCAGCTACTCGAACCTGTTCACGATCCCCTTCTTCCCGATCAAGAAGTACGAAGCGGCGTGATTTTTGAGGAACCACCTGTACAGGAGTGCAGAGATGCTACACCTTACCAGCGGTGTGCAATGGCCGCTTCCAAGGGGATAGAGCCATTCGCACAAGTACGGAAACGGTATGATGATGCATTGGCGGGATTGACCCAGCTTGCCCAACGATTACATCATCACCCTTTGGGTGATTCCCTCGCTGAAGAAGGGTTTGCGGTAGATAAGGCTGTTGAACCGCCCCAAGAGGTTGTCTTTCCAACCCGATGGGCTGGGGAGGTATCCCTTGAAACGCTGTTGACTGATCCACAGGTGCGGCGAGTGGCGTATGCCAAAGCTATTTCTTTGGGATTGGATGCTGACGACCAAGATGATTGTGTGCAATCTGGGTACATCAAACTGTGGCAGACCGTACTCAAAAACCCAACGATTCTCGCTGACAAAGGGCCAGGGTGGGTAGGTGTGTATGTGGCCTACAGTGGCAATCCCAGCCAGTTTCAGCGGCGACAAGCCCGCCAACGGTGTTGGATGGAAACGGTTGCTGGAGTTATCCGACAGGGACAACGGCGAGAACGTTGGGCACAGTGGGCGCGGTGGGTGGATGAGGCGATTGATCTGGAATGGCTCATGCAGCGAATGGCGCAACGCTATGCAGATACCCCTCGCAAGCTGTTTGGATTGTATGCCATCACCACGGAAGTAAACGCTAAAGATGTGGCGTCAGCCGCGGGAATGCATGAGAAGAACTTTGCCGCAGGCGTGGGCAATGCGGTTCGGCGGGACTTACAAGCCCAATTTCCTGAAGTGCAGGTGAGAACAGCGCACGACGATTGGCAGAAGCGATTAGCACGTGGGGAAGGGCTAGAACACGTTATACAGGTTGCTGAAGCCGTTATTGACAATCCCCGTTTGTTATTCGCCTTATATGTCGTCACCACATCCGTCACCAAGAAAGCCGTCATGGAAACCTTTTGTTTGGGACACACCGTGTTTGGTGAGGCGATTCAACAGGTTAAGAGCATGTTGGCAGCAGCCTATCGGCAGACGAATCGGCACGGCTCAAGAAATGGGGGAGCAAGGGCGTGAAGGCGGAAAATAAGCCTGACCTATAACATGATACCAATGAGATTGCAATTACTTATTTTTTGATAAATTGCAAAAAATAATTTTCAGTATTCAGAAAATTAAAAATAAACATATAATACACATAATGAAACTTATAAGAACTCTATTGTTACTCAAGTTGCATTGGTTTGATGGATTCTGGGCAATACTTTCTGTGAATTTGGCGTTCAAGATAAATGTGTATATTGTTAGGATTTATCAGGACATACAAACAAGGAATGTAACCGAACGGAGTGTTCCTGATTTTAGTAGCTTAAACTTGCTGGGGCTTTTTCCTATCATTTGGTTCCTGTTATTTATAATTTTTCTTATGATTTCTCGATTTGTATGGGCGAGGATAGGTAAAATCCTCGCCCCAAATTCAAATTAATCGCACAATTTAGTTAAGTTGCCTTCCAATGTATCTTGCAATTGTTCTTGCGCTAACGCTAGATGTTAAAACACTGGAATGTGAGCGTTGAAGACAGGTTAGCGGATTTAAATCACTGGCAAAGAACCCATAAAAAAGTGGTATAGCGGATGAATCAAATATCCACTGTACTGAATAATCTCCTGAAAACGGTAACCTACAAGCTCTTGGATTGTAAACACCATCATAGTAGTTTCCAGCAGTTACCGTTTGCACCCCTTTATCTTTCGCAATGCCTGAGGCTAATTGCATCCAGTAGCGCCATGTGCTTCCTATATTATAGCGTCTGACTAGTTCTTGGATTGCAGCACCTTGCCCAATGCACGGTTGTAGATTACCCACTGCGCCAATTGGGATCGGCGGTGCGCCATTTATCGGACTATCTACTGAAATTACCGTTTGGACAAGCCCGTTTGGATATGTCGATGAGAAATCAATTTTTTGCAATACAACTTCATAGGCAACTATCCCCCCCAAACTATGACCAATTAGCACAAATGGGGTCTCTGGGTACTCTCTCCGATATTGCTCCATCAATTCGTACACCCTATTGGCACTTGCGGTCAAATTTTGGCTTGCTGGAGTAGTTTCAGAATAATAGTTATGCCACCAGCGCCACTGACTGCTAATAGGAACCATTCTTCCACCAGTGTAACTATACAGGAGAAAATCATCATCACGGTAACCAAACTCTTCGGTTTTTAGGATATTCTGTATATTCGAAAATACGAAATCATCTGATTGACTTGTACTGGGCCCACTCTCAAGCGTGGTACATGCTCCCATAATAAAAATGATCTTTTTTCGTGGAATTGCTGCGAGAGCATGTTTGTCAGAAGGTGAAAGTGTAAATATTAGTAGTACTAGAATAACCAAGACAGACCCTAGATGGACACAACGATGGTACAGGAAATAATTATGACGAGCCATAGATTCCCCCTTTGAGTTGAAAGTTGTGCAGGATTAGACAAAAAGCTTTGTAGGGTTAAGTGGTATACATGTAGGCGGTGATGGAGCAATGCGGCACGACGGGGCTATGTTGATACACTTTTCCACAAAGTAATATCTAAGTAAAATTGTATGAAAAGCCACCTTTCATGGAAATAAAATATTAAATTCATTGCCCAAATTCCCCACTATTATTGTCTGCAAAGTATCTTAGGTCGGTGCAGGAAAGTTTTCGGCATCTGATGGAGGCGGAAAATTAAGCCTGACCTGTAGGATTGATTCAGCTACTCTTTTTGGGATAAACCCCCAAAAAGAATGCTGCTGGTTCATGGATTGCGATAAATCTCATAGGTTCCCACACGGCGAAGCAATACAATGTAGCCCTGTATTTGGAATGAACTGATTGAAACTTTTGGAAAACAGGCGAAATAGTGCATCATGGTAGAAAAACCCGACCAGTGTAACGCAAAAACTGGTCAATGAGCATGTTTTGCCATATTCAAATACGGCAAAACGAGGCTATGTGAGCGAAATCCCGTTGTACAAACAGTAGTATTCGACCGTGTTTGGTATTAATGCTTACTTCAAGGTCAATTTTGACTTTTGTACGATGTTCTCGTTCAGGACATCAAATAATCCTCAAAGACTTGCATGGCTTCCTTAAAGGTAGGGGATCCATAACCAATGCGTATATGGTGATGACCATAATTGAATTTGCTGCTTGGAGCCACTAATACGCCACTTTTTGTATAAAGGTTTTCAGCAAGCTCATCTGTATCCGTGCCATCGCAATACCTTATAAAGGCTGTCGTGCCTGCTCTAGGTGGTGCCCATGCTACCCGATTTGGATTCCGTTTCATAAAGGCATAGAAATAATCTAGATTCTCACTCAGCAGCAAACGATTAGTCTCGATAAAAATTTGATAATGCCGAAGTGCAATGGTTGACAAAAATTGACCCACAGCATTTCCCGTGATGGTGAGATAATCTTTGAACGTTAGGGCTTCAGTCAACACTTTTAAATCCTGTGTGACCAACCAACCTACTCGCGCCCCTGGCATCCCATACGTCTTGGACATATCTGAAACGGAAATTGCCCTTTCATAAACTTCAGCTGCGGCAGGGAGATGGTCGCTGTCGTTCGGCTCTAGGAAACGAAAGACCTCATCGCTCAGAAGATAGATACCTTGTTTTCTGGCGATTTCAATTACGGCATTAAATTCTTGCTGAGTAAACTGAAACCCAGTTGGATTATGTGGAGAGTTGATAACAATCAATTTGGTGCCCTCAATCGCCTGCGTTGCTAGAAAATCAAGGTCGACTTTCCAGACCTCGTCTTCTGACATTCCCCACGAAATGACCTCGCACCCCAGTGATTCGGCAATCTGAGCAAGTTGCTGATAGCAGGGTTTCTGCACAATAACTCGATCACCTTGCTCTAGAAGAGTATGTAGGAGGGCAAAAATCCCCTCTTGTGATCCAGTTGAAACCATGATGTTAGCAGACTTAATCGGGGTGCCGTATATATCCGCAATTGCTGCTTTTAAATGAGGGTGGCCTGAGTAAGCCTGATATTCGAGTTCAAGATTTAATAATCTCTCCCATGCATCAGGTTCGAGTGAAAGTATTGCGTTAACAGTGCGTTGGTTACAGACAGAGCCAGCCACGTTAAAACGAGTTTGTTCGCGCCCATCAAAGAACCGGTCAAGCTGAAAAGGTGGCAGTTTCATTAATTGTTCTCCATGAGCTAGAATGCCTTGACAATGAACTGATTGAGACTTTTGAAAAACAGGCGAAATAGTGCATCATGGCAGAAAAACCCGACCAAAGGTAAACCAACATGAGCACTATCTTGGTCAGTTTAACACAGGAACAGTTTGAGCAGTACATCCGTCCATCGCTGAGCGTTGCCCGACGAGGCTACGCATGTCGCATCCCACTGTACAAGGTTTTCAACTACATCCTGTACCGACTGCATACGGGCTGTCAGTGGGAACGGTTGCCCATCGACAACGATCCCAACGACGCACAAAAAAAGAAATCAGCTACCATGCCGTCTACTATCATTATCGCAAATGGTGTCGTGATGGTAGTCTGGAGAGCGTGTTCCAGGACAGTATCCTGAGCATCCGTGAGCAGATCAACACGCACCATCTGAACCTCGACGGAAGTCACGCCCCAGCGAAGAAAGGCGGTGAGGCGGTCGCGTATCAGGGACGCAAGAAAGCCAAAACGTCGAATGTGCTGCCCATTACTGATGCCAACGGTTTCATCCTGGCAAGCACAGGCATTGTGGCTGGTAATCACAACGCCGCTTTCGAGTTGAAAGATAACATACGCGCCGCTTTCGGGTTTATCAAAAGGTTGGCTATCGAGATTGGTGGAAGCTACTTCAATGCCGATGCCGCCTTTGACACCAAAGCCGCCCGTAAAGTCTGCTTCAATCACCGCGTCATTCCCAACATCGTCGAAAATACTCGCTCACGCAAGAAGCCTAAGCGTGGGCGCAAGCGTCTGTTCAACCGCGATGTCTACAAGTTACGCTTTGCCTGGATCGACAAGTTCCGCGCTCTATTGGTGCGCTTTGACCGTAAAGCGGCGCATTTCATGGGCACTCACTACATCGCCTACGCCCTTATCAACCTCCGCCATCTGCTGGCTGGAACAAAGTTTCAATGAGTTCAATGTGAAGCGATAATGAACATCCACTCGTGCTTCCCAAATATGGGCTTGTCCCTGCATCTTCCTTGCTCCCAACCCTGGATAGGTTACGCCTTGAGTAGCCAATAGATCCATTTGTTTTCTGCGTTTCTTTTGTATGGCGCGGAGAATTGTCTCGTAATCTCGTAAAAACTGGGTATCAAAGTGAAAGGTCATACCTGATGATCTAGGGCTGCAAACAATTCGTCAACAGAAGCAAAGCCTTTACTGATTCTGCCCGCTTTGATGTCCTCATTGGCTGCCTGCTCCCCTTGCTGCCACTCCGCTTTCCAAAGCCATGCCTGATCTTCGGGGATAGTTTTTGAGGGTGTTAAGTCAGGAATCGGGAACGAGAGCACGGTTTCTCCCTTTGCATGAGCATGGCGCTTCATTTCCTCCGCTAATGCCCGCATCGCTTGACCGATTTGCGTCAGTTTTTCAGCGGTTGAGAGTGGAATCGTTACTGTAGGTGTGGGTGACATACTATATGAGAATAACACATGGAGTCAATTTGAGCGGCTTCTAACAAATACTTTCTTGCGAATGCCAAAGGGAAACTACTATTCCTTCTTCACAGTTCTGGTAAGCCGTAATTCATGATCAAGGTAGAGGGATAACACCACATTGAGTTGAATCCAGAGAAACTCTTCAAGGGCTTCCCCGACTTTGGAAGCGATGAAATCTACTTCATGTTCCCCCAACGTCTGAATAACCGACGCTAGATCAGGTCGTCGTTTTAACAGGTCACTGCGGTTGAGCCACAGGATTGGGATATCTTCATCGGTTGGTTCGGGTTCTGGTTTGGGCACAGCGGGTTGTTGCTCCGTCTGTGGCTTGCCTCGAAATGTGCCAATGGCAACCGCCATCTGGATTTCGCTTTCGGTCAGTCCTGCTCGTTTCGCCTCAAACTGTGCAAGGCTTGTTGAGATCGTTTCGGAAAGGGCTGCTGCGGGCGACTGGGACAAGATTGCTGCCTGTTCTTCCGCTACGTGTACCAGTTCCCTGAAGGCGACATATTTGGATAGCGGTGGAGCAGTGGGCGGTAACATCTCCTCGTCTGCTTCGTCCTCAGTATCTTCATCGGCTGGTTCTTCAAGCGGAATAACGGTTGGACTGCCAAACGCGGTTTCAAGGGTTGTGTCAACTGATATGCTTTGGATTGGTGCAGGGCTTCTTTCCACTGGTAGGGTCATAGGCGCAGGATCGGGTTTTTCCTCATTGGATGGTGGGGAATCCAAGGGGCTCAGACCAGGCATCAGGGCAGTATATTGCTGCGCCTCACGCATGAGGTCTTGCTCAATCTCCTCAGGGGTGCGGGTATCCTCGGAAATGAGTTCGAGGGGTGGTCTCGGTGTATTCGCCAGATATGGGCGTACCCTCGCCCCAAAGGTAAAGGTCTGGTGGATGGAAAACATGGGCATCTGCTGAAGGCCAGCGGTATGTTTTTGGCTGCGGGAGCGGTTATCTACCCATGTTTGGGTGAACATGTCTTGCTGAAGCGGAACGTCCTCCTTTCTCATGATTGGCGATGGAGAGTTTGCAAGTCACGTACTGTGGTTGGGGTGTAGTACAGATCACGCTCAAGTGGCAGTCCAAATGCCCCGCGCACGCCTTCCAATTCTGTCCATGAAAAGTAGCCTAACTCAACTTCAATGCCAGCGACCAAGCCAAAAAACAAATCTTCCCCATCAAATTCCGTTGGATACCATGTCCATGCACTGCCTGGTGCAAAGAACTTCACAGGGGCAACGGCATTCAAGCCCAGTTTTTCACCACTGTACAATTCGGGCAACGCTGCACGCGAAACCCCATCCAAGAGTTCCATTGCATAGTCTGGAAAACGGTTGATGTTGGCAATTTGGTTGGTCTGGATATCATAGCGGATGTGATACCCGTTTCCTGACTGGGGATGAGCTATCACCAGCGTATCATCCCCGCGTTTGCCGACCAAATAGCCGTATTCCTGGCCGAAGGCTTCGGCATCGCTAAACGCAGCATCACGGCTTTGGTTTCGCAACAATTCGAGCGCACTGAAGATATGCACAACGCCACCAGCGGTGGTGCTATCTGAGAGTTCGCGGGTGAGGGTGGAAGGAAAGGAAAGGAGGGGATATTTCTTGCCCTTGAGCCACTCCTGTTTATATCGAGCAGCCAGCACATCGCCATGCAAGTTCAACAACCCTGAAATGGGAGTCGTGTCAAAAGCAGTTGGCTGTGATTTTTCGTGCCAGGGCATAAGGAAGGATATTCAGCATAGCATGGGTTCTTCTTCCATTCCAAGAGGCAAATACGAGTGCATCGGCGAATATGGGGGTTGATGGAAGAACACCACATCATGCTACACTAGCATCTATGGGACAGCAGGAGACAGCCCGCAGCATGGAGATTAATCCGCTTGTGCTGGAAGGCTATGCCAGAGCCTTCATTTCCCGATTTGACCGCTATGCGATTCAGAAGCCTGAGGGGGATTATGGAGCAGTCAAACATCCCCTGACTCTGCATCATGTTGAGCAGCATTTTCGAGGGGAGATAACGCTCGGTGCATATGCCCTTACTCCTCAGAATCACGCCCATTGGATTTGTTTTGATGCGGACGATGACGACATGTTTACTCACGTTCAGGAGCTTGCCAAAGAACTCGCAAACCAAGCTATTCCCGCGTACATCGAACCCTCCCGACGGGGTGGACATGTCTGGTTATTCACGCCCCCGCTTTCTGGCACAGATGCTCGACGCTTTGGGAAACAGCTACTTGCTGAGCATCATATTGAGCATATGGAACTGTATCCCAAGCAATCTAGTCTCATCACTGGCCCTGGTTCATTTGTCCGCCTGCCGTTGGGCATCCATCGTAAGAGTGGCCGCCGTTATCACTTTGTGACTTTTACAGGTGAACCGCTTGCCCCCACCATTCGAGAACAAATTGCCATTTTAGCGACGCCAGAGCGCGTCCCGCAGACTTTTATTGACCACATCCTATCCAGCGCCCCAGAAGCCAAACCTGTGTTCCCCACTCCCCGCTTTCAGCGGAAGAATGTCATCACAGGCGATACCCCATCTGAGCGCATAAAAAACCGCGTGAGTGTGTATGATTTTGTTTCTCAATATGTCGAATTGGATCAAAGTGGGCGTGGACTGTGCCCCTTCCACGACGATCATGTTCAGAGCTTTTCCGTGAATCAGCAGGACAATTATTGGAATTGTTTTGCCGAGTGTGGCAAGCCCTCTGGCGGATCGGTCATTGATTTTTGGATGCGTTGGCGGGAAACGCACGGCGAAAGCGCGGATTTCAAACTGACTATTGTTGAGCTGATCGGGCTTTTGAATTTGTGACCGCTCCCCTATCCCCTCCTTGACAAGGAGTTGTTCTCTATGCTTATCATGGGATAGACCCCTAAAAGGTCTGGAAAGTCCTCTGACTTTGATAGCCTATGACTGCCTCACCATTTGATAGACCAACCTATTTGGATAAGTTTGGCTTGAAAGAGCCGCCTTATTCCACCAACCCTGATGAACGGTTTTTATTTCTCACGGACAACCATCAGGAAGCGATGGCAATGGCCGCACGGGTGATTACGCAGCATGAGGGTGCAGCGTTGATTTATGGCGAAAAAGGGACAGGCAAAACAACCATTATGAGGCGGTTAATTACAGAAATGTCTAACCTCCCTGATCGGTTTCATATTGCGACTATCGCCGCTGGCGAACATTGCCCCACTCCTTTTCAACTGGTGCAGGAAGTGATTGAAGGCTTTGGCGGGGAATGCCGCTCAAACAATCGAAAAGGGCGGTATGACCAACTGAAAGCGATTTTGCTTGAAGATTACAAGCAAAACATCATTCCCGTGCTTTTGATTGATGAGGCACAGCAACTTGAGGCGCAGGCGCTTGAGAGTTTACGAGGGTACTTGAACTTCGAAACCGCTACGGAAAAGGTTTTGCAGATCATTCTTTTTGCAATGCCCAATATCGTCCGTAAACTGGCTTATGTACCCAGCCTCCGCAATCGGTTAGTGCGGACAGAACTGGATCGAATGAGTGAGGCTGTTCTCGCGAAAATGCTGGAATGGCGCTTTATCCAGGCAGGGGGAAAAGTGTTTCCTTTTGAAGTTGAAGCGATGCAAGCGCTATATCAATTAACGAAAGGCCATCCCCGTACCGCTTGTGGGATAGCCGTTCTCGCTCTTGAAGTCGCGGCAGCCAGGAACACCTTTATCACACCAAGCATCATTCAGGAAGCAGCAAATAAGCGGTTTGTTGACTAAAAATATGACCAACTTATTTTCAAGTTTGCAAAAGGCAGCAGAGGAACAAGAACAGACTTTACAACGTGGCACTCCCCTGCCGATGAAGGCAGAAACAGCGTCAGAACGGGATGCTCAAAATATTGCTCAAAAACCTGCTCAAGTGAGCAAACCTTTGAGTAAATCCGTGAACAAATCTTTGAACAAAGGGTTGAGCCATCATTTATCCCAGGATGCAATCGAAGAATTAGCTTTTCGCCTGCGAAAAACGCCACAGTCAAAAATTAACGCGAATGTACCCCTTGAGTGGAGAGAGAAAATTGATGCTCTTGCATTTCAACTTAAAGTCGGGAAGTACGAACTCTTAACCTATATCGTCGGGGTGTTTTTGGGTGAAGTAGAGCAGCCCCAATCCTAAGTCTATGGAGCAGCTAACAAGTGGCCTCATCCAGTCGCGAGTTGATCGGGTCATTATCCAGAGTGAAATGCTCAGGTCTGGTTTTGCAGCCCTGCCTTATCTGGTGATGCGGGATAAAAGCCTTTCGCTTGGAGCAAGAATGACCTATGCCTTTTTACTCATGTATGCGTGGCAAGAGGGGAGTTGTTTTGCTGGACAAAAGAAACTTGCCGAGGAAATGGGCGTGAG
Source organism: Anaerolineae bacterium (assembly GCA_019912965.1). Taxonomy (GTDB): domain Bacteria; phylum Chloroflexota; class Anaerolineae; order Aggregatilineales; family Phototrophicaceae; genus CFX2. Next base: position 46,606 of record JAIOHM010000153.1, read on the forward strand.
TGAAAGACAGCTCCAACGATACATTTACGAACTGAGAGATACAAACTACATCGCAGTGGAGCGAAAGGATAAGCGGTACAACAATACCTATGTTGTTTTGGACAGGAAGAAGCCGTTTAAGCTAAAGCGTGGTAAGGGAAAAGTTGTGGAAAAAATGGCCTAATCTGAGGATGATACGACATGTATGTCGTATCCGACACGACACCCGTGTCCGATCCGATACGACATGGATGTCCTGTCCTATATCTAATAGACCTAGTGAAATAGACCCCAAAAAATAGACGCAGTAGCGAAGGCAATTTAAAAATTTGTGGATAAGTTGCGATATAGATTGATCTGTTATATCGATAGTCTAATATCGTTCAAAGGCCTTGTTCAAAAGTTCATTTGAACAGTTTTTTTGAACATAGTTGGCTATTTTTGAATCAACTTTAAGGTTGCAGAGTCCGCACATACCTCAGCATATAGTCCCTCATCTTGGGTGCGAACCCTCTAGTAGCCAGTGATGCTGCTGAAGAAAACCCAAACATGCGGCTTTCCTCATGGAGGCATCGGGCTATTCGGCAAATCACGGCGGGATAAACCCTTGTGATTTCGGCTCTCATATCCCTCAACCCCCAATCGTCAACCCGCGCCCCCGTCGCGCTTTTGTTCACCCTACGGGATGACCAAAAATCGCGACCACCCATACCGCCGCCGCCGACAAATTAAGGAATTTTGTCATCGTCGTCGGACGTAACCCACAGTCTAGATAAATCTGACTGTGACTTACTCGGTCTGGGTGGTCGCGCTTACGCACGACGGGGGCGCGGCGAGTCGTACCGAATCGAGTTGAGACGAGGCCGAACAGAGATGCATTGAGCTGAGCAGGGAAGAACAGGGCTGAAACCCGATATGTTATACTACCGCTGCTGAAAGGTGAGACAATCTTTCAACAGCTAGCTTGGTTTGAGCAGAGAGGTCAACCAAACTACGAAGGGCACCCTATTTTCGGCGATTTCGTCGAAACGGTTTTATAGGTTTTACAGGTCGGGTTAGTCGTTCAAGGACTAGCCCGATTGCTATAACTGCACCTACAATCCCTTCGGGGGTTTGAAGTACTGTTCCAATGGGTTGAAACATACTGTACTTCACCTCCTTTCGTCAGTGACCAGCTAGGGGCAGCGATATACACTACAAGCATTTGTCTCACCTTACAGAGCGTCGGCGCAGTACCTTCATGCTGCTTGCTTGGTATATCAATCTAGCGAGGTCGGGGATAGGGGAGCCACCTAGTTTTAAGGTTGCTCGTCTTCGAGTGCTTCCATCTTTAAGAGGGTAAGCTGCTCGAACTCCTGCAGGAGCTTTTGGCAGGCTTGAATGGTTTCCAATCGTTTTTCAAGAAGTTTGATCTTCTCGGAGACTGGGAGTGATGACCAACGCGCCATACATATCACCTCCTCGCTTTGCGATAGTGACCCGCAAAGGTCTTGCGCCTAACGGTGCAAGAAGGTACGCACTCTGTACTATTCAGTATACCCTGAAAATTGGGTTTGCGGCTGTCGTAATAGACTAAATTGTCAAGCGGATTTTGAAAGAAACCACAGCAATAAGTTCTTGCCCGCAGGCGGGGACGCATTAGCAACCCGTTTTGTTCGCCACGCAATCCGTTTTTACTGGGGCTGTCCTTCCCAACGGAATTAGACACGTCTTCAAACGGGTAGTAATGCTCTTACGGACAGGTAAGAGACCAGCATCGCTGTGCAGATAGCTTCGCTGCCGCCCCAAACTCCCACGGTAATTTCCAGCATAGCACACCAAAACCCCTCTAAAAACCGTCGAAAATGTTCAGGCACAGCTTTGTGTCACTGGTGTCTTAATTTGCCCGCAAACTTGATTTGGTGAAGCGAGAGGGGCATTGCGGAAGGGGTGTCACTGGATTCCATACCTCATTTGCACCTCATTATTTTCTGAACCGAGAAAACATGAGAGGTGTCAGCAGCCCTCTCTACGGGTCTAGGCCATCTCTCCATATCACCCATAGCTCCTGCTTTTCCATTGTGTCCCCACGTCTTACCGTGTCAAGGGCTTCGCAAGTCGCTGTTTTGGATGAGATTTCAATGGTGAAACAGCGACCCTTGACACGTCTTGCTGCGTATCGTTGCTATTCGATTTTTTGAGGAACTGGTTTGGGAGGCTTTGTTGCTTCGGTTTTCAGTTGAATGGAAAAAAGCAGCAGTAGCTATGGGTTAGCTCCTGCATTGATGTTAGAGACAGGAGGTGATGGAAACAAAAAAGCGCCGTTTAGAGCGACGCTTTTGGTTAGTAGATTACCCATTATACAGCGGGAAATCATCCCGTTTCTTTGTATAGCAGATTATTGAAAGGAGTTCAATTATGATCATTCAACTTTCAGATAAACAAAAGCAGATTTCCAAACCTGAAGACGTATATAAAGTCTTACAAGCATTACTTGTGTTAGAAGATGAGGTTGATCGTGAAAAAGAACATTTCTGGGTGTTCCAGCTTGATACACGACATCGTATTAAAGCGCTAGAATTAGTATCACTCGGAATCCTAAACGCGAGCCTGGTACATCCTCGTGAAGTTTTTACGAGGGCAATTGCCAGCTTATGTAATGGTATTTTGGTAGCCCATAATCATCCAAGTGGCGATCCAACACCATCACAAGATGACTTGCTGATTACGAAGCGATTGAAAGATGCGGGTATATTACTCGATATTCCGCTCATAGATCATATCATTTGTACTGAAGATAACTTCCTGAGTTTCAAAGACCAAGGGTTGATCTAAGTCAAGGGGCTGTAGGCTATCAAATGGTCTACAGCCCCTTTTTTATACTCGCTCCATTTCGGAGAAAACAGCTTGGGGTGGCCACTTGCCTCACGGCATCCAAAACGCCTTTAACAGCCCATTTTGCTCGAAAGGGGTAAATTCCCACTTGATGATGGAAAAGCCCCGCAAACAAGATTGTACGAGGCGAGAGCGGTATTCTAGGAGACCGATGCAACCAGAGCAATCGGCGTATCAATCGTTGCCCGCCACCAGATCGGTTCGATGAAGAAACTGCCAGGGTGAAAGGCTTGTTCATAGGTTGTGAAGTAAAAGACTTTGGCTGCATCTCCGAGCTTTTCCGCTGTTTGCTTCATTTTGAGGGCGATTCCTTCATCCAGACAAAAATACAGCCAGTTACCTCCTGCTTTTTCTCCGTAGCGGGTTGCAAATTCTGGGCTATGGCGGACATAGTGTAATTGTGGGCGAAACTTCTCTTCTAACAGGCGGGGTTGGTCTTTTCGCGCTAGTTCCACCTCCACGAAATAGCGGCGGTGTTTCCCATTGGGCATCACCAAATGGCTAAAGTCATCGGGGATGATAGCGCGTCGTTTGCTTTTGCCATCTGGCAGGGGAACAGTAATCACATCATGGTTGCTGTCGAATTCGAGCGAATTGGTACTTTCAATAAGGCTTGATCCAATGGTTGGGAGTGCCGCGCGGATCGCAATCCGAACATCATTGACGACCACATCATGATGGACACGGCTATCTCGATCCCCTTTGAGACGGAACTTGAGGCTATCTCCATAGGTTTGACGGAGAAAGGAAATCGCTTCTTTGTCGAGGAAGTATGCCATATACGGGTGACTATTGCGCTCTTTGCGGTCAAACCGATTAACATAGCGATTTTGGTAGAGGAGAGTCATGCGTTCTTTCATGCGTCGTTCACTGGAAAAGAACATCCGCAACAACTGATAATCCGCAACAACCCCGTTGTATTCATAAATGGCTTCGAGCATCTGTTTATCGCGTGGTGTGAGTCCCATCACAGGAGGGGTGTCTGTACGCGAAAAATACGGTAGGCGTTTTTTGGGCATTATGGACTTCCCATCACTCACAGGCGATAGGGGGATGGCCGTGTATGGCGGCAGAGGGGTGAGGGAAAAACTGCCCATACCGTCACTATACCATATCCCTTATTCGTCGGTTTCTTCGGTTATATCTCGTGTTTTCTGAGGATACGGATCAAAGCCAGGCTGTTCCCCAATCTTGTCTCGAATCATGGCGTCAATGATTTCAGCAGGAACCCCACGTTTGAGAGACTCTTGTCGGATGTAGGCCGCAACGGTCTCATCTGGTTCAGGCATTTTGGCAAGTGGTAATCCCTCAGGAGGAACAACTTTGACGATACATTCTTGCAGGCGACCATCCACCACCAGACGGGCATGAGCCTGATAGTTGGGGAGATTGGTCAGTCTATTGGCCTGTTCAGCCGCGACATCGGAATAGGAACGCCGAATACCAGGTCTTGGGTATTGGACGGTGTTATCTGGCCAGTAAAATCCATTCATGGCAGGGTCAACGTAGGGAAGTCGCTGACTTTCCCATACGGTATCTGGCTCAGGAGGCGTGTTGTCAAATTGCGTTGCTAATTCATGCGAATCGATGCCAGATACCCGCATGACGACGAAGTTCGCTACATTGAGGGTAGAGCCACGATTGAGATCGTCCAATTGATCTCGAAATTGGTGAGCGACAACAGTATCAATGCCATACTTGCGAACTTCGCTTTGCAATACGCTGAAGGTATCTGAGTTTGCAAAGGATTGGTACTCATCCACGTAGAGATGAAAGGGGACACGCTTTTTCGCAGGAGTATCACGGCGCGTGAGTGCTGCCATCAGGATGAGATTGACGAGCACCGAGCCAAGTAATGCACTATTGTCTTCTCCCAGAGACCCTTTGGAGAGGTTCACCAGCATGATTTTGCGGTTATCCATAATCTTGCGCAGGGAAAATGCAGTTGTCGGTTGGGATATGATGCGGCGGATGCGCGGATCAGCGAGAAAGCGACCAATTTTGTTTAAGGATGACCCAATGAGTTCAATGAGATCCCGTGGGCTTCGGGTATAAGCGTAAAATTGAACCTCCCAGAACTGTTTCAAATAATAGTCATTCACCATTTGAACATACTTACGACGGTGCAGTGGATCAGTCAAAAGCAATGACAAATCAAGGAATGTTGATTGAGGGGTAGCCATGAGGGTGAGGATAGATATTCGCAGCAAATCTTCCATCCTTGGCCCCCAGCTATACGCAAAAAGTCGATGTAATGTGTTAATCACAGTTGAGGTGACTTGTTGCACTTGTTGTTCATCGCTGCGATCACAGGCAAAGAGATTGAGGCCAAGCGGGCGTGTCCGCTGATCTGGATCACCTGGCGCAAAGAGCAGCACATCGTCTTTGCGGTTTTGGGGAATGAGGGTGAGAAGTTCATCGGCTAAGTCCCCATGAGGGTCAATAGCGCACACTCCTTCACCCGCGACAATATCCTGAACAATCAGTGATTTTAGGAGGGTGGTTTTACCCACCCCCGTCGTACCGAGGAGATAAAGGGACTGTTTTCGTGCTTCAGGGGTTAGCTCAACCCATTCATCCATCTCAGTGAGTGTTCCGTCTGGGTTTTCTACCAATCGCTTCCCCAAGAGTGGCATGTTGCCCCTCCACCCCCATATTCGCCGAATCTTATTCTTGAGTACGCTTTACGATGCCGTAGCCTCTTGCAGTAGCATCCAGATAGCTAGTGACGGCATTCGCGATAACGTCCGTTAATGCCCGCGCATTATTGGCCGCACGAGTCAGGAGTTTGAAATTTCGTTCGAATTGGCTGCCCACGCCTTTGTAGACGATTTCAACACCGAACGTTTCATTAGGAGCTACCAATACGCCATCCCGTTCGATAATCAGCCCTTTGAACTCGATTTCGCGAACGCGGACAATGCTCTCGTAGAAAACAGTTTGGATGACTCTGGCATCTGGCGTGACCACGACGAGTTTTTCAACGGCCAACACTAATGCGGCTGAGCCGACATACGGCAAACCAGAACCAGGTACACAATCTGCACGAGCAGCGCCTACCCAATCTGGGACAATTTGTGAGAGTTGGGCGTAGGCTGGAATAATTTGCGACATGGCTAGAAATCCCGAACGGCTACACGATTTTTGCTATTGTCCTGTCGCCGATTTGTGCCGCGTTTATCCCAAATTTCTTGAATGATGTGTTTAACACGATCTCGATCAGGTCTGCGCCTGCTGAGTGAGAAGACGGTTGTAGCGTTGAGACCGTGATATTCGTCCCAAGCGACAACGTAGATTTGTACTTCGTAGGCGGTGTATTCCCAGTAGAACAGGTAATAGACGACTGGTAAGGCGAGAAACATTGTCCCTAGTGTGAGAAAGACGGACAGGTAAAAACGCCATTCTGCCGCCCATAGAGTGGTTTCAAAGTTCCAGTACAGTTTGTCGATGTGTTCAAGCGGAATCTTGTGAGTGAAGTCGCCGTAGGTAAAAACAAGATTGCCATTTGTGATCTCAAGCGTTCCCGTGAGATTTTGAGAGGGCAGCGCGGGATTGGTTGTTCCTTCACCTAGCAAAGTAATGGCGGTCGGTAGCTCAGACATGGGTTCCTCCAACTGTTACTGGCAGATTTATTTGTTTGGTTGAATCATTTGGGCGGGTAACGGGAACTGCGATGGAATGTAACGAGGTTTCTGGTTTGAAGACCTTAGCCTCCCGACAATAGGGGCAGTAGGGGATGGTTCCTGTAAGATACTGGAACTCACAGTGACAGGTGGGGCAGAGAGCGTCAACAACGTTCATTTCACACTCCTTAATTACATGTATTCGTGTTGCACCTCTACACACAATTTTTTACTAGTAGTACAGTAACGTCTAGGCGGATAAAACGCAGTTTTTTCCAGTCTTAACATTCATTTCATGTAGAGGATTAAAGAAAATGGGTAAGGGTGGACGCTTATTAGCAGAAAAACGCGGGCAGTCGAAACTAGAATACATGACGGCTCGGATACAATTAATTAGTAATGGTCGGTTTAAAACCAACGCTGGTACCCTTAGCCGAATTGAGCGTGGGAGGCGTATTCCTACAGATCGTGCGCGTATAGAGGTGATAGAAATCGCTTATGGTATAGAACAAGGCATGTTATACGAATTATTTCGGCAAGATATTAGGAGTAGAAAGGTTTATTCTGAGTCGAATAACTTATCTGAAACATCCAATAGCGCGATAGAAACAGCTTCTTTGGCACTAAAAGATTTGTATGATGGAAAGCCTATTGAAGCGCAAAGTCGATTGGATGAGATGGTTGAAAATGTTCTTGCCCGATTAGATATGGAAAAAAACAATTCCCAAGCGGTGAATGAATTACGGCTGAAGTTGTCTGATCTGTACTGCAAAACAATATGGGTGCAACATTCTTTGTCGAAACCCGAGACTGTCTTTGATGATACAGAATCTGAGTACAAAGAGGCTATTAGACATATCCGTAAGGTAATTGGAACGACCCGCACAAGCGAGACACTTAATCCCCTTATAGCTGAGGCGGAAAAAAGTGAAATTGAAGCAAAATCACTCTTTGCAGATACTTACTACATTAAGCGCAACTATCGATATGGTGCTCGATGGGCGTTACGTGTTTTGCGAAACCCGTCTATTTACGCGCATACGAAACAGCGATCCCTTCGTGCGTGGCTTTTGTGTAGCGGACTCAGCGACTACTCAAGTGATAACCTCAATGTACCTCGGGCTGTGGGGGAATGCACAGCATTTATTGGCTCAGTCCTTGAGGAAAATACGCCAGATAGTGCCAGAGTACGAATGATGCTTTGGGAAAGTATTGCACGGACATACATTTTGTATGCTGAGGATGAGAAACAACCTGAGGATATTCGCAAGCGTTTGAAGGAAGCTGAAACATTTGTGGATAAAGTGCACGAGGCATTTGCGGTCTATCAACAACTTTGGAATGAGCCATTGCCAAGTTTTCAATTTCATATTGTTCGAAGTAGGTTAAACATATTAAAAGTTGCCCGTAAGAAAAGATTGCCAGTCCCTATTGATATGGCGATAGCATTAGCTACTCAAGGCTTTGCACTTGCTCGTCCTAACTATCCTCGCTTTTGGTTTCAAACGAAAGAAATTGTTGAGAAATTACGGATAACGAGCCACTTCAGTGATGAGTTAGCATCCCCTCTGGAATTTCGTACATCATAGGGTGTTTGCTATTCAGGAAGTTGTTCCCATTCAGCTAATGTTTGGATGACCTCTCGCTCAAGACGGTTTCCTTTTGGATACCGTTCGGGGCGATGTCTAAGTTCAATCCGAAATGTGTCTTTTTTGATCATTTTCTTGAGAACACGAATCTCATGAATATTTTTTGCTTTCTGCAATAAATACTGCAAATTGAAGCGTAAACAGAGATGAGATAATGCATCGTTTCCGTGAAGATTTATATCTGCCACACAGTATCGTTGTATTGGTTGAGCGAGTTTTATAAGATCAGGAGTATCTTTAAATTCTTCAGAAAAATCAACGGCATCGAGACTCTCAGCAGAAATGTACCTGCCTTGCCGAAGTCGAATCATTACCTCTCGAAAACGGTCATCAACCGATATATTTTGAGATAATTCCCTAGAGGAAGACCCAGTTGGCACAGCTTCATCAGTATGGGATGTAATAGGTGGTTCATCTTCGTGGGACATTGCACGGATAATGTACTCTTGTCTGCCTCCCATGAAAAGTGGGGAAATTGCACAATGTCAACGGAATAGATCGGTTTATCCTTTATTAAAAATGGAAAAAATTGAAAAATTCTTGTCTTGAAAGTTGTTTGTAGGTGAATTAGGGTGACAGAGTTGGAACAGATGTCATAAAAACTACGAAGAAACCCAGTTGCGCTGACTGATTTTGGTTCGCATCTGTATCCTTGATAACCGCCCTATGTACAACGGATCGCTACAGTGAAAAACAATTTAGGTGGTCAAGTTCAATACATCCTGCCGAAATCAGCAGATATCCAAGGGTATGCCAAGATAGTTTGTGAGGCGCTGGCGGGTCGCATGAATAATTCTTCATGTTTTGACCCCATATCTATCGTGCGTGGTGTTGCTGAGTTTGCGGAATTTGCAGCACGGGTAGTGGCAAACCATATCAACGAGCAGCCAAATGGTTGACAAGGATGAAAAATGAGCCACTGTCATTATGTGCTACGATTGACACCAGAAAATTCTTGCAGTATCGTTTTGAGCATAACACCCAAACGGAAAGCGAACCGCGTTGAGTGGTCGAACACCCAACACGGCTCTAACCCGACACTGAATACAGCAGTGAACGGGCTGCGGCACATTATAGTTCAACATTCCTCATCTGTCTTTTACAGATTCAGCGGCTCGATCGACATTCATTGTTGGTTGGGTCGCTTTATATTTTTTCCCTAGAGTAAGGTGTACCGATGCGAAAGTATATCTTCTCTAACGGAACTATTCGGGTCACAAAGGGCATACGCAAACCGCAGCGCGGGAAGAATAAATTTGAGTTGGCGACTGTGGTTATGGTATTTGCTGATGCAGTCATGAACCAAGAGCGAGAATCTGAGCCGACTACGAAAGAGAGCGACAGTGATGAATCCCGAACCGAACCTGAAGCCTGAAAAACGCCTCCGCTATGCCATTTACAGCCGTTACTCTTCCGATATGCAAAATGAGTTGAGTCTTGAAGCGCAAGAATCCTGCTGCCGAGAAGCGATAGCTAAACGCGGCGGAGTTGTTGTAGCTGTTTATCAGGATAGCGCAAAAACTGGATGGAGCTTAGAACGTGACGGTTTCAATGACTTCAGAATTGCAGCCGAGCATGGGAAGTTTGACGCAGCTATGTTTTGGAAGTTTGATAGACTTGCTCGAAATCATGAACATTCAGTCATGATTAAAATGCTGCTTCGCCATGAATATGGACTAAAACTGTATTGTGTTGAAGGTTTTAGTGAAGACGAGGATGACTCACCATATTCCGCCATGATGGAGCAAATGTTAGCGGTGTTCTCTGCGTTCTACTCGAAAAACCTAAGCAGCGAAACCAAACGTGGCAAACGACAGCGGGCAATTAAAGGCCATTTTAATGGGAGTGTCCCACCTATTGGCTACATTCTCGTCACAAGTATGCAGGCCGCTGTTGATCGACCAGCAGGGTTATACATTTTTCCTCGTGTGGCAGCGATTGTCCGACGGGCGTTTCGTTTGTATGCGACAGGGAAGTACAGCGATGCCGATATTGCCAATTGGATGAATCAGCGTTCGATCATCAAGGAACTCCGCGAAGGACGCCAGCCAATCAATAAAGAGATGGTACGAGATATGCTCCAAAATCGAGTATACACAGGACGTGTGCCACATACTGATACCATCTATAACGGTTCAATGGGAGAAAAGAAGGTCAGCAAACGCCATCGTTCTGAATGGTTTGAAGGTAAACACGAAGGCTTTATTTCTGATGAACTATTTGAGGAATGCCAGGCAGCACGGGCAGGCATGGTGCGGCATCGTCATGCATCAAGTAAGGAGCGTGTATATATCCTGTATGACCGAGTGTTTTGCGCTCAATGTGTTGGGAGTAAGCCTACTGGTTTAGTAGATGATAACTATGGACGGATGCGCCCCAAGTTTCATAAACAGCGCGGCTATGCATACTACCACTGTCTCTCGCATGATAGAGGGTATGGCAAGTGTGGTCAGCGTGCCATGCCAGCTCATGAAATTGATGCTCAAGTAGTGTGGATTTTGACCCATATGATTATTCCCGATGGATTCAAGGAGCGGGTTGAGGCGGCTGTTCGCAGCCGTGTGGAAAATGCAGCAGCGATTCAGCGGATGGCAGAGATTAGGGAAATTATAGAACGGATCGATTTTCGGTGGGATCAGGGATTTATATCAAAGGAGGAGTATGTCGAAAAACGGCGGCAACTTGACTTGGAAATCAGTTCACTACGCCCGATTGATTATGATGAACTGACCGAAGCAGCTGACTTAATTACAAATTTCGGGACATATTGGGATGGTTGTAAGGAAGTTAATGAGCCAGAAATCGCGCAGCAACAACTGATTTCTAAAATTGTTGAGCGCGTATTTGTTCACAACAGGAAGGTGGTAGCATTGGCATTGTATGGAGATTTCGGTGTGATATTGGGAGAAAACGAAACCGCCTCATACTTGGTAGCTGAGGCGATTGCTGAAAGCTTATTGGTTGACGGTAAACTTGATGCTTATCGTAACCACTTCGGGAGTGACGGGATTCGAACCCGCGATCTTTGCCTTGACAGGGCAATATGTTAGGCCGCTACACCACACCCCCTAAAGATGTGACGACGGGCAGTATATCAACTGCTCCTTTGACTGTCAATACAGATTTTTTGTGAAATGGAACAGGATTTCATCAGACCTTTACTTGCGGAGTCGAGGATCGAACCAGTCGCGTAAACCATCGCCAATGAAGTTAAAGGCCATCACCAGAATGGCGATTCCCAACCCCGGAAACAGCCACATCCACCACTGGTCGAAGAAGTCGATGCCAACCGAAACCATGCGTCCCCATTCCGGTGAAGATGGCTCTGGCCCTAATCCCAAAAAGCTCAAGCCAGCGAAGGTCAAAATAGCATTGCCAACGTCCAGCGTTGCCAGCACAATGGTAGACGAGATGCAATTGGGCAGCACTGTGCGGAACAGAATGTAAAATCCGTTCGCGCCGATGCTCCTTGTACCTTCGACAAATTCTTTGGTTTTGACTTCCAGTACCAACCCGCGAACGAGGCGGGCGTAACTCGGCCACCAAACGACCACCAATGCCAGAATCGCGTTGCGAATATCCGGGCCTAGTGCGGCATTGATCGCCAGCGCGAGGATAATGGTGGGAAAGGCCATGAATAATTCGGTGATTCGCATGAGGAGTTCATCCCAAAGCCCACCAACATAGCCCGCAACCGCGCCAATTAATGTACCGATCAAGCTACCGATGATGATGACCATCAAACTGGCGGGGACGGTGATGTTTGCGCCATATAAAACCCGACTGAGAATGTCGCGGCCTAGTTCGTCTGTGCCAAAACGATGGATTTCATTTGGTGCTTGCAGGCGTTCATTGACGTTCTGTTTCAACGGATCATAGGGGGCGATTTGCGGCGAAAGCAATCCCAACACCAGCCATAGGACGATGATCACCAACCCGAAGGCGACCATCGGATTACGGATGATCTGTCGCAGGAGTTTTGTGCTTTGTTCAGCCCAACCGGATGCGCGGGTCGAGGAAATAATAGAGGATGTCAACGATGAAATTTACCCCCACATAAATAAAGGCAATCAGGATGCTGCCGCCCATGATCGCCGGGAAATCCTGGGAGGTTGAGGCGCGAAACATATAGCGACCAATCCCCGGCCAAGCGAAGATGGATTCGGTGAGTACTGCACCGGCGAGCAATGTGCTATAGGATAAGCCGATGATGGTGACAACCGGAATCATGGCATTTGCCAGCGCGTGTTTGCGGAGCATGGTTCGTTCGCGTAAGCCTTTGGATCGGGCGGTGCGAATGTAGTCCATACTCAGCACTTCCAGCATGGATGACCGGGTGATGCGCGCGATTACCCCGGAAACATAGCTGCCCAGTACCACACTCGGCAAAATGATATGTGAGAGGGCGTTACCCAGTGTGCTCCACTGCCCGGAAAGAATGCTATCGATGGTATAGAGTCCAGTTACGGTTGGTGGGTCGGTGAGGGCGACATCCAAACGCCCCGGCCCTGCTACCCAACGCAATTGTACATAAAAGATCGTTAGGCCGATGAGTGCCAGCAAAAATACTGGAATACTAACGCCGATCAAAGCGACAAACCGCACAATGTAGTCGATTAGCCGGTTGCGCCAGACCGCCGAGATTATCCCAAAGCTAATGCCGATCACTACACCAAAGATAATGGCAAAAGTCGCCAGTTCGATGGTCGCGGGCAAAAACTGGCGGATGTCGTCCAGCACAGGCTTGCGAGTTTTGATAGATGTGCCCATATCGCCCTGAAGCAAATTACCCAGATAGGTCAGGTATTGTTCAACGGGCGGTTTATCCAAGCCCCAACGCCGCCGAAAAGCATCAATGATTTCCTGATTGTTCAGGGCGCTTTGGGGCAAGTTGGCATTGATGGGGTCAGCCGGGATAGCGTTGGCAATCAAAAACGCCACCAGCGTAATGCCTAGCAGGGTGGGGATAGCGAATAATAATCGGCGCAGAACGAACAGATGAAATGGCATAGTTAAGTCATTCAGGGTAGGGGAGCTTTGTCCACTCCCCTACAGGCTAAACTGATGCCTATTCGCTGCGGCTCAACAGTGCCACATCCAGCAGCCATTGCGGATGCCAGATATAACCCTGAAGATTGGCGCGGAAAGCAGTTTGAATATCAGGTTGATTGAAGGGCGCAAAAACGCCGTTCTGCTGGGCGTAGGCCTGTAACTGGGCATACAGGTCAAGACGGGTTGCCTGATCGGATTCGACCTTGGCCTGTTCGATGAGCGCCAGAATTTCCGCAGGCGCATCTACCCATTTGGCACGCTCGACTGCAACTTTGCCACCGGGCAGGAAGGAGAGGAAATCCACTGCGTCGAGCTTGTCTGGCCCCCAGAACCAGTAGCCAAAGCCCTGCTGCCCATTGCGGTATTCTTCCAATGAAACCTGCAAGTCGCCGGGTTCGAGGGTGACAATGATGCCGACTTCCGCCAGATCAGATTGAATCTTCTGGGCGTTGGTGTTCATGTCCACGCCCTGGAAGGAGAAGTTAGGGTACTTCAGTGTAATCTCGAAGCCATCTGGATAGCCCGCTTCAGTCAGCAACTGCTTGGCCATATCCAGATCGCGCTTCAAGGCTTGATCTTCGCCCAATGCACCCAACAGACCGACGGCCAGATTCGACCCCGGAGCCACGCCGCCCCACAGGGTTTTGTAGCCTTCGTAATCCAGCGCGTAGCGGATTGCCAGTGCGACCTTCGGATCGGAAACCGGGCCACCAATTGCCGGATCGGCATTCATCAGCAGGAAGTGCGTAATATTGGCTGGGCCACGCGCGATAGCGATGTCCGCATTGCCTTCCAAGCCAACAATCTGGTCAGCCGTCAGATCGAGCGCCAGATCAATGTCGCCCGCTTCCAATGCCGATTTCTGGGTAGCAGGTTCAGGAATGTTGGTGATAATCACGCGGTCAAAATAGGGTTGTTCGGCCCAATAGGCGGGATTACGAACCAACACAGTTTCGACCTGTGCTTCCCAATTTTCCAGCACATATGGCCCTGAACCAGCGGAGGTGCTGTTCAGGAAAGCTTCGGCAGTATCGGCGGTTGCGGCGTCGGCTGCGTCTGTGCCACCATTTTCCTTAATCAGCACGGAGTCGGTGACGGCAAATACGGTGTTGGGGAGGGAAGAGAGGAAGGATGGATCAGCCGACTTCAACGTGAAAACGACGGTTTGCGCATCAGTCACGCTTACACTGTCAATATTGTCCGCGAGGAATGCGGGACTACCGACGATATTCTTCAGACGATTGAAGGAAAACGCTACATCATCTGCTGTTACCGGGTTTCCGCTGGAGAAGGTGATGCCTGATTTCAGGGTGAAGGTGTAGCTCAGACCATCTTCAGAAACGACCCACGACTCCGCCAGCATGGGTTCAATCGCGCTGGCATCAGCATCCGGGAAGGTGACGAGGGTGCTGTAGGTAGCCCGCAAAATTACACCCGTTGTCTGGGTATAACCACGCGCCGGGTCAAGCGAGTCGGTGCTTTCGGCGTGGCCGATGACCAGCACTTTTTCATCCTGGGCGGTAACCGTAACCAGACCCAACGCGAGCGCCAACGCCAACAGCGTCAGCCGCATCATGATGCGACGAATAAGCATATGCAAATCCCTTCCTAATATTAAAGATGTTCGACAGTTATATGACCACAGGAGAATGCCTGTAACACATGGTAATTGTAGTCATAGAATGAGCCAGACGCAAAAAAATTGGTCTGATGTTTTGGGTGAGGGATGTGTGTTATAGTTTCGGCGATTATCCTCAATAGACCAATCAGGAACCGCAGCATGAGCTATACCGAGCGTATTGCCCGTTTTCAGGCCAATATTGATGGGCAAGTTGATCTGGCATTTTTTCCGCATTCAGCAGATTTGGACTATTTGACGGGTGTTCCACGTGATATCCCTAATTTTGGTGTGACTATTCACCCCGGCGCGTGGCTGGAAGGGGCATGGATGACGCCCAAGCATGAGCCGATTTTGCTGCTGCCACGTATGTCAGCGGAGTTCGGCGGATTGGGGCTGTTGAAGGGCATCCAAATTCGGGTGCTGGGTGATTGGGATGATCCAGATGCATTGGTGCGGGATATCGTTAAAGGCTTTAATCTGCCCGCAAAACCGCGTGTGGCGATCAGCGATTTGACTTCCGGCGAGACGATTGTGCATTTACAACGGGCGCTGCCGGATGCAATTTTCGTCTCGGCAACCAATATTTTACGGCAGCAGCGCGTGATTAAATCCGAAGAAGAAATCGCGGTGATGCGAAAGGCTGGGGTGATCACTGAGGCAGCGTTTGCTGACGTGGTGGCGCAGTTGAAAATCGGCATGACGGAACTCGATCTGGTTTCGGAAGTGGATTACCAGATGCGGCGGCATGGCTCACTTGGGCCGTCTTTCACCACCTCACTTTACAATTCTGGCCCGAATCATCCGTTGTTATTTGGTCAGCGTCTTGAGACATGGCCACGTGTGTTGACCGCACCCGTTTCGATTCTGTTCGATTTTGGGGCTGTTTATGAGGGATTTTGCTACGATTACGGACGTACGGTTTCGTTTGGTGAGCCGGATGCCGAATTCCAACGGGTTTACAATCTGGTGATGCAATCACAGGCTGCCGGGGTAGCGGCACTGAAAGCCGGGGAAGCCACGACTTCACAAGTGGATGCCGCTGCGCGTAAGGTGATTGCTGACGCGGGGTATGGCGAGATGTTCCGTCACCGTTTAGGTCATGGGATTGGGCGCGATGTGCATGAGCCGCCGTTCCTGACGACTGGTGATGAAACCCCGCTGAAAGAAGGAATGCTGTTCACAATTGAACCGAGCATTACGCAGTTCAACACATTCTCGGCGCGGGTTGAGGATGTAGTAGTGGCACGACCGGGCGGCGGTGAAAAGCTGACCAACGGTTTCCAAAGTTTGATCGTTATTGAATAGGAACGGAATTATGGCGGAACGACAGAATATTCCTTCGGGGACAAAATGGGAATCGATTGTTGGGTATTCGCGGGCAGTTCGTGTTGGGAACATCATCGCGGTTTCTGGCACGACGGCGACCGATGAACATGGCGAAATTGTTGGGTTGAATGACCCTTATGCCCAAACCGTTTATATCATCCACAAAATTGAACGGGCGCTTAAGCAAGCCGGAGCAACGTTGAAAGATGTGGTTCGCACCCGTATCTATGTCACTAATGCCAACGATTGGGAGGCGGTGGGGCGGGCGCACGGCGAATTTTTTATGGATGTCCGTCCGGCTAACACACTGGTTGAGGTCAGTGCCTTGATTGGGGATGGTTATTTAGTCGAGATGGAAGCCGACGCTGTTGTGCAATCATGAAATTCAGCCTACGCCTGAATAACGATCATCCTGTAAAGGATTATGTGGCTTGGGCGCAGTTGGCCGAGTCGGTTGGCTTTGACCAATTCTGGGTGAGCGACGATCTCTTTTTCCGCAGCGCCCCGGTTATCTTAACGGCGGTGGCCTTGGCGACTCAGCGGATTGAAATCGGAACGTGTATTCTCAATCCGTACACGATTAACCCGGCGGAAATCGCTATGTTCGCGGCTACGCTGGATGAAGTTTCTGGCGGTCGGTTTAACCTCGGTTTGTCATCTGGCGCGGATGATTTTCTGGGATGGTTAGGAATCACGGCGGAAAAACCGCGCACAGCAGTCATTGAAACGGTTCGCGTAGTCAATAGACTCCTTTCAGGCAAACGAGCGCCGCAGCAGGGACAATTCTTACAATGGACGGACGAGGCTTATCTGCGGTTTGAGCCACGTCGCCGCGTTCCGATTTACATTGGGGCAATGAGTCCGCGAATGCTGGAAGCTGTAGGCGAGGTAGCAGATGGTGGTCTGCCGCTGTTATTCCCGCCAGAGCATTATGAAAATGTGATGCCGTCTATCCAAGCAGGGGCGGCACGGGCCGGGCGAAATGTTGATGATCTGGATATCGCGGCTTGTATCTGGTGTTCAGTCTCGGACGATAAAGCTGCCGCAGAGGATGCCCTAAGAGAAAAAATCGCGTATTACGGTCATGCTATGAGTGCGATGATTTTGGCACAGCTTGGCCTGACTCATACGGATTTTGATGCCATTCAGCAGGCAGTGATGGTTGAAAACGACCTCGAAAAAGCTAAAGCGTTGGTCAGGCCGCAGATGCTCCAGATTGGCATCGTAGGAACAACCCGCGATTTGATTGATCGGCTAGAAAAGCTGGCAGGACTCGGCGTTCGGCATATCAGCTTTGGCCCACCCTTAGGCCCGGATGTCGCTGAGGCGATTACGGCGATTGGGCAGGATGTGATTCCACATTTTCGGACGTAACTTATGAGCCGTGATTTTGAACTCTATGACCTGCGGATAACAGTTGAAAAAATCGAAGGGCGTTCGGTGTGCGGGCTTTCGGTTGGGGATTATTTTGATCTGACTGAGAGCAACCGCCTTCGGATTCCGCCGGATAAACATTTTTGTATTTACGCGCTGAGTTCGGTTCTGCCGCTGTTGGCTGCTAAACAGCGTCAACTGGCTGTAAACGATTGGCTTGAATCCGATTCCCTTGTCGCTTGTCCTGATCCCGATGAACGGCTGATTATGCGGATTTCACGTGTCAACAAGCGGACGATGAATGCGGATGAGCTGACCTGATGAGACGCGAAATCAGTATTGCTTTCCAGACAGATAAATCGGCGGCGGAATATGTGGCGCTGGCACAATTGGTGAACCAGTATGATTTTGATGCGGTATCGGTTTACTGCGATTTGCCGTATCACCCGCCGTATGCGCCGTTGATGTTGATGGCTTCGCATATCAAGCGGGCGCGGGTAGGGGTAGCAGCCAATGCGCCATCGAGAATACATCCGCTGGATATTGCTGCACAAACAGCACTGCTTTCGGAAATAGCCGAGGGCGGGGTCTATATTGGTTTGGCGCGGGGTGCTTGGCTGGATGAACATGGAATTCGGGAACAGAAACCGGGTATACAGGCTATCCGCGAGGCGGTTGCTGTCATTCGATACATGTTGAACGGTGAGACAGGCGGTTATGCGGGCAGCATTTATCCATTGGCAGAACACGTTCGCGCGCCGTATCCACTGCCGAAAAAACCTGTGCCGATTTTGATTGGTAGTTGGGGCAAACAATTGTGTGCCTTAGCCGGGGAAATTGCCGATGAAGTTAAGGTTGGCGGTTCGGCTAACCCGGATATTGTGCCTGTGATTCAGGGGTATGTTGCGACTGGGGGAAAATTGGCGAGACGTGAGATTGGCGCTGTTCGCGTAGTCATGGGCGCAGTGAGCGTGTTAGATGAAGATCGAGATCGCGCTCGATATGTTGCTAAACAATCGGTCGCGCTGTATTTGCCAGTTGTGGCTGCTCTTGATCCAACAATTCAGGTTGAGTCTGAACTGATTGATAGGTTGCGACTGCATATCAATAACAATGATAAAGACGCTGCTGCCCGTTTGATTTCTGATGATCTGCTTGAACGGTTTGCATTCGCTGGCAACGCAGATGATTTTATCCGCCACGCAAATCGGCTGTTTGAAGCAGGGGCAGGGCGGGTTGAATTCGGGACACCGCACGGCATCAATCCCCAAAACGGAATCCGCATTTTGGGCGAACAGGTTATTCCGGCCCTGAGACAATTGTGGGATTAGGGGCGCAATATGATACTGCACCCCTAAAACGATTCATTCAGCGTTGAAGTCTGGGAAGTGAGTTGAGCCGCTGAATGTGATTTTCTGTATTGCATACCGATTGTCACGCGCGGGTCTGGCCGAGTCGTTCCAATGGAAAACCGCCCGTCGCCGCACAATTTCCGTTCGTAGATCGTCCGGGCATACGAGTTCAATCCGCGTTGCTTCGGGACTCCACGCAAACCGTGAACATTCAACCTGCATTTGTTCATCAACTTGCTGCCTGTGCAGCAGACCATAAGCCGCCTGTGGAACGGGCGTAACGGGAACGGATACGATCTCGGTTTGCAGAACGATGATTTCGCCATTGACCTCGATCTCGATTTGCAAGCGGTCGCCGTCCAGGAATTGAAGATCGGGAATTTTCTGAATCAACGCAGCCAGATCATAAAGTTTTAGCTCGGCTGGGAAGAGTTCATTGTTGGGCGCATTCAAGTTGTTGACCACCCCATCTTTGCTGACCCGCGATAATTTCACCTTCGTTTTCTTGATTTTCTCTATGGTGCGGTCATCATCCCAATCATAGCGCAGGGCGATGTGGCTGTCCGGGTTGTATTGTTTACGATCTGCCGAGAGCGTCACCGTATGCAAGACTTCTTCGTCACCCACTATCTCTTTAACATTCCCGCTGGCATGGGCGGAAGATGATGCTAACTGCCGATTGTATTCCGGGTCTTCAAAGTGAATGAAGTAGGGTTCCAGCGGCAGTGGCAGCAGTGTTTGGTCAGCAAAACGCAGCGGGAAGGTGAGAGTCTGGTAAAACCCTCTGGTCGATTTAATGTGTCTTACCTGAGCGACGAGCGCAATGTTTCCAGCGGTGATCTTTTTTGCATCTTCGCTATTTATAAGGGAAATGCTGTACAGATTGTGATAGACGTTAATCTGATTGCCTTCGATCTGAAGGATATAAGCCTCTGCGCCATTTATGATTTGCAGCACCGTGAAGATGTTAATCCCCGGTTTATCCGAAAGCGGCTGCCCCCGGTTTTGGAATTCATCTCTTACCGCTGTAACCGCCTCGCCAGCATTGGATGTCAAAGTGTTTTCAAAGGATAAGTCGAGGCTAAATTTCCAACCCACTTCTGCGGGGTCAGGGCTTTGGGTAAGTACCACATACAACAGATTGTTCTCGCGATAGATGCTGTAAACTTTTGGCTTGCCAGCCGTGATGTCAGCCGTGATTTGCCACACGGTATCGCTGATGATGGTGGCTTCATTACTTAGTGTAATTCCTCTATCAGCGAATTCGTTGCGTGTTTCCTCTGGTACATTGCCCGGCGCTGTAACTGGATTTTGAAGGCTAAAAAGTGGCAATGGCGTGGCCGCAGCGTACGGGTAGGACTCTTTGTTGTTAAGTAGTTTGAACTCAATGCCCCAACTCAGCAACCGGAGGGCGGATTCTTGTGAGCACATTTCCACGAGCAGTTTGCCATCCCACTGCGCTGGAATTGCTCCATTGGCTGGCTGCACCATTTGTATTTGCAATCGGCGTGCAGGGTCGCCATCGAATTCTGCTAAAAACGCCTCATCGGCGGGTGCAGTTGTTATCAATGCGTTATGTTCCGGTTCGAAGTAACTTGCCCAGGGTTGCAAGGCATACAATTTGCGGGTGTTCGGCGGCAGCGGCACCGAACGCGGCATCCGGTGTTGGACGGGGATGCTCCCGGAAACCATTAATTTGCCCGTTTCGCCTGCTCCATTTCGGCTCAGGTCGCTCTGCCTCAGTAATTGATTACGAAAGACGAACATGCCCCCGGGACGTGAACCTGTTACGAGATAGCGGAAGCTCCCCGGCAGCACTGGTTGCCATGCGGCCTGTGCTTCATCTGGGCCAAGTGTTTGCAAGTTGACTTCTGGCATGGGTGGTTCTGGCAGTACTGGCAGCAGGCTTTTGATCGCCCGTGCGCGGAACTTACGGGGCAAACTAGCCGCTGGTCGGGCGGATTGTGTTGAGCGGAATTGGAGTGCATATTGGGGTGACTGCCACCACAGTGTTGATTTGTCTGTATTGCTTTCGGCGACATTGCCTACCACGCCATCCTTATTTTCGGTGTACTGGATGCTCAACCGCAGTGCGCTCAAGCCCCAAGGCCAGTCAGCTTCATGAGGTGGCTCAGTCAGATATAACGGCTGTACGCCAGTAGTTTGGGGCGGCGCAATCTCGAAGGCTTGTGGGTTATCCGGCATCTCGTACCCCCCATACTGCCCTTGCCGGAAGCGCAGGGTTTCGACGGATGAACGAATGCGGAAAACCCGCTGTACCAGTTGAGGCGCGAGCTGCAATTCGCTGACTACCTCAAATGTGTAGGTGGTGGTCAGCAGCGCTTCACCCCCTGAGCGATTAATCTGTCGGAAACGTAAAACAGCGACCGGGGAATCCGGCGACAGCCTCAGATGGGTTTTTTGTGCCCAATCCTGCCAAAGAAAATTGACCATGCCTTTTTCTTGATCGACTTCCTGAAGATAACTGGCAACAGGCAGCAGCACTTTGGCATTGCGATCCAGACACAGTAGTTCGCTGGAGATTACACGCGGCTCAACAGGTACTTCGCCGGGACGAAATTCCAGTCCCAAATACGGACTGACAGCGAAACTCACCGGGGTGACGTTGTTTTGTCCATCTACTTTCAGCCGTGCCGGGATGATAGTTGCTGCCGGGTAGCGACGTGGCGCGGCGTTATCTGTTTCCTGAGAGAAATCGCTGTTTTGAATCAGCATCCCAATCAGATGCCAGTTATAAGGCGGTATGTGACTGGCGGTGATCGAGCTAATGCCCTGTGTGACCATCAAGCTGTCTTCGCGCCAGATCAGGTCTTCGCCATTAACCTCCTCTGGCAGTTGATAGTTTTCTGGTGGAAGAGCGGGGGGATACTCCTGCCGGAAACTGTCGAACGCCCGTCGCAGGGCTATGGAACGACTTAAACGGGCTGAGGCGTTTGGTAATGCGGCGGTTACGCTTTGCAGACTATCAGGCTGCGGTTCCGTGAGTGGATTTTGTAACCTGAACCAATTTTCCTCCAGCGAAAGTGGGTCAAGCCGCGCGAAAAGCCGCGCTACATCAGTATCAAAGGCCGAAATGCTGATTTGAATGGGTGCATCATCACCCCAGTTAGCAAATGCCAGCGGCACATCCGGTAACGCCTGAGCAGAGGTTTGTGCTCGTTTGCGATCAATATTCAGTACAGGGTCAATCTGAAGTGCCCCTGCTTCACTTGAATCATCTTCCAGATAGTCGTGGGTCTGGTTTTGTAGCCGCCCTAGGAACGGCATGGTGAGCAGCAGCCAAAGGGGATCGAGATAGCTGGATGGGGTGTAGTCCTGTGGATTGCTCAAAATGCCCATCTGTGTGCCATTGGGCAGGTATTGAAGCGCTGTTGGCCCAACATCCGGCGCTGGGGTTTGCTTGATCCAGTGCGGTGCGCTGGCTTCCACCAGAAAGGTATTCGAAGGTATTTTTGCCAGCTCTGGATTATCTTTCCCTGCCAGCCTATTTCGCATTTCCAATCCGAAATAGCCGTAATTCACAAGCGTGTCGTTCGGGACTGTGTATTCGAGGATCAACTTGGGGGCAGCAGCGGGTGCAGCGTTAAAACTGCCAACGACCTTGCGTTGATTGGCGGCTGTACTGGTGCCGCGCACGATGAGCGATAGACTGTTGCCACTGCGCCAGCCTGACCGGTTGATGATTTCCTGAATGATGGGCATTAGTCCATCCAACGTTTGGATCGAGGTTCGGTTCCATTGGCCGGTGGTTTTGATTTTGACTTTTGCCTGCGTTGGTGTTCGACCGGATGGTCGGTTTGTTGTTGAAAATGCGGCACTGTTATCGACGGCATCTCCACTGACTTCTATCTCTAACAATGCGGGGCTGTCTACTGCCGTGATGAGCTGTAAACGTGCCCCTGTAATACGAGCACCGCGCGGCAAACTGATGTTATTAAAGCGCAATCCTGCGAAGCTCTTTTGGGGTGTTCCTCCAGTGCCAAGCCAGAGCGTTTGTTGATTATTGGCGAAAGTATTCCCATCTTCGTTCACATCATCATCGCCACCGTTCACAGTTATGGTTGCTGAAATTTTTTCATCCAGAAATAGCGGTGAGATGAAACTGCCCCGTTTGGGTGTTTCCAGGAATTTGCGGAATGTTTTGGGTGAGGTAAAACGGACTTCTTGCAGGGCTGTCCATCGGCGGTCATTGCCGCCCTTATATCCGTCTTCATTTTCCTTTGTGGTGATGTCCACCAATTGATGCTCAACCACTGCCAGAAATTGCCAGGGTTTGTCATGGGCAAAGTTGAATAGCAGATTATCTTCGCCCACTACTGGAATAGTTGCCGGAATTTCGTGTTGGTTAAACAGCACCCGTAAACTGTGGCGGGTGTGATTCAGACTGTCCACATTTCTGGCTGCGGGGAGTGTCAATCTTGGGGTTTCGGGCAAATATTCCATTTCTAAAGGCCAAGAGATCAGATTCTTAATCTCGATAAAGCCATTGAGCAGAAATGCCTCGTCCCATGTATTGTCTGCGTCCCGCCAATTGGCTGTGTAACCAAATGTCATGTCGCCCGCAGAAGAACCAAAGATCATATCATTGGAGAGTGTGCTTTTAAGATTGGCTTCCCCCAGATAATCTCCCCAATGACAGATGATAAGGGTTTCTACAAAAGCTGAACGCATAGGTAAGGCCGGAATGCCCATGAACACACTCAGGCTGTTTCTGGTTTTTTTGACCCGATATTCTTTGGTGCCGTCGGTGATTTCCCATCCAATCTGGTCGTTTCCCTGAATGCTGGCATTCCGAGAGATGGATACACCATTATCCTCAAATGCCCGCTGCAACTTCACCGTCATAGTGGCGTTTTCGAGTTCGTCTTCCAATACCGCGTCGAGTTTGAACGAGGCAATGACATCAAAGGTGACAACCGCAAAACCGGGAACGTGCTTGCTTTGTGCATCAACTGCCATACCGGGCAGTAATTGCAGAGGAGCATCTTGTTTGCCCAACTCATATTGCTGCCAGTTAAATTGAAGTGCTTTATCGGTGTAGAGGAGGGAATGTGAGGTATCCTGCAAGTGTAAATCATCGAAGAGAACCGGATTTTTCCAAGAGATCGTGTGTTTCTCTCGCACCAATGGGAATTTGACTTCCGTCTGGAAGGCTGCCCGCTGAGTGGCTTTTAACTGAAGCTGGAAATTCTGTGCCACTTCTGCCGGGGTAAGGGCACGGTTGTAAATTGCCAGCATCCGGTATGTGCCTAGCCAGGGCTGATTTTCGGTGAAGTTGTTGGCAATGGTTAGTGGCAAGGTGGCATCCCAAACATCCAGATTGCCACTGGTCATTTTGCTGACCTGTTCTGTGCCATTGATATACAGTCGGCTCATGCCCCAGACATCGCGCGTGTAAACCACATGCAGCCAATCAGCCGTTACGTTTCCGCCGCTGGTTGTGGCGGTTTCATTTAGGGTTTTCAGTTGCACATCAAACGCCGCCCCGTTTTGGGATAGGGTGGTGTTAAGCACTCCACCCCCCTTGGCGATGACCGCAAGCGCACCGTTCTGAGCAATGTTGTCAGGCAGTATCCAGGCCTCAAAACTCAGTTCGTTCGTATCACGCACAGCTTCGGTTATTTTTGACGCTGAACCTTCGGATGACAGGGTGGTTGGCATATTGATTTTCAAACCACTGCCGGATACCCACTGAACCGCCGCCGTATTTTTGATCTTCAGATTTAAGGGCGTTCCAACACCAGAAACATCATAGACCCGCGCCGGGTCGCTGCCTTCGGTGAATGTGTAACGAGCGAGCAACCCGTCTACAGCACGTTCACCCAATTGAATGTTCAACATTAGCGCCGCTTCATGGAGAAAGTTTTCCATGTCGAGTGTCAGATTGACAACGCTGGGATAAAGGGGGTCAAATGGATTGGAGTCGAAGTTATAGATTTGCTCAACAACGGTTTTGTTGGCGGGTGGCGGAAAACTGAGCATTTCCAGTTGAATTGACCATTCCACATCGAACAGGAAATAATGCAGTTCAACATCACCAATATCTAACTGGCTGCGATTATCATTCAAACGGGCTTGTTTCCAGCGCAGGATTGGGGCGTCCGAGATTTCGCCATCAACCAGTGCCAGCGGCCACTCGCCTTCAACCGATTCGATAGCAACTTCGTCCAGCAGCAATTCGCCATTTTCAGCAGTCTTGAATGTCAGCCGCACTGCATTGCTTAAATCGGTGAGTTCAAGAGCCGGATCAACTGGCAGTTGCAGCCGCCCAATCATTTCGATCTGCTGTATCCCCTCCTCAATAAAGATTACTTTTTCCAGAGTCAGCGGGTAAAAGTGCAGCCCATATAGCACCAGAAAATCAGCCGTTTGTCCATCTTCACCCAACCGCCATTCATATCCGGTTAAGTAATTATGCTCACGCCCCATTGCATCGGGGTCATTGACGTCGAAATCTTTTTCCTTTGCCTCGTCAGAGAGAGTCATCGCTCGGTCAAATAAGAATGTAGTTGCATCCATCGGTAAATCGCGGAACCAGAAATGCCAGTTTTGTCCACTGGGAATCGCTAAATCCAGCGGCAGCAGGGTCGAGGTTAGTTCGTAAGTATCGTTACTCCCAATCGCTTTGTTCAGACGAATGGGAGTCCGCAGGAATTCACCTGTTCCTGACGTCGCCGCACGTACCAATCCCCGCTGGTCGCGGAATGAACCATCTATTTCGCGGAAGGCTGCCATACTGCCCGCTGTGATGTGGTAATTGTCACCATTGGGGCTGTCGGTTAGTCGGTGCAGATTCCCATTTGCATCCGCGCTAAAAGTCCCGGAAATTCCTTCCAGTCCATCTTCATGCTTCAGTTCAATGGATGCTGGATCACCCCCATTTGCATTGGCAATCGTCAATGCACCCGGATACACGGTCAGGTTAGTTTCCGGGCGCACCGGCCAGATCATGGGTTCAATCAGATGCTGAATAAAGACCTGATTACCCTGTTTACGAAAGGCTTCAATTGCATCTGCTGCCGCAAGACTGGCACGAGTTGAAAGGCTTGTCCAATATTCCGTCAGCGTCTCGCGTGTTAGCGGTTTGGGTGGTTCCGGAGGTGGCGAGTCTGGCAGCGGGGAAACTTCTTCCGGGTTTCGTGGAATCTTGGGTAATTGTGCCAGCGCATTAATCTGGTCGGTGTAGGGCAAATCGAAACGATACTGCATGGGCAGCATGGTACTGGGGTCTCGTTCCAGTCCAGTTTCGTCCGGGTTCGTATTGGGGTCAAGTACCATGCCCGGCAGAGACAGGGCAACTAATGGTAGATCAAACGCGGAATACCATTCCTGGGCAGGTTGATGCGTACCAATCAACTGCGGCCAGCGGGCTGCACCATTGTCGCCCGCGACACCGAATGCCCAACCGTGCGGCAGGTTTTGAGCATCAACCGGAAGTTCGAATGGCACAAGCTGACGGCTGGCGTTCGGAAAATTGGGCGGTGATTTGCTTTGTGTCAGTGGCAGCGCCTGAATCATGGGCAGGGTAGGATGACGCCGCCAGATTAATGGTAATAGCGCTGCGAAGGTATTATCTGGCAGTACGCGTGCGTTGACTATCTGTGTCAGAACATCGTTCTTTACCTGATAGATAAATGACCATCCGGTAATGGCGGCGGAAGACCGTTTGCCATTTCCCTCCCGTCCGGTGAAGGCGAAATCATTTAACCCAAAGGTGACGACTGCCGGGAACAAAGCGGTTTCGGCCTGAACCGTTTTTAGCGGGATGCGTTGCAGCCCAAAAACCCAATCGACCAGATCGGGCAGGGCATCTTCCGCCGAAGGCCGCCCGGTACTCAGCCAGAATAAGCCGTTGAGGATCGTTTCGGGTGCGGTGATGTCGAGTGTAACCTGTTCCAACTCGTAATCATCGCCCATGCTTCCTTGCAGAATCCAGCTTCCCTCGATCCGTTTTGCATCGGTGATCGTCAGATTCCACGGTTGTTCGTCGCTGTGTGCTGCCAGTACCTCTGGTAGATCATTACCGATTGAGACCGCGCCTTGCAGGAGAGCCGGGGACGATTGTGTGGCACGTCCGCCAAAGTTTGAAAGATCACTGTCCAGATAAATCTGTTCCGTCAGGTTAGGGATTGGAAACTGTGCCCAACCATCCTCCAATGGCATGAATCCCCAGACCACCGCCGGAGAGACTGTTTGGCTGTCTTCACCGGGAAACCACTGTGGAATAGGCAGGCTCTGATTATCGCGCACGAATTCCGGTGTTTCTACGGGGTCAAATGCTACTTCCAACCCGGAAACGGCGAACTGTTCCAATTGTTGGGTGTTCCACTGATACTGAATTGTGCCGCCTGTCAGCGCCCGTTTGGATTCGGCAGTTACCCGCACTTCCAGTTTTTGGTTGGCTGAGTCCACTTGCATCACAACATCATCTGGCGTGATGCGTGCCAGTGATGTCGGTGGATGAGCGGTGTCATAGGGCTGTTGATCGCTCAACAGCACATTAATTTCCTGACGATCAAAATGTAATGGCAGTTTTTCGGGTTGTGCCTCCCACTCGGTAATTTCCCAATACAATCGGGGTACAGATAGTGGGTCAGCAATTTCCAGCGTAATCCAATTCGGTGTCGGGTTAGTCGCCGGGGTGGTGAGATCATTCAGGGGATTCTTGGGGTTCAGGTAAATGCTCAGGCTGCGCCATGCCTGAATAAGCGCCTGTTCTTCAGGCTCGGTCAAGCGTTCGGCCTCAATTGTCAGCCGGAAATCAGCCTTGCCTGTGATTCCTGCTGGTCGCAGCACTTTCGCCAGTTGCAGTGGGATGGTGATGCGTGTTTTTCGCCAGGGTAAATCCACCTGTCCGTAGATTGAAAAACCGCTGCTGTGTGAGATAGCTTTCCATCGCGTTTCAGTTACAGGTGCTTCGAGGTTAAGCGCTTGGTACAACCGTCCCAGCGCGTTGTTCTGTGGTGCGAAGTTATCCAGATGAATATCGCCCGCGATACAGGTGAATATGCCCATTCCGCTGTCTACCAATTGCTGCGGGTCGGCTTCCAGGAGCAGCAAAGCCAGTTTCCCGGTTTGAATGCCATCTTTAATTTGCTGAACGGTTTCGGCAGGGGGCAGAGGATCATTGGCTGCCCGTTCCCATCGGTAGCTTTCGGTAATGGTGTCATCCTTGCCAATTTGCACCGAACGCACATAACACAAGGCCAGCATCGTGCCGGGCAGGTAGGCTTTTTCATACCCAAAGGCGCTGCGTGGTGTGCTGCCCACGAAAATGGTGCGTGTGTGGGATGCCCACTGGATGGCTTGATTAGCAATACCAGAAGGGAGGGGTGCAGTTAGCACAGCAGCACGTGCCGTCCAGAATGGGCCTTGAACCGTAATATCGGGCAGGATGGGTGGGTTTGGCATGATTACTCTCCTACCTCAATGGGCTTGGTTTCAAACGGGATCATGGTGCTGGGTGCGGCGCTGCCCCGGCGGCTTCTAATCTTAAGCTGCCGTCCACGCATTCCCTTATTCAAACCGCTGGTGTACAACCGGAGGGCGGCACGTTGATCGACTTTGTGAGTGAACAGATTGTGGATAGCCTGTACTTCGGCGGGGGTCATCAAACCGTGATACCGGATAACTGCACAACCGATCATCAGCTTATCGCGCAGAATTTCAGGCAGGTCGTCTTGATGTGGGCGGGTTACGCGGTCAATTGGAACCGAAACTTCCCCTTCCTTGATTTCCTTGATAATGGCGGTGATAGCATCTTTGAAGGGTGGGTCTCCAACCAACGCTTCCAGCTTTTCGAGCTGTTCCTGCGAATGGATGCGTCCCTTCCATTCCACTTCGGTTGGACGGATTGTAAGCTGCCCTGCAAACATTTGTTGCACATCTTCCTGTCGCAGACGTTCCTCTATTGGTTTCATTGCCACCTGTTGCCGGGCATCAATAGCGTTCATCAATTGTCTGAGGATAATGGTTTCCTGCGACCGCGGTAGTTGGAGCAGTTGATCAAGTGCGGCTCGTTGAGTATCGGTTGGGGCAGGGCCTTTCCATGTTAGTGTTGGTGGGTCAGTGTTCACAATGATTCGATTTTTCAGGGTTGAGGGTGTTATTGTGAATGTATCGTCTTTACCTATTGCGATAGTCTTGTCCGAGTCCAGCGCTGCCAGCAGGTTTTGGACTGCTTGCAAAAAGTCCTCGTTGCCCTCAAGCGCATTGAGTGCTCCCCGTTCGGCGTTGGTTGGGGTGCCTCTGCCCCAACTCAGGCTGTCTTTGGCAATGGTGAGGCGGTTCTGCAAAATAGTGGGTAGTTCTGTTTGAATAAGGGCGGCAGGTGGCAGGGTCTGCGTGATAACCCGGCTGTCTAGCGCCTCTATTAGGGCGTCGACTTCTTTTTGCATTCCCGTTGCCTGCGTCCATATTGTCAATGAGTGTTCG
The DNA here is from genome assembly GCA_019912965.1 of Anaerolineae bacterium. GTDB lineage: Bacteria > Chloroflexota > Anaerolineae > Aggregatilineales > Phototrophicaceae > CFX2. The sequence continues at coordinate 75,911 of JAIOHM010000153.1, forward strand.
AGCGCGGATTTTATGCTATCAGTCAATAGGCCACCAATCCAGACGAGTGCTGTATAACGACTGCCATCTTCGCTCTTTTCGAGGCGGATATGCATACCCATGTTGCCAGGTGTCTTGGGTAGTGGTTCCAAATCGCGTGAAATCGATTCTCTGATCACCTCGCCCGATTTAGCTTTTTCCGCAGCTACTGTCAGCCGTACCACTGCTGATTTGAATTCTGTATCTCCCGGCAAAGCCAGCAATGCCGTTTTCTCATCCGCCGTAATTGTCCCCTCCCAAATAAGGGTGCATTCAGCGGTGTAGGGGAAATCAATCAGCTTTTTCAAATCGTCATTGAGCGATTCTTCTGATGGTTCTTCTGTAATTGTTTCCTGGCTGTACCAACCGTTGTGTAGGTTGGCGATCAGTTGCCTATCAGTGTTATTAGCCATAACCGGGAATGCATTTGCTCGATCATCACTTGTGAATACCCCAGTAATTTGTATCCGTGCGGCTGCTCGACCGGCTTTGATAATTTTAACCCGGCCATTTTGCCAATTCTGGTAATTAGTCCCGCTGAGTTCTTCCTCGGTCACTTGTAGCAGGGATGTAACCAGCACAAATTTCTGCGAGTCGTCGTTAGCGGGTGGGGCGACCAGTTCGACAATACTGCCGATGTGCTGTTTGCCAAGCTGCCGCACTTCGTATTTTCCCGACTTGGGATTGAAGTCGAAGTAGAATTCAGCCTGCACTTCAATATTGCCGTTGAAAACCTCTACGATCTGGTACACCACTTCGGGATCAGGCAGGCCGCCGAACGTCCACTTTTTGGTTTGCGTGCCATTTTCAGCCGAGGGTGCATCCGGGTTTTCGCTGCTCCATTGCGTTTGTGCTGTTTCTGGCAGGCTGTCCCAGAAGCGCCGCAGTGGAATTTCAATCTGGCGGATGCGGGTTGTCAGATTTACGCCGTTGAAGTTGATCGTTTCTTCTGCGCTGGAAATTAGCCCGCCGGGTTGGGGTGACCTGTACTCAAAGTCACGTTGCTCCACCTGATTGATGCTCGAAACTGTGCTAGCCGTCTGGGCGATAACCAGCAGTTTGTGGGTGTAGTAAAAGGGCAGTGCTTCCCATTGCAGTGCCAGTGCGCCTTGCTGGAATGCGCCGATGCGCTGCGGCAAATCCAGACTGCGGGCATCGTTTTCACTCAAGGCTGTCAGGTCAAGATGATCGGGTTTTTCCGGGTATGATCCGGGCAGCGGCGAGGTACGGTTTTCGATAAACAGGGTGTCGATAACATAATCAGCATATTTATTCGTGCCGCTGAGGTCGTGTTTTTCGAGGGCATCTTCCAGTTGAGCAGTCCATTTATCATATGTGAACCGTCGCAACAGGGTGAACGCCACCTGCCGGAATGCAAGCTGCCGTGCCAATGTTTGATTGCGTTCGATCAACGCCTGCTCAGGGTGCTGCGCCACGATGACTTCCCACATCGAACCGGGGGGTACCGGCTGACCGGGTTTTGGTGCTGCGTCCAGTCGGCTGGAACTCAGAATGAGCGGCGGATCCACCGGTTGCATTCGGTCAAGCACAACATCCAGACCACCATCTGCTGGATTGGGTACGGCATCTGCCAGTTTTTGCACCTGCTCGTTCGGGAATAGATTGGGTGATTGGCGGAAACTCTGCCAGAGCAGATCGTAGCGACCATAAGGACGGATATAGTAGCGGTAGTTGTGTGCCCACTTGTCTTCCAGCAGATGATCGTATTTTAGGCGTCCACTTGCATCTGGCGTTGCATAAGCTGGCGAACCCATGCGAGGGTAAGCCGTTGCGACCCAAGGGCCGACCGCTGTTTGCATCAGCCCAAGCGGTTTATTTTGGGTGTCCATCAATTCGGCTACATCGCCCGCTGCATCGAAGAATCGCTGTGACCACTCAAGATATTTTGGCAGGAGCGCTTCAATATCGGGAACGGTTTTTGGAACGCGAATTTGCGGCGTGTTTGGCCCGTTAATTGCTTCTGCGTAGCGGCGGAAAGTTGCCCACTGCTGCCCACCATTGGTGCTTGCTGGATTAGCGAACGCCGCTAGTAGCAGTTTATTGGGGGCAGTGAAGTAGGTCGAAAATTCGCTGGTCGGCAGGAAGGGTGTTACGGCTGTAAAGTTCAGATTTATAAGTGTGTTGAAAGCCTCATCGTCACCTTCAAGTGCTGCACGGAGTTTAGCGATTTTTTCGTCGTCCAGTTTGCCAAGCGGTTGCTTCACGATGATCTGTTTATTGGTGAGGTCGTAACTTAATTGGTCTTTGAAAGCCGACAAGTTACCTACTTTGATGGGTGTTTCGATGCTGATTTGAACACCGGGAAGTTCCGCGCTTCGCAGTAACAGCGTCATATCACCATTCAGCGGCAGTTTCATCTCACGTTTGATCGGTTTGATGCCGATGGGTTCAAGTTCAATTTGTCCGCTGAGGCCGCTGGTCTGTTCAGACCGCGGTGCGGATTGGATGAGCAGACTGCACGGGTGGCTTTTGGTAAGGGTAAATGTGACCGCTATTTTGCTGCCCGCCGTACCGGTTATGTTTAAACTGGCATACTTAAGGTATTGGCGAGTACGTGGGCGTAGACTGATCTGGCATACGGCCAGCAGCGCACCTGTATTGGTAGACTGTGGTTTCAGACTAACAGCCTGACCTGAATTGAACAGCAGTTCCACATACAGATAATCCTTATAACCCTTCAGTTGTTCATTAGCATCTAATGTTTCCAATGCTTGCTGAACAGCGCTTAACAATTCATCGCCATAGACCACCTCGCCTGTGTTGGGCTGGTGCAGCGTGAAACCAATCGTCAAGCCAAAACGTTGCAAAACGGCCCATCCATAGGGATCATTCTTTGGCGTGGTGGTTTCCATGAGCTTCGCCAGATCAATTGGCTGGATGGGCGGCGATACTTGTAGATCGACGGTATAGGCTTTTTTCGTTTCGTTTTCCGCCCCCGGACGTGAAAGTTCATCCACGATGCGCTGCAAAATGTGGTGGAATGGTTTGGCACGTTCAAAGGTTTCGCCTTTGGCTCTGATCATGCCTTCCTGTTTTTGAGGTGTGTCAATTTCAAGATCCAGCGGGCAGGGCGGCCATTCCAACACCGACTCGCGCCACGAATACCAAGGGCCGCGTTTGATTTGTGACCGGATGGTGGTCATCGACTCTTTTGTGCGGCGACGGCGCAGGGCGCTTGGATACCATGCTTCCCACTGGTTGACCGTCAGTGTATTGCCGGGCGTCAGGAGTAGATCGTCGGCGGGCAGCATTTGCACTTCCTGAATGCTGCGGAGTGCGTTTGCCAGTTTAGCTTTATCTTCAAAGGTTTCATCGGTTTGGGCATCAATGTCCAATTGCAGGATGTAATAACCCGCGTTCAAATCCAGTGGATAATCCGGCGCATTGCTTGGCCCTTGATTCCAGCGGAAGCGAATACAGCGAATGCCCGCTGGATGTTCCTGATATTCGATGTTAGTCAGGCTACCATTGAAGACCATCGCGTTACCCGTTGGCATTGGGAAGTGTGCCAGCCCCGGTTCAGCCCGTTGATCTTCCGGGGGCAGTAGTTGGAATTGAACCGGGTTCGCCAGCCATTCCAGTTCGGCGGGGCGTCGTTCTTCCGCCGCTGTTGAGCCATCAAGGGTTGCTTTTTCTACCCGCAACAGCAATTGCACAGGTGCTAGCGCGGAAGGTACACCATTCACAGATTCTGTCTGGAAGAATACCTGCCATGATTCGGGTCGCCACACACCATCAGAAATCACCCCGGCATTTTGCAGAGTGTCCAGCGTCAGTTCTGATCGTTTACGCGCACTCTTTGGCCCATCCGAGTCCAGTTCCAACTCAATTTTGATATCCGTTGGTACTGGGCGGGCGTTCGAGGTGGGCAGCGACTTGGTGCGCGGTCCCTGTGTTGAGCTGTCCAAACCATAACTGCCAATCGGCATGGTTGGGTCTTTGCGGAAAATCAGCCGATAGATGGCAACCGGTACGTGTACTCCGCGTCGTGCATCGGTAGGTTCTGTCCATTCCACATGAATGCGGTGTGGCATGACAATTTCTGGTGTTGTGGGCATGGTAGCGTTTTCGGGGGCGAGGATGTCGTTTGCCAGTCGGTAGGTAACCATCAATTCGCTGCTGACGGGTACGAGTGGCGGCAGGTTGGGGTAGCGGGTTGCCACCAGTGTCAGCGGTCGTCCCAAATTGCCTGCAAAATCGACGGGCGTAATGCTGTAAAGATAACTTCGTCCGGTTGCGGGAAGCGATGCCAGATCGTCTAGTGTTTCTTTGCTGAAGTGGTCAACAATCTGGAAGCGGGGTTTTAACCGCTGCATCAGCGACCCTTTTGGTAAGTGCAAAGCCTGTGCATTTTTGACGGTGTACACGGTTTCCCGGTCGCGGCCATCCAGCGTTCGGCGGCGCACCAGATAATGCACCAGATGATGTTCCGGGTCACGCTGTGCTTTTGTTGCCCGGTTGTGGGGCGGATTGCTCCATCCTAAATCCCAGGTGATGGCAATGGTGTTCGCGTCCGTGTACTGCTGGACGCGCTGAAATTGTGGTGGATTCTTGGCGAAGTCCGTCTGGAAAATATTAAATGTTTCGGCTGTTGCTTCATCGGTTGTCGGTGTTTTTTGATCGGGGCTTAGGCGCTGGCTCAGTGTTGGTTTAGGCTCATTGTCTCCTACAATTCCATCCAGCCATTCCGGTGTATTGCCCTTGAAGCGGAACACCATGCCCATCTGGAATACGGTTGAATCGGTTGGGTAGCCTGCTTGCTGGTTGGTTGAAAGGGTTGCATATTCCCGTATATCGGAAACGAAATCCTGAATGGCCATCCCACGCAATTGCATCGCCTGCTGGTTTTCCTGCATGGCTTGCCGCTGTTCTGTTTCTTGCGGCACTTTGCCAGAGGGGTGGTAGATGGTGGTATCATCTTGAAAGGCCTCGCCCAACAGTCGGTCATAGAGCACATTGGGATCGCGTTTGAAGTAGGGTGAACCCTCAAACTGCTCGACTGCCCCACGCACTGCTGCCTCAAAAGCATTGTCCGACGGATTATAGACCCGTTCATCTTCAATGACTGATCCGTTGTCTTTCAGCAGGTTGGTTTCCGGGTCGCCAATTGGAATAACCTGTGGTTGGACATTGGCGGGCATGGCTTTCAGACGATAACCATAGTTTAGATAGTCCGCCAGCGTTAGCCGAACGTTGCGTGGGTTGACGGCCTGTTCACTGTTCCCGGTTGTCGCAACATCGTACTGTTTGGCGTCGAAAGCATTCGCGTCCCAATTCACGCGCCAGCCTAGTGTTTCGTTGTTCATCAGGGCATTGCTGCGGGTTGTCCATCCGCTTTCTGCCACAAACTGCTCAATGAGGATGCCGCCATAAACGACCAGCTTATCCGCAACCTTGCGAATGCGGTATTCAAGCGGCGGTGTTGATTCGGCATCTGTAATTTGCCATTCGCTGTCTGCTGTAATGATGCTCAGGCTGGACTGGCTGGAAAGGACAATGCCAGCCTCATTCTCAAATGTTCCTCGCAAACCGGACGACACTTGTCCCATGTTGAGTTCTGTGACGAGTTCTGTATTGCTGGGGAACGAGAAAGCCTCTGGCATTTTGAAGGTGAAATCCTGCTCAACTTCCAGCATGATTTCATAATGATCTTCTGCTAACATCACGCGGTAGTTGTTTTGTTCTCCTGTGTTTTCGTGGATGCGCCAACTCTTTTTTGCGGATTCGGCTATTGCTGAAACGGTTATGCTGGTTTCCAGCGGGAAGTTGAGGCTTGCGAAGGTGTTCCGAATGTCTTCCGGGAGTTCACCTCGGTCTAATTCGATCTGATAAATGTCCAGTGGGGTATCGAATAATTGGGTAGATATTTCCACCTGTGTGAGTTCGAATTTCATCTGCTCACCTTCAACACCTCGATATTGCAACCGGAAGAGGTTTCCGCTGCTGCCGTCGGTGATGAGCCATGCATTGCGTTCCAGAATGGGACGCATCCACGAGAACGGTGATAGGCTGTGTCCCAGTTGGCTGATGGCTTCGTATATTTGGTACAACAGGATACCTGCGTCCAGCATCGGCCCAATCCAGAAACTGAAGAGATCAAAGAAGGGGAACGTGAAGATACTGAATGAGGCGGTTGAGCCAGTGGGCCGCAGCTCGCTAATGGCAATCCGGTCACTATTTGTAAGTTTGCGAATCAGGTAGGCTTGTCCGGCTGGATTAACCCGGTCAATGATTGTCCACTCGCTGCCCACAGTGCGTACTTTTAGAACGGGTTGGTTCAGAATGATATTCTTGTCGCCAAAAATTTCCTTGATTTCTTCCGTTCTTCCCTGATCAAGTCGTTCTGTCAGGAAGATGCGTTTCAGGATCAGCTTGAGGGGTGGTGGCGGCAGGAAGCCGGGTTCGATCCCATCCAGTATTTTTCCCGCTTCCTCGAATTGCTTTTCACCTTTGGGCAGCAGGATGAAGTAGCTCCAACCACCCGCATCCGGCTGTCGAATGACGAACATGCTGTAATTCGGGAGATGAAATTCGATGACTTCGGCCTGAGTAGTGGCAGTTATTTTGGCTGGCTTACCCACTGCCAGATCGCGTACACGTGTCGCCTTTCCAGGAATGATACCGGGCAAAGCATTACCGCGAATCCGTGTCGCTTTGATGGCAGTGGCTTCTACACCGGGGACACCTTCCACATCGGTTGCTTCTAAACCGAGGTTCATGACTTCTTTAGTGACCGCCAGTGCTTTCTCAACGGCTCCTTCGTTAATCGCTAATTTGACGCTGACATGCAGGCTGTGTCCCATGGCTGAAATTGATAGGGTTCCTGTTCCCCGGATCCCCCGGTCAGCCGGATTAAGCCCGAAACCAACTTCCATGCCTGTTGTGAAGCCGATTCCCAGACTCAACCTGAAGCTCAATTCGATGGTCGTGAAGATCAGCGGTATCTTAATCCATAACTCTATCGAGATTTCGATTCGCAGTTCCAGACCGATTGCACCATAGATGCTGAAATCCGGGGGCAAAAATACTGATCGGGCAATCAGCCGCGCCCCAAAAGCCACCTCTGCGAATGCACGGACGCGCACCCCAACCAGCCCCAGATCGAGTTCGGCTTTGATATCCAGTGTGCCTCGCGCTGCCAGACTCATGCCAATCGTCAGGTCGCGCGGGGTAATGCGGAAAATAAAGCCCGCCTGATACTCAATTTTCAGGAGTTCTCCAATCTTGACTCCCCATCGCAGCATGTTCGGCCAGCCGAGTTCAAAATGGAACAAGCCCGGTTGAATCAGCAGTGTGGCGCTGAACTGCACATTCTTGATGGTTTCCTTCACAAAATCCGGCAGCGGGGGATGGTTGCCGATGAATGCCTCCTGATTGGAGGATACATTCATCAGGAAAAGTTTCTTCCGCACCGAAAGCAGGATGAACCCGCTGAACAGGGGCTTTTCGCTGACATCGGTGCCGCCTGTTGTGAACTCATGGTAATTGGTGTTTAGCCACGCCCGCGCTGCCATAAAAAATGTCAAATCACTGCGGAAGGCGATAATGGCGTCGATCAAAAAGACGCAGGCGATATTCATTTCCGCCGATTCGATGTATTGCAGGGGGGACAGTGAGCCGGATGTCTGCGAAATCATCGCTCGCAGCACAATTGTCCAGCGTGGGTCTTCACCCCGATCTTCCAGATCAACAGCCCAGCGGTCAATTTTAGAAAGGTCGCCCTGTGTTTTGGAAAGCGCCTTGAGTTCTTGTAGTAATTTCTTGATGTCGTTCTGCAAATCGGCGGCTTTGATGCTGGCGATAGTGTAGCGGTAGCCAAAGCCCAGCCCGATTTCCCGCAGATAAATCTCAATAACCGGAATGCGGAAACTGACGCGCTGCACTTCGAGGTAAATGAACCAGGCACGCAGCCACGGGGAATTTTCGTCCCGCCGCACCCGCATGAACCCGAAGCTGGCGGCAATACGCGGCATTCCCTGTATCGTCAGCGAACCCTCACCTTCAAAGCCCTGTTTGAGCTGTTCATCAGTGAATTCGACCATACCATACAGTTCGAAAGCTGACCCCATGCTGATGTTGACGGCCAGCCGCTTCAGGTAAATGCGAGGGAAAAAGGTGCCTTTGGCAGGCAGTCCCAGATGCAAATTATGAAAGTCAATCTGTGCATTTAAAGCATCGCCTGTGCCTTGCGCGAATTTGATTTGCCCGCTGAGTACCATTGCCGGGTCGCCATCGAATACTTCAGCCTGTGGCAGGAAGCCGAACCCACGCAGTTCAAACTCGAAGCATTTGAGGAAACTGAATGAAAGTGGCTTGGGCAGTTCGATCAAGAATTGAACATGCTTGGCGATTACGCTTGCATCGCCCGTCAGCGGGCATTCCACCATGTCAATCTTGATCTTGGGCAGCAGCGCCAGTGCCCCTTCATTGTCATCGCCGGGGGCAAGGACAAATTGCGCACTTCCGGTCAGGGTGAAATACAGATGGAATTTGCCATCATTGACGAACTTCAACCCGATGGCATCGACCGAGAATTGGAAGCGGGTTCCCTTGCAATCCAGTAATTTGTTGCCCTGAAGCTGTGCGCTGCCCGCAACCAGCGTCAGATTGCCTTCCCGCTGCGCGAATTGCAGGGCAATGTCCACCATTGCATCGCCTACCAGCGCGGGCGGCAGCGGCCCGGAACCTGCCAGTGTGAAGTCTTTGATGCGGTTTTCTTTAATTTCTATCCGGCTGCCGTGAAACCGAAAGCGGGTGTCGATACCGTTCATGCGGGCAGGGCGGTCGGTTACCTCCGCTGTCAGATCAATTCCTTTGGGCGAAAGTACAAACTCGCTGACGGCAAAAGTGATGGGTTCTTGGCTGGCTTGGGTATAGTCCAGTTCAAAAACCGCGTCCTCAGCCATCTGCACTTGATAATTGTAATCTTTGGTCACGAGCGTGAAATAATGATAAAGATTATTTTCGGCCTTCGCACCCTTTAACCGCCATGTAAGTCCCAGATGTTTGCTGGGTGCAAGCTCGGCGTTTTTCGAAAGCAGTTTTAATCCGCTGTCATGGTCAACTTCAACCGCGAACGTCACCCAATTGAACTTAAATGTAATGTCGCTGTTGAAGCTAATCGGGCCGAAAGTGAGTGTAAGTTCTACTGCAATCGCAATTGATGATTTGGCGAAATCCAGTTGAAAAGTATTGGTTGACGGTGGCTTAATCTGAATAAATTGGGCGAACTGCGTATCCTGCGGATTATCTTCCTTTTGTTGTAGGAATGGCATTTTGAAAGCATCTTTGTTGACGATAAACTGGCTGTCCAGCCATGTATCTGGATTCAGCGATTGCAACACAAATGGCGTTGCATCGCAGAGCGTTTCTTCAGCATCAAAATCCAACTTTGCTAGTGGCGTTTCAAGCTGTTGCAGGAAGCGGGGTAGGGCAACCTCCGCCACATCCATATCCATCAGCACTAGGCTGATTGCATTTTTTGTTTTTAAGTTAAGTTGGAATAGTGGGTTATCGTTTGCTGGTTCATCATCGTTTTGCAATTCGCGGTCATCCCCGCGTCCCCACGCGAAGGTGCTGGCGGCTTGGGTAGTGGTATTCGCGTCCAGCGTTAAGGTGAATGACAGGTTTGTAAAACTCCGTCCCCCACCACCGAAAAGCACGCAGCAGCGGGTTTTTTGTGGAATGGTAACTTTGATACCCGGCAGCGCTAATGTCCGCGCCTGATTTTGAAATTCCCATTCCAACCGGAACTCAGCTATCGGATCGCCAAAAATCACCCGCAGAGTCATTTCAGCAGGTGCAGGTGGGCTTTGATCTTTAAGCGCGGGCGAAAGATTCCCTAAGAAGCGTTTGAGATCATTTTCTGTCCAGCGCAGCACAGCGCACTTTTCGTCGCCTGTGGTATGCAGTGCGAAGTCTGGATTGTTGATGACAATATCTTCATCGCTGATTCCCGGCAGTCGCAGTTTGTACGAAGTTGCTGCGCCATCTAGCTGAATATCAAATTCAGCCGCATCATTGAAGCCAACTTTTACCCCAATGGGCTTATCAAAAAGCGGTAAATCCAGCGTTCCGTTGATCGAGGCCTCATTCAAACTGTTCTGGGCGAAATCCAGTTTGACGCTGTTGAGCGCGAAACCGATTCCCATCAGCTTACCTTCTTTAGCTGGAACAGGGGTGTAGGTCAGCTTGCCAGAAAAACCGCCATCACCAATCGCGCAGTGTTCAAACGCCAATTCGCCGCCGAAATCAACAGCTAAATCAGGCGGCAGTGTCACCGGGGCGCGCTCGATCAACAGCCCTTGCCAGCCATTCGGCAAACCCAACGAGGCATATTCGGCGGGGATCGTCGCATTCTTGAGATGTGCCAGAATGCCACTGGCGTCAATCACCACACCGCTTTCGCCAATCATCATGGGGGGCAGGGTAACACTTCCAGACGTTTCGAGGTCGATTCCACCTGCGCTGTCAATCTTGACGGTTACATTCCCAAGGGATGCTTCAACTTGTGTGACGGTGGGATCTGGCTCAAACACGCCGGGTTGACCAGATACTGGACGAACCGGGCGCAGCAGGATGGGGGAAAAGCGCAGCACCATCGGAACATCGATAATCCGCAGTTCAAATGTACCTGCTTTATCGGCTTCTACGTCTACAAGTACGCCACCTCCGGGAGCTAATACAAACGATACGGCATCAATATCCGGCAAGTTAGTGACCAGTTCTTGGTCAAAACGCAGCCTTGTGCGGACTTCGGTTTCGCCTTCAGGTGGCGGTTCAATAAAGATATGGTCAAAGGGGGTTTTATCAGGCCAATCCGGTAGATAATCAGGCCAATCCGTGCCAAAAAACTGGTTTAACGTCTGAAATGCGTTGCTCATTGCCCAGTTCATCCCCTTATTGATGGCCGCTCGTGCCTTTTTACCGAAATTACAATAAATCCTTTGTTCAATTAAAGTCAATATTACGGAACGCTTTTTACGGGTTCTGGTTATTTCTTATAAAATTTCCGAGGGCAGGTTGTTTCTTGATACTTCCCAAAATAAAAAGACGAGGGGATATTTTCTCCTCGTCTTTTCGCTTAAGTCTGAAAACTGATGACTTCTGCTACCTCACATCCTGCCACGCCGTTTTCACTTCCGTTTGCCCCGCGCGCATCGCCCGCAGGAGTGCATCCTGGTCAACCGGGAGTGAGTAAATCCGTACGCCCGTCGCGTTGGTGATTGCGTTGCAAATCGCTGGTGTCGTATTGATCGACGGGATTTCGCCCACGCCCTTTGCGCCATATGGCCCATCGGCTGCGCGGTGTTCCACCAGATGTGAAATGATTTCCGGGGTGTGCTTGATGCTCGGCATTTTGTACCGTGCCAGCAAACGTGACCACGGCACACCATTTTCGATGATGAACGATTCAGTCAGGCAGTTGCCCATTGCCATGATGATGCCGCCCTCAATCTGGCCTTGCAGCATCAGGGGGTTAATCGCCCGCCCAATATCCGTGCTGGAGAGAATTTTCAGCACATGAACTTCACCTGTATCCATGTCAACCTCAACCAGCGCCGCCTGTGTGGCATAACTGAAGGCAAAGTGCATATCGCCGCCCGAACCTAATGGCTGCGTTTTGGGTGCGTGATATTCGTGCCTCGTCCGGGCTGCGAGTCCGTTGGCTTTCATCCAGCCAACAATTTCGCCCAATTTGGCGCTGTGCCCGTTCGAGCGCAGCAAGCCTTCTTCATAACGGATTTTCTCTGGCGGAACATCCATCATTTCGGCGGCTGATCGCGTAATCGCTTCCCGCAGTGCTATCGCTGCTAGTCGAGCCGCATTCCCGGTCATAAACGTTTGCCGGGAAGCCGTCGTTGGCCCACCGTTCGGAGTTAGATCCGTATCGCATAACAGCACTTTTACATTTTCATAAGCTAGGTGCATTTCCTCTGCGGCACATTGCGCCACCACATGCGCGATGCCCTGTCCCATATCGGCTGCTGCTGTACGGACTTCAATCGTACCATCTTCAAAGGCTTCAATCTCGGCCTCGGATTTATCCGGTGCGCCGCCGCCTAACCCGGTGTTTTTGTAAGCACACGCGATGCCCCAACCATAAGCCTTATGGCCTTCGCGCCAGCCCCAATGAAATCCTGTGCCATTAGCGGTCGCCTGCATATCCTTGTTTACATCGTCAATCGTCTCGATCAACCCCACCGACTCGCGCAGCAGTTGCCCTGTGGCGGTGGTCACACCTACTTTTTGGGCGTTCATCAGTCGGAACTCTACAGGATCAATCCCCAATTCTGCCGCCAGCAAATCCATATTTTGCTCAACTGCAAAGGCTGATTGCGTGACGCCAAATCCCCGGAATGCACCCGATGGCACATTGTTGGTATACATGGCGAAGCAGTCGATTTTTGCGTTGGGTATATCATACGGCCCGGTGGCGTGGGTGGTCGCCCGTGTCATCACCTTGTCCGAAAGCGAGGCATATGCACCGCCGTCACCATAAAGTTCGGCTTGTACGGCTGTCAGTTTGCCGTTCCGCTTTGCGCCCGTTTTGATGCGGATGATGGTTGCATGGCGTTTGGGATGGAAAATGAGCGATTCCTGCCGTGTGTACAGCATCTTGACAGGTTTCCCGGTCGCGGTTGCCAGCAGCGCCACATGAATTTGTCCGGCAATGTCCTCTTTGCCGCCGAATCCGCCGCCAATCAAGGTGCCGATCACCCGGATCGATTCTTCCGGCATTCTCATCGCCAATGCCAATTGGTTGCGGTCTTGATATGGAATCTGCGACCCCACATAAACCGTTAGCTTGTCATGACCTTCATAACCAGCGGGGACACCAATCGCGCATTCCGGCTCAAGGAAAGCGTGTTCAGTGGTTGGGGTGCGATATTCACGTTCGATGATAACATCCGCTTCGGCAAACCCCTGTTCAATATCCCCATGCCGGACTTTAATATGCTTCAGCAAATTTCCAGTCGGGTGATTTGGATGCAGGATTGGCGCTTCCGGTGTATGGGCATATTCCGGATCAGCTACCACAGGCAGTGGCTCGTATTGCACATCGATCAGCTTCAAGGCTTCTGCCGCGATTTCCTCGTTATCTGCCGCCACAATCGCCACCGCATCGCCCACATAACGCACCACATCATGGCACAGCACCGGCCAATCCCGGTGAACCAATCCGTGTAAATTTTCACCCGGCACATCTTTATGGGTCAGAACGGCATGTATACCGGGTAGCGCTTTAGCTTTATCAGTATTGATGCTCAAAATCCGTGCATGAGGGTAGGGGGAGCGCAGCGTCCGCGCAAACAGCATTCCGGGGAACACATAATCATCCGTGTATTTGGCCCGTCCGGTCACTTTTTCCCGAACTTCAACAGGGGGCACGGAACGGCTGATGACATCCATCGGTTCGCTGACTTCTGGATCATTGACTGGAAGCGGTTCTTGTCCGCACAATTCGCGCCCTGCTGATTGAATCGCTTGCATCACGCTGGTGTAACCTGTACAGCGGCAGTAAGTATCTTTCAGGGCGGTTTTGATGTCTTTTGTACTCGGATTGGGGTTTTCATCCACCAGTGCGCTGGCGGTCATCATCAAACCCGGTGTACAGAAACCGCACTGTACCGCCCCGTGCCGGATGAACTGCCGTTGAATCGGATGCAGATTTTCCCCATCCGCCAAACCCTCAACGGTTTTGACTTGTCGCCCCTGCGCTTTGAAGACTGGATATACGCACGAATCAACCGGAACGCCGTCCACCAATACCGAACAGATGCCGCATTCCGCTTCTTCGCAGCCGATTTTTGTACCTGTCAAACCCAGATCGTAGCGCAAGAATTGCGCCAAAGTCCGCGATTCATCAACCTCGCGATCATAGTTTTGTCCGTTAACCGTAATATTCAGTTTGCTCATCGCTTACATCCCCACGCCTTCTGGTACTGCTTCTCCGGTCTGTGCCCGTTTCACCGCCAGCGGCAGTGTTCGCCGCAGCAGTACGCCGATCATTTCTTTCCGATAGTCCGCCGTTGCCCGATATTTGCTCGTGCGCGGGTGCAGTCGTTCCTGTGCCAGCGCCGCTGCTTGCTCAATCGTTTCTGCTGTAGCGGGTTTGCCGTTCAAAAACTGTTCGATTTCTTGGGCGCGTCCCGGTCTTGGGCCAGCAGGGGCGATGCTGATTCGAGCAGCCTCAAATGTTGTACCTGCTGTATCCAATCGCACCCATACCGCACATCCTAAAATGGGCAGTGCCACCCCTTGCGGACGCATAATGCGTTTGAAGGCACTCCCTTCGTCTTTTCCACAGGCTTTGAACCGGAAGCGAACCAGCAAATCGTGTGTTGGATCAAGCAAAGATTCGCCCGGCCCAAGAAATAAATCCGTGAGCGGAACCCATTTTTGCTGTCCTTTCAGAATAATTTCGGCTTCTGCATCCAGCGCCACCAGCGAGGTTGTGCCATCGCCCGCCGGGAGCGCATGGGCAACATTTCCACCCAGCGTCGCCACGTTTCGCACCTGCGGCCCACCAACCACGCCGCAGCTTTCCACCAAACATGTCGCGCGTTCGGCGATAACTGCCGATTTCACGATCTGCGTATGCGTCACGCCTGCGCCAATGGTAATAAGGGTAGTGTCATTCGCTCCTCTCGCCACTTGAGAGAGGGGTTGGGGGTGAGGGCTGATTTCAATGGTGTTGAGTTGGGGAATGCGGGTGATGTCGATCAGCGCTTCAATCGGTTCATGCCCCTCGGCGCGCATATCGACCAGTAAATCGGTTCCCCCGGCGATGATCCGTGCCTGCCCTGCATATTGATGCAGAAGTGTAATCGCTTCATCTGGGGTCTTGGGAGTGTGATAATGATTCCACAGTTTCATAATGGTCTGACCTCGTTAAAACATTGGGTAAGACCACGAGGCTCTTTTCGATGGGATTTTACATCCCAGCGCCGCCCGTCTTTGGGCGACCTGTGGTTAACTTTGCTCTAATTGTAACCCTTCTTTTTCTTCCGTTCCATGTGAACCCGCCATCATCGCGCCAAGCTGCCGGATATTCACCGAATCGCGCGGCATAATGCCCATAATTCGCCCCTCATACATCACGGCGATGCGGTCGGAAAGGGCTAAAATCTCGTCTAAATCTTCCGAAATCAATAAAATGGCTGTTCCTTTGGCGCGTTCGTCCAGCAACCGTTGATGAATATACTCGCTTGCGCCAATATCCACGCCGCGCGTCGGCTGTGCAGCCAGCAGCACTTTCGGGTTACGGGAAAGCTCCCGCGCCAGAATTAGTTTTTGGATGTTCCCGCCAGAAAGATTTTTAATCGGCGTGGTCGTACTCGGTGTTTTGATCTCATAAGCGTCGATGGCATTTTGGCAGGCTTCCCGGATTGACCGGAATTTCATGAAGATTTTCCCGCGTGTATAGCGCCCATGATCTTGCAGGATAAAATTTTCAGCGACTGTGAATGCTGCCACCGCACCATCCACCATCCGTTCTTCCGGGATATACGCCAAACCAAGCGCGTTGATCGCTCCCGGCGATTTGCCTTTTATGGGCTTCCCTTCAAAATGGATATTGCCGTCTTTGATCGGTCGCAGTCCGGCGATGACCTCCGCCAGTTCCCGCTGCCCGTTGCCGGATACTCCTGCCAGACCCACGATTTCCCCGCCGTGAACCGTCAACGAAACATCCTTCAATCCCAAGTCGCCCCGGTCGCTTATCGCGCTGACCTGTGTCAGTTGCAGACGTTCTGTACCCGCTTGAATCGCCGCCCGTTCATATTCCAGCACCACCGGACGTCCGACCATCATTTCGGCTAATTTCAGTTTGGTTGCGCCCTCAGTTGGAATCGTATCCACCCGCCGTCCATCGCGCAGCACGGTGATTCGCTGGCTGATCGCCAGAACTTCATGCAGTTTATGTGAGATAAAAATTAGCCCATGTCCCTCGGACGCCATCGTTCGCAGGATGCGGAATAAATCATCTACTTCTTGGGGTGTGAGTACCGCCGTCGGCTCATCCAGAATCAGTAGCGCCGCGCCTTTATACAGCGCCCGCAGGATTTCCACCCGCTGCTGTTCGCCCACCGCCAACTGCCAGATCGGTGTATTCGGGTTAACCCGCAGATTGTATCGTTCGGCAAGTTCGTGGATGCGTCGTGCTACCGTCTCCAAATCCAGTCGCCATCCGCTTTGCATCCCCAGTGCCACATTCTCGGCCACGGTCAGCGAGGGTACAAGCATAAAGTGCTGGTGAATCATCCCGATTCCCTGCCGAATAGCATCCTGCGGCGACCGGATGTTGACTGGTGTACCGTTAATCAGAATGTGTCCACCGTCCGGCTGATACAGGCCGTAAAGCATCTTCATCAGCGTACTTTTGCCCGCGCCATTTTCGCCTAGTAGCGCGTGAATCTCACCGGCTTGAACTTCAAAATTCACTTGGTCAACTGCCAGTACACCGGGGAATCGCTTCACAATGCCTGACATCTGTAAGTGTTCAATATGCGGTTTGGAATGCGTTGTTGTGTTCATCATAAAAATAGTTGGAGGGCGAGGTTATTACGCCCCGCCCTGAATAGCTTAAGTTTTACGAGCCGGGTGTAGCTTCTGGTTCTTCTGGCAGAACCACTAAATCACCGGAAACAATTTGTTCGGTGTAGGTGTCGATGATGCTTTGTAGCGCCGTCACCCCTGCTTCGTCCAAACGCTCATTGAATTCGCTGATTTCCATAACCAGACCACCATTTTCCAGTGTCAGGGTGTAGGATTCGCCGCCCAGAACGCCCTCGCCAATAGAAGCGATGATGTCATTCAGCACAACTTCCCACTTGTAAACCTGAAATACTGCGCCAACTGCTGCGGATAATTCAGCCTGGCTGGATTGCGTGCCGAACCAGGGAATGTCATTTTCCTGTGCAACGGCGATTGGCCCAACCACCATCTGCGCGGTTCCGGTTAGCACATCTGCTCCATTGGAGACATGCGCGTTGGCTGCCTCTGTAGCCAGCGGAACATCGCTAAAGGACTGAATATAAGTGACGTTCACGGTCACTGCTGGGTTGGTCGCGGTTGCCCCTGCCACGAAACCGTCAACATACAGTTTGGCGTCGCCCACTTCAATTGGCCCAACTACCCCGATAACCCCACTTTGGCTGGCGAGGGCTGACAATACACCATTGATGTAACCGCCCTGTTCTGATGCTGCGGTGTAAGCGAACACATTATCCAAACCAAAAGTATTTTTATCCGTGCCCCACGCGAACGAGGTTTCCGGGAATTCCGGTGCAAGTTCCTCGACAATCGCCCCATACTGCGATCCGTGCGCGATAATCAGGTCATATTCACCCGACGCTGCCCACTCGCGCAGGGCTACCGCCGCGTCATCCACCACAAAGGTGCCGTCTTGAAAATCGAACTGGAAGGCATCTTCGCCCATTTCTTCCTGAACGGCCACCAGTGCATCATACATACTCTGGCTGAAGGCCAGATCGTTAGTGGCGCTCGGCGCGACAGCCGCCACCCGGAATACATCATCCTGCGCCTGTACCACCGTCATCGTCAGTGCCATCAGCACACCGACCACCAGCAAAATCAACCGAATCTGCTTGCTCATAAATTGCTCCTCTAGGTAAGTAAAATTCTCGCAGCATAGCCTTCTTCCTCCCCTCTACTTGGGGTGAGGGCACACTGCTTATTCGCCCCTTTCAAACGGTTTGGTCAGCGCCGTTGGCTTCTCCGTCCGTTTGGAAGCAAATACCAAAGCAATAATGGTGATGACATAAGGAGCCATCACCGCGAACTCTGCCGGGATGTCCACGCCAATCGCGCTGATCTGCAATTGCAGTGCGTTCACGAAGCTGAACAACAGCGCCCCGGCCAGTACCCCAAAGGGTTTCCATCGCCCAAAGTACACCAGCGCCACCGCGATGAACCCCAATCCGGAAGTCAGATTTTGTTGGAATACTTTCAGCAGTGCGATGGAGAGAGATGCCCCTGCTAAACCGGAGAGTACCCCACCCAGGATTGCCGTAATGTACCGCACCCGTGTTACGTTAATGCCCATTGCATCCGCTGCTGCCGGATTTTGCCCCACCGCACGGATTGCCAAACCAAATGGGGTACGATTCAGCACGAATGCCGCAATCGGCACTAACGCGAACGCCACATAAACCAGCAGATTGTGCTGGAAGAATATCTCGCCAATGCCCAGAAATTGAATGTCCGAAAGCCCCGGAATATTCAGATCGGTGAAACCTTCGATGGATTTGGGAGTGCCAATCAATTTCTGGAAAAGCAGTTCGCTCATCCCCAGTCCGAACAGGTAGATACCGATACCGCTGATGCCCTGTTCCGCCTTTAAGGTTACGCTGATGAATGCCATCGCCAACCCCATCAGCAAACCGATGAGCATCGCCGCGACCACGCCCAATACCAGGCTTTGGGTGATGAAAACCACATAAAACCCGAAGAACGCGCCCATCAACATGATGCCGTCTACGCCCAAATTGAGTAACCCGCTGCGCTGCCCAAAGGTTTCGCCAATGCCTGCGAAGATATACGGCGTTGCCAGACGGATGGCGGAAGCGAAAACGCTGGCTGTCAGAATTTCGTTCATCCCGCTTCACCTTCCAGTTGGGTTGTCTTCGGTGCGGTAGGGTGGGGCGCTGATATGGGTTCGGGCGCTGGAGGGGTTAGGTCTGCCCGCCGTCGCGCTCGCCGTTTAACAAAGATTTGGCTGCTCACCACAAACACCACAATCAGGCCGTTGATCGCTGTAATGAGTGAGGCCGAAACCCCCAGATCGCGCTGCATCTTTTGTGCGCCTACCAGCAAACCGCCAAAGAATGCCGATGCCGGAATTGCGCCTAGTGGATTCAACCCGCCGAACAGTGCTGCCACAATCCCGTTAAAGCCTGCGTTTCCAGTAAACCCGGTAGGTGAACCATCTGTCTGCAAGCGATATTGCAGACCAAGTACTTGCACTACACCCGCTAATCCAGCGAAACCGCCCGCCAGCACCAACGACAGCATCATCTGCCGTTTGACGTTGATTCCAGCATAGCGGGACGCCCGTTCATTTTGCCCGACTGCTCGGATGCGATAGCCAATCGTTGTTCGCCACAGCAGAATATAAGTCACAATTGCTAGAACGACAGCGATCACCAGACCGTAATGCAATCGTGTCCGTCCGAAAAGTTCTGCTTGACCAAATAAATTAATCGCCAGTCGGGGCAGTTCTGCGCTCTCAATGATGCGCGCGGTTTTCGGAATATGATTAGTCCCCGCTTCAGCCGGATCGAGCAGTGGATTATTCAGGAGATAATTCATCAACTGGGCTGCCACTTGGTTGAGCATAATTGTGCTCAGGATTTCGTTCACGTTGAAGTACGCCCGCAAAAATCCGGCAATCCCGCCGTAAAATGCCCCAGCAGCAAAGCCCGCCAACAGCGATGCGGTAATAATCACCAATCCTGGGGCTTGTGGAATTGCCAATGCCATCGTCACCCCGGCCAGCGCTCCGGCGATCATCTGTCCTTCGCCGCCGATGTTGGTCACGCCACCCCGGAACGCCACACAGATGCCGATTGCCACAAACAGAATCGGGATTGCCTTCACCAGCGTTTCCGCTGTCGCGTTCTCTGTGCCGAAGGCCCCTTGCAGCATTGACGAAAAGGCTTCCACCGGGTTTGCGTTCAACACCAACAGCAGCACCGAAGCAACCATAATCGCTGCTGCCAAAGCCAGCACATAAGGTGTGGAGTCAAATAGGCGGTTTGTCAGGGATTTCAACGACTGCATGAATACTGTCCAGTCTGATGAGACTCGATAAGTCTAGCGCATAGTATGACACTGAAATCCCAAAATGCGTACAATCTGATGTCATGGCATTTAGTGATATTCAACATATCCAGATTGATACCTGAGCCAGAGACAGGGGAATAAGCTCTGATGTTGTTTATAGCATACAACGGGGAGGTGTCATGATAACCCGGAATGCCCTTGCTCCCCAAACGCCTTATTGGATGGGAATCGATGGTGGCGGTAGTAATCTTCGCGTAGTCATCACAGACTCAGAACTAAATAACCTTGCCCAATCGCAGAATGAAACCGCCAATCCTGCTGTGATCGGGTATGCAGCTTCTGCTGAACGCATCCAAACCACCATAATCCAGACTTTAGCCGAAGCAGATTTATCTCCATCGCAAATAAGCGCCGTTGCTATTGGCATAGCAGGTGCTTCTGCTGTTCATTCAACACCCTGGCTGCGTGAAATCATCTCGGCGGTACTCCCCAACTCGCACATTGTTCCCAGTTCAGATTTCGAGATTGCGTTGGTCGGCGCGCATGGCGAACGGCATGGCGTTTTGCTTCTCGCTGGAACAGGTAGTGTGGCTTATGGCTTGGATGGGGCAGGGCAGTCTGCACAGGTTGGTGGTTGGGGCTACCTGTTGGGGGATGAAGGCAGTGGTTACTGGATCGGGATGCGCGTTTTGCAGCATATCGTCCGCGCTGCGGATGCTCGTGGTACATTTTCAGCAGAAATTACTGCTGCGGTACTGCGCGTCCTCGGCCTGCAAAGGCCATCTGATTTGCTGGATTATCTCTATCGCCCCGAGAAACCCCCTGTGCGGGATGTTGCCCGTCTTGCATCGCTGGTCATGGATTTCGCTGACGATCCAATCATTGCTCAAATACTGGATGTGGCGGCTGATGAATTGGCGCTGCTTTGTCATGCGGTCATCCGTCGCTTGAATCTCGCCTCACCGCGTATCGCCTTTGCGGGTGGCCTTCTGGAAACCGAAAATGCCTTCAGTCGCCGTGTCTGTGATCGTCTGAATTTGTCTGCCCATCCCATTTCCCGCTATTCCCCGGTCATCGGCGCAGCACTTCTTGCCCGCCTGACGACCCAATCCTGACCTGTTTCAAACCCATTTATAGCTTGCCTTCGTAAGAACTTTCGTGCTAAAATTAAGGCTGAAAAGCAGGGTGGGTAGTAAGGTATACAGCGAGTATTGCAGCGGTAGGCACATCCCGAATCGTCGCAATACATTTGTCCGAAACTTTCCGTACACCTTGCCACGCGGAGGTTTTCCGCCTCGTCCAATAACCTGCCGTCTTATCTGTATTTTTCTGGAAACTGGAAACCTGTAACTGGCAACTATACAGCGAGTATTGCAGCGGTAGGCACATCCCGAATCGCCGCAATACATTGTCGCCCAAACCCTATTCCGCAATTGCAATCGCCGCAAACCACTTCCGAAATTGGCTGAAAACTGGTAACTGACAATGACATTGACGACATTTCCCCTCAGCCTTGCACATTTTGCACGACATTTGTGTCATGCAATTGTCGCAAGTGATGAAACGCGGGCTGTATTCGCTGAAAGCTGATGGCTAAGAGAGTAGTTGTAAAGAAAAGCATTACAATATAGACTCCAAACGATGAAAACGCGTAAACGCTATCCCACTGACTTAAGTGACACCCAATGGGCGCGATTGTATCCGCTATTGCCGCACAAACGCACAGCGGAAG
>JAIOHM010000154.1 GCA_019912965.1 Anaerolineae bacterium
GCTTCGCACAGACACCGAGAACACAGAGAGAAAATGCTGGAAAAGAGGTCAGCGATGGCCTCTTTTTTGCGTCCCAAAAAAGGCGGTCGAAAAGGGCGATTTTTTGCGGAAGTTTCGCTCGTTTTCCAAAACGTGCGCTGAAGCGCAGGGTTTTGGTGGTGGATGCGGGAAAGTTCCAAAATTCTATCCCCTCCCTAAATCCCTCTCCACAACGTGGGGAGGGACTTGAAGCGTGTTCACCCGACGGCGCAGTAAAGCTGGCGGGTTGCTGCGGTAGGGGTGGGCTTTGTTGAAAAGATACCCGTATGCTGCGGCGGCTGTTTCAGCAGATTGCTGCCGGGCAGGATGGGTGGCGGCGGCAAATACGGGAAAGTTCTGCCGAAGATTCGGAAAGGGCTGTGCTGCCGCTGTATTCGCTGCATGGTGGGATACCCCTTATGGCAATCCACAATCGCCCGCGTTTAATACAATTCGGTTTGTTCTTCCTCGGCGACCATCGCGTCGGCTTCGGCAACGCTGATGTCGAGGCGGGCGTGCCGGACGATGGCCTCTCCCAGCGAGACCAACTCATCATGTCCCTGTTCGTCCGCCCACAACCCCGACCGCACGACACATTTGGTGCAGTGGAAAAAGGCTTCGTTGACCGTCACGGCGATGACGAAGATGGGCAATTTGCCCTGCATGGTGAAGCGTTCGCGCACGTCCTCGTCGCGCACAATCTGCGCCGTACCGTTGACGCGCAGGGTTTCGCGGCGACCCGGCACGAGAAACAGCAGCCCGATATTGGGATTTTGCAGGACATTGGACAGTGTATCCCCACGCTGATTACCGGGACGGTCTGGAATCAGCAGCGTTTGGCTATCCATGACCTGCACGAATCCGGCGGGATCTCCTTTTGGCGAGACATCCATACTGCCATTGGCGGCGGTTGAGCCGAGCAGTACAAACGGCGATTTCGCAATAAAGGCGCGGCATATATCATCAATTTCGGGGATAACCTTGTTTAACGCGGCCTTACCTGCATAGCCTAAAATTTCCCGGAGTTCGGCTTCGGTCTGAATCACCTGCTTAAATGCGCTCATATTTCTGCTTTAGTTTTCCGAGGAGCTGTTTATCACTCCCTCGTCATCCACTGGTTCGTCGTTGACCATCACCAATTTCAGAATAGCACACAAGTTCGTATCTGTCGATTATAAAATGATTTGAAAGTGAGCTATTCCCCATAATGCTCACGGATGCTGGCGAGATGGTGGCGTTCGTGTCCGGCGAGGTGATAAATAGCAGCGCGAACGCTCATGATATGCCCATTGGCGATGCCCGCGCGTTCATAGGCTGATTCCGGCAGGTTCTTGAACAGGGTGATGGTGGCAGCGCGAACAGCGATGTATTCCTCCAGAATATCCTCAAGCGTCCGGTCGTTTGCCCCGGCGTTGGCAGCAAATAACAACTGGTCGAAACCGGGAAGTTCGGTGGTATCGCCCCGTGCGAACCGCAGGGCGCGGTAACTGTAGATGCGTTCGTCGTCGATGATATGCACCAGAATATCCTTGACCGTCCATTCGCCGGGGGCATGCGGAATACTCAGTTTGTTTTCCGGCAGCGCACGCACCGTCTCTTTGACGATCTGCAAATAGGTTTCGAGGTGTTGCAACACCAACCCATCATCCGGTAACAGGTCTATATACATGATGGCATAAGGGGCATATTCGCCTTCGTTGGGCTTCGGAATGAGTTTCATGGTCACAGCCTCCGGGAAAAGAATTTGAACCACAGACGACACAGCGTTTTCGCAGTGCGATTATATTTTCAGAGCAGATGTCAGGCAAAAGCAAGCCGGGCATGGTAGATTTTGGATGTCGATCTATGCTATACTCGCAATGAAGTTCGCAACTTGTACGGATTTTTCGTTATGTTTCAGTACAAGCCAGTTGCCTTTATCCACTACCTATACGCCATCAGCAACTTCCTCACCTGCCAACTATTGTGGGAATCGATATGATGTTAAAACAATCTCATCAGCTTAAGACCCATGAACGGCTGGATGTAAAACTGCGGGAAGATGATCTTTATACGCTGCTGTACACCTATGTGGATGCCTTCGCGCCGACGCCGGATTTGATGGTCTTCACGGGTAAAAAACGGTCGGCGGCTGAAATCAAAGTCAGCATCGACCAGAGCCTTAAACAACTGCGTAACACCCATCAGGTTGATTTTTCACCCGTAGCCCAAAAGGTCTTTGATCTGGTCGGCAAAGCGTTATATGACCCGGCAAGAAACTACCTGCGCGACCGCATCCAGAAGGTGGAGCAGGAAATTAAAACCCTGAAGTAGCCAGCGGTTATAAATCGGGGCTTTCTTCGCACGGCGTTCGATCTTTAATGAAATCATCACTATCGCGCAAATCCGGGATGATGTATTCGACATTATCCGGGTAGTTTTGTGCCTCGAAATCGCTGGGACGGATACGAGACGGGGCAATATTATCGCGCGGAATGATATATACAACGGGAAAAGCGTCGGCTATTTCAGCGTCGAGAATCTGCAAATGTATGGCTGTTTTCAAGTCATCGCTTAACATGTCATTATTCAGGGCGATGGCTTTTAATTTCTGTTTGTGGTCAAACCAGATGTTGGCGTAAATAAGTTCCCCGACGGATACCCTGCACCATAATTCGCGGATGATCTTTGGATTGGAAGACGGATCGTTGGTGGAGGCATCAAATTCCCCGGCAACATAGACAAAATATTGTCCATAAACCGTTTGGGCAATCTTATCCGCGAGATGGGTCTGGGTTGAATAGAAGTGCTGCGTCATGTAGGCGTCATTCCCCGATACGATAACACCTACGAAACATAGCAACGTCCAGAACTTATGTCAATCTACCCGAAGTAGGGGCATAAGGAGTCGCGGTCGGGCAGATTGACCTTCAAACAGCAGTACGATCTATGACTGCGCCACAGCTAATGCTCGCCCCAATTCAACCACTTTTTCGACCAGCATATCGAAATCTGCATAGCTGCTCCGATGGTTGACGTTTGCCATGCGCAGGCAGTATTGACCGTTGATGGTGGCATTGGAAACCAGCGCAACACCGCTTTCGTGCAACCGCAGCAGCAGTTCTTTATTGAGGGCATCGAGTGCTTCGGGCGACAATCCGCTTTGTACATAACGGAAACAGACGATATTCAACGGCGCGGGCGCGGTGCATTCCAGCTCTGGGGAACGTTCAATCAGGGAGACGAGATATTGCGTCTGTTCAATATTCATCTGGATGCTGTTACCGATTTGTTCGACCCCATGTGTTTTTAAGGCCATCCAGACTTTTAATGCCCGAAAACTTCTGGAAAGCTGCAAACCATAATCCGTAAGCCAAACCTTTGCCCCACTCGCCCCACGATCCCCATGCGCTAAATAATCCGGCGTCAGGGTAAAGGTGTTGTAGTGGGCTGCCCGCGATTTGACCAGAACACAGGCGGCTTCAAATGGCAGCGACATCCATTTATGCATATCAAAGGCGAGAGAGTCGGCGCGTTCCATTCCATTGATTAAATATTTGGACTGTTCCGTAAAAGCAACCAATGCCCCGAACGCGCCATCAATATGCAGCCACAGATTATGCTCGGCGCAAAGATCAGCCAGCGCGTTCAGATCATCATAAGCGCCCGTTTTGACTGTGCCTGCCGAACCGATGACACAAAAGGGCAAATAACCCGCCGCTTTATCGGCTTCAATCGCTTGGCGTAATGCATCCAGCTTGATTTGATAATTTTCATCAACCGGAATGAAGCGGATGGAATCACGTCCAAGACCAAGCACCTCGGCATTTTTCTGATGACAGCTATGGGCTTCCACCGAGGTATACAGCACCATGCGGGGCAGATCGCCTTGCAGCCCAACCTTCCGAATATCAACCGGGGCTTTGGTGTTGCGGGCAACCGTCAAACCAACGAAGTTTGCCATCGACGCGCCGCTGATGAGAATCCCGCTGGCGTCCGCCGGAAATCCCATAATTTCCTTGAGCCAGTTCAAGACCTGTAATTCAACATACGTGCCGATATGTTCCGCCCCGCCGACTTGCGCCGAAATCGCGCCCGTCAATAACTCCGCCAACATCCCCAGCGGCGTACCCGTGCCAATCACCCAGCCCCAGAAGCGCGGATGGGTATTGCCCAATGGATAGGGGAGA
Source organism: Anaerolineae bacterium (assembly GCA_019912965.1). Classification (GTDB taxonomy): domain Bacteria; phylum Chloroflexota; class Anaerolineae; order Aggregatilineales; family Phototrophicaceae; genus CFX2. The sequence goes on from JAIOHM010000154.1 coordinate 4,188, forward strand.
ATGGTTTGCTTAAAGTCCTCGTAAACAGCCGTTTCAGAACTCCCCGACATCGGGAGGGATTCTTTAAAGTGATTCTTGACATCATCAGGAATCGGCTGCCAGACAGGCTTTTCGCGGAGGGTCTGCAAATAATCCAGCATGTCATCCATCATTTGATGACCGAGTTGGCGAAATTCCTCCCAATTTTGTGGATCAAGCGTGTGTTCAGATTGTTCGGTCATAGCGTATTCCTACCTCTGGAGAAAGACTGATAATCATCATATAGTGGTTGAATTGAACGAACAATGATTTTGCATACGGAGTTTCTGATTGAGCGTACAGTTTGACGTATTCAGCGACATCCTGAACATGATCCGGTTGAGTGGCACAGTTTATTTCCGGCTCAACTTTGGGTCAGATTGGGCGATGGAAATACCGCCATCGCCTTATAAGATGTTCTACATTGTCGAAAGTGGAGACTGTTGGCTCAGGGGTAATTTCACCGAGTCGCCAATCCGGTTAAAGGCTGGCGATATTCTGACCTTTCCACATGGTGATTATCATCTGTTGAGTGGAACGACTGATGATATTCCGCCGCAAGCGCACACCGCGATATTGGAAGCACATCGAACCGGAAAATCGTTTTATCAGGATGACGAGGCCTGTACAACGCTCGTTTGGGGGCACATCGCGTTTCAGAAAAACATCCTCCATCCATTTTTGGAACACCTGCCGCCGCTGATTCATATCCGTAGCGCAGAACGCAGTGATATGGATTGGCTGAAATCCATCACCAACAAAATTATTCAGGAATCACAATCGCCGCAGCCCGGTTCAAGCGTGGTGATTGATCGCCTGTCTGAGCTTTTACACATCTACATGTTAAGAGCATTTATGCTGGAACAAGCCACGCCGGACAGCTATTGGAAAGTGTTCAGTGACCTGCAAATTTATCAGGCGCTGCAACATATCCATAGCGATCCGGCAGCCGATTGGACGCTTGAGTCGCTGGCCTATAAAGTGGGGGTATCCAGAACACTGCTTGCCACCCGATTCAAAGAAAAAGTCGGTATGACACCTATGCGTTACATTACCCTGTGGCGGATGCAAAAAGCACTGGATTTACTGGAGACAACAACGCTGTCTACCTATGATGTTGCACAGCGCGTAGGGTATGGTTCTGAGGAAGCACTGACACGCGCCTTTCAACGGCAGTTTCATATGACGCCGAGTAAAGCCCGACAGCTTCCGTAGGAGCGAACGGGCCGGACGCCCCTTCAGGTTGATTTGCGGGCGATAAACGGTTCAATAACAGCTCGTAATCCATATCGTAGGATTACCTGCTCTTGCCTGTTTATCAGACTTTTTTACTGTTTATTCCAGTGGATGGATTGACAGAAATGCGGGTTCTGACTACGCTTAAAAACGTGCAATTCAGCACGAGGATTATGATGAACGGTATCTTTCTGACCGATGTTTCGATGGCAGATGCGGCGCAGCATAGGACAGGTGCATCTGCTGCTGCGTAATACCGTTCTAAAATAGAAAATCGGTGACGGCTGTGGATGACCTCCGCAGCCGTTTTTTATTTCCCAGTCAAGGTAAGGGCGCAACATGCTGCGCCCCGACAACCGATTATCACAAGGAAGGTTGTATGCGTACCCAAATTGCTCGTTTAAGTGGCATGCAGAAGTTCACCATTATCTGGTTCGGGCAGATGCTTTCAATGTTCGGCACAGCCACCACCCGGTTCGCGCTTTTAGTCTGGGCGTATCAACAAACCGGGGAAGCCACGACGGTTGCTCTGCTCGGCTTTTTCTCGTTCATTCTGTATGTGCTGCTCAGTCCGGTGGCTGGTGTGCTGATCGACCGCTTCGACCGCCGCCTGATTATGATCGTCGCTGATCTGGGCGCGGCCTTGATGACCGCTATGCTGCTGGGCTTGTACCTTTCCGGCGGGTTGCAAATCTGGCATCTGTATCTAGCCGAAGCCCTCACAGGCGCTTTCGAGGCCTTCCAGGTTCCGGCCTATTCCGCCGCGTCCACCATGCTGGTTTCAAAGGAGCAGTACGGGCGCATTAACGGAATGCGTTCGCTGGCACAGTCGGCCTCGCAGGTGATCGCTCCGGTGCTGGCGGGTCTTATTCTGCGCTTTATTGATCTGCGCGGCGTGATGATTGTTGACCTGATTTCGTTCGGCTTTGCTTTCATCCCCCTGCTGCTGATCGCCATCCCGCATCCGAAAGGTCAGATGGATTCTGAAAATAAGGTTCAATCCAGTGGCGGATTCTGGTCAGAGATGGCGATGGGCTTCCGCTACATCATGGGGCGGCAGGGCATGGTCGGCCTGCTGTGGATTTATTTCGGCATCAATCTGGCGGCAGCGCTGACCTACTACGCGGTGATGGCTCCGATGGTTCTGGCGCGCACGGGCAACGACGAATTGGCGTTGGGCAGTGTGCAATCGGCGATGGGAATCGCGGGGGTCATCGGCGGAATCCTGATGAGTACATGGGGCGGGCCAAAACGCCGCATCCATGGGGTGCTGCTGTTCGGCGGAATCTCGTTCTTGATTGGGGACTTTGCGATGGCTGTTGGGCGAACCCCGGCGGCGTGGATGTTCGGCGCAGCTTTCGGGACATTCTTTGTGCCGTTCATCGTCGGCTGCGAACGGGCGATCTGGCAGTCTAAAGTTGAGCCTGCGCTGCAAGGGCGGGTGTTCGCGGTGCAGGGTATGGTGCGTCAGCTTACCCTGCCGATTGGCTATCTGGTGGCCGGGCCGCTGGCGGATCGCATCCTCGAACCTGCCATGATGCCGGGTGGTGCGCTTGTCCCCATTTTCGGGCAGCTTATCGGCACCGGGCCGGGCGCGGGCATGGGCTTGATGTTCCTCGGCACAAGTCTGCTGGGCGGATTGGTGTGCTTCAGCGGTTATCTGTTCCCCGCCGTGCGCCGCGTCGAAACCGACCTCCCCGACCATGACTATCAACCGGAAGCCGTCCCGCTTGCCGCCGTACCACAAGGCGAGACAGTTTAGACAATTGTTCTTCCCTAACTCCCTTCCCGCGCAAGGATGGACTTTACAGCCGTGGGTTGCTCCCCTTCCTCGTTTACGGGGAAGGGGCTGGGGGAAGGGGTAAAGTGACCCCAATTCATTAACGCTGCGTTGCGGAATTAACCCTCCAATAACCCTCAATTAATGGGGTAAAACGGCATACCCATTCACATTAGAATCAAGTTGTAATTCGATTGAGTGGAGGTTTGCAGTGCGGTTTCTAGCGTTATTGGGTTCGGCCTTGAGTGCGATTTTTTCGCGCGGGAAAGCCCGCCCCAAACAGGATCATCGGCAGTTTTACCAACAGCAGCGCGAAATGACTCAAGAGATGGAGGCGCTGGCCGTCGTCGTAAAAAGCGACCAGCACTAATCAGGACGGACTATTTTGAGGAGTGATTATATAAACTCCTCTAGTAAAATCGGGTATCCGAGTAAATGTTTTGCTCCCTTCCCTCGCGTGCGGGGGAAGGGTTGGGGATGGGGGTAAATACGCCCTCCCTTTGCTTTTACGAACGGAGATAAATCTCAATCCGTTCTTTGCCCTTCCCCACATTTTTTCGCTTCAGTTCAATCTGTCCAACTTCGCCCGTCTTTTTCAAATGTGTTCCGCCGCAGGCCACCCGTGCGAAACCCTCGATTTCCCAGTAGCGCCGCTGATTTTCCGCGTCGCTGAACGCGCTGGTAATCGGATGATTAGCCTCAATAAGTGCTTTCGCCTGCTGGTGCAGCGTCGGTAAAAGTGATGTCACGCTTTCGCCCCACAGGAAATCGATGCGCGATTTATCCTGTGCGATGTGTGCGCCGATTTTTTCAACCGATGGCAGCGCCCGGTAGGTGAGTTCGAGAATCAGTTCAGCGGCGAAGTGCAGCCGCATCAACCGGTAGCGCCGTTCCCAATCAATTGTCATGCTCACCGCATCACCCACATTGAGCGCATGACCACTTTCGAGCGTATAAAGAATCTCCTTGTCCGCTTTCATCGCTTGCAGCACAGGATACCCGCCAATGGTTCCCGCGTCGCTTTCCTGCCCGCCGGAGAAGGCATAAAAAATCGTCTGCGCGACAGTCACAATGTCACCCTGCACAGCAGTGATGTGGGTATCCAATTGGGTTTGGTAGGGGTCTTGCCAGAAAAGTTTTTGAGTCATGGCTACCGATGATATGCTTGGATGGGTAATTCTGCCAGTTCAGGAGCGAATCGATGAACCGCACAGATCGGCTGCTTGCCATTCTGCTTGAACTTCAGGCGCGGAAGTGGGCGCGTGCCGAAGACCTCGCCGATACCTTTGAAGTCAGCAAACGCACCATCTACCGCGACATGTTGGCGCTGTCCGAGTCGGGGGTACCCGTCGTGTCCATTCCGGGTCAAGGTTACTCACTGGTGGAAGGCTATTTCCTGCCGCCGCTGACCTTCAGCACCGATGAAGCCATCATGCTGCTGCTCGGTACGGATTTTGTCGCCCAAAACTTCGACGCGCAGTATCGCCGTGCCGCGCAGTCCGCAGGCCACAAGATCATCACTGTTCTGCCGGATCAACTGCGCCGCGAGGTTGAATACTTGGAAAGCAGTATTCGCTTTATCAGCTTCAGTGGGCCTTCCGCGCCGGAAACGCTTCAGCAGTTGCGGCGGGCGATCATCCAGCGCCGGACGGTACACTTTCGCTACCATGCCCGCTACGGTGAGGATGGCGTTACCCTGCGCGATGCCGATCCTTATGCCCTGATTCACGTCGCTGGCACATGGATGCTGACGGCTTACTGCCATTTACGGCATGATAACCGGAATTTCCGCCTCGACCGGATGGAAGAATTGGTCATCCTCAACCAGACCTTTACCCGCCCGCCGGATTTTAAAATTCAGCCCAGCGGTCAGGAAGATCGCACAATCGTCGTTCGCGCCCTGTTCGACCATCAAATCGCCCGCCGTGTACAAGAATCCCCCTCTTACTATCAGGTCGCACAGGAGCAGCATCCCGAAGGTTTGCTGATAACCTTCACCGTTCGCCAGCCCAATGACATCCTGACTTGGCTGCTCGGTTGGGGTTCACATGTCCACGTCCTCGAACCCGAATCCCTCCGTGAAATGCTGGCGCACGAAGCACAAGGCATTTTGGAAAATCATTTCAGAGCGATTGTTTCTAAATAAAACCCAATCATGAATTCCTGTGGTTATAACCCTAACGATTCTTGTATTACTCCCTTCCCTTGCGTGCGGGGGAAGAGTTGGGGATAGGGGTAAAAGCAGTTTTCAAATCGCAAAAATGCTGCTGACATAAGGGTGTCACACGGCAGTCCTATGATGAATTCAAGATCAGCTTGAGCAAAGGAACGCCGAAAATGAACCTGAACTACATCATCCTCTACGTCCGTGACATGGATAAATCCAAAACCTTCTACACCGAATCGCTGGGCATGACCGTTTTGGAATCCCTCTCCAGCCCGACCTTCACCACCCTGCGGCCTGCCAACGGCGCGCTGATCGGCCTGCAAGACAAAGCCGCCTCCCAACTCCCGCCCCGTAACGAGGAACACGCCGGAACAGTGGAACTCAGTTTTGAAATTGAGGATATTGATGAACTGTGGCAGCAGTGGAAGGAAAAGGGCGTCGAATTAGTCACCGAACCAATCGACTTACCCTTTGGTCGCTACTTCATGGCAAAAGACCCGGATGGTCACTATCTCTCGGCTTACCGCTTCGCCAAGCCGACCAGCTAAAATTGTATTTTAAGTCCCTCCTCGCGTGCGGGGAGGGATTTAGGGTGGGGTAAGACCCCCTAACGCGCCAGCCGTTCCATTTCCATCTGCACCGCCTGATCCGCCTGCACATCCACACAGATATTGACGGCGCGGCGTCCCTTCCACGCCGTTTCACGATCAGCGCGTCCCGCCGCAGGCCACGTCTTACCCCGGCTGATGCCCATCGTCTCCACGCAAATCGCCTGCTGAACGGTCTTGAATAATTCCGGCGCAAGCAGGTAAGTGATCGTGGTCGAGTCGTGAACGAAGATTAACGGATCACCATAACGGCTCTGGTAAAACGCCTGATAAAACTTCACGATGCGGCTCAGATGTTGGGCGCGTGGATTTTGGAATGCGCCCATTCGCTCAATCGTCGCGCCGTCCATAAACACTTTTTCGGTCACATCCAGCCCGATCATCGTAATGAGACAGTCGGCGCCGAAAACGACATCCGCCGCTTCCGGGTCATTCAAAATATTGGCTTCGGCGGTGGGCGTCGCGTTGCCGGGGACAAAAGCATTGCCGCCCATCAACACAATTTCGCGCAGATTTTGGGCGATTTCCGGCTTCGTCAGCAGCGCCAGTGCCACATTGGTCAGCGGCCCCAACGCCACCAGAGTCACCTCACCCGGCGCTTTCATCACTTCCTGCACGATAAAATCCACCGCGTGCAGATCAATCGCTTTCGTGGTCGGCGGTGGTAAATGGACGTTGCCTTGTCCATCGTCGCCATGCACAAACGCCGCGCCGCCCCGGAATTTCATCGCCAGCGGACGAACTGCCCCCGCCGCGACCGGAATATCTGTCCGTTCGGCAATTTCCAACAGCCGCAAAGCGTTCGTCGTGCAAAGGTCGGTGGCCGCATTGCCGAATACCGTTGTCAAGCCGATGACTTCCAGTTCCGGTGAGGCGAGCGCGTAAAAAATCGCCATCGCATCGTCAATGCCGGGATCAGTGTCGATGATAATCTTACGGGACATGGGTTCGTCATCCTTATAAAATGAATTCATTTCCAATTCGGCCAACAACATTCCACCACAACCAGGCTGTTATTTTTATACAGCGCACTATCCAGTTTCGCTAAGTATGCGCTGTATTCCGAGGATTGGATGCTGTCAGGCGTAAAAATATTCACCTTAAAACAATCGGGCATTTCATCATAGGTTGCCGTGTAATTCGGAATTCTTTTGGTGATATTGCCCACCATAACATACAGAATGTAGGCTGTGGAAAGCTGGCGTGGAGCATCATATACAATCGTGTCAGCTTGGGTCTGATCTCCAATCGTGAACAGGTAGTCATCAAACCACATTTTAAGGTCATCAATTTCAGACGGGCTACTGTAAATGGTTAAGCTGTGGTCATAAGTGCGAGTCGAGAAATTCATTTCGAGAATGGAAGTGCTGCTCTGTGGTACAGGAATAACCGAACGCGCCGCCCATTCCCCTGCATGAGTTGCGTGCAAAAATAGAACCCAATAGGTGAGTGCGGGTATCGCCACCAATAGGCCAATACAGCCAAGATACTTCCGTTTTCGGACAGCAGCAATCATCTACCTTATTCCAATGTGTTTTTCCAGCCCCTTTAGTGCGCTTGCTTCCCTCTAGCCGACGGGTTTTAACCCCCGGCGGCGCTAAACATATTTCCGCAGCAAAGCACTCGTCTGCTTAACCATATTCGCAAACTGGAATCGCTCCATGCCAACATCCGCCTTTGCTGCCAATGCATCCCGTTTGCCCGGTTGAAACGCTGCTTCAATCGCCGCTGTCAGCGCATCCATATCCACATACGGCACGAGTAACCCATTAACCCCATGCTGCACCACTTCAGGATTGCCGCCCTTGTCGCTGGCAATCACCGGAGTCCCCGCCCGCAGACTTTCCAACAGTGTATGCGAAAGCCCCTCGTAGCCCGAATACAGCGCCAGATAATCCGCCGCTTTCATATACAGGGGCATTTTCTCCCGGCTCACCTTGCCGAGAAATTCCACCCGATCACTCAGCTTCAAATCGTTGACCTGTCGTTGCAGCGTGGGCAGCATCTCACCATCCCCTGCCACCAGCAAACGCACATCTTTAGTGCGGCTCAACGCCGTAATCAGATGGTCAACGCCCTTCCACGGGGTCAGCCGCGCCGCCGTCAACAAAGTCGGCGCATCCGGCAAACCCAATGCCTCACGTATCTGTGTTTTGTTCCCCCTCGCCAGTTTGGAGAGGGGGCTAGGGGGTGAGGTTTCCTCTTGAAACTCAGTGCTCAGCACTTTGTACTCAGCACTTTGTATTTCCTCCGGCAGCGCATTGTAAATCACATGCACCCGATCTTCCTTTACGCCCCAACCCACCACCATCCGTTTCAAATACTGGCTTGGCACAATCACGCCGTCCATCGCCTGCACCTGCCGGGATCGCGCAGATTTCTGTGCTGCTGCCGCCCCCATATAGGCTTTCGTTTGGAACAGATCAATGTCCTCAGTCGGCGGAATCCATCCCTTGCGGATCGCCCGTTCCCATGCCTGATCGCCCACCATCTTCAGCACCCGTTTAGCTTTGGCCCCAAACAGCGGCAGATCGAGTGTATGCACATAAATCAAATCCGCCCAGCGCGTCAGCGGCCATGCAGCCCGCGCATAATCCAACACCCGGAATGGCAGCGCCCGCCGGGGAATCCGTGTCAGCGGATACGGATAATGGGCGTTGGATGTTTCGCCATACGTCACCACCCGTACATCCCATCCGTCCGCTTGCAGTTCCGGCAAAATCTCATACAAATACGTCGCCGGCCCGCCCGACTCCGGATGAAAAATCCCCGCAGCGATGAATAGCTTCAATTCCCAACCACTTTCATACCCAATTTCAATCGACAGATAAGAACTTCTGTGCTATTCTGTTCTGTAGGGCTTTAAAGCCCCTCTCCAATTTGGAGAGGGGTTTGGGGTGAGGTAAACCCGCCCGCCCGCGTAACATGCGAAATATGCACAAAATTCCGTATTGTATTTGTCGCATCTTATCAATCTATACTTGTCGCCCAAAACCCTGCCCGACAAAGACGACACCGACGACAATCCCGCCCTTTGCGCGCAAACCCATTTTCGCAATCGCAATCGCCGCAATCTTGCTCCCCTCTCCAATTTGGAGAGGGGCAGGGGGTGAGGTGATTTTCTGGAAACTGATAACTGGAAACTGGAAACTGTCCCGACATTGACGACAGTTGCGACATTTCCCCGTATTTTCTGAAAACTGTGAACTGATAACCGATAACTAAAGTGGCGGCGAAACCCTTTTTCGCCACGCCGCCGCCGCCGCCGCCACTCTTCCCGTATTGCATTCGCTAAAAGCTAACCCCCAAACCGTGTGATGCTGAACGCCGAAATATCCACCCCATTTTCAACGCCCAACGCCCACTCCGCGGCCAGCTTCCCGCTGAATGGCCCAAGCTGTAACCCGTTCGCTCCATGTCCCATCGCCAGATAAAGCCCCTCCACGCCGGGAATCCCGCCCATCACAGGCAGGTTATCCGCTGTGCGCGGGCGCAAACCCACCCGAATATCCGCAACCTGCGCGCTGCTCAATCCCGGCGCGACCCGCATCGCCTCGCCCAAAACTTCGTGGACTCCGGCGGCACTGGTGTACGGCACAAATCCCGAACCCACTTCCCGCGTTGCTCCCACCACCACCCGGCTGTCCGCCCATGCCACCATATAATGCCCGTGAAAGGCATCCACAATCGGCCATTTGCCCGTATCCGTTTCCGGCAGGCTCAGGTGAATAATTTGCCCCCGCTGCGGCTCAACCGGAATCTGAACACCCAACTGTGTCCCAAACGCCACCGACCACGCACCCCCGGCAATAATCACCTGATCGGCGCTGATGGTTTCGCTCCCAACCTGCACACCGGTTACTCGGCTCCCCTCCACGATCAGCGAATCCACGCCTTCCGCCCGATTCGCCAAGCCGGAACGCTCCGCCATTTTCAGCAGTGCCGCTGCCAGCAACCGTCCATCCACCCGCGCCGCGCCACTAAAATAAAGTGCTTTCTGCACCTGTCCCAACGCCGGGAATAACTCACGGGCTTCTGCGGGCGAAACCTCATGTAAATCCTCAACGGAAGGCAGTCCGCGCCCATGCTGACGTTCGTCAATGACCCGTTTTTTTTCAGCGTAGGCATCCAGTTCGTCATCGTCCACCGCGACGATCAATTCACCTGTAACCGCGTATCCGGTATCGCCCACTCCCTCAGATTCCAACTCACCGATCAGCGGTGAATAGTAACCAACCGCTTGTAAAGCAAACGGAAACCACGACGCAGGCAGACTCGCCCCGCTGGTTTCTGCCGAAAGGATGCCCGCGCCGGCGTCAGTTGCGCGTCCTTTATCCCGTCGGTCTATCAGCAGGGTTTTCGCGCCGCTTTTCGCCAAATGATAAGCCGCCGACGCCCCGACGATCCCACCACCGATTACAATAACATCGTGCATAATAACGATCTCCACGGGTTATCAGTTGACAGCTAACAGTTATCAGTTGTTCGTTTTCAACTTCTGAATTAGGCCGCTCAACATACGTTTGATTTGCACCACTTGCACATCAAGCTCCCCATATGTTGGCACATCTAAAAAACCAAGATCGCGTGTGAGCAATAACTGATATTCGAGTTCACTGGCTGAACCCAGTGCGATATGCAGGAAGTGTATAAACTCACCTTTACCATTTCGTCCTGAGCCTTCAGCGATATTGGTTGATATCGACGTGGCTGAACGTCGCATCTGGCTTGTCAGGCCATAAAGTTCATCTTTGGGAAAGTTTCTGGATGCTTGATATACGCCGAGAGTAAGTTGGTGCGCCTTCTCCCACACAACCAACTTCTTATAATCGCTCATCCTTCCACGATCCCTTTCTTAAACTGTCAACTGTTAACCGTAAACTGTTGACTATTTAGCTATTGTGCCGAATGTGAACGATGTCACCGTCCTGCACAATATATTCCTTGCCTTCCAGCTTGAACTTGCCAGTGGCCTTGAGCGCGGCTTCGCTCCCGCCCGCGATCAAATCAGCATATTTCATCACCTCCGCGCGGATGAAACCCTTTTGCAGATCGCTGTGAATCGCACCAGCGGCTTCCGGGGCGGTTGCACCAACGGCCACACTCCACGCCCGCACTTCATCCTCGCCAACCGTGAAGAACGACTGAATCGCCAGTAGTTCATACGACAGGTGAATGACCTTCGCCGCGCTAAGTTCGGTGATGCCGTATTCCTGCATGAACATAGCAGCATCGTCGGCTTCTAGCTGTGCCAGTTCGGCTTCGATCTTGCCCTGCAAACCGACCACGCTGCTGCCGGGGCGGGTGTAAGTGACCAGCTTGCTCACATCTTTGGCTTCATCGCCCAGATTGACAACCACCAGCACGGGTTTAAGCGTCAGGAAGTTGTAGCCGCGAATACCTTTCGCCTGATCGGGGGAAATTTCCAGTTCAAACAGCGGCTTTTCGGCTTCCAGATGTTCCTTAAATTTTTCCATCAGTTCCAGTTCAGCGGGCACAGCTTTATCCACATTTTTGCCCTTCACCCGCATCTCGGCTTGCAGCTTTTCCAGACGGTTTTCCACCGTTACCAGATCAGCCAGCAAAAATTCGCCGTCCAGCGTTTCCAGATCGCGCTGCGGATTGACGGTTTCGTAGGGGTGCGGCACAGTTTCATCATCGAAGGCCCGCACCACATGGACGAACCCATCCACCTGACCGAGTTCGTTGCGGAACTGGCCTTTCAAGCCGCCTTCGCTGATGCCTTTATCCAGCCCGCCGATGTCGGCATAGGTGACGGTGGCGTAAACCGTTTTGCGCGGGTTATACATGGACTTCAGTTTATCAACGCGCGGATCGGGTACGTTGACGACAGCGGTATGCACTTCAAATTGACCGCTGGTGGCCGCGCCCGTAGGTAACGTCTGCCCGGTGAGGGCGTTAAAAATGGTGGTCTTGCCGCTGTTGGGCAGGCCAATAATGCCTAAACGCATGGGGTTATCCTCATTCCAAATGATCGTACAAAGCGACCATCAGTATAAAAGTTTAAGGCGCGGATTCGGAGGGCAAAGATAAAAGAGGGGATAATTCCGGCTGATTCGTTTCCCAATGGGGCAGTTGTGAGTACAATGGGTTTACGGTTATCAGTTATTGATTTTTAGTGATTGGTCTAGGGCTGATAGCGGGCAAATAAAAGCAAAATATTTATTCAGGAGCGATGGTTATGCCTTCTTCAAGCGTGGAATCCCAACTCTTGACCGAGCCTGTACATCAGCTTGATCTGGCGGATTACTGCATCGTCACTTCGGATACTCCGGTGCGGCAGGCGGTTGAGCGGATGCGCGAGATGCGCCAGAACTGCGCCATCATCATCGGCAAGGGGACGCAGGTGGTGGGCATTTTGACCGACCGCGATGTCCTCAAACGGGTGGTGACTGCGCCGGACACATGGGACAAACCGGTTGAGGAGATCATGACGCCTGATCCACAGACCATTTCGCCGGATGCTCCCGCAGGCGAAGCACTGTACATGATGGATGAAGGGCGCTACCGCAATGTACCCGTCGTCAATGCACGCGGCCTCATCCGGGGCAACGTTACCCATTACTCGATTTTGAAATTCCTCACCGATCATTTCCCGGAAGCAGTATACAATCTGCCCCCCGACCCGACCAATTTTGCTCAGGATCGGGATGGGGGATAACCGAGCCGCCAAGAATCAAGAGGATTGGGGATGGCGATACAGTCACGGAAAAATCAGTATATCGGGGTGAATGCTCATCTCAACAGCCTGCTGCAAAATGAAACAGCGGGCTGGCCGATCTTTCATAACGCACATGTGGTTGATTTGACCCGTGCAGTTGATCGGGCGCTGCCACCGGGATATGTAGTCGTTCCAGAACGATCTTTGCAAATCCGCGAATTTCATCCTGATACAGGGGAGCCAATAGAGCGCCGCCGACGCAAGCTGCCTAAGCCTGATATTTCCATCTATCAGCGCCCAAATCCCAACGCGCAAGCCGTATCTTCGCCAGCAGCAGTTGCTACCCCTACCCTGACGATTGAGCATCTAGACGCCTTTGATGACCCCGAAATTTATCTAACAGCTATCACTATTCACGAGATTGATGAAAATCGCAAAATTGGCAACCCGATTACCTGGATTGAGCTGCTTTCGCCAACCAACAAACCTTTTGGCTCTGGTTATTTGCAGTATCAGCAAAAGCGGATTGCAACAACCAAAGCGGGTATCGTGCTGGTTGAAGTAGATTATTTGCACCAGTCGCCGCCCGTCGAAGAAGCTATTCCTAGCTACATGGACGGCGAAACCGATGCTTATGCCTATCATATTGCTATCACTGATCTACGTGAACAATCAAAACAGCCTCAGTTGCAGGTGTATGGATTCTCGGTAGATGCCGCCATGCCAATTTTGAACATTCCGTTGGCAGGAGATGATGCCTTTAGGCTAGATTGCAGCAGTGTGTACAACCAAACCTATGAGAGCATCAGTTTCTATAGTTCAGAAGTGGATTATGAACAGCTTCCGGTGCGATTCGAAACCTACAGCGAAGCTGACCAAGCCCGAATTAAGGCACGGATGCAGGCTGTACAGGAATCACACCAACATGGGGCGAACCTTGAAGACGGGCCATTTGTAATTTGACCAGTGCAAAACTACACCGAGAGGAACAACCGTGAAATTCTTTTTTCTGATTATGGCTTCTTTTTTCCTGTATCTGCAATCACCGGAGGCAACCCCCGAAATGCGACAGGCAGGCGAAACTCGTACTGATGAACATGGGATTGAGCAGGTTTGGGTACCTGCCGGATGCTTCCAGATGGGATCAAGCCGTGAGCAGATACAAGCCATCTTGCAGGAAAGCCCGCCTGCATGGATGCGAAATGCTTTCCCCAACGAACAGCCACAGCATGAAGTCTGCATCACACAGGGATTCTGGATCGACCAAACCGAAGTGACCAATGTCGCTTACCAGGCCTTCATTGACGCGGGCGGTTATACCACGCAGGAATTTTGGTCGGAAAAAGGATGGGAATGGTTAAGCGGGAAGGATGTTAGCAGTTTACCCGCTGCCTGTGAAACCGCCTTGCAGGAAGATCATCCGCGCGTGTGCGTGACGTGGTACGAAGCCGAGGCTTACGCAGCGTGGCGCGGGGGCAGTTTACCGACTGAAGCGCAGTGGGAATATGCAGCGCGTGGACCAGAATCGCTCATCTACCCGTGGGGTAACGAATGGGATGCAGCCAAAGCCAACGTGGTAGACAGCACCGATCTGGTTCCGGTGAGCAGTTACCCGGAAGGCGCAAGCTGGGTGGGTGCACTGGATATGGCAGGCAACGCGATGGAATGGGTACAGGATTGGCTGGACGGCGATTACTACGATGACAGCCCGAAGGATGATCCGCCGGGGCCGGAAACCGGACGGCAGAAGGTCGAAAAAGGCGGTTGGTGGGGCAGCAATCCGTTCGTGGCGCGTTCGGCTTACCGCCACTTTGAAGACCCACCGACCTATCAGGATCATCATATTGGCTTCCGCGTGGTGACAAGCGAAGAAAAGAGTTAAACCGCAGCTAAAAGAGGGGCGAATCGTTTGATTCGCCCCTATAAAAACACCGCCCAATATTATTTGTTTGAGGAGTACACATTATGGCAGATGTAGAACTCAATCCCCCGATGACGTTTGAAGAAATCGACAGTGTGATTATCCGGTTTGCGGGCGACTCCGGCGATGGGATGCAGTTGACCGGGACACAGTTTACGGATGCTTCCGCCGCGTATGGTAACGACGTGAGCACCTTCCCGGACTTTCCGGCGGAAATCCGCGCCCCCGCTGGAACATTAGCAGGCGTTTCCGGCTTTCAGGTCAATCTTTCCAGCCGGGACGTGCTGACACCGGGCGATGAACCCCATGTGCTGGTCGCCATGAATCCGGCGGCACTGGCATCGAATCTGGGCGATCTCGAATCGGGCGGTACGCTAATCGTCAACAGCGATAACTTCACCAAGTCCAATTTGAAAAAAGCGCATTATGAAACCAATCCGCTGGATGATGGTTCTTTACAAGGTTATGTCGTCCACAAAATCCCGATTACAGCGCTGAACCGCAAGGCGCTGGAAGGGATTGAAGGGATTTCGCAGAAGGATGTTGACCGCTGCCAGAACTTCTTCGCGCTGGGTTTGGCCTTCTGGATGTATGATCGCCAACTGGAAACTACCTTCCAGTGGATTCAGCAGAAATTTGGCAAAAAACCCGCCATTGCCGAAGCCAACCGCCGTGCCCTGCAAGCTGGATACAACTACGGCGATACGGTCGAAGCCTTTCAGGGTCGCTATCGCATCCGCCCCGCCAAACTCGCGCCGGGAACCTACCGCAAGATCACCGGGAACGAGGCGATTGCTTTAGGTCTGGTGACGGCAGCACAGAAGGCGGGCAAACCACTGTTTTATGGGGGCTATCCCATTACCCCGGCCAGCGATATTCTGCACAATTTGGCAATGTATAAACATTTTGATGTCCGCACGTTTCAGGCCGAGGATGAAATCGCGGCGATGGGATCGATCATCGGCGCAGCTTTCGGCGGTGCATTTGCGGTCACAGCCAGCAGCGGCCCCGGCATCGCGCTTAAAAGTGAGGCCATGAATCTGGCGTTGGTGCTGGAACTGCCAATGGTGATTATCAACGTGCAGCGCGGCGGCCCCAGCACAGGAATGCCGACCAAAGTTGAACAGAGCGATCTGCTGCAAGTAATGTTCGGGCGCAACGGCGAATCACCATTACCGATTATTGCCCCGGCCACACCATCAGACTGCTTCGACATCGCTATTGAGGCTTTCCGGTTTGCGGTGCGCGCGATGTCCCCGGTGGTCATTCTCTCGGATGGGTATCTGGCGAACAGTGCCGAACCCTGGAACATCCCTGACCCGGATAAAATTCCGCCGATTGAAGTGGAATATGCGGTCGCCAAAGAGGGTGAAACCTTCAAGCCGTATGCCCGCGATGTTGTGACGCTGGGGCGTCCGTGGGCAGTGCCGGGTACACCGGGATTGGAACACCGCATCGGTGGGCTTTCCAAAGCGCCGGAAACCGGAAATGTATCTTATGATCCTGAACATCATTGGGCGATGGTCAACGACCGTAAAGATAAGGTGGAACGTTTACAGGAAATTATTCCACCGCAGCCCGTGTTTGGGCCGAAGTATGGGGCGGTTCTGGTGGTCACATGGGGCAGCACCTACGGCGCGGCGCGTTCGGCAGTTGAACGGGCGCAGTCGGCAGGTTTGAAAGTAGCGCACACCCATCTGCGTTATCTCAATCCGCTGCCGCGCGATCTGGAAAATATTCTTGACCGCTATCAGACCATCCTGATTCCCGAATTAAATCTGGGGCAGTTGGCGCATCATCTGCGCGGTGTGTTTGGCATGAACAACATCGTGTCGTATCCAAAGGTGAAAGGCCGTCCCTTCACTATCACCGAGCTTTATCGCGCCATTCACGATACGGCGAAGGTCGGCAGTAAGTAACGAGAAATGAGTGAAAATCGGAATGCAGATGAAGCCACCCGATAACAGCGCTCTCTATAAATCACCGGAGGGGTACCGGATGGCGATGGAAGCCTATGAAAAGCTGTTGGGCAAACTGACTGTGCCATATGAAACCCATTGGGTGGAGACGGCACATGGCTTAACCCATGTATTGGCTGCGGGTCGCTCGGATGCACCGCCGATTTTCTTCTGGCATGGGATGGATGCCAGTGCACCGACATGGGTTGAACAGATCAATGCCGCCGCGCCGCATTATCGCGTTTATGCGGCTGATACACCGGGCAGCATGGGCAAAAGTGTGCCAGAACGGCTAGATCGCAACGGGGCGGCTTACGGTGCGTGGATGCGCGATGTGATGAACGGCTTGGGCGTGGAACGGGTGCATCAGGTCGGGATTTCGTTGGGCGGTTGGCTGATCTTAAAACTGGCAACGGTTGCACCGGAGAAAATTAGCAGCGCGTTTTTGATGAGTTCTGCCGGATTTGTGAACCCGAATTGGCGGCTGATTTTGAAGATGCTGCCCGTTTTGCTGACTACGCCGCGCGATAAACAGGGCGAAAGGTTTCTTCGGGTGATGGGTGCACCGGGTATCCAGCCAGCCGAGCAGGATGTGGTGATGTTTGATATTCTAATGAAGTATTTTCATTACGAGCAAGCTCCCGGCCCGCTGCCGAACGACGATTTGCGCCGTTTGACCGCCCCGACTTATCTTTTAATGGGTGAACATGAAGCCGCATTCCGTCCACAGGCCGTCATCCAACGGGCGAAAGCCGTTTTGGCGAATTTGGTGAAAGCAGAAATTCTGCCGCGCGTTGGACACGGTATGATTACTGAAGACGTAGCGGCTGTGAATGAGCGCATCTTTGGGTTTATTGGAGAGCAAAGCTAGACATGAAACCCATCCCGACCAGAAGTGATTGGCTGCTGCCGTTTATTCGGGTGCTGAGCGATGAGCAGCCGCACAAAAGAGGCGACATCTTAAAATCGGTTGCCAATCAATTGAATTTGACCGAAGCCCAACTGGGAACTCGTTTTGCCGTTAATGACCAATTGGTTGTCCGCTATTATCTGGATTCGTGTGAGGCAAAGTTTTGCAAAGCGGGTTGGGTTGTTAAACTTGAGCCAAACGAGGATAACATGAGCGATGTTTTCCAGATCACCCCTTTGGGACTGGAAGAATTTCAGAAAAATCCAGAGCAGATCAGCATTGCTTATCTACGCAGTTTTTGGAAACAGGGATGAATAACTTGACAAAAATCATTCGTATTCTCGCATTCCTGCTTTTGCCCTCCCTTGTACCTGCTGTGCTGGCGCAGAATGAGTGTCCCGCGATTGTGCAGCAGGCTTTGGAAGCTGTACAGACAGCCTGTGCCAATACTGCCCGCAATCAAGCCTGTTACGGCAATGTTGCCCTGACGGCTACCCCGCGCGAAGGCGTGAGCAGCTTCACCTTTGAAAAAGTCGGGGACATTACGGATGCCGCTAACATTCAGTCCCTACAATTGACGGGGATGAATGTGGATGAAGGGCATTGGGGCGTTGTCATGATGAAATTGCAGGCCAATATACCCGATGTGCTGCCGGGGCAGAACGCAACCGTGCTGCTGTTCGGGGATGTGGAAGTCGCCAACGCGGTTCCGCCGACCGTCGAGTTGCAAGCAGTCAGCGGCGGTGCGGCTAACATCCGGCGACGGCCAACCGCAGACGCCCAGAATGTAATCGCTTCATTGGCTGCCGGGGCAACCGTGACCGCTACCGGACGCTTGGCTGATGGCACATGGATACGCATCCGCACAACGGGCGACAATTTGGGGCAAACCGGATGGGTGGCAGCAGGTTTGCTATCCAGCACGGGTGATTTAAACACGTTAGATGTGGTCGAAGCCGACTCGCAAACTTTCAGCCCGATGCAGGCCTTTTATCTGAAGACCGGATTTCGAGATCGTCCCTGTGCTGAAGCGCCGGAAAGCGGCATTCTGGTGCAAGGGCCGAAAGGCTTCCGCCTGAATTTCAATGTCAATAGTGTGGATATCTCGATGGGTTCGACACTGTTTTTGCAGACCGCCGAAAGGGAAATGCGGGTCAACGTGGTCGAAGGTGCAGCAACCGTGACCAATGATGGGATATCGCAGATCGTTCCAGCGGGCACATTTACCGAGGTTACGCTGGATGAAGATGGCGAGGCAATCGGTGCCCCGGAACTGCCACAGCCTTATGAGATCGATGATTTTGATGGTTTGCCGCTGGATGACCTGCCAGAAGATATTGAAGTTGCTCCTGAACTCGATGAAGATGAACTTGAACAAGCAATGGAAGATGCCCTTTATGGGGATGATGGATCACCAGATGACGAAGATGAAGATGAGGCACTGCCACCTGAACCTGAAGAACCTGTAGACGAGGAAGACCCCTTATCATGAAGGCATTACTCTGCAAAGCATGGGGATTACCCGAAACGCTGGTTTTGGAAGATGTTGAAAGCAAACCACCAACCGGGGGTGAAGTTCGCATCCGGGTTCGCGCCTGTGGCATCAACTTCGCCGATACCCTGATCGTTCAGGGATTGTATCAGGTCAAACCGCCCTTTCCGTTCAGCGCAGGTCTGGAAGTGGCAGGCGAGGTGATGGAAGTCGGCGCGGGCGTGACGCATGTTCAGCCGGGTCAGCGGGTGATGAGCATCGCCAATTGGGGCGGCATGGCGGAAGAAATCAACCTTCCGGCCATGCTGACGATGCCGATTCCTGACAGCATGAGCTATGAACAGGCGGCGGCTTTCCCGGTAGCTTATGGCACGTCACACATCGCACTCGATCACCGGGGACATTTGCAACCGGGGGAAACCTTGCTGGTGCTGGGTGCGGCGGGCGGCGTTGGATTAACTGCCGTCGAAATCGGCAAGCGCATGGGCGCGACGGTGATCGCCTGCGCCAGTACGCCGGAAAAGCTGGAACTCACGCGGCAGTACGGCGCTGACCACACCATCAATTACAGCACAGAAAATCTGCGCGAACGGATTAAAGCCATCACCGGGGGTAAAGGCATCAACGTTGCTTATGATCCGGTCGGCGGCGATTTGTTCGAGCCAGCCGTGCGCTCACTGGCATGGGAGGGGCGAATGCTGGTGATCGGGTTCGCCAGCGGGACGATTCCGCAGCTTCCGGTCAATCTGACGCTGGTCAAAAATAGTTCGGTGGTCGGCGTGTTCTGGGGCGCGTATTCCATCAACAACCCGAAGGTGCTGATGGATTCGCTCAAAACCTTGATGGGCTGGATGGCGAAGGGCGAATTGAAACCGCATATTTCGCACACCTTCCCACTGGAACGGGGGGGCGAGGCACTGCGAATGCTGATGGAACGGCGATCTACGGGCAAGGTTGTGGTGACGATGGAGTAGCGGAAATTCATGCATGACGAACTTGACCAACAAAAAATGCTCGATTTGATGCAGGCGGAATTTGCTTTCGTCCAGCGTACTTTGCTGCTTGTCCCTGCCCATTTGATGACACAGCCGAATGTGCAGGGCAAATGGTCAGTCAAAGATACGGTGGCGCATCTGAGCGCGTGGCATAAACGCGCCCTGCGCTGGATTGATATGGCACGGCGAGGCGAAGGGGTAAAGGGGAAACATGTGGTTGAACCCGAACCGGGTTTCGGCTGGCATCAGAAAGACGCGATCAACGAAAAAAGTTATCAGGAAGATAAAGATCGTCCGCTCGAAGATGTGTTAGCCGAGTTTCAGGAAACCTATGAACAGCTTTATGCTGAAACAGCGGATTCTTCTGATGGTGAATTATTTGGGCGGGAAGGGTTATCGACATTTTTCCGCGATCCCCTGAATGGTTACATTGTGTGGAATACCTACGAGCATTACAAAGAACACATTCCGCCCATCCGGGTATGGCTGCGCGATGTGGGTATCCCGCCTTCATAGGACGTATATACCCTGTATGTTTGGAGAGTGATGCTGTAGTTTGAATGCCATCTGTAACGTAATGTGAGATACGAGCTGAATGCGACGATTATCTCTCTGGTTTATTGTTTGTTTGCTCACCGCTTTTACCCCTAAACTGGCTGCCGCGCCGCACCTGAATACACAGGCTAACGAACCGTTTGAACTGGGCGGGCAAACCCTGACCTTCCTTAACCCCGAAGAAATGCATACCGCCGGGATGACGTGGCTAAAGATGCAGATTAAATGGCAGGGTTCGACGGCGGACGCCCAGAATGTGATTAATCATGCGCGGGCGCACGGCTTCAAAGTCCTCCTCAGCATTATCGGTGTTCAGAGTGAACTGGCGGCTAACCCAACCCTGTATTACCAAAACTTCGCCAATTTTCTGGGTCAGGTCGCGCTGCTCAACCCGGACGCAATTGAGGTGTGGAACGAGCCGAATATCGATCAGGAATGGCCTGCGGGTCTGATCAGCGGAACGGCTTACGCACAGATGCTCAGTCAGGCGTATCCAGCTATTAAAAACGCGAATCCAAATGTGATGGTCATCAGCGGCGCACCCGCACCAACGGGTTACTTTGGAGGTGGATGTGCCTTCAACGGCTGTGATGATCTTCCGTTCATCCAGCAGATGAAAGCGGCGGGATCTGATGCTTATTTCGACTGCACCGGGATTCATTATAACGAGGGTGTGGTATCCCCAACCCAATCCAGCGGCGACCCGCGCGGCAATCCCAATCATCACACCCGTTACTATTCGACGATGGTGAATACCTATCGCAGCGTTTTCCCGAATAAACCGCTGTGTTTTACCGAGTTGGGGTATCTGACGCCGGAGGGATTGGGGACGCTGCCGCCGGGAGCAGAATGGGCGGCCAATACCTCCGTGCAGGAACAGGCGCAGTGGTTGGCACAGGCCGCAACTTTATCCCGCGATGGTGGTATCGTGCGGTTGATGGTGGTGTGGAACGTCAACGCGACCTTTATCCCCAGCAACTACATGGCAGGTTGGGCAATCGTGCGGGCAAACAATCAGTGCCCGGCGTGTTTGACGCTGCGGGATGCGATACGAAAGGTTGCACCATCCCTGAATTACTATACCGTCAATACCGTGCAATTGAGATGGAGCCGGATAACCGGCGCGATTGGTTATCAAATTGAAGTGGATAACGCGCAAACCTTCCCTGCCCCGCTGGAACATCAGCGGATTGTGAGCGCACCAACAGCCGAAATCATCACCCCGGCGCTGGCGAATGGGCGGCATTTCTGGCGCGTCCGGGCGCAGTTTGGGCCGAGTATCTGGGGTGCATGGAGCGCGGTGGACAGCTTCACTGTTGCTGTGCCGCCCTGATTCCCTGTGAACTGACCTCGCAGGCCGATCAACCGATTCTGTATACCTGTACATCCGCCCCAAGGTGCAACGGTACTTATGAACTGGTCGGGGTTCGCCGTTTGTGAAATCGTCGCCTTATGTGGTTGTGCGTCCCTTAAAAATTGGTTCGACTGGCGCTATTGCAGATCAGGGCGCGGATTTGTACTATGGTCGTTATACCCATTATGTTAGGACGATCTGTGAACCCCACTCCACCAGTCACCCCAATTGCTGACGATATTTTTCAAGTGCGTTTACCGCTGCCGTTCGCGCTCAACCACATCAATACTTATCTGGTGCGGGATGATGTAGGCTGGACGCTGATCGATACGGGGTTAAATCACCCGGCTTCCCGCGCGACATGGAAGGTGGCCTTCGACCAATTGAAGCTGTCTCCGGCACAAATCCGGCGCATCATCCTGACGCATCATCACCCCGATCATTTCGGGATGGCGGGCTGGTTTCAGTCGCAAGGCGCGGGATTGGTTTATATGTCCCCGCGCGAACGGGAACTGGCGCTGCTGGTCTGGCAGGAATACTCCGAGCAGGATTTTGACAGCTACATGGCAGCTTACGGGATGCCGCAGGAATTGGTGGCGACGGTCGCGCATGGCATGAGCAGCACGGCAGCCATGACACACCCACACCCACCCTTTATCGGCGTGATTGAACCGGGCAGCACGGTTACGATTGGGGAACGGCGTTTTAAGGCCCTGCTTGCTCCCGGTCACAGCGACGGCCAGATGATACTGTATGATGCCAATGACAAGCTGATGCTTTCCGGCGACCACATCCTGATGAAAATTACGCCGAATATTGGTTTATGGCCGGATACACAGCCTGATCCTTTAGGGCGTTTTCTGGAATCCCTGCGGTCACTATTGACTTATGATGTCCGGCTGGGGCTTCCCGGTCATCGGGCGGTCATCACCGATTGGCGCGGCAGAATTGTCGAACTGCTGGAGCACCATGAACTGCGTTTGGGGCATACGCTGGCAGCAGTGGCCGATGGGGCGACGGTGTATGCGGCCAGCTTGAAGGTGTTCAACAGCCAAACGTTTACCCCGCACGAGTGGCGGTTTGCAATGGCAGAGACTCTGGCGCATCTGGCCTTTCTGGAAAAACGCGGGCTGGTTCGGCGGGAAACGACAGGCGAAGCGATTCTGTTTTGTCCGGTGGGTTAGCTTTTAGCCTTTAGCCATCAGCCTTTAGCCAATTCATACGGGAAGAGTGGCGGCGGCGGCGATGGCGGCGTGGCGAAAATGGGTTTTGGCCGCCAAGAAGCCTTTAGCCTTTAGCCATCAGCCTTGAGTCAATACAGAAGCATTTGCACCCCTTTTATGTCGCACATGTCGTGCCAATGACAATGGCTGAGGGGAGATGTCGTCAATGTCATTGTCAGTTACCAGTTACCAGTTATCAGTTGCCAGAAAAATATGGGACAGGTTTGCGGCGATTGCGGCGATTGCGATTGCGAAAATGGGTTTGCGCGCAAAGGGCAGGATTGTCGTCGTCGTTGTCGGAACGGGTTTGTCGGACAAGTATAAGTTGATAATGTGCGAAAAATGCGGCAAATGCGAGAAATGCGAAGACGGTTTTTGTGCATATTTCGCATTTTGGGGATGTTTGGTAGGGCGACCGGGCCGGCCGCCCCCTACCAAACATCATAGCACGGAAGTTCGTATCCGTCAATTATAAAACGGTTTGAAAGTTTACTCGCATGTCCCCATTGCGTTGAGGTCAATGAGCCAGAGGCCGCCGTTGATTCCGTTGGCGTAGAGGGCGATGGTTTCGTTCCCCGGCGCAAGCGACCACCACGCACGTTCCTCGGTCGCCAGATTCAGCGGCAAGGGTGAAAGATCGTGGGTTTCTCCGGTCGTCCGGTTGAAACAGACCAGCGCCGCACCCTCCTCAGTCGGGAGCGCCGTGTAGAGGAAATTCGCGCCATCGGCATCCTGTTCAAGCAGCGGCCCCGGCCAATTATTACCGGGAATTTCGGCCTCAAACAGCAGTTCGGTGGTGGGATAAGCGGCCTGCTTGCGATAAAAGCCGGTTACACCATCGACTTCCGCCGCGATGATAATTTCGTCTCCATCGGGCGATGCACCGGGCGTAATCAGGGAGGGGATGCTGTTGGGGGCGGGTTCGCTCAGGGTTTGCCCATCCACGCTGGCGGTGAAGTAGGTCACAGGATCGCCATACCCACCGTAGTAGTAAGCCAGAAAACGACCATCTTCCAGCCATGTAAAACCCTGCAAGGTGCGGTCGGAGAGCAGTTCAAACAACACGCGCTTGAACGAACCATCCGGCTCGGCGGTGATAACCACATTCAATTCCGTCTGATAAACCATACGGCGGGCATTGGGCGCATAACTGAGCAGCGAATGACGCAGATAAGAGGGATCGAGCAAGCCCAACTGCCGCAGCAGCGCCTCGGTGATGAATTCGGCTTTAGGGTGTTCGACCTCGACAGCATTCCCGGCGTCCAGATTGTAGTCATACCACTGATAGTCGGTGAATACGTCGCGGAAGCAGCCGACGCCATAACGCAAATTGTCGGCGTCAATCCATTCCAAACGGGCGATTTCCTGACTGGTTATCCGGGTAATGCCACGCGGCAAATCGTCGGTTTCGGCAGCGGCGGGTTCAGCTTCGATACCCTGCGCGGATACATCGACGCGATCAATTTCGGCGTCGTCTTCAAATAGCTCCAGCGGCACGGCGAAGGGCTGCGATGCCCCCGGTTGCAGGGCAAAATCCGGCAGCAAAGCCGCACCGCAAGCATTCACCAGATAGCCAAAACCTTCGGCTACTGCTTCGCCGCGCGCATCATAGGCGGTCGCCAGCAAGCTGATTCCGCCGTAGGCCTGTTCACCCTCGTTCAGCAGTGTGCCCTCGGCATATAACACTTCCTGACCGTAAAGGTCGATTTCAGGAATAATGGCGGTGCCCTGCGGGGTGAGGGGAAGCGAATCCTGAGCGGTAAACCTCAGAACCTCACCCCCTAACCCCCTCTCCACTGCGTAGAGAGGGGGAGCAAGATGCGTTTGTGAAGTGGGCTTGCCAGCAATCGAGCCTCGGATCATCAGGGTTAGGCTACCGAGGAAAATCAATAAGACAATAGAAAGTCGGTGCATGGGTTTCAGTCTCAAATGGTTCACCATGCGCCGATTGTATAGAGTGGATGGTTGATAGTCGATAGCCGGAGATTAAAGATTGGTAACTAATAGATAAACCAAAACAAATGCAGCGCAATGTTTTCTCATGGGCGGACATGCGCTGCGCTTAATATCTATCCGTAAACCGTTTACCCCTAACCCCAGCCCTTCCCCCGTAAACGAGGGAAGGGAGCAAGACAAGTTGTTTGTGACTGCGTACAGTAGTTTACGGATAGGTTCTTAGTCCGCCCCTGCCTCAAACGCATTCTATTTCGGTTATCCATAAGTCGCTAGTCGTAAATACAGCCTGCTCCGGCTATTTGTGGTTCTGGAACAGGTCGCGCAGTGCGCCTTCGGCCTCTGGATAGTGGAATTGGAAGCCGGATTCCTGCAAGCGTTTGGGCACAACGCGCTGACCATCCAGCAGCAGAGTCGAAAGTTCGCCAAAAGCGACCTTAAAAGCAAAACCCGGCGCTGGGAAAAACGATGGACGCCCTAAAGCACGGCCAATCGCCCGCCCAAAAGCCGCATTCGGTAGCGGTTCAGGGGCAGTCAGATTGTAAACGCCGTGTGCGCTGGGGGTATCCATCAAATAACGGATGCCGTGCACAACATCGTCAATGTGAATCCAAGGAGTTTGCTGCTTTCCACTGCCGATTGGGCCGCCCACAAACAACTTGAAGGGCAGCGATTGCAAAGGCAGTACCCCCCCTATAGATGACAGCACCAAACCCAAGCGGATTATGGCGCGGCGGACACCCAGTTTTTCAACCTCGCTGGTGGCGTCTTCCCAGATTTTGCAGGTTTCAGCCAGAAAATCGTTTCCGCCGGGGGTAGCTTCGGTCACATCTTCGTCGCCATGTGGGCCATAAAAACCGACCGCTGACGATTGAATCAACACCGAGGGTTTATTAGCAGCCGCTTTGATGGCTTCGGTGATGGCACTCCCGGCGTTTACGCGGCTGTCGCGGATGCGGCGCTTGCGTTCTGGCGTCCAGCGCGAGGGCAGGAAGCCATCCCCGGCGATGCTTTCGCCCGCCAGATTGACCACTGCTCCCGCACCATCCATCAAACTACCCCATCCAGCGGCGGTGCGCGCATCCCAGACTTCCACCCGTACACCGGATAGTAAACCATTGGTCTTGTTTTTATTCCGGCTCAAAACGATGACTTCGTGTTGATCTTTCGCCAGACTTTTCGCCAGCGCCCTACCGATTAAGCCCGTGCCTCCGGTGATGATGACGCGCATTTTTCACACTCCGATTAAAATATGTACACCTTTTGTACAGGTATCGTATTCCCCTGTTCCGACTTGAGTCAACCAATCCTCATGGTTTGTTCAGGATTATAGCAATGCGGGCGAGCAGGACATAGGAACGTCCGCCGATGGTGGGCAAGCGTTGGCCGGGATCATCGATATTGTATAAGCCAACGATCAGTTGATAATCCCCCGGCGGCAAATCCTCCGGCAGCGAGAGGCCGTGATTGTCGATGACGGTTTCGCCGGGAGTCCATGCGGTGGTGGGCAGCGTATTGCCAACGGGTTCGGCATCGCGCTGCGCCATCAGGACGCCACCTTCGTTCAACAACTGCACGAATACTTTGTAGCGGGTGGTGAGGGGCGTTTCGGTTCGCCAGTCAAAGCGGATTTGCAGCACATCGCCGGGTTGGACAGAACGGTCACTCAGGGCGTAACGATCCAAGCGGATGCTTTCGCCAAAGCGCGCGCCGAGAGTAATGGGCGCTAACAGTGGGGCGGGCGCGGCGTAACGAGCGAAACGCACATCACCATACCAGATGTCCTGTCCCGCTTCAAAGGCCTGTGCATCGAGGGTGGTTTCTACAATCCGGTTCGGGTCACGCTCGGCTTCGCCCCAGAACAGCACAAAAATCCGGTCGTGGCGCTCGATGATCGCTTCGACGGCGGATTGGGTTTCGGCGTCGTTGCCGCCTAAACCGGGTGGCAGCGGATACACAGGTGCATCGCCGTGATAGTAGTAGCGAAAAACCTCTTCCTGATTGGGCGCGTCCAGAATGATCGCATCACCGGGACGTGGGGCGGCGCTGATGGTTGCAGCCATCCTCCGGTAATCGGGACGGTGATAGCGGGGATCGTTGTAAAAAGGGGCGAGTCCATTGACCAGATACACGCCGAGCCATATCCCTTGCAACAGCGCAAACAATCGTGTCAGCCGTCCGCCTCTGCCCTGTCCAGCCGCCCACCAACCGCCGACACCCACGCCCATCACCAGCGCAAAGCCGATTTGTGAAGGCAGCAAAAACTTCAGGTTCGCCGGACGAAACAGCCCTAAAATCAGGAACAGTATGACGGGCAATCCTGCCCAGATGATAGGGAGCAGGATACGCCAGATCATTTGGCGTCCATGCAGAATCAGCCATGCGACGAGTCCGCCCGCGAGCAGCAGCAGTTCCAGCGGAATGTAGCCGCCTGCACTTTGCACATCGGGATAGGTGATGCCATAGGTGAAGTAACCGAGGATGGTGGTGATGGCCTCCGCCGGGGGAATCGGTTGTCCGGTGCTCGGCCAGTTGGTGATCTGCTGGAGGGCGGTGGGCAGCCACGGCAGATAGAGGGCGAGGGTAAGCAGATTGGCGAGAATGTAAGGGATGAGTACTGAGTACTGAGTACTGAGGGACGAGGGACGAGGTTTAAGTTCCGAGTTCCGAGTTCCGAGTTCCGAGTGTTTG
Organism: Anaerolineae bacterium; assembly: GCA_019912965.1. Lineage (GTDB taxonomy): Bacteria > Chloroflexota > Anaerolineae > Aggregatilineales > Phototrophicaceae > CFX2. The sequence goes on from JAIOHM010000154.1 coordinate 31,731, forward strand.
TGGCTGATCGCTGAAAGCTGACCGCTGATAGCCAGTAGATGAGGAATATGAGTCCCTGCGCCAGCATGACGAAGGGATAAGCATATTGGGTGTAGAGGCCAGCGGTGTTGATGAGGGCTAAGGCGAGCAGATAGCGAATCAATGGGGATCGAAGACTGCGTGCTGAGTACTGAGTACTAAGTACTTTAGTTAATGCCCATATGGAGGCGGTAGCAAAGAGTGCGAGGGGGGCGTACATGCGGGCTTCCTGCGCATAGTACAGGCTGAAGGTATTGAGGGCGACGAAGAATGCAGCGGCAAGTCCGGCGGTTGGGTTAAATAAACGTCTGCCGATGGCGAAGACAAAGGCGGCTGTGCATAAACTGGCGAAGGCCGAAAGCGAACGCAGCGCGAATTCGGATTCGCCCACCAAACCGCGCCAGATCGCCAGCGCCCAATAATAACCGGGCGGGTGAATATCGCGGGCAGCATTGGCAGCAATTTCGCTGAAGGAGCGCGTGGCTTGCACATAACTGCTGCCTTCGTCGTTCCACAACGATTGTGTGCCGAGGTTATGGAAACGCAGTCCGGCAGCCAGCAGCAACAGCAAAAGACTCGCTACCAGCAGGCTGACTGGTAGTTTATTATTTCCGGCTTTCACACGCCGTTTCCCCAACCTTCTTCCAGATCGCGCCGCAGCCGGGTGATGGCCGCGCTCAAATCATCGCGCAGTTTTGCCCCACCTGCGACGGTGTTTTCGTACTGGATGTAACGCTGATGGCGGATGTCGAAGGGTACATCCGAGGGACGTTTGGCCTGCGTGATCAAAATAGCGGGTTTGTTCAGGGTGTGGGCGATGCCGAGTTCATAAAAAACATTGTCGTTGCCGCCCGTAATTTCCGCGATCACGAATTTGCAGTTGTTCAGTGCTGCCCAGACTTCCCCGATGATAACCCCACTGGTGGAGGTGAATTCGTCGCCGCGCGCAATGGTCAGTTTCAATTCGGTACACAACGGGCGGATGATGTCGGTAAAGATGCTGGTGAAACGTTTGTCGAAGGGCATCACCATAAAAATATCGCCCTGAAACTGGCTGCGCACGGCGGGTCGCCCGAAAACCAATTCACCGGGTAACAATCGCAGTGCCTCGTTGTATTTGAGGGTTTGCTTTGCCAGTTCTTCCTGCTGCTGCTGATGAATTTCCTGCACTTTTTGGGCAGTCTTTTCGGCTACCCGGTCAGCCAGCGTTTCGATGGTTACACCATCTACAGGTAAAAAATTCAGTTCGCGCTGCGGTTTGAGGACAGCCGCCTCGGCTTCAGCGGGTGTTGCCCAGCTTGCCAGCAGTTGAGCGATTTGTTGGGTTAAATCAGTCTCATTGGTGAAGGTGTGAACGGTTTCGCCCCGCATGATCTGTTTCCAGAAAATTTGCTGGGCGCTGCGTTCCGCCTCGCTTTGACCCACCGCGCGCATTCGTAAATACATATCCATATCACTGTTGGGGGCAGGCATCAAAATGGCAGCCGGTTTGCCCGACGAACGCGCCGTTTCATATTCGATTTCCGCCAGCGATTTGCCGTTCATGCCGCCGGGTTCCCAACCGCGTTTATAGGTCACGATGCCGATGAAACAATCCGCTTCAGCAATTTTTTGCCGGACGATTTCGGCCATGTTGGGCTGCTGCTTTTCGGCGTCCGTCAACCAGATGGGAGTCATGGCCGCTTTACGAATCTGTTCGATCAACACCGGGCGCAGTTCGACCAGTTCGCTGCTGGTATCGCTGAAGTAAACCTTCGTGGGCATGGGGTTCTCCTGTGCGTTGCGAGTTGCGGGTGATTGTAGCATAGTAGCCTTATCTTCCTAAAGACAGGTCAATTGCCTCTGCTGCATTCCGCATCTTGCGGTATTATTGTAGAGTGCAAGCGGTTTGCTCACACAGGGGGACACCCCAGAGAAAGGGTTGACGATGCGCGAGCAAAAATGGAAAAAAGCTTACCTTTGGTGGATGAGTTTGTTACTGGTGTTTTTGCTGGCTGGCTGTTTTATGGATGCCGGATCACAGCAGCCACCCGTTTCAACCGGAGTCGTTCAGGCTGTTACGGCTCAATCCACAGAGGAACTCATCGTTGATGCATCGCCTACACTGGAGGACATTGGGTTACCCACAGAGACACCCGCTGACCTGCCACTGATGCCGACGGAAACACCTGTTGAAGGCGGTTTACCTTTCCCGACGGAAACACCGGTTGAGTCGGTATTTATTCCTACCGAGACTCCGGCTGATCTGCCTCTGTTCCCCACCGAAACACCTTTCGACGTGATTCTGGCGACGGATGTATTGGTGCCGACGGATGATCCCGCACAGCTATTTGTGTCATCCACGCCGCCAGACATTAACTTTGATGTCCCGACAGCGACTGTGGATGTTGTGATTGTACCCACGACTGATCCGGGGCAACTCTTCGCTTCTTCTACACCGCCGGACATCAACTTCGATGTTCCGACTGCCACACTGGAAATGTTCGTTCCCACACAGGAAATACTCAATACACCTGAAAGTATCGATCAGGGTGGCGGGGATACGGATTTGATCGCAATGGCACTGGCAACGGCGACGGCTGTGACCAATCTGTACAATCAGAGCATCAGTGGAGCCAGTGCGCCGCCTAATCTGCCGCCTGTGGTCGTTCCGCTGAGTCTGCCGTCCAATCTGCCCGCTGTGCTGCCCGTCGAATGTCTGGCTCCCGAATATGTTGGCTTGAGTCAGGTGATCGGCGCGCCAGCCTTGATCGTGCAATTTACGGTACTCGATCCCAACCCGGACTACAGCTACACCTGGACGGCATTGGTGGATGGTCGGCTGAACGCGGTTGGTGCAGCGACCGGATCAATCACTACCCTGAGTTTCAACCAGCGTGGCACGTATGAAATGCGGTTGCAGGTCAGGCTTTCCCCCGGCAAAGAATTGGTGGCTGCCGATGGCACGCGCCAGAACTGCCAACAAGACTTCATCGTGGAACACAAAATCTCAGTGGTGGGGTAAAAAGCATCACTCAACGTGGACAGGGGGCTTAGGCTCTCTGTCCCGTATCAGACGAAGTATTTAAACGCCTCATCCGGTAATACTGCCACAACCACACCAGCGCATAAGCCGAAAGCAGGAACAGCAGCGGATCGCTGGGGACACGATAGCGGGTAGAGGGGTGAAAGAAAATGTAGGCCAGCGTCATGCTGATCTGTACAAACCACAGCAGCGAAACCATCCGCCACTGGCGCAGCGAGACAACCGCCCCGATAAGGCCCAGCACCAATAAACCGCCCCAGTAAAAGCGATGCACCCAGCGCCCAATCTGGTCGAAAAGCGGCTGCGAATAGGCACCGACCGGGTCGCCGGGTGGCAAACCGCCCAATTCCAATCCGCCTTGCCCATCGGTTTCTGGCAGAACATTGCCGTGATAATCCAACCGGGGGACTTCACCCTCTACCGGATTTAGCCGGGGCGCGATGTCGATACTCCAGTGAACCAGAAATTTGACCATAATCAGATCAGGAATTTGTTCGGGGTGCATCCGCAGGTAATCCATGCCCCATTCGAAGCGTTCGGCATTGGCTTCCGGGCTGCGCGGGTCATCGGTTTTCAGAGTTTGCGGCGGAACCCACTGTACATCATAGCCTGCGCGGAAATAGGGAATGGTGTACTGGCTGTTGCCCTGATAAAAATTCTCGCCGCTGTTCAACGATACCGCCACAAAGACGCCATACACCTGATAGTTGCGGATAATCCAAGGCGCGACGACCAATCCCCCAATCAGTGCAACCGGGAACAGTCGCAGTATCGTTTGCTTCAGATTCAGCCGGAACAAAAACCAGATGGCAATGAGCACAGCCAGCGGCGGCAGAATCGCGCGGGTCAGCAGCGACAACCCCAACACCAGCCCGCCCAATCCGGCCAGCAGCCATGCCGATTTATCCAGCAGGTTGCGCTCACGCAGCAGCACCATCAACAGCACAAAAGCATGCAGCAGCACCATGAAAAACGGCGTGTCAATCAGCGTCAAATTCTGAAAAATCAGGTAGGGATACAGGGCATAAAACAAACCGCCGAGCGCACCCACCCAATCGCCTTTGGGGAACAAACGCCGTCCGGTTTGATACAGCAGGATGATTGAGATGACATCCAGCAGGGTATGAAAAACAGCGATTTGCAGCGCGCCCCGTCCGAATAAGCCATACACGCCCGCAAGCACATAACTATAAAGCGGGGGAATCAATCCATCCGGTACGCCTGCGTCACGCCCGTAAATTCCGGTTTGCAGCAGATTGGTCGCGTAAGAGTCGTAAGCCTCCGAGCCGTGTATCGCACCCGTTTCGACGAAATTGAAGATGGACGGAAAAGCAATAAAAACGACCATCCGCGCGGCAACCGCGATCACCAGCACAATGGCAAGTTTATGGGCGAGCAGTTTTTTCAGGAGAATGGACATTGTGGGTCTCGTATTTCAGGTGGGGCGGCGGCATTGTACCGCGTTTTATATGATACGATCAACACCTGTCTTAAAGGGAGTGGTCAATCGTAGGTAAACCGTCCTGCGAAAGGCACTGACTTATTTTAACCTAAGAGAAAATCAGCCTATCCGCCCATACCCTAAATTGTAGAAACCGTGTAGTCTGGTAGAAGCGCGTCTCTATTTCACAGATCAAGGATGGAGTTTATGCGTAATTTCAACAAACGATTTGCTTTGCTGCTGGTGCTGGCGCTGCTGCTGACGGTGGTTATGACCGTTTCGGCGCAAACGCCCACCCCCACCCCGGTCAATCCGAACGCGAATATTTCCTGGCCGCCGCCAGTTTATGTGCTGCGTGGGGAATTCAGTATTCGCGGGTCGGCCAACCTGCCGAATATGTCCGGCTATTTCCTGCAATTCCGTCCACTGGCTGCCGATTTGAGCGTTCCGGATGAGGATGCTCCCTGGCTGCCCGCAACGCTGCCCAGCACACAGGCTGTACAGGATGCGGTCTTAGGGGCATGGAATACGGCTACCGTACCCGATGGCGTGTATGAACTGCGGCTGACCATCAACGTTACCGGTGGCGACCCGATTTTCTTCCTCGTCTCGCCCGTGCGCGTGGAAAATAATCCACCGCCATTCGCTGCAACGGCTATTCCGGCTCTTCCAACGCTGGCGATACTGCCGACGCAATCACTGCCTACACTGCTCCCCACGCCAACCGCGTTTGATACAACACCGCGCGCGACGGCTAATCGGGCGGCAAATGTACGACGTGGCGATGGCACCAATTACGAAGTGATTGGCGGCATCCAGCCCGGTGACACTGTTCCCGTTGTCGGTATCAGCAGTTTTGGTACAGGCTGGTATCTTATCGAACTGCCCAATGGCACACGCGGTTGGGTTGCGCCCAGCGTGGTCGATGTGAGTGGTAATCTCAGCACTGTGCCGCGCGTAGACCCGCCTGCTCCACCAACACCAACGCCGATTCCGGCGACAGCGACACCTACCAGCCAGATCAATCTGGTGGCCGGGAACTTCCGCTTCGACCCTGGTTCACCCAAGTGTAACCAAACGTTCAACGTCTACATGGATGTAGCCAACTTTGGCACGGTCACCAGCCCCAGCACCACGCTATCGGTGCAGGATTATCGACTGGCGGATGGTACTTTCCAGGAAGGCACATTTGGCGGTATCCCACCGATTGCCGCGGGACAGACCGTGAGCGTCGGGCCGATTCCGATTACGGTTAAGACCTATCACAGTGAGCAGCATCGTCTGCTGATGATTATCGATCCCAGCAGTCAGGTTTTTGAAACCAACGAGAGCGATAACGCCAAAGAGGCGATCTATCTGCTGGAAAAAGCAGGCTGCCCGTAAACCACGCCGCAGCAGCATAACTACGATTGACAACATACAGCCCTTCAAGCAAAAGGGCTGTATGTTTTGGGAAGCAATGATGCCGAATTTCCCCTTTAAAGTTGTAGCCCTGTAACATCTTGCCCTCGTTTGGTGAATACCCCACAGAGAGACAGATTACGGATCCGAAAATCAGGTGTCACTCATCATGGATCGTGCGAATAAATCATCGCGCCTCCGCCAGTTCATTGAAGCCGAGTCCGGCGGAATGCTGGGCACCCTTCGCTTCTACCTGTATCGGGCAGGGCTTGGGGGGCGCGGCCAACCGCTGGACGCGGCGGCGAATGAACTGCTGAGCGAAGTTGTTGCCGAGGCGCTAGCACATGAAGACCGTTTTATCCCGACTGGACAGCCGCGTGCATGGCTGTTGGGCATCGCCGCCAATCTGGTGCGGCGGCGTCAGGTCGAATTTGCCCGCCGCGATCAGCGTGAACCGCTGGTGCGCGATCTGTATCCCGGACTGGAGGAAGCCATGAGCGATGACGAATTGTTTGACTGGATGATACAGCGCGCGGATGTCGATACGGTTGAAGAACTGGAACGCGACCAGTCGGCAGCGGCTTTGTTGAACGCCGTTTCGCCGGATGATGCGCGGGTACTGCGGCTGGCAATTCTGAACGGTCTGGATGGCGACTCATTAGCGCGGATGCTGGGTATCTCACCCGGCGCGGCACGGGTGCGGCTGCACCGGGCGCTCAACCGATTACGGGCGGCGCATCAGGAGGTCTATCATGACGAAGCGTAAACCCCTTAACGCCCGGCAGATCGAACGCGAACGGCTGCTGTTTCGCTACAGTATGGCGCTGGAACGCGGCGACTTCGAGATGGTTTCTGTCATATTGCGTGAGGCTGAAGGCGACCCGCTGCTTGACCGCATGATCCGTGAGTTGGATGAAGCTTATGCACTGGAACTCAAGCCCGTGCAAACAACCTTTTCGAACAATCATGTCGATCAGCGAAAGGAACAACCGATGACCCTATCTGCGAATCCGGTTTATCGACCAAAATCCCGGTACTCAATACCCGGTACTCAGTACTTTTCTCCTCTCGCGGCTGCCGTGCTGGCAGTTGTGGTGCTGGGTATGGCGTTGATCGGGCTGCGTCCACCGGGAAATGGACAATTTGCCAGCCTGCAAAACGAAACCGCTACCCCGATTGCTTATCCGACTGCCACACCAACGCCAGTCGCGGCACAGAATACGACCGCCACACCCGTTGGGCTTGATCCCGTCCGGGTAACTTACGTCATCCAGCCGGGAGACACGCTGCTGTTTATTGCAGGGCGATTCAACATCAGTCTGGAACAACTCGCGGAGATGAATCCTGAACTGGATTTTTCGTCCTGTAATTTTGCCGAACCCAATGGCGGAGCGAATTGCAGTGTGACCCTCAATGCAGGGCAGGAAATCAACATCGCGGCAACGCCATTTCCGGGCATGAATCAAACCATCTGCGAAGTATTCAGTCTTGTGCCTGATGGTATCGAGGTATATTCACAGCCAGAACTGGATGCGCTGGTTGTCGGTCACGTTCCGGCAGGTGTTCCCCTCGCCATTCTCGATCAGGCCAATGGGCCATTCAGCGCGGATTCACCGGACACAATCGTCTGGTTTTATGTGTCAGCGCTGGTGGATCGTGTACCGGTTCAAGGCTGGGTCAGCGCGCGTTACACCTCGCAGCTCAGTACGAACTGCCTGCTCACAGTAACCGTCGTTCCGGCTCTACCCGCAAATGTTGACCCGTTCATGATTACTGCCACCGCGATCATCGCAGGTGCAACCGAAACGGCGGAAGCTGTGACGGGTGTGGAGATGTCAGGCGCTGCGCCAACGGTTGTGCCGCCCTGCACTGGGATTGCACCTGTAGCGCCCGGTTTGGTCAACTGCCTGAATGTTTCCGCCACACCAATTCCGACACCCACCTCCATGTTTTTTGCTTCGGGTGGGCAGGGTGTGATGACCAGTGTGCAGGTCGGGAGCATTCCGCCCAATACATCCGTCATCATCACATCCGGTTATTTTGATGGCACGGGCTGGGTTTACAGCATTCAGACCACTGATGCCGCCCTGTTCGCGGAAGGGGTTAGGGATTCGCAGTTGGCATTTCTTCCCGGTTATACACCGCCCACACTTGTACCCACCTTGACCGCTACCCCAACGGCTATGTTCATGACGACGAATCCGAGGAGTCAGGTAGTCCAAACGGTGACGCAGGTCGGCACAATCCCTGCGAACACATTGGTGCTGGTCGGTAGTGCTTACTACAACGGGGGTGAATGGATTTATTCAATCAGTGAAGATGGCATCAATTATGCCGAAGCCCGCGAATCGCAGCTCAGTTTCGGTGCAGGTGATCTCATTCCAACCGTAGTGATGCCCATCTGCTTTGTGTCGAATGCTGGTCAGGAATCGCTGCGGGTTCGCACGCAGCCTTCGACCGCCGAAGACAGCATCGCTATCGGTCTGCTGCCGCCGGATTCGTCGGCTGAAGTGCTGCGTCAGGGAATCGGGAGTGATGGGCAGATGTGGTATTTTGTGCGGGTGGCAGTAGGGGATTCCAGCCTTACCGGATGGATACAAGTAGATAGCGTTCTGTTGGAGGATGGCTGTGTGCTGCCACTAACGGCAACACCCACCCCGCTTCAAGAATCGACCATGACTCAAACTGCCACGCCTACACCCTTGAAATAAAACGACTTCGGGGGCAGGTATAACAGCCTGCCCTCTCATTATTTTTCAGACGAACGTCGGGTACTACATTTCGAATCCCTGACTCGGAACCCTACGGATGATTTTACGTATTGTAGAGTATGGCTCTTGGTACCGTAGAGGCATCATCTTGCAAAACATCAAGCGTTGGTTGTACCGCGGAAATCGCCCTAACTGGATCGCGCAGATACTCAACAGCGGATGGAACGTAATCCATTCATCAGGCATCATGCCGAATTATCTGGTGACGCTGGAAGTCATCGGCAGAAAATCCGGGCAGATTATCGCGCTGCCTGTCGTGGTCGCGCTGGTCGATGGGCAGCGGTATCTCGTGTCGATGCTTGGGGACGAGGCCCAATGGGTTCTCAACGTCCGCGCCGCTAATGGCAAGGCCTACATTCGCAGTGGCCGCCGTATCGAAGTCCTTATGGAAGAAGTACCTGTAGCGCAGCGCCCGCCCATCCTGAAAGCTTATCTTCAGCGCGCACCCGGAGCACGGCCTCATATTCCGGTGAACAAAGATGCGCCGCTTGCGGAATTCGAAAAAGTGGCGGCCTCGTTCCCGGCCTTTCGAATCGTCCCAACCAAAACAGCCTAAACTGCTGACAATAAATCGCCTAGCGTTCTCAGTGAGCAGCGCCATATTCATCTTTGACCACTTCCGACTGTCGCGCGGCATAAATCGTGAACGCCAGAAAGATCAGCACCGCTGTCACGTTGAGCATGCCGCCCCACATCCGCCCCGGCATCCATGCCAGCAGATCGCCCGCCTCGCGCAGGATGAGCGAACCATGTAAAAGCACCAGATAGCCATAAGCGAAATGATGCCAGCGAATCGCCCGCCCGGTCAGCGACGGGATGATGATCGGCGCATGACCGAAGATCATCGAGAATACGAAGCCGAGCAAAACGGCGTGCAGCAGCGCATCGTACAGAAAGCCCGCATACACCGCGCCGGATGTCAGCCCGATCAAGCCACTGATGCCCAACCAGACATATCCCGCCAGCAAACAGGCAGCGATAAATTGTGGCAGTCCATTTCGCTTGATGGTATGCCGCGCGATGTCATACCGCAGCAGCCAAACCGCCAAACCGATTTCACCGATTCCGGCTAACCGGATTCCCGCATCCAGATTGAACAGCGTCAAGACAACGCCTGCGCTATATATCCCGGCGACCAGCAAAAACAAACGGGTGGCGGTGGATGTCAGCCGAGTGACGCGGGAAAGCTCCAATCGTTCACCCACAATCGTCAGCACCAGAAAAGCAATCCACCAATGCACAGCCTGATAAATTGGCTGGCCTGCCCACCACAACAGATTTCCACCGATCAACGCCACTGCCCCACAGGTCATCACAATGGTGTAAGAAGCCGCATGACGCCGCAGAATGAAAACGAAAATCGCCAGCAAGCCGAGGCTGCCCGCCGTAATCAGGACTTTCGCCACCGTCACAAAGCCCAGCACCAGAATCACCGCGCCCAATCCGCTGCATAACGGCGCGAGGTATCCCCACCGCTGCCCCGTCACCCCAGCCAGCGCTACCGCCCGTTCCAGCGCGATCAACGCACCGAGGACGCCGCCGATCATCAGCGGGCCATGCACCCCAACCAAGCCGCCAGATGAGACGGGCAGCGCCCAGCCCAAACGAGCCAGCGCCGCCCATAACCCCGCCAGCAAACCCACCGCCACACAGGCGATAATTGGCAGCCGTAACGGTTTGTCGATCATCATGCTTTACCGATACGAACCCGCCATGTTTCCGGGCCTTCTTCCAGATACGTCCAGTTGAATTGATCGGGGCGTTCATGCAAAAACTGGTAATACAGTGGCTTCGGTTCGTGGTCATTCACCAGTTCAAATGCCTCGCCGGATTGTAGATCGTCAAACGTCTGGAAGATCAGCGGATGCCGTTCGCGCGGCGGAATGGTGCGGACATCAATCGTGGTTTTCAAATCGTTGCTCATGTTTCAAACTCCTTCTAAATGATTAGCGTGTGCCTTGCTTCAACATAATCAGCAGCATCTTAAGCGGCGTCCGGGCAGTGATGCTGTGGCGCAGATTCGGCGGCATGTGAATCCATGTTCCAGCCTGCGCTACATGTTTATCGTCGCCCAGTGTAATATCCGCCTCGCCTGCCAGAATATGAATAATGGCAGGCTGGGTAGCCGTATGTTCAGACAGGGATTGTCCGGCGTCGAAGCCGAACACCGTGGTGTTGATGGTGTCATCCTTGTGAATGACCCGACTGATGATGCTGTCCGGCTGAATCTCAACGATCAATTCCGGCAAGTTCTCGATATAGGTATAGTCGCTCAAATCTCAAACTCCTTTGGTTTCTGCAAACGGTTTAACGCGCGGCCAGATGTGAACCGCGAAGCTGATGAAGGCGCTCAGTTCCAATGCCCGCCCCACCAGCACCAGCCATGCAGCATTGCCCCATAATCCAACCGATGCGGTGATGACTCCGGCATTGATGAGGATGAATGCTGCCCATGCCAGCCGGACACGTCCATAACGATTTTCACCTGTGAAGCGCGGGATGATCCAGAAGCCCACACCCATGACTAACTGTGTCGTCCAGCCCACCAGCACCATTTCAATGTGCGGATTCAGCAGCAGCCACAATCGCCCTTCGAACGGCATTCCTTTATTCCACAGCATCAATGCGCCGAAGGTGAATCCCAGTCCCAGATGCAGCAGCGCCGCCCGGATGAAGTAGGTACTTAAGCGCGGCATCTCAGCGTTCCTTCACCCGCGACCAGGTGTTGATGATAAATCCCCACCCTGCCGCGAATTGTAAAACCGCCGAAAGTGCTACCATCCAACCCGCGTTCGCCGCCGGATTCAGCGTCAGCAGTGGCTCACCGATAATCCGCAGCGCCAGTCCGGCATTGATGAGCCAATAAACCGCCCATGCCAACCGTTCGTTGCGGCGCGGCTGTTCTTTCGTGAACTTCGGGAACATCCAGTAAGCCACGCCGAAGATCATCTGCGTCACCCAGCCGACCATAAAGGCATGGAAGTAAACCGGGCGCAGTGCATTCAGATTGCTCGGCAGTCCAAGCGGATTCTGGGCGCTGAGCAAAACGCTCAACGCCAGCGCCACCACGAAATAGACGAGGGCTGTTTTGATGAAAGTTCGTGCAAGCGTGGGCATGATGACTCCTACAGGGTGTAGGGGCGAACGGCCCGTTCGCCCCTACTACAACATTTTGCTTTAATGACCCGCGCTACTGGCTTCGCCTTCACTGTGGAAGATGTCCGGGGCATCCGCGCCTTCTGCGTACAGATAACCCGCCAACCCGCGTTCCAGCCGTGCCAGTGCGTGGTCAACCAGAATGTAACGCCCCGGTACTTCCAGCGCGAATTCCACCATCGTCGCACCACCGGGAGGAACGAGTGTCGTCTGCACATCCGTCAGCGGACTGGCGGTTAGCGAGGCTTGATCGTAAACCCGGTCAAAAATCTCGCCGATCACATGGAAGGACGATGTAGCATTCGGCCCGCCGACCCCGAAGAAGATGCGGACGGTATCGCCCACGTTGGCGCGCAGGGCATATTCATCAGTCGTCAATGCCATTGATGCGCCGTTAAAGACGAAGTATTCCGGGTCTTCGTCCAACATCTTCGCGTGGCTGAAGTCCAGATGACCTGCTGTACCGAACGGCTGCGCGGTATAGATTTCGCCCTGCATCATGTAGAACTCTTTATCCACCGGGGGCAGGCCGCCTTCTGGCTCGACCAGAATCAGACCATACATCCCGTTGGCGATATGGTGGGCAACGCTGGGTGTAGCACAGTGATACACATACAGGCCGGGATTCAGTCCCTTGAAGGTGAACATGGTTTCCGCGCCGGGGTTGGTCTGCGTATACACCGCGCCGCCGCCGGGGCCAGTCACCGAATGCAGATCAATCGAGTGGGGGAACAGGCTGGTGGTGTCGTTTTTCAGATGCAGTTCAACCGAATCGCCTACGCGGACGCGCAGCATCGGGCCGGGAACGGTTCGGTCAAAGGTGAAGTAACTGAAAGTCGCGCCGTCCGCCAATTGCCCAACCACTTCTACAGCCGTCAAGTCAACCCGCACGGTCATCGGTTCACGATCACCCACTGGTGGAGGGACATCTGCCGGATTGCGAACGATGGAAACAGCATTGGGGTCTGCCGGGGCAGTCGTCGGTTGTAATGCTACAGATGGGCTTTGGTCAGCCGCCACATACTCACCGCTGGGGGCTTCCCCTGTAATAACCAGTTTGCCCTGCATCCCAACTTCGCGGTGTGCCGGGGTGGAGCAGTAGTACACGAACTCACCGGGTCGATTGGCTACGAATTCCGTTACACCCTCCTGATCCTGTTTGTCCAGATGCCCACTGTGAGCATTGAATTCGTCAATCATCATATCGTGCAGCACCGGATCGCCGTTGATGACTGTAATCCGCACGGTATCGCCCACGTTGGCGGTCAGGTCGGGGTTAATCACGCCGTCAATCGTCCCGCCCACGCCGATGTAGGCCATTGGTGGCGTCTGACCGAGGACGGTTTTTAAGGTGTATTCAACGACAGTTGGGGAGTCCGCTGTGCTGGTGTTGGTTTCGATACGAATCGAAACCGGGAGTATGGCGACGATCAGCAGCGTAAAGCCGATCAATACTGCCGCCACCCAATTGGGGTTAAGCTGTCTGTTCTTCATGAGTTGTCCCTCTCGTTTGGATCGAGTTTGCAGATCAAATATGGAAGTTGAATCGCGCCGACCGGGCATAACGTTTCACAGTCCGCGCAGTAAATACACAAGTGCGGATGAACCAGTGCGGCTTTGCCGTTACGGTGTCCCAACGCCTCGGTTGGGCACTGTGCGATACATTCGCCACAGCCCGTACAGCGGTTGCTGTCAATCATAGGAAGCCACTGCTCGTCCATAAATCGCCCTGCTGCTTAACTAATACCTTCAGCCTACAGGGGAACGAACGGCTTGTAATTGATCTAGATCAAGAACCCGCCCTATTTTTAAATCGTTCTATAATTGGCGGGATAGCGGTCATAAAGGAGATACCCCTAATGCAAAGCTTGATCAAAATCGCTGCTGTCATCATCCTCGGTGTTTCGCTATTTGGTTTTTGGAGCAATCTGCCTAATGGCGATTTAGCAGCAATTTTTGATCAGGAGGCTGTGCAGCAAGCCATGACCAATGGACAGATGAATCTACTGCTCTTGGTGCTGTTCAGTTTCGGCATCGGCGCAAGCAGCAATTATCTGTTGACCAGCATCGGAATCACACAGGGCTATGGCGATGCTGTGGGGCGCGGCGTGGTTGCTGTATGGTTTGTTTTGGTCATTGGTGGACTGGTGGTTGGGGTAATTAGTAATTTTTTGAAGGGTATAACCGTGCCTGCGGTCATGAATCCGGGGACTGGCTTGTTAATCGGCAGTCTGATCGGTTTGTTGATGGCAAAAAATCTAAAGTAAACAGGCTTAAGGCAGTCCTACCGGGGCGGTAATCGGCGCAATGATTCGCCACAGGCAGCAGCACTAGCCATCAATAAATCGGGTCGTTATCAATCGGCAAAACTTGTCCTGGCATTCCTGCAAATCCCACCTAACTCCGACTCAATTCAAATTGACAGCGATTGCAGGTAGCATCATCCTAAACGCTGAGGGAAAAGCTTCGGAAATCATCCGCGCTGTGAAGCAGCACCATTTGTCACATTTGCTGCACTTTTCACATCTTATCAATCCATAACAGTCGCTATCGAAATCCACTGACATCGCCGCCGCCGGGGCTGGAGGTGAGGTGAATTTTCCATCAAAGACGACATTCCCCCTCCCCATTACACGACATTTAGCCTGTGCGAATGAAGAAAGCTGATCGCTAATGGCTAAAAGCTACTCACCTCCGATCAACCGTCCCAACTCATCAATCGTCGTGTTGAGCGCATCCGGGATTTCCGTCACCCGCCCGGCATAAAACACCAGAATACGGTCACTGTAGGTCACCAGCTCATCCAGATCAGGCGAACTGAAAACAATCGCCGTCCCCCGTTTCTGCCGCGCCAGCAGTTGGCTCCAAATCCACCGCGCCGAATCCACATCCAATCCGCGCGTCGGCTGCTCCAACGCCATCAAAACTGGCTGCTCCGGCATCAGCGCCATCAACGTCCGCTGCTGATTTCCCCCGGAAAGCGTCTGAATCGCGCTCTCTGGTCGCCCGCGCACATCGTACTGTTCCAGCTTCTGTGCTGTCAGCGCCCGTGCCCGTGCCCAATCGATGAACACTCCCTGCTCGGTCGCCAGCGCCATATGCTCGGTCAGCGTCAGCCCGGCCACCAATCCCTCTTCCAAACGACCCGCCGCGCCGAACGCCACCCCCGCCTGTATAAACTGGCGGTAACCTGTCCCGGTCACATCCTGCCCATTCACCATAATGCGCCCACGCACCGGTTTCACCAAACCAACGCACGCCCGCAGCAGGAGTTCTTGCCCGCTCCCGTCTAACCCGGCCAAACCCACTGTCTCGCCCTCGCGGATGGTCAGCGAGAAATTATCTACCGTCAGCCGCTTATCCCGGAGCGTCAGATTTTCCAGCCGCACCACCCCCTGTTCATCCACCGAATCAACCGCTTTCGGCGCGAAAATACTCCCTGAAGCCAGTTCAGCGTGTGGCGATAATTCTTTCCCAAACATCAGCGCCACCAACTGCTGCGTTGTCGCGGGCATCGTCTGCGTTCCCACCACCTGTCCAGCCCGCAGCACCGCGACCTCGTGGCACAGCGCGATTACATCCTCCAATTTATGGGAAACCAGCAGCACCGTCAGCCCGTCGTTAGCGGCTAATGCCTGTAGCGCCCCAAACAGGATGTCTTTTTGCTCGGCAGAAATCCCGGTGGTCGGCTCATCCAGAATCAGCGTTTTCACGCCCAGCGCCAACAAACGCACAATTTCCAACTGCTGCCGCTGTCCAATGCTCAACGAAGCATTCGGCGCATCCGGGTCAAGTTCAAAGCCAAAGCGTTTGCTCAACTGCTTCAGTGTATTGGAAGCCGCCCGCCGGGGTAAACCCAAACCGCCACCCTGTCCATAAATAAAATTTTCCAGCACGGTGAACGCCGCCACATCCAGTGGGTCTTGCTGCAACATCCCAACACCATGCCGGATAGCCGCCTGCGGCCCACGATACGCCGCCGCCTTGCCATCAATCCAGATTTCGCCGCTGTCCGGTGGTTGGTAGCCGGAAAGGATTTTCATCAGCGTGGATTTGCCCGCGCCGTTCTCGCCCAACACCCCAACGATGCGCCCTCCCTTGAACGTCAGGTTGATGTCATTGTTGGCGTGTACTGCCCCAAATCGCTTGTGAATATGCCGAAGTTCAATATCCATGAAGAAGTTACCATTTTCAGTGCCAGAATCCATAAGGGACGCAGTATATCGCGTCCCTTAATCGTAAAGCTAATTCGTTTTTACCGGGCTATTCGCTGGTGCTGGCTCCGACCATGCCTTCCAGCAGTTGTTCCAGATACCATACGCTCGGCGTTTCGCCCAGTGTAGCAATCGCCGGAACAGAACCTTCAGCCGCGACTTCCGTGCCATCCTGATAATTCAACGGCCCTTCCCACAGCCAGAAGGTATTCTCATTGGCCGGGTCTTCAGCATAAACCGCCGCCTGTGCGATGAATGCATCCAGCACTGCCGAGGCTTCTTCGCTCAGACCAGTGCCCTTGACGAAGCCAATGGCCGAGGTATCCGGGTTATTGATGTCTGACCAATCCGGCCCGATCCAATCAAAGCTGGATTCCCACGTGCCACCCTGAATTGCTTCCACGATGCCCTTATAAGTTGGCCCCCAGTGGAAGTATGGCACACCGAGGCAAACATCTGGCGCAAGTTCGCAAGCCCCTGCGAAATCATACGGCACGGCGAACACATTCTCGCCATTCGCCGCGCGCTGCCCGGCTACCACAATCCCCTCGGTGGTGTCGATGCCGGAAATTACCACATCCGCACCATTATCAAAGAAGGTGTTGGTCACTTCCGTCGGGTCAAGCGTTACACCGGGGATATTGAACCAGAAGCCAATCCATGTCACGTTGAACACCAGACTGGCTGGATCCATGCCGCGCTGTTCATAGCAGTGGCGTGCACCCAGATAAGCCGAAGATGCCAGACGGCGGGTTTCAAAGTTAATCAGCGGCCCAAGATAACCAATGCTGCCCGTCTCGGTGCTCAAAGCAGCCGCGCAGCCTGCGATCATCTTGCCCCATTCCATCTGTCCCATCACGTTACCCAGATTAGCTGGCGCTTCACCAGTGTAGGTATCGTCGCCGGAAACATTGATGAATGTTACTTCCGGGAACTTCTCGGCGGTCGTGGTGGTGTCTTCCTCGAATTCATCTGAAGTGGTGAAGATCAGCGTCGCGCCTACATCCACCATATCCTGTACGACCCCTTCAACCGTGGCTTCGGGCGAAACGGCGGCATTCAGGTTCTCAAAGAGCACCATCTTCGCGCCGGGTACGTTCTCTTCAACGTACTGCCCGCCTTCATAATGCGCCTGGCTCCAGCCGCCGTCGTTTTTACCGCCGACCAGAATCATGCCAAACACAAATTCATCCTGCGCGGCGGCTGGAATAGCAGCAACCAGCCCCAAAGTTAGCAGGAGTAAACAAAGCAGCACAATTTTCTTACCAAACATGCAAATGCCTCCCATCGGCGTTTGTGAATGTTGTATAGAGTTTAACGCGCGCGCCCAATCCGACAAGTACAAATGTTACAAAAAACTCATTACACTTACTGTGCAACCCGGCGCAAGACATAACGACCGCGTAATGTTTCAGAGGTAGCCGTGTACATGTACGTTACACCATCTACCACCAACAGGTCAGCGTGCCCAATGCCAAAGTTGAATCCGGTGGGCATAATGACTGGATTGCCGGGATATTTCTCCCATATGCCATCAATGGCGTTTCCAGTCGAACGCGCGAACCCTAGCCCGAACTGCGTATCCATCCCGCGTTCCAGTTCATCCGGCCCACGTATCCCCTCATAGGCCATGTAATAATGGTCATCGACCTTCAACACATCTGCCGAACTGGTATAGCGGAAGTCGAAATAAGGCGCGATGGCCTCACCTTCCTTTATATCCAGCGGCCCATATTCTGCCGCGCCTGCGAACAGGGGGTCGGTATTGCACAGTTCCAAATCCGCCAGACTGCCGTTCCGGTCACCCTTATAACAGCGCATGTGTCCCGGTGCAGACCCCGCTGCTACGAACACATACAGTGTGTCACCTTCCACATATAATCCCGGCGGCGCGCCCACCAGACAATCATGCACTTCACCGCGAATATTAGGGTGTGGGCCGATTTTTTCGGTGGCAGTACAGGGTGCATAAGAACTCGGCCATGTGCCGCCGGGAGTGAGCAGATATGACCAGTCCGACCAGTTCAGCCCATCCATAGACGACCGCAGCATCACCTGTGCGTGCCACTCGTAAGCCAGATAAAACTTCCCATCGTCCGCCTCAATCACGCGCGGATATTGTTGAGCAGTAATGTGATCGCGCTGGTCATCACACGGGCAGGACTGGCAGGTCATCAGACAAACCGGTGTATTCAGCGCGAATGTCTGCCCGCCATCTGTGCTTTCCCACAGTGTCAAACAGCCGGGAAACGCCACCGGTTCACCACACGAATCGATTACCCCGGCAGATTGCTGACTGGCGTGCAGATACGACCAGTACACACCTTCGCCCTTATAAACCGTATCGCTTTCCCCAATCGGCAGCCCCGTATCCACCACCTCCACCACCCATTCAGCCCGCCCTTCCCAGAAGTCCGCCAGCGTCGGTGGTGACTGTGCCCCGACTGGTGCAACCAGCACTCCCATCGCCAGAATGAGAAATAGCCGAAATGTCCTGCTTATAGTTCGCATTTTCGCCTTTCATTAAGATGCGAGTGGCGCGTTTCCTTTTTGGTTGTATGCTATAATGTGGGCAATGAGCAAGCCGGGTTTTCATTTTCCAGCCTATAGGAAAAACGAATGGCCGAGATCAGCTTGAGAGATTATCTCGCAAAACTGGATAGTTTGCTTGAAAAAGGAAACCCGACCGAAGTAATTCATCACTGTCGGCATATCCTGCAATACTATCCCAAAAATGCTGAATCCTACCGCCTGTTGGGACGTGCACTCGTCTACAACAAAAGCTGGAAGGAAGCAGGCGATGTGCTGCGCCGCGTCCTCAGCGTCTATCCAGACGATTACAGCGCCCACGCTGGACTCAGCGAAGTCTATCTGGCCGAGAAACGTGCTGACGATGCTATCTGGCATCTGGAACGCGCCTTCGAACAGCAGCCCAATAATCAGGCTGTGCTGGATACCCTCCGCGAACTCTATCGCAAATTCCGCCGTCAGGAACAGGTCAAAGTTCAGTTGACCGCCGGGGCAGTCGCCCGCCAGTACGTCCGCAATGGACTCTACGAACAAGCCATCGAGGCACTTAAGGGCACACTGGCACGGTCGCCAGAACGTATCGATGTACTCCTCCTGCTGGCGCATACCTACCGTGATGCAGGCTACCCATTGGAATCCGCTGAAACTGCGCTCAAGGTTTTGCAAACCCTGCCGGATTGTCTGGAAGCCAATCGCATTCTGGCCGAACTCTGGCTGAAAGAAGATCGCCCCTCAGACGCCCAGCGCTACATCAACCGCATCCAGTCTGTCGAACCCTATCTGGCGCTCAGTCTGGCACAGGGGGAAGATGTCGATAGCGATGCCTTCAAACTGGAAGAACTGGATTATCGCAGTCTGGCCGAGCGTGAAATTGTCACCCGTGCCCCGGATTGGCTGCAAGATGTCAATCAGGCTGGCGATGAAGCGGGCGCAGGCGATGATCTGGATTGGCTGGCTCCGGCACAACCTACCGCTACTGATGAAGAGGATGCGTTTCCCAGCAGTGATTTCAGCAGCGATCTGCCGGACGATTGGTTGGCAGATTTAGAGAATGCGCCGCCGAAGCCACCGCCTGCCCCCACCGACGATGATATTTTTGCGGATGATGGCACGCCGCGCCGCCGCACCGGACTAACCGGACTGCTCGCCACGCTGGATGCACCCGCTGAGACCGTTGACGATACTGACAATTCGGATTTTGACTCGCTGTTTGCCCCCTCGACCGATGACCTGTTCCCCGAAACTGACGAAGAAGTTGAAGCGCCCAATCTGGATGATCTGTTCCCGGATGAACCAGCAGTTGCGGCGGCTCCAGCCCTGTCGATGGACGATCTGTTTGGCGATATGCCCGCGCCGGATACCAAACGGCAAACAGGCGCGCTTAAAGAAACCGACCCGCTAGCATGGCTTAAGGAAAGCGGCATCGAGTTGGTGGATGCACCGCTGCCAGAAGCCGATTCCGACTTGTTCGGTGCCGATGATGATAATCTGGTGCTTCAGGACGCCAGCGCCGCCGATCCCCTCGCATGGCTCAAAGGCAGTGGGGGAAGCGATATGATTGTTGAAGAATCGCTGCTTGACAGCTTTCCTCCAACCGATGATCTGCCATCTGCCACACCAATTGATGATGACGATCCACTCGCATGGCTTAAAGACAGCGGCATTGAGACAGTGAAACCATCAACGCCCGCTGCCTCAAAGGCTGCCGCTGTTGATCCGCTGGATTGGTTGGCTGATGAGTCCCTGCTGGATGAAGCCCTCAGTATGGAAGACCTGATTGACAACACGGGTGCGCTGCCGGAGCGCCCCGCTGCCAATGTGGCTCCGGCGGCTACCCCCGATTGGCAGGATTCTATGAGCAATTCAAACGATGATGATCTGAACTGGCTCAACGACTCCAGCAGCACTTCATCTGATACATCACAACCTGCTGACGACGATTTCCCTGAATGGCTGGCAGATGCCCAACCAGTCGCCGATGATAATCTGGATTGGATGTCCGATTCGGATGACGAACCCGCCGCCGAAGCAGTGGCAGTCCCCGATTGGTTCTCAGATATATCATCGGATGAACCTGAACCTGAGGCTGAAGAATCCGCTGTCCCTGATTGGATGGTCGATATGCAGCCCGAAGAAACCAAAGCCCAACCGGTTGCTGAAGAATCCGCTGTTCCCGACTGGCTCTCCGATATGCAGCCTGATGAACCTGTGGCTGAAGAAGCGGGTGGCTTTGAATGGATGAGCAGCACTGAAGAAGACGAACCTCTCGCTGAAGAAGCGGGTGTTCCCGACTGGCTCTCCGATATGCAGCCCGATGAGCCCGCTGCTGAACCCGAACCTGTCGCTGAAGAAGCGGGCGGCTTTGAATGGATGAGCAGTGCTGAAGAAGAACCTCTCGCTGAAGAAGCGAGTGTTCCAGACTGGCTCTCCGATATGCAGCCTGAAGAAACTGCTGCCGAACCCGAACCCGTTGCTGAAGAAGCGGGCGGTTTTGAATGGATGAGCAGTGCTGAAGAAGAAGACGAACCCATCGCCGAAGAAGCCGCCGTTCCTGATTGGATGTCGGCCATGCAGCCTGACGAGTCTGCTGCTGAACCCGAACCCGTTGTTGAAGAAGCGGGTGGCTTTGAATGGATGAGCAGTGCTGAAGAGGATGACGAACCCATCGCTGAGGAATCCGCCGTTCCAGACTGGCTCTCCGATATGCAGCCTGAAGAAACTGCTGCTGAACCCGAACCTGTGGCTGAAGAAGCGGGTGGCTTTGAATGGATGAGCAGCGCTGAAGAAGAAGAACCCATTGCTGAAGAAGCGGGTGTTCCAGACTGGCTCTCCGATATGCAGCCTGAAGAAACCGCTGCTGAACCCGAACCTGTGGCTGAAGAAGCGGGCGGTTTCGAATGGATGAGCAGTGCTGAAGAAGAAGACGAACCTCTCGCTGAAGAAGCGGGTGTTCCCGACTGGCTCTCCGATATGCAGCCCGATGAGCCCGCTGCT
>JAIOHM010000155.1 GCA_019912965.1 Anaerolineae bacterium
CCCCAACCCTCCCCGCACGTGAGGAGGGAGTCCATACCCACACGATTCAGCCTCGAAAAATAGCTTTGCGTTCAAAATGTTAGAGACTGTGCCAAGCGGTAGGCCATATTGATTGTGTTTTACTCAAAAATGCGTCTCCACCGTTTAGTGTGGTGTTACCTTATGAGGTCAGAATGCCGTGAAGCGTCTTTATCTGATGCAGGTTGGGGATATGCCGGAATACCAGATTCCGATTGTGTGCTATCTGGTGCAAACGGGTGACGGCAAAAATATCCTGATTGACACTGGTCTACCGGAGGTTATGCCTGAAGAAGAAAAGGACTTCGAGAATGGGCAGGACGTTATCCAGCAGTTGGCGAGCCTTGGCTTAAAACCGGACGATATTGATACGGTCATTTCGACGCATTACGATATCGACCATGCCGGAAGACACGCGGCATTCACGAAGGCGCAATATGTTGTTCAGCGTGTGCATCATTTGGATGCGGCAAGCAACCCACGTTTTGCTGCCCTTCGATCCCAATGGGATCAGCCGATGGAGCGCATTCGGCTGGTGGACGGGGACACGGAACTGCTGCCGGGGCTGGAACTGATTGAGACCAGCGGGCATGTTCCCGGTCACCAATCGGTGCTTTTACGGCTGCCCAAAACGGGGTCGATTTTATTGACGATTGACGCTGTACCCTTCGCCGCGGGCTTTACCCGTGACGAGCAGGACGACAGTAGCAACCCGGACGCCGAAGCGACCCGCGCCAGTACGATTAAACTGCTTGATCTGGTCGAACGGGAGCATATCGGGCTGGTGATTTTCGGTCATGACAAGGAGCAGTGGGAAACACTCAAAAAAGCGCCAGAGTTTTACGAGTAAAGCAGCGTTTAAAGTGAAAAGAAAGCGGACACGATATTTTCGTGTCCCTACAGCCCTCGATTTATAGGATGGTTATTCCATCACTTCGCATGTGATCATCACCGTCATTTGTAGGAACGCAACATGTTGCGTCCGTGTGTGAGGAAACTCCCAAACCTGCACAAAATCCTGTGCAGAATTTGAAGAAATTGCAGAAATTTGCGAATCTGACCAGGAACTAAAAACCGATAACTGACAATTATTCAGCAAGTATTGCAGCGGCACCCCAATCCTGAATCGCCGCAATACTTTTGTCACCCAAACCCTGTCCGACAACAACGACGACGACATCATTTGCGCGCAAACTCATTTCGCAATCGCCGCAAATCTCGCAAATCTTTCCCGTATTGTACTGAAAACTGAAAACCGATAACTGACAACTATTCCGCGCCGCCACTCCAGCGAGAGAACACCCCATCAACGCACCGTCCAGCCGCCATCAACGGTTAAAACCGCCCCTGTGATAAACCCCGCATCATCAGATAGCAGGAAGGCCGCCGCTGCCGCAATATCTTCTGGTGTTCCCATCGCCCCTGTAAGCGGCTGAAGCTGCGGCAGGCGCGAAAGAATATGAGCATCGCCTTGTGCGCGTTGGCTCATCGGAGTGGCGATCAATCCCGCTGCGATCACATTCACCCGCATCCCGCGCGGCGCATAAAAGGAAGCCATCGCCCGCGATAGGCCAATAACCCCCGCTTTAGCAGCCGCATAAGCATGAGTCGCAAAATCCTCATCACCGCCGACCAATCCCAGCACCGAACCGAGGTTGGCCACCGCGCCGCGCGTTTCCAGTAAATGAGGTGTCCCATATTTACACATCAAAAACATGCTGGTCAGGTTCAGATCAAGCGTTGTGTGCCAGCCTTCCAGCGTACAACTGTCCACTGGGCCATCACCAAAGCGACGTCCACTGCCCCCGGCGACGTTGAACAAACCATGTAACGCGCCCCATCGCTCCAGAACGGCTGCCACAGTGTTTTTTACGGAGGGTTCATCCGTGAGATCAAGCATAAATTCGGCACTTATTCCCCCCTCACCTGCAATCAAGGCTGCCGTTTCACGCAGGCCGTCAGCGTTACGATCCAGCAGCGCGACCTGTGCACCCTCGCCAGCCAACCGCAGCGCAGACGCCCGCCCGATTCCGCTGGCCGCCCCGGTGACAATAATGCTTTTACCCGACAGCCGTTTTGCATCCAAAACAAACCCTCCTGTGATGGGTTATGCCGTTCCGGTCAATTCCCGCCGCACAATCCGCGCCCCTTCGACCATTGCTACCAGCTTGCGCCGTGCTGCCCAACGTGCCGTTTGGCTAAAGCCGCAGTCCGGTGTGATGCTCAGTTTATCGGGTGCGACGTACTTGAGCGCAGCCCGTACCCGTTCCGCCACATCTTCAGCCGTTTCGCAGTAGTAATTTTTGACATCCACCACACCCGCCGCTAATTCTTTGTCGCTTGGAAATTCTTTCCACAATTCCAGTTCAGCCAGTTCACGGTTGGCGAATTCCAGCGCAAACTGGCTGACATGCATATCCAGAATATGCGGGAACAGCGGGCGATAAGCGCGCTTGGCAACCGGACGCCCAACGAAGTTCCCAAAGCATAAATGCACACCGATTTTGGCATTCACACCTGCAACTGTCGTGTTAAACAGGTCAACAAAGGCTTTCGGGCTATGGGCATGAACCGCATACGAAGGTTCATCCACCTGTATAAAATCTGCCCCTGCTGCCACCAGTGCCTTCATCTCCCGGTTGATAATCTCCGCGAGGGCGTAACTTACTTCCATGCGATCTTTGTAAACCGCCCCCGGTTTGATGCGCCCAGCCAGTGTATATGGGCCGGGGATTGGCATTTTGATCGGGTGATTGGTATGCGTTTTGAGATATTCATATTCTTCGACCAGACCCAGTCCATTCGGTGCTTGCACCGGTTCGGCAGCTTCATAGCTCTCACGCTGGTCATGCCCAACCACGCCCATTTTACGCCGGGGCGGCATCTCGGTCAGCCCGGTCATATGGCTGTAAAATTCCGCTGTAAAAAACCCAATCCGGCGCATCTCGCCATCAGTGATGATGTCTACACCCGCACTTTCCTGATCGTGCAGTGCCAGATCAACGGCATCATCCTGCGTTTCTTTCCAGTCGTCCGGGCCATATTCACCGCGTCCGGCAGCCGCCAGCGCTGTATGCAGCCACGCAGGCCATGCATACGAGCCAATTACACTTGTATAGATCAATGGAAGTTGATAATCTGACATGGTTACTTGCCTTTGCTGAAGGATAAATTCCGATGATCGAGCCTGTTTTAAAGGGTCACGCCCTGTTAGATGACATTACCGCCGCGCAGCCCAAACCCGGTGAAGTTTGTGTCTGGTGGCTAGGGCAAAGCGGCTATGCGCTCAAAACGGCTCATGAACTGATTTACATTGACCTGTATCTTTCCGAACACCTGACTCAAAAATACGCGGCGACCGAAAAACCCCATATCCGCATGACCGAAGCGCCTGTTCGCGGTAGCGAGATCACTAATGCCTCATGGGTGTTCGCCAGCCACAAACATTCCGACCATCTTGATCCCGGTACGCTGCCCGATTTGTTCACGTCATCACCCAATGCGCGGCTCGTTTTATCCGCCGCGCTGGTCGATTATGCAGCCGCATTGGGGATGGATCGTACCCGGTTAATCCCAACGCGCGGCGACGAAACTTTTCAGCTTGGCACGATGACCATCCACAGCGTTCCCTCAGCGCATCCAACTTTTGAGTACTCCGAGTCAAGCGGCTATCCATTCCTCGGTTTCGTCATCGAGGTGGATGGCCTGTGTCTGTATCACAGCGGTGACACGCTGGCCTACAATGGATTGGCTGAACGGCTGCGCCTTTACAAACCTGATATTCTGTTTCTGCCCATCAACGGCACAGATGCCCGCCGTGATGCGCTGCATGTGCCCCCCAACATGAATGCTGCTGAAGCGGTTGCATTGGCGAAAGCGGCGGGCAGTGGGCTTGTCATCCCGCATCATTACAATATGTTCACCTTCAATACAGCCGATGTGAACGAATTTACCGCCCTTGCCCGCGCTGCTGATGTCCCATTCGCCGTTCTGAATCCTGCCGAACGCTGGACATTCACCAAACCCACCCATTAGCCGCCGTAGACCTGCTTCACCCGGTCGCGGAAATCGTCATACGTGCGCTCGAATAATTCCGCCGATTTTTCGCCACCGATCAACACGCCGCTGGTCAGCACCAATGGTGGTTTACCCATCGCCGTCAACTTCTGCGCCACTGCGCACTTGAGCGCGTTCACAATCGCCGTATAGCCAATGGTCGAACCGGGGCCAACCGGATATTCCAGCCCCTCGATTTCCACCAGCGCATCACCGGATGGCGTGCAGTTGTCTATGGTAATGTCGCACACATCAGGCAAACGCAGCCCGCTTTTATGACGCGGTGCGGTCGCCAGACAGTGTTCCACCGATACGATGCCGATCACTTTCATACCGCGTTCTTTCGCGCCGATTGCCACATCCATGATGACGTTATTCACGCCACTGTTGGAGAAAATCATGAAAGAGTCATAGGTGCGAAAGACAAAGTTCCGTAAAATCGCCTCGCCCAATCCTTCCATCTTCTCGATCAACATTGCCTGCCGCTGGCCATTCGAGCCAACCACCTGCGTATGAAAGGTCATCGAGAGGTCGATAATGGGATGGAAGCCGGGAAAACTGCCGTGACGCGGAAACATTTCCTCTACCGGAATCCGCGAATGCCCTGTTCCGAACAGGTGAACCAGTCCATCCTGACCGATGCTGTTCGCGCAGATTTGCGCGGACTGTTCAATCTTGTCCATCTGGGTTGTACGGATCGCGTCCAGAATACGCTGTGCCGCATCCATAAACGCTAATGCTGCCTGTTGTGAATCCATATTTCTTTCCTTAGGTTGCCGCTGTTGCGACTGTTGCGCCGGAGAATAGCGCTCCATCGGCGCGCAGTCGTTCTTGTAAGTTGGTGATTGCCAATTCGCGCGGATTCGTTTGCGTGCGGGCGGCCAAGGCTGCTGCTGTTCCCGCGGCCTGCCCCATCGCCATACACTGTCCCATACTGCGTACCGAGGCGTGTGCATCATGATCTGCCGACAGGCAGCGCCCTGCTACTAGCAAATTGTCTACTTTTTGCGGGAGCAGCGCCCGATAGGGAATGTCATAGGTTCCGCCATCCGGCACGTACTCCCAGCGGGTATTATTCCCTGCGTGATGATCTTCAATCGGTGCGCCGCATTGGGCGATAGCATCCTCAAACTTCCGCGCGGATAACACATCGTCGCGGTTCAGCCGATATTCGCCCCAGATACGGCGTGTCTCGCGGATACCGATCTGTGTGCTGAAATTCATCAAATAAGACTGTTCATAACCGGGAATTTGCTCACGTAAAAACCGGGTGTACTCTAATGCCTGCTTACGGCCTTCGATCTCCGCTTTCGTCAGTTCTAATGGGTCTGTGCCATCCACATAAGCCACGCGCGTCATATTGGTTGCCACCACATCTGCAATCGGTGTCCGGTGAACGCTGCCTTCCTCACGCGGCAGGCGGTAATCGCCAGATAAATTGGCCGCCTTCATCCCGCTCACCAATTCGTCGCGCTTGATGGTCTTGGCCCGTTCATGATTCACACCACCCATCCGAAAGGTGGTTGTGAGCGATTGGGCAGGCTGCCCGTCCGTTCCCGCTGCTTCAAACGGTGACCCACTGCGAAACACCAGATCAGCATCCCCGGATGCATCCACAAATACCTGTCCTTTAATCAGGCCAAGTCCGCGTTTGCTGGCAACCACTAGTCCAGTGATTCGTCCGGCTTCCATCAGTACGTCAACACAGAATGTATGCAGCAGAATCCGCGCACCCGCCGCCAGTACCGCCTGTTCCCAAACGGCTTTGAGTGTTGTCGGGTCATAGGTGACCGCTTGACCTGCACCATAACTGCTGGAACGTTCAATCACCATGTTATAGGCATACAGGCGTTCAACAATTTCCCAGGGGATGCCGTTCACTACACGGGTTGCATTATCAGCGGGTGTGTAAAAGCCATAAAAGGTATCCAGCACCATCGTCGATGTGCCGCCCAAAAAACCGTATCGCTCCACCAACAGCGTATCGGCTCCGGTACGCGCTGACGCAATTGCCGCTGTTGATCCGGCACTTCCTGAACCGAGAACAACAACCTGAGCCTCGGCTAAAAGAGGTAATTCTTGTGTATAAACAGGCATATTTTTATCGATTCTCCTCCAGCAAAGCTGAGGTTACTGATCTGCTTTACCCTGCTGGCTGGCCCAGATCGCCGCGCCAATTACCCCTGCCTGATCACCCAACGCCGCCAGGATAATCTGTACACGATCTAAAGGAACGGTATGCACACGTAACTTCAGGGTTTCATGTATGGGCTTCATGATCCACTCACCCAGACGCGCCAGCCCGCCACCAATAATCACCCGTTCCGGCGCAAGCATAGTGATGACATTGGCGATTCCACTACCCAGATAAAAACCAGCGGTATTCAAAATACGTTTTGCCACCTCGTCACCCATCTCGGCAGCACGAGCGATAATTTCCGGGGTGATCTGATTCAGGTCGAAATTGACCAACTCGCCAATTTTTGTAGTAATGCCCTGAGCAACAGCTTTCATGCCCATCGCTGCAATCGCCGGGCCGCTGGCTATGCCTTCCCAACCACCGGGATTGCCGCTGCCATCAGGCGCACCATACATATCAATGCTGTGATGCCCAAATTCGCCCGCTGTTCCAGTCAGACCGAGGTACAACCGTCCGTTGATAGCAATTCCGCCGCCGATGCCCGTCCCCAGTGTGATACCTACACATGAGGCTGCACCCCGTCCCGCGCCGATGGTCGCCTCCGCTAGCGTGAAGGCACGCGCATCATTCACCAGATACACCGGACAGCCGAGCATCTCGCGCAGCAGGGCGACAATGGGTTTGCCGTACCAATCACCGGGCAGATTTGGAATCAGCCAGATTACGCCTTGTTCCATATCGAATGTAGCCGGAACACCCACACCCACACCCGGAATAGCCGCTGATTCCAGTCCGACCATGTTGCCCAATTCGCGCACCAGTCCGGCAATCCGTTCCAGCACCGCATCTGGCCCCAGATGCCCCTGCGTGGGAATGGTCTTTTGTGCCTGTACAGTGAGTAATTCCGAATCCCAGACTGCTCCAGCAATTTTGGTGCCGCCCAGATCAATCCCGATATACAGAGTCATAGCAGCGGTTTCTCCAATGCATGGGCCATCATCACACGACTTTCTGCACGACTTTTCCGCCCACTTTTTCCTTGAGAATGAACTTTATCCGTCCATCCGGCATCTTTTCTTCTTTAATCAGATAATGCTGATTGTCGTAGTCACGCAGCAGGCCGCTTGTGTCAGCCTCCGAGTCGCCGCGCCAGACTTCCAGAATAACCGGCTCCCATTGTTTACTCTTGGCCGAACGATAAGCCGCATCCATGATGGCGTTGACGACATAGCCATCGTAAAAATCCTCAATTGGTTTTTTGCCTTGGTCAAGCGCATTCAACATATCGGAGAACATCTCCACATAGCCCAACGCGCCAACTTCATCGCCCACCGGAAACATCCAGCCTGTTGTACCTTCGGCTTTTTCGGCAACATAGCCGCCTTCACCCACCGACGTGAACAGATCGAAGCCCGTTCGCAGCCAGTGATTCAGCCAGATTGTTCCTTCTGTGCCAGATACTTCGTCCCGCAAATCCATGCCGCCCCGGAACGTCCAACTTACCTCGAACTGTCCAACCGCACCGCTGGCATAGCGTACCAATCCGACCGCGCTGTCTTCGGCTTCAATCGGGTGAACTTGCGTATCCGCCCAGCACATGACCTCCAACGGTTTCACCTGTTTGCCGATGAAACTGCGACTGATTTCGATGCAGTGACAGCCCATATCGATGATGGCACCACCGCCCGATTGCTCTTTATCCCAGAACCAATCGCTGTGCGGGCCGGGGTGAGTCTCTCGTGATCGCGCCCACAGCACTTTGCCCAGCGCACCTTTTTGTGTGGACTGAATAGCTTTCAGTGTTTTTGGGGTGTAAACCAGATCTTCAAGGTAGCCATGAAACACACCAGCCGCTTCCACAGCCTGCAAAATCCGCAGAGCCTCTTCGGCATTGCGCGCCAATGGTTTGGTACAGAGGATGGCTTTTCCAGCCTTTGCTGCTGCCACCGCCGCCTGTTCATGCAAATTATTGGGCAAACCGATCACGACCACATCAGTTTCCGGGTCATTGATGGCTTCTTCCATGTTGGTCGTCCATTTGGGAATATTCCATTCGCCCGCAAATTTGGCGGCCCGTTCCGGCGAACGCGAATAAACCACCTGTACTTGATCACGACTGCGGAGGCCATGCAGCACCATCGTATAAAACATGCCAATCAAGCCGGTGCCCAGCATTGTAATTTTGTGCATCAGCATCTCCTCGAATACTTTTAAGAATAACGGTGATATTTATCCAAATGTCTAAATATCCGCACCTTTGAGAATAACATAGAAATTTGGGTCTGCCAAAAAGAGAATTGCCTGAGTAGGAGGGCATCGAAAGCCTCCCCTACTCACGCTAAATGATTACTGTCGAACGCTGCGCTGCCGCCCGTACATCGTCAGCAGAATCAGCAGCATCGCACCTAAAATAATCAACTGGAAGGCTTCTTCAACCCGTAATGCTAACAACAAAGAGTCGATCACTTGCAGTACCAGCGCTCCAGCCATTGTGCCCCAATAGCTGCCCTTGCCGCCTGCCAAAACTGTGCCGCCCACTACCACCGCCGCGATAGCCGGAAACAAAAACGGCTGCCCAAGATTGAGAAACACAGTCTGTGTAAAGCCTAACAGCACGAACCCACCAAATGCCGCCAGCGCACCACTCACCATATAGGTAACAACCACGATCAGATTAACACGCACTCCACTCAAGTGCGCCGCTGTCCGATTAATGCCAATCGAGAACAACTGCTTACCAAACGTCGTCCGTTCCAAAAGCAGCCACATACATAATCCCAGCAGCAACCACAGCCCAATCACACCGGGAATTGGGCCGATGAGCGCCTGAGATAGCAAGCGTCCCATCGCGGGTGGTGTATCGCCAATTAGCTCACCACGTGTATAAAAATAGATCACACCCGTCACCACGCCGGACATACCCAAGGTAATCACCAGCGGCGGCATCCCAAGTACCGCAATGCCAATTCCATTCAGGAGGCCGATACCAGCACCTGCCAGCAGCACAATCGCCAGTGCGGGCAAAATCATAGCGTCGCTGCCATCAGTAATGCGATAGGTCAAAATTGCACCCAAAGTAACCAACGCACCAGCAGACAAATCAATTCCTTCGCCCCCGCTGATGATGACCAACGTTTGCCCGGCTGCGATGATGCCCAGAAATGCAGCCAACCGGACAATATTGACAGCCTGAGCAGTATTGGTAAACCCCGGCGCAAGAAAACCGCCAACGAGAAACAGGATAATTGCTAACACCAGCGCCACTACAGGAGGCGACAGATAAGGTCGTATCCGGTTGAGATAGGTATTCTTCAATGTCGTCATTGCAGCAGCCTCCGCACCAATCGGATGATGCCCGGAATCGCCAGCGCCGTGATAATAATGAGCGCATCTACCAGCGGACGCACCCACGAATCCAGATCCGCAAATGAGATGATATTGCCGATAAGTCCCAGAATAACGGCACCGATAATTGAACCGATAATATTGCCCTGCCCACCTGCCAATCGTGTTCCGCCGAGTACAACAGCCACCACACTGGGCAGCGTCATCTGGTCACCCGCGCGTGGATTGCCTGTTCCACTGCCCAATGTCAGCGCCAGAGCTGCCAGTGCCGCAAACAGCCCGGAGAACAGATAGGTCGTAAATTTCACCCGGTTTACATGTACACCAGTGCTGTAAGCAGCATCAGGCTTACTGCCAGTAGCGAACAGATATTGTCGATAACGGGTTTTGGTCAGCACAATCCAGAAGATAATCAACAGGGTAATCACAATGAGCGACATCGGAATCGCAAAATCTTGTGTTATTTCCAGTGGGTTGCGCCAGAATGTTGTGAGATCACGCGGGAGCCGTCCGCCCGGCTCTGGCAACACCTTCAAGGCGATACCCGCAAAGATAAAGCTAGTCGCATAGGTGGTCACAATCGGTTGCAAACGCAGAACCGTCACACCAAATCCGTTTAATGCCCCCGCCAGCAGCCCCGCACCCAGCGCCAGCACCAATGCACGGACGAATACATCACCTGTTGCATCCTGCGGGATTTGCGTAGCAAGGATGGCATTCGTCATGGAAAGGATCGCACCAACAGAAAGATCAACCCCACCCGCGATAATTACAAATGTTTGCCCAACCGCCAGTAAGATTGCTGGCACAAACACACGCAAATTACCGTTCAATGGCCCAATTTCGAACAGGTTATCCTGCAAGGCGCGGTTCACAGCAATCATAAAGATTAGCAGGACGAGCGAAAGTAAATAGGGATTACGGTTGAGAAGCCGTGATAGCCCGTTGTTCATTCCACCGCTCCCATGCTGGCAGCCACCAGATTTTCGCGGGTTAGCTGGTCGCTGCGCAGTTCAGCACTCACCTGTCCATCATGCAGCACCAGCACACGGTTGCATAAGCCCAAAAGTTCATCATCATCACTGCTGTAAAAGAGAATAGCGGTGCCCGAATCTCGTAATTGCTGAAGCAGGCTGTAAAACTCTGCTTTTGCGCCCACATCAATACCTTTAGTCGGGTCATTGAGCAAAAGGAGTTTAGGGCTTCGCAGCAGCCATTTTCCGATGACGACCTTTTGCGCGTTACCACCGCTCAGGCTGCTAACTGGCGCATCCAGAGAGGACATAACGAGCTTCAATTCCTGCGCAATATTATCACTATCCTCTCGCGCGCTGGACATGCGAATAGGGATTTTATATCGCTCCCAGGAAGCAAGCATAAAATTTTCGAGGATAGAGCGAATGAGCAGTAACCCCTCAGTACCCCTATCCCCCGGAACGAGCGCAACATCGGCTTTCATCGCCTGCCGAGGATGATTGAAATGCCGTTCCTCGCCCGAAACGATAATCCGCCCAACCGAACGAATCGCCCCGAATACGGCCATTAACAGGTCAGATTGTCCCTGTCCCTGCAACCCACCCAGACCCAGCAGTTCGCCATCGTGTAGTTGGAGGCTGACGCCTTGCAGTACCGATGTTTTCAGGTCATGAATTTGCAGACGAACTGCATTCGCTTGCGTAACATTCGGTGCACGCTCGCGATTCAATGTTGCTGCACCTTCGATCATCAGATCAACCAGTTCACGTTCATTGGTCGCAGCGATATTCCGTTCTCCAACCGTTCGACCATTTCGCAGCACAGTTGCTTTGTCAGCAATGCGGAAGATTTCTTCCATGCGGTGCGAGACAAACACAACCGCCATGCCCTTCTGCTTCCAATCCGCTACCAACTCAAATAACCGATTGACCTGTTGGCTGTCGAGGCTGGCAGTTGCCTCATCCAGAATCATCAGACGAGGATCAAAGCTCAATGTCTTGAGGATTTCTACAATCTGACGCTCATCCGGCGTGAGAATATTAATCAATGCATCCGGTTCTAAGTGGGGTCTGCACATCCCGCTAAACAGATCAAGCAGTGCTTGGGTACGCGCGCGCATCTCACGACGATTGACAAACCCTGCCCGCAGCGGTTCATGCACCAGCCAGATATTTTCGGAAACTGTGAGGTCAGGTATCAGGCTTAGTTCCTGATAAACGGCGCTAATTCCCATTCGACGGGCTGCATCTGGCGCGTTGAAAGAGACCTGTTTGCCATCAACCATAATGTGCCCGCTGTTAGGAGCAATCACACCCGTGAGAATTTTGCTCAGAGTGCTCTTGCCACTACCGTTTGCACCCAGTAGCGCCATCACTTCGCCAGATTGAACAGACAGATTTCCGTCAGCAAGTGCAACTACGCCGCCATAGCGCTTGACAGCCTGCTCAACTTTTACAGAAATATTTTTCATCAGTCTTGAGCTTCCAAAATAAAAAGAAGCATAACTTCAAATTTAGCTCAGACCCCTCTCGAAGTGAGAAGGGTCTGAAAACAAAAGGTGACCAAATCACTTTCGCGAATACTGTTTAGCTTGCAGGCAGCATGAAGGCCTTGGCTTCTTCCTGAGTAATCATACCATCCAGGGTATAGCTTTCCGGCTCTTCAGCAACTTCCGTGTAGATTTCTTCAAAGTTGTTTGGCAGGTCGAATTCTTCGCCTTCCATATCGACATACGTCCATTCTTCACCCAGAACAACATAAGGGATCGGAACATACAATGTATTGCCGTATGGGCCACCAAATTGTTCGGGGTCAATTTCACCGCCCAGCAGCAGTTCAACTGCTACGCGCAGGCCGCTGGCAGCAACACCCGGCGGATTAACAACACCAATGCTCTGGAAATCCGGGTTATCTTCCAGAATTTCGTTCCAGCGCTGAACATAGCTAGCACGGGCCTCGCCAGTGGTCAGCGGCCATTCTTCGGGGTTAGCCGTCTGGATAGCAGTCAATACACCCGTCGCCATACCATCCTGTGTCCAAACACCATCAATGTTCGGTAAAGAAGCCAGGAAATCACTCATCACCTGCTGACCTGTTGCCTGATCCCAGCTTCCGCTTTCGCGTCCGACAACGTTAATGTCTGGGTATTCGGCCAAAACTTCTTCTACCCCGGTCATACGGGCAGTGTTGGCTGGATGACCAACAAAGCCTTCAATCAGAACAATGTCACCTTCGCCGCCCAGCGATTCCGCCAGCCAGCGTGCGCTAATCCGCGCCCATTCGGTTTGGTCAATAACGACATTGACGACACCTTCGCCGTCAATTTCCTGGTCGATCGAAACGACCACAACACCAGCCGCTGCTGCATCTTCCAACGCCAGACGCAGGGCTTCCGCGTCACCCGGATTCACGATGATGGCATCCACGCCGCGATTGACCAGATTCTGAATCTGCTGTTCCTGACCTGCGGCATCAGTATCTTCGCTCTCAATAACCAGTTCGATGTTAATACCGAGGTCGGCATCTTCCGAAAGTTCAGCCGCCACAGCTTCCAGATTCTGGATCATCTGTGTGCGCCACTCGCTACCGACAAAACTGTTAGAAACACCAATAGTGAATTCCTGTTCAGCATCCTGAGCTGAAGTGGCAAAAACACCGAGACCTAGTGTGGCAAAAGCTGCCAGCAACATAGCGATCAGCATTAATTTCTTCTGCATACAATCCTCCATACAATTGAACGATATATTTGTGAACATCGGCGCTGTGTAGTACAATCAACATTAACTACAAAGTTCCGTATATCCGCACATTTTAACGAGCCGGATCAGACGAGTCAAATTTATGACTGCCCATCAAATTAGAATTCAAGATTTGCCCATTACTCCAGTTGATATGAACAGCCCGATTCCGCTTTATTACCAGGTAGAAGCAGAATTGCGGGCGTTGCTCAACAGCGAGCATGTTTCTGCTGACAGTCTGCTTCCTACCGAACATGAGTTGGCCGAAGCTTATGGCGTGGGGCGGCATACAATCCGAACTGCCTTGAGTCGATTGGTGAATGATGATCTGATTGTGCGTAAGGCCGGTCACGGGACAGTGGTGAAAAGCCCGAAAGATCGCAAACAATTTTCGTTGGCGCGCAGTTTTACACGCCAGATGGCGGAAATGGGTTTGCGTGCACATTCGGTTGTGCTGCACAGTGAAATACGTTCTATTCAGCCTGCTGACCCTCATGCGTTGAGCACAAAAGTTGGCGTGGACTGCCTGATTCTGGATCGTCTGCGTTTGGGAAATGATGAGCCAATTGGTTTGCAGCGTGCCTTTGTTGTTCTGGAACGCTGCCGAGGATTGGAGCACACCGATTTCGCTAATCATTCGCTGTACGAAGTCCTTTCCCATCAATATCATCTCGTCATCACCGAAATCATCCACACCATCAGCGCAACAATCGCCGACAAATATCATGCCGATCTTCTACAAGTTGAACTACATGCACCTCTGTTGGTCGTCAATACCAGTGCCTTCCTCGAAAATAAAGAGATCATTGAATCCACTGTCACCTACTATCGTGCTGACAAATATGAATACACGACGGTTCAGGTTTCGCCGTAACTCCTGATTAGCGCATAAACTGCTCAAGATGACGTTTAGATTGGGTAATAGAACGCTCTACATCAGCCTGTGATTCTTCATATGCACGGTCTTCAACCTCAATCGCAACGGCTCCGTTGTAACCCACATCCGTCAGCGCCGAGAAAAACGCTCCCCAATCAACATCTCCCAAACCCGGCAGTTTGGGCCGGTGCCATTTCAGCCCCATAATGCCCCGCTGATAGAGCAAATCGGGATCAATT
The DNA here is from genome assembly GCA_019912965.1 of Anaerolineae bacterium. Lineage (GTDB taxonomy): Bacteria > Chloroflexota > Anaerolineae > Aggregatilineales > Phototrophicaceae > CFX2. The sequence goes on from JAIOHM010000155.1 coordinate 14,389, forward strand.
TTAGTGTCCTTAGCATGGACATGCACAAAGCGAGAACCGAACTCCCATATGCAGCGAATGTAATCGATATGCTGCCAAATGAGATGGGACGGATCGAAGTTCAAACCCCAGATTGAGCTTGGGATACTGTCAAACATACGCCGCCATACTTCAGGAGAAATAGCGAGATTTTTGCCACCCGGCCATTCATCCAGCGAGAACAGCATGGGGCAGTTTTCGATTCCAACGCGAACCCCCTGTCCCTCTGCAAAAGCTATCAATGGCTTCCAGACAGCTTCGAAATCATCCCACTGATCTTCGATTGATCTGGCCGGATCGCGCCCAACAAAGGTGGTCATCGTGTTAATACCAAGTAAGGCCGAGGCTGCGATGACTTTCTTTATATGCTCAATATAGGTATGTCGTTCTTCCTCAATCGGGGTTAGTGGATTCGGATAGTAACCCAGACTGGAAATGCCAACATTATATTGGCTCATCAGGCCTTTCACGCGTTCCGCATCAGCAGCAGTAAAGTTGTTCACATCAATATGGGTCACACCTGCATAACGCCGCTCGGCTTTACCCACAGGCCAACACATCACTTCAAGGCTGTCAAACCCATTTTTAGCCGCAAACTGCATGTGCTGTTCAAGTGTCCAATCCGGCAAAATCGCGGTGACATATCCAAGTTGCATACAAAATCTCCTTTAAAAAGCAATTCTATTTCACATCAACCCAATGCTGTTCTGCATGGCTGGCGGCAATCGCCTCACACAGAACCAATTCATGGTGACCATCTGCAAATGTCGGAAAGGGTCTGGGGGCATTAAAATCGCCGCGCTCAATGTAACCATAGACGGCACGATATAGCTGTTTAAAAGTATCAGGGAAACCTTCAGCATGACCGCCCGGTTGGCTGGTATAGGCACGCGCGCTGTCGCTCATCAGTGACGGATCTTTAATCAGAACCCCATTAGGACGGTCACGATAACCTATCCACAACTCGTTAGGGTTTTCGGAGTTCCACGCCAGCGATGCTTTGGAGCCGGAAATCTCGAAACTCAGCATATTTTTACGTCCGGCACTGACCTGCGATACATTCATTGAACCCCGTGCGCCGCTCGTATAGCGGAACAACACTGAACCCCAGTCCTCGGTCTCGATATCTACCAAATCATATTCCACTGGGCCGCTTCCTTCTTTCCCTTGAAAGGTGGCGACTGACTGACGCGGTTTCTTGCGTTTGGGGACAAAGGTTGCCAGATCAGCCAGCAGTGAATCAACCTTCAGGCCAGTAACAAAATTCGTTAAATCCATCCAATGTGTGCCTATGTCACCAATGGCGCGCAGGTCGCCACCTTCGCTCGGTACGAGCCGCCAGTTCCAATCAGTATCAAACAGCAACCAATCTTGAATGTAGCCGCCGCGCACAGCATAAACCTCACCGATTTCGCCACTTTGCACCAGATCACGCGCATGGTGAATAAGAGGATAAAAGCGAATATTGTAGTTAACCGCTGTGACCAATGTTGGGTGGGATTTTGCCAGCGCCACAAGTTCAGCACTTTCAGAAGTATTCATCGCAAGCGGCTTTTCGCAAACAACATGTTTGCCTGCCACTAGTGCGCGCCGGGTCATATCCAGATGGTCTTTATTAGGGGTGGTGATATGAATCGCATCGACCACTGCATCAGCGATCAGAGACTCATAGCTTTCATAAACTACTTCGAGGCTAAGGGATTGTGCAGCGGCATGGCTTTTTTCAGGTGAAGAACCGAGGATGCCGCGTACATGAACGCCTGCTCGTTTCAGAGCTTCGGCATGGACAGGACCAATAAATCCAGTACCCACTACGGCTGCGGTTAAAGAAACCATCTTATCCCCTTAGAAAACCTGGAACATAAGATACCCAGGCAATAATTTGATTAAAAGAACAATTCATTTTTATCTTAACTTGATGCAATCGATTGCATAAACAATAACATAGGAGATGTAACTACGCAAGAATGTTTGCTGGTGTGAAAATTTGACGTGCCGCCAGCCGCTGGCTATACTTCCGAATGTACGTACATTTAGACTTTACTCATCTCTATTGAGTAGAAGGGGGAACTGCAAACCATTGACGGAAATTTATGGATAATCTGATCGGGTTAATTCCATATTTTGGAACAGGACATATCTTGTTCTACCGGAAATTAGGTCGCGTATAAAATTTGTCTTGAAAAGAGGAATGCATATGTTCAAGAAATTGGCGCTTCTTGTGTTGGTTGTCAGTGTTGCCCTAGTACTTTCAATCCCCTTTATCAGTTCCGCCCAAGACGAAGCAAAAGTTTTCTATTGGGTTTCGCATGGATCACCGGCTGACCCGGTTTGGACGTATTTCCTGGCTGGTGCCGAGCAGTGGGCTGCGGACACAGGTAACGAAGTTCGCACTTCCTTTCACAGTGGCGATGTCCCCTCACATCAGGAAGCTATTCGTGCCGCCATTGCCGCAGGTGCGGACGGAATCGTCACCAGCAGCCCTGATCCGGGCAGCCTGGTTGAAGTTGTAGCCGAAGCTCGCGCCGCAGGTATTCCGGTCATCAACATTAATACCCCAGATCCAACCGTAGACTTCAACGCCTATGTAGGCGGCGATAATGTGGTCTTTGGCCGCAATTGGGCGCAGTATCTGGTTGACAATGGTCTGGTAGAGGCAGGCGATTTTGTATGGATGCCTGTTGAGGTTCCCGGTGCAACTTACGGTGTGCAGGAAGAAGAAGGTATCGCCAGCGTATTTGAACCCCTGGGCATCACCTGGGAAGTCACTGACGCAACCCTGGATCAGGCAGAAATTATCACCCGTATGAGTGATTACCTGACCGCCAACCGCGACAAGATCTCCGCCATTATTGGTATGGGTGATCTGGTCATGGGCAGTATCAAACGCGTATTTGATCAGGTAGGCATCGCCGCTGGTGATATTCCTGTGGTCGGCTGGGGCAACTCGCTCGACACAACCCAGGAAGTACTCGAAGGCTATGTGAACGCCGCCCAGTGGCAGGATCCTCAGGCGACCAGCTATGTTGGTCTGTCGTTGGCAGCTATGGCCGCCAGTGGTATTCCCCCGGGATTCGATGTCATCACAGGTGCTCTGTACGAAGCTGACACAGCACAAATCTACGACGATATCCTGTCGGGCAACTAACAGATATATTGTTCATGCACAGCCCTAAAGGAACTGTCTGTGCGTGACATTTTTCAACTATACCGCGTGAGGCTGACTTAGGTCAGCCTCACAGCCTTAACAGCATTTTTGTCTAGCGAATAGTAGAATTTATATTATGGAACAACGCTCCCTGCTCCAACGATTTATTGCCCGTCCTGAGTTTGGCCCCTTCATTCTGCTTGTGGTTGAGATGACTGTTTTTACGATCATCAACCCAGCATTCTTATCATCGCTCAACATCGGCAATTTCCTCGCCTTCGCGCCAGAATTAGGCATGATTGCGCTCGGCATGACAATGCTGATGACATCGGGTGAATTCGATCTTTCTGTCGGTTCTGTATTCGGCTTCACACCCGTTGTCATGTGGACAATTTACAACGCCGAGATCGCATCACTTGAAGTTGGATTTGTGATTGCGATTGCGATTGCAGTAGTGATTGGCTTTGCTAATGGGTGGTTTGTTACCAGGTTAAAAATACCCTCATTTCTAGTCACGCTGGGTATGCTTCTGGTTGTGCGAGGCACGGCACTGTATATTACCGATGGTTTTCCCCAAGCAAGGTGGGTTTCTGACTCTCCCTTATTGGATCTTATTGTTGGGGATTTCATGATTGGGCAGATCCGTATTTATGCGTCACTGGTGTGGTTGATCCTGTTTGCGATTATCCTAGGGTATATCCTCACACAGTCTAAATTTGGCAACTGGATTCAAGCTTCAGGTGGTAACGCCAACTCTGCACTGGCGCGTGGTGTGCGTGTCTCTCGTACGAAAGTGGCACTGTTTATCCTGACCGCAGTTATGGCGGCATTCGCGGGAATCGCCAGTTCAATTCGAGTCTCGACAGCCAACCCGAACAGCGGCACAGGTTACGAACTGGAAGTAATCGCGATGGTAGTGATTGGTGGCACGGCTCTAAATGGTGGACGCGGCACGATTATCGGAACACTTTTAGGCGTGTTCATTTTACGCCTGATGCGTAACGGAATCGTTTTGATTGGTGTTCCAGGCTTGGCCTACAATATTTTCATTGGCGCAATCATCCTGGGTATGATGGCACTCCATTCCTGGCTTGAACAGCGGCACCACTCGGGGACATGATGATGAATAACGACAATGAACTTGTACGCATGGATCATATCAATAAGTTTTTTGGCCGGGTGCAGGCACTAAATGATGTTACCTTCACCGTGCAAAAAAATGAAATTGTCGGACTGCTGGGTGACAATGGTGCTGGCAAATCGACGTTAATCAAAATCCTTTCAGGCGCGCTCACCGCTGACAGTGGCGACATCTACATGCATGGCAAAAAGGCCGACATTCGTAACACGACAGACGCCATTTCATACGGCATTGAGACGATCTATCAAGATTCGGCATTAGTGCCGCAGCTTTCCATCGCGCGCAACCTGTTTTTGGGACGCGAACCGGTCAAGGAACCCGCCTTTCTCAACCGGATGGATCAAGGAAAAATGAATGAAGTGGCACGCAATCTGCTCAAGCAGGTAGGTATCACCAAAGAAATTCCACCGACGACGCCGATCAGTGCGCTTTCCGGTGGTGAACGGCAGGCAGTCGCTATTGCCCGCGCATTGTACTTCGAGAGCGATCTCATCATTTTGGATGAACCTACTAATAATCTGGGCGTTGAAGAGACTCAGGGTGTGCTGCGCTTCGTTCGGAATGCGCGTGATGCAGGACACTCATGTATTTTCATCGCTCATAACATTCACCATGTTTTTCGAGTTGTCGATCGGATTGTAGTGTTACGGCGTGGCAAGAAAGTCGCCGACAATATCGACCCGAAAAAGACGACGATTGAAGCGGTTGAAAATATTATTACAGGTATGGGGGATGCCGTACCCGCAGATGCTTCTCATTAAAGTTAGTGGCACATAAAAGATAGATAAATTATTTTCGGAAGCAATTTGTGTCTGAAAAACCAGTTGTCATTCTTGATCCTCATTTTCGCCGCATGGATGAAATATTTTCATCTGAAGATCACGCGCGATTATTTGAAATTGCTGAGGTGATATGGGGCAAAGATGATCCTATGCCAGATGATGAATTCTTGAATGCTTTGCCCAATGCGGAAGCCATCATCTGTACGACATGGCGCTATGGCAATGTGCTGCCACAGGCTAAAAAGCTTCGAGCAATTTTTTCGGTGGAAGGCGCTTTTCCCCTCACCCTCGATCACGATTACTGCTTTGCCCACAATATCCGTGTGTTGAGTATTGCCCCAACCTTTGCGCGGCAAGTTGCCGAAATGTCGCTCGGCATGGCCATTTCAGCCTGCCGTGAAATTTCACTTGGCGACCGCACTTTTCGTCAGGGCAATGAAAAATATCTCCATGCAGGCAACGAAAACACCTTCATGCTGTATAACAAAACAGTTGGGTTTATCGGTTACGGCAGTATCGCGCGCGAACTTCAACGCCTGATCACGCCCTTCAATGTATCCCTATCAGCTTATGATCCTTGGCTGACTGATTCCTTTATAAAGAGTATGGGAGTCAGCCCAATGAAACTGGAAGACCTGTTGGAAAGTTCGCGTTTCATTTTTGTCTTAGCCGCGCCCACTGTCGAAAATCGGGCACTACTCTCCCGTGCCTATCTCGAAAGTATTCAACAGGATGCTGTTGTAATCTTGATGAGCCGCGCGCATGTTGTCGACTTTGATGCGCTCACCGATCTGGTGCTTGAGGGTCGTTTCCGACTCGCAACGGATGTACTGCCAACCGAACCCCTACCTGCAAACCATCCGATGCGCCAAGCCGAAAAGGCTATTCTTTCCGCTCACCGCGCGGGATCGGTCAAAGAAGGTTTATGGGAAATAGGGCAGTTCGTTGTTGATGATTTGGAATCGATACTGCGAGGTCTGCCACCGCAACGTCTACCCGTTTTACAACCGGAACTCAGCCGCCGATATGCACCAATTGTTGTACCAACGCCTGACGAAGCGTAAAAGCATTTCTGATTTCGCCAGAAAGTCATCGGGAATGTTTTACATCTGTTTTAAACGTCAAGCGTAAGCAGGCGTTTGGGTGTTTCGACCATCAGGGTACGGATATCAGCTTCGGTTAATCCCTGTTTCCGCAACCAAGGCAGGATACGCCACAGGATGAAGGTATAACCGGGGCCACCACCATATCCAACCATATCCGAACGCCGAGCCAAATCACCCGACAGTGCAATCTGCCCACCATATCCGGCTTTCGTCATCCGAATAATGAAATCGATGCGCTGACTGTCAGGAAAATATTTTTCTTTACTGATCTGATCGTAGCCCAGTGTGACACCCGTTTTCGCCACCGCAATATGATAATCCCAGTCCAATTTGCGGTCGGTATGTCCAATGAGAATACGCTCAGGAGGTACACCTTCCGAGCGAAGCAGTTCAATCTGCTCAAGTGCCATCGTTCCAGCTTCAGTATGCGTAGAAATCAGTGCGCCCGTTTCGCGCTGAGCACAGGCAGCGGCGCGAAATATTTTTTCTTCATTAGGTGTGATTGTATTCAGACTTGACCCAGCCTTGATAATTCCCGCGCGAATTCCCGTGCCATCAATCCCATCCTGCACATCCCGAATCATCGCATCCGCCAGCTCGTTGATATTTTTGTTTTCCACGAGTAGATCAGCCGACGCCCCTTTGATAAATCCGGTCACACAAACGATATGAACATCAGTTGCTTCAGATAGTCGCCGCAGCACCAGCGGATTACGGTTATAATCGCAGGGAGACATCTCCACTATTGCCTGTCCCCCTGCCATCCGAAACAGAGTCAATTCATAGGCCGCTGCGGACTCACTATCGAGTCGTAAATCAGGGTCACTCTTCGGGTTCAGTGAATAACCAAAAAGATGTTCGTGCGTGTAAGTGACGCCAAGCATCTCAGGCGCAATATCGCCGCGCACCGTGCGAATAATTTTCATCAAGAATCGTCTTTCAATGCGAAGAGGCATATAATATTTTGACACAAGTTCAAAGTGGTACGTACCACTTTGAACCAGAATAACATGCCACAATTAAGCTGTCAACGGATCGAAAATCAGGGTAACAATGGTGCAAAATGGTTGGGAATTAGATCACGAAAGTTCCATTCCTCTGCATGTGCAGTTTGAGCAGCGCATGATCGATCATATCCAATCTGGTGAATGGAAACCGGGAGACAAAATACCTTCAGAGCGTGACCTGATGGGATTTTCCAATATCAGCCGTGCCACCGTTCGCCAAGCAATGAATGCCCTCGCCCACCAGAATATTCTAGAAAAAGTGCATGGGTCAGGGACGTTCGTAAAACTGCCCAAATTTGAGCAGCGGTTGGAGATTGCCTACAGCTTTTCTGAGCAGATTCGCCGATTAGGGTTCAAACTCGAAGACCGTTTGCTAGAGCGCCATCTTACACCCGCCACGCCTGATCTTGCAGCACAGCTTCAAATTCCTGAAGGATCAGATGTGATCTATATCCATCGATTGAGAATGATCAGTGGAACACCGGTTATGGTGAATAAGGCTTATATTCCATATGCTTTATGCCCCGGACTACTGGATGAATCTTTCGACAATTCGCTCTACCAGCTATTGGTGAATCGTTATCAACTCCCGATTATCCAAGCAACAGATCATCTGGAGGCTGTGGCATCAGATCGTGACCTGTGCCATCTGCTACAAATTTCCAATCGTATCCCGATTATGTTTGTGGAACGAATAGCATTCACACACGATGGTACAGGATTGCATGTTGGTCTTACCCATATTCGCGGAGATATGTGCTACTTCCGAATCAATCTAATGTCACAACCGTCCACACTGGCAATTAAAAAAGTGTAGAACCTTCACCATCCCTTCAGATTGTTCAAAGGAATACTTCCAGCACTACACTTCATTTCTTATCTTGTTTGCCTCCTGCAACAAGTAAGGTGGCTTGTATATGTTCCCGCCAATAGTGATTAGTTTTGGCAATAACCGTAATCACATTTTTGATCTCATGGTCTAGCTGAAAATCAGGGCCAGCCGGAAAAAAGAGTATGTTGTTCTCACGGCGAACACTCACATTCTCTACCACAATGGCCCGCAGCAGCCAGAGTGCCATTATTTCATCGGTGCATTCCATTCCAATCCAACCGGGGCTAGCATTTTCCCTAGCGCATAAACCTGTAACCATCTCGATTCCGCGTTTAAGTTCCCACAGAACGTTCACATAACCCTCTGGATTATCGGTAATGGTTTCTGGATTGACAGGTTCCAGTAGTGTACCGCGATGGGGCGGCCCACCAGCCAGCGCCAAATCACAAAAATCTCCCCAAATTTCGTTCCAAGCGACATTTCCATCCGCATCATAAACCAAACCGGCTGCGCCCATTGGTGCTGCGCTGACATTGTTATCCATCTGATAACGTAGTGGCAGCATATCCAGCGGCAACTTATTAATAGCATGAGAATGCGGAGGCGGTTGATAGCGATCTTCCTGGCGAGGGCGCATTCGTAACCGCTGTTCAATCCACTCAATAACAGAAGGCAGACCCGCCCCACTCTTCAAATCAGTGAATACATAGGGGCGATCCATTCGCATCCGTTCCGTATCGGCTTTCATCACATCCAGACTCGCGCCAACATGGGAAGCGAGATCGGTTTTGTTAATTAGCAGCAGGTCTGAGTAGATAATTCCCGGCCCACCTTTGCGTGGGATTTTTTCACCACCCGCTACATCAATTACATAAAATTCAACATCAACCAATTCCGGGCTGAAACTGGCTGCAAGATTATCCCCGCCACTTTCGAGAAAAATGATTTCCAGATTATCGCCAAAACGTTCGTTCATCAGATCAATTGCATCCTGATTCGCAGAGATATCGTCACGCACGGCAGTATGTGGGCACCCTCCCGTTTCCACCCCGTAGATGCACTCTGGGGCTAATGCGCTCAACCGAGTCAGAATGGCAGCGTCTTCTTTGGTATAGATATCATTGGTAATGACTGCAATTTGATGCTGACTTGACATCGCCTTGCAGAGTTTCTCAATCAGTGTTGTTTTGCCCGAACCCACTGGCCCGCCAACGCCGATCACCAACGGCATGGAAGCTGTTTCTTTGCTCACAATCAGCCCTCTCAGGAAATAAATAACCGCCGGAACAGGTATTCATGCTGCATGGCACGAATATCCAGACCGGGTGTAAAACCGCCAAAATCATCCAATGTTCGCGCGAGTGCTGCCTCAACTGCCGCGGCAATCACCTCTCCCGCCTCACTCAGAACTGATTGAGCTTGCGTCTGCCCAATTCGCAGTAGCTTAAGCGAAGCGGCTATTTGATTAGCCGCTAACCCATATCCAAATGCCAGCATCGCCGCATGGGGTTCAATACCTAACGCCATACAGGCCAGTCCATGTGTAACTGCATGGTGTCCAGCGCAGTTTCCCTCCGAAATAGTATTTTGATAGAACAGCAATATCTCATCATCGACCAGATTGAGGACGCTGCTCAACATCCGCTTCCCTATTTTCTCGCTCGATTCACGAGTCTCTCGCGCTGGTTTTGAAGCCGAACACAAGTTGTCTAAATGACGAATTTTAGGGCGATCATTAGCCTGATAAGCGGACATCGCTGTATGGATGATAATCAAATCAGTGCTGGTCGCATTTTCCAATTTGACCGCAATCAGATGTGCCAAATCATCCGCTGTTTGCACCACACCCGCCTGAGCATAAGTTTCCAACCCTCCGGAATGAGCAAATGACCCAGTTGGAAAAGCAGAATCCATCCACTGGAGCAGCATCAATAATTGGCCAGGATCGAACTGCATGGTTAAAACAAGAAATACCGCTGTGCCATTGGCAGCACCGCCACTGGTTCACAGGTGATAATTTCACCATTCACACGGACTTCGTAGGTTTCCGGATCTACAGCAATATCTGGCAGGAAATCGTTATGGATCATATTTGCTTTGGTCAACCCCCGGCAGTTAGCAACAGGTGCAACCAGTTTTTGTAAGCCCAGTGTTCTATGAACGCCTAATTCATAAGCGGCTTTCGAGATGAATGTGTAGGTGGTGCTGGAAATTGCACGCCCAAATCCACCGAACATATAACGGCTGTGGACGGGTTGTGGCGTGGGGATTGAAGCATTGGCATCACCCATTTGGGCATAGGCAATGAAACCGCCTTTGATAATCATCTCTGGCTTTACGCCAAAAAATGCAGGCCGCCACAAAACCATATCGGCCAGCTTACCCGCTTCAATCGAGCCAACATAGGATGAGATTCCATGAGCGATGGCTGGATTGATGGTGTATTTAGCAACATAACGTTTAACACGGAAGTTATCGTTGCGTTCGGTCTCACCCGGCAATTTACCTCGCTGAACTTTCATCTTGTGAGCAGTTTGCCATGTCCGCAGGATAACCTCTCCCACGCGCCCCATCGCCTGCGAGTCGGATGACATCATACTCAATGCACCCATATCATGCAGGATGTCTTCAGCAGCAATTGTTTCCGGTCGAATGCGCGACTCTGCAAACGCCAAGTCTTCCGGGATCGCAGGACTAAGGTGATGACAAACCATGAGCATATCGAGATGCTCATCAAGTGTGTTGATGGTAAAGGGTCGGGTAGGATTGGTTGACGATGGCAGTACATTTGCTTCGCCACACACTTTAATGATGTCAGGTGCATGACCGCCGCCCGCCCCTTCAGTATGGAAAGTGTGAATGGTACGGCCTTTAAAAGCAGCGATTGAGTCATCCACAAATCCGGATTCGTTGAGGGTGTCGGTGTGGATTGCTACCTGCACATCATATTCTTCTGCGACTGATAAGCAGTTATCAATAGCAGCAGGGGTTGTACCCCAGTCTTCATGCAATTTTAAGCCGATTGCCCCAGCTTCAATCTGTTCGCGCAGCGGGTTGGGCATGGATGCATTGCCCTTGCCCATAAAACCCAGATTCATGGGAAAGGCTTCTGCCGCTTCCAGCATTCGGTACATATTCCATGCGCCGGGTGTGCAGGTTGTTGCGTTGGTTCCGGTTGCGGGGCCAGTTCCACCGCCAAACATAGTGGTGATCCCGGATGATAGTGCCTCTTCGATCTGCTGTGGGGCAATAAAGTGGATGTGTGTATCGATGCCACCCGGAGTCAGAATCATGCCTTCCCCAGCAATCACCTCAGTTGACGCGCCGACAACCAATTCAGGCGTGACGCAGTTCATCACACCGGGGTTACCCGCCTTGCCAATGCCAACAATTTTGCCGTCGCGTATGCCCACATCGGCTTTGACAATACCCCAATGGTCGATGATAAGCGCATTGGTGATGACCAAATCAAGCGCACCATCGGCGCGGGTTGTCACGGCATCCTGTCCCATGCCATCGCGCAGCGTTTTACCACCGCCAAATTTGGCTTCATCGCCGTAATAAGTCAGGTCTTGCTCAACCTCGATGATTAACTCGGTATCTGCCAAGCGTACCCGGTCACCCGTTGTTGGCCCGTACAAATCGGCGTATACACGCCGGGGAATTCGTAAAGGCATTTTAAGCCCCCTCCAATTTGCCGTTTACCCGCCCATTTAATCCGTATACAGTCCTCGTCCCGCCAATCGAGGTTAATTCAACTGTCTTTTGATCGCCCGGTTCAAAGCGAACCGTTAAACCAGAGGGAATGTTAAGACGCATTCCGTAAGCCTTATCGCGCTCGAATTCCAGCGCATTGTTGACTTCATAGAAATGAAAGTGTGAGCCGACCTGAATCGGACGATCACCACTATTCGCCACTAAAAGCGTAATTACAGGTCGATCCGCATTAGCGATAATTTCACCATCTTCGATAAAGAATTCACCGGGTATCATACTGTCCTCTCAGGGTATGGGTTGATGTACAGTGACGAGTTTGGTACCGTCGGGGAATGTGCCTTCGACTTGAATATCGTGAATCATTTCCGGCACACCTTCCATCACATCGGCACGGGTGAGAATCGTCCTGCCAAACTGCATCAACTCTGCCACGCTGCGCCCATCCCGAATACCTTCCAGTACTTCGGCGGTAATCAATGCAATGGCTTCAGGATGATTCAGTTTCAAGCCGCGCGCCTTACGATCACGCGCAACCATCGCCGCCATAAAAATGAGCAGCTTGTCTTTTTCTCTAGGCGTAAGGTTCATGATTGCCCTTTCAGATGTAGAGGTTCATTTCCGCAGTGGCGCATCCCGCAAATTCATATATTGCGTCCGAACAACCGCGCGCAGTTCGTCAAAAACCTTGTATATGGTTTCCAATCGGTTGCTCAACATCCGCACACATAAGCCATTTCGGTACAGCGAGGAGATACTCCCGATTGCGCCCTCACATTCCAAAACGCCTCGGTGCGCCTCGCAGAAAGCAGTCGGGTTCATATTCCATTTTTCCAAATCACCAACCAGATAAAGGCTTCCCCAACAGGTAAAACCTTCCAGCCTGCCAACAACAGTCAAGTCCAACTGCATTGGTTGAATATCGGCAGTGTCGTATAACAGCAGTCCTATCGCATCGCGCACGACGAGACGATTGGCATAGCGCCGGAAACGCAGGTGTTCACCTTTTGCAACTCGCCCCGGCATCACAATTTCGTACAGAATGGCAACAGCGCCCGGTTGTAGATTGACGCTCATCTGCTGCCGAAAATCTGCATCAGCAAAGAGGATGGATGCATCGGGAACGAATTCAAAAATCGCCCCTCGACCAACATCAATATCTACAATCTGTTCGGCGTAATCCTGGGGCATCCGGTAAACTTTTGTAGCCGATTGGGTGGTGAACAAGACATGGGTGTTGTCACCCACACAAATCTCGATTCGGTAGCGATCTCCCTGTACAATCCCACCTGTTGGACTGAGCAGATAAACGCACAGGCAATCTGCTGCATCCAAAATGGGTCGCATTACTTGTAACGGCGGACGCGAATAATTCTCCACTAGCACCGTACTATCCATCTGTTGATCAAACGTCAATTTCAGGACGCCATCTCTACCGACATCGCCTAACGACATAACAAAGCACCATTTGGGGGATTAAACTGATAAGTGTTCCCGTACAATTTCGGGGTCGAGTTCACTGGCATTGCCCCGTGAAACGATATGTCCCTTCTCCATCACATAACAATAGTCAGCAACCCCCAACGCGAAATCGAGAAACTGTTCAATCAACAGGATGGCGATATTTTTACGCTCTCTTAGCGAATGAATCACTGCTTCGATTTCCTGCACAATATTTGGTTGAATGCCCTCCGTAGGTTCATCCAGAAGGAGCAGTTGGGGGTGACGCACCAATACGCGCCCAATTGCAAGCTGCTGCTGCTGCCCGCCGCTGAGTGTTCCAGCAACCCGTTTGCCCATTTGTTGCAACACCGGGAAGATACTGTAAACCTCGTCAATAGAATCCTGATTGTTCTTTTGTTCGCTGCGTTTCAAGGCTTCAAAACCCATTAGCAGATTTTCATAGACGGTCAGGTGTGGAAAAATCCCCCTTCCCTGCGGTACATAACCAATCCCGGCATGTGCGCGTTTGTGTGACGGAAACTGCGTTATGTCGCTGCCGTTATAGACAATGTTCCCAGCACGGACTTTCAAGAGACCCATAATCGCTTTCAGAAGCGTGGTTTTACCAACACCGTTACGCCCCATCAAACAGACAATTTGCCCGGATGACACTTCAATATCGACATCATTCAGAATCAGGCTTTGCCCGTAAAACACCTGCAAGTTGTTTGTTGCTAACATCGCCGTTTGTCTCCTTGTGTTAGGCCGCTTGGTGTCCTCGACCCAGATAAACTTCGATCACTTGCGGATCGTTTTGCACTTTTTCGACAGCTCCTTCACAGAGCAGTTTGCCCATGTGCAGAACGGTTACGGTGGTGGCGAACTGCCGCACAAATACCATGTCATGCTCAACCACCAGAATCGAGCGATTTTTGGCGATACGATGCAGCAGTTCACCTGTATGATCACGTTCGCGTCGTGTCATCCCGGCTACCGGCTCATCAAGCAGCATCAATTTCGGTTCTTGCACCAGCAGAATCCCAATTTCAAGCCACTGTTTTTGCCCATGCGAAAGTGTGCCGGCCAGTGATTTTTGGTGTGCCTTCAGGTTCGTAATTGCCAATGTTTCTTCAATTTTGTCTTGCTGCTCACTCGAAAGCCGTTTTCCCAATTGAAGTACGTTAGTTTTGAACCCAATCGCGGCTTCCAGATTTTCAAATACCGACAGGCTGCTAAAAATTGTCGGCGTCTGGAATTTCCGCCCGATACCATGCCGAACCAGTCGATGTTCAGAAACACGGGGTACATTGATGTGTTCATCAAAAATGACCGTGCCTTTGTCGGGACGGGTTTTGGCGGTCATAATGTCCAGCAGTGTGGATTTGCCTGCACCGTTTGGCCCAATCAGGAAGCGAAGTTCATCGTAGGCGATAGAAAAGCTCAGATTATCCAGAACCTTAAAACCATCGAAACTGACAGTCACACCACGCATATCCATAATGTTGCCCATAGCGATTTACCTTTCGCCTAAGATGCTATTTCAACTTCAATACCAGAAGGTTCAACCGGAGTGGGTGAATACGATGGCTTCCGCCACATTTGCACAAGGCGGGCGAACATGTCCTGGATAGAACCGATTAGCCCTTTGGGGAATAACAGCACAACACCAATAAACAACCCGCCCATGATGAGCTGCCAGATATCCGGGTTTGAGGTGCTGATTGAACTCTTGCCCGTATTGACCAGAATTGCGCCCAGAACTGCGCCAACCAGAGTCCCGCGCCCACCTACCGCCACCCAGATCACAATCTCGATGGAAGCGGTAATGTCCAGTTGTTTGGGGGAGATGATGCCCACCTGCGGCACAAACAGCGCACCAGCCAACCCGGCGATACCAGCCGAGATGGCAAAAACCAGCGTCTTCACAACCACCGTGTTATAACCCATAAAACGCACCCGGTTTTCATCGTCGCGCACAGCAACCAGCAACCGCCCAAACCGGGATCGTATTAATGCCCGACACCCTAAATAAACCACACCTAGAACGATTACTGTTGTTATATACAAAGCGAGATGGGTACTCGGCGCAGCCAGCGTTGCACCGAGGATGGTTCGCATTTCGGTGATGCCGTTCGTCCCATTAATTACCTTCTGCTGCCCAACGAGCAGTAAGGCGATAATGGCCGTCAAAGCCTGCGTGATGATCGAAAAGTAAACCCCTTGAATCCGGCTGCGAAAAATCATGAAACCAACTAACCCCGCGATCAGGGTAGGGAAGATAATCGCCATGAAGATGGCGAATATCGGGGAGTGAAATGGCTGCCAGAAAAACGGCAGTTCGGTTACACCGTACAAACCCATAAACTCCGGCATTCGCGTTCCCGCAGTTTCCAGATTCAGGTACATAGCGAAACAATACGCACCCAGCCCAAAGAACAATCCCTGACCGAGACTGAGCATTCCGGTATATCCCCAAATGAGATCAAGCCCAACTGCGACAATTGCATAGGTCAAAAATCGTCCCAGCAGGTTGATCTGAAAATCCGAGAGTGTCAGGGGTAAAACCACCAGCATCAATAAGGCACAGGCGATAAAGCCAATTGTGTGGAAGTTGAGGCCAATCGGTTTCTTCTGTTGCTTAAACATAAACTACCTCTCCTCGTCATTGATGTCAGTGGTGCGTTATGTTCGGGTTCGAAGGGCAAGCAGACCATTCGGCCTGAACTGTAGGAAAACGATGATGACTACAAACACCAGCACTTTACCCAGCGAAGCTGCTGAGTCCGCGCCGGCCGACGAGATTGCCATCTCGAACATGGGATTAAGCGTCCCGATAACTAATGCAGCCAGTATTGTTCCGGGAAAACTCCCAACGCCTCCCAAAACCACTACCATAAATGCGTCCACAATATAAGAGGAACCAAGCTGGGGGCCTATTTGACCGATGAGCGTTAAGGCTGAACCCGCTACACCTGCTAATCCCGTCCCCAGCGCAAACGTAAACGCATCAACCCGGCGGGTTGCGACACCAAGCGCAGAGGCCATCTCGCGGTTTTGCATGACGGCACGGGTACGACGGCCATTGGTGGTGTGATACAGGTAGATGTAAACACCTACAACGCAAAAGAGCGCTAATCCAATAATGAACAAACGCGAATAGGGAAAACCGATTCCTTCTGCGACAATTAACCGCCCATTCAGCCAGCTTGGTGAGGTGACGGGCACATTGCGTGGGTCATAGCTGCGTACTACTTGCTGGAGAACAAGCCCAATTCCCCATGTCGCCAGCAGCGTATCCAGTGGTCGTCCATATAATCGCCTGATGACCAGATTTTCCAGAATTAAGCCTAATGCCCCAGTGACCAGAAAAGCGGCAAAAATCGAAATGACAAAAATGAGACCTTCTTTCTGACCGTTATCCCCACGTAAGGGTTCTGCCAGAAAAGCCTGAAAAATGTAGGTCACATAAGCGCCGAGCATGATGAACTCGCCATGTGCCATATTGATAACTTTCATAAGGCCAAATGAAAACGCCAACCCCAATGCCGCCAGCAGCAGGATTGACCCAATACTCAGACCATTAAACAACTGGGCAACATAGATTTGCATTATTCGCGCGTCCTTTTCAATTTCCGACTCAATTTCGTTCAGGAAACGAAGTGTGCTTCTGTCCTAAAACTGGCAGAAGCACACTTTTAAAGACGGGTTGCTGAACGACAACTACGCCGGGCAGACACCTTCGGGCCGCGTTAAGACGCTCGCCCATTCGTAACCGCACAGATATGGATCAGGAACGACGGGTTCAGTTTCGAAAATGGTATCAATCAGCCCATCTTCGCGAATTTGACCAATACGAACAGGTTTGACCGTGTGGTGAGTTGGGCCATCCAGTGTAACTGTGCCTTCTGGCGCTTCGGTTGTAATGCCGCCTGCTTCAATTGCCGCGATTACTGCATCAACCTCATCGCTGCCTGCTGCTTCGGCGGCTGCCGCCCACAGATAGACGCCGAAATAGCCAGCTTCCATTGGGTCACTGGTAACACGGTCTTCACCGTAGAGTGCCTTGAATGCTGTCACAAATTCGGTGTTTTGGGGTGTATCGACGGTCTGATAGTAGTTCCAGGATACCAACTGCCCAACGATGTTTTCCACACCAATGCCAGTTACTTCTTCTTCGGCAATGCTGACGGACAACACAGGCAGGGTTTCTGCGGTGTAGCCCAGATCGGTAAACTGTTTGAAAAAGGCCACATTACTATCGCCGTTCAGTGTGTTGAAGATCACATCGGGCGCGGCTTGCTGAATCTGGAGCAGAATCGAGCTGAATTCCGTGCCACCCAGCGGCAGGTATTCTTCCCCAACGACCTCAGCACCAGCAGCAGCTAACTGTGCGGCAATAATCGTGTTGGAGGTACGAGGGAACACATAGTCCGAACCTAGCAGAAAGAATTTGGTCTTGCCTTCTGCCAACAGATATTCAACTGCGGGAACAATTTGCTGGTTGGTGGTTGCGCCTGTATAGACGATGTTGGGTGATTGTTCCAATCCTTCGTACTGAACCGGGTAAAACAACAGTCCATTGTTCTCTTCTACTACGGGCAGCATGGCCTTACGACTGGCGCTTGTCCAGCCACCAAAAATAACCGAAACGCCATCTTCCAAGAGCAGTTTGCGTGCCTTCTCGGCAAAGGTAGGCCAATCGCTTGCGCCATCTTCTACAATGGGTTCAATCTGTCGTCCCAGCACACCGCCAGCGGCATTGATTTCTTCAATCGCCATCAATGTTGAATCCCGAACAGTCGTTTCGCTGATGGACATCGTGCCACTCAAGGAATGAAGGATCCCAACCTTAATCGGTTCATCCTGAGCGGTGACAGCGGGAACAATCCCAACAATAAGCACTAACAAGAGACTTAAGAGGATTATCCGCTTTGCCATCGTCTGTGAAACTTTAGACATATTACTCCCCCGGTAGGTAGATTAGATTACCGACTTGAGGATAGCGACACAGACAAGGACAAATAATGCAACAAGATACAAGTTATTCAGGATTGTTTTGTCACTAAAATCTTAAAATAAATGACCAACAACAGCGATCAATTTCAAACGGATAATGCTAAATCACACAGTAAAATGAGGATTTGCAATGATCTTTGTGCAGAATGCAAAAAAACAGGCCAGATGAATTCGTGGCCTGTAGTGAGGCAAAAGGGGATGGGTATGCGGGTTTCTAAAAATGGAGGCCCATAATTTCAGTTCCAGGCAAAAACAACCAAAGTCGGCTGCTATAAGTTTTCCAGCAGCCCCGTGAGCACACTACTGCGTTGGCGTGCAGTCCCAATTCACTCACTGCTCCCACGGCTGCTCAAATCGCGTTCCACACTCTGGATGCTCTCACCTTTGGTCAGACGGTCAGCAGCCTCGCGGTAAGCTGCACCGGGGTCAGTTCCAGTGGTCGCCGCCACCTGCTGGAACATCTGCCCGATTTCACGCGAGTCACCAACATCCAGCACGGTTTTCATTTCATTTGCCGAAAGCGTACTCATATCCCGCCCTTGTTTCGGAATAGCAACCCGGCTGATGCGGCGGGCAACATCAGTGCTTTGGCAGTGGGTACAAAGTGGCTGTGCCGTGTCATAATCTTTATATGACTTGTAGTACAGGTTAAAGTTACGCCCACACTGGTTGCAGCGGTAGTCATAAATCGGCATAATCAAGCCTCACAGTCTAAAATGTTCAACAGTAGATTTAAACCCACTGTTCAAATGATGAAAGCATAACGCTGAATGTCTGAACCGGAAAATCGTCCACCAACGGAACCTGCTACATCTGAACGTCGTCCACACCCATTAGAGCAGCGGCCTCAACCCCGACCAGAAGTGCAACCGCGCCAGCAGATTAACCTCCGCATCCCGTCAGTCATTCCGAGAGCGACCTACATTCTGATCGCTATCAATGTTGCCGTTTTTCTGCTGCGGGCAACATCATCCGATCTGGACGAACGTATCTTTTTGTGGGGTGCAAATCACGGTGCGGATGTTGTCCGGGGCGAATATTACCGCCTGTTCACCTCAATGTTCCTGCACGCCAGCATTTTTAATGCACGCGGCACCTATGCATTTCCCAACGCGCTCCACCTGATCTTTAACATGTATATCCTGTACGGTGTTGGAATGTCGTTGGAGCGATTATTCGGTCACGCCCGTTTTCTCATCATTTACTTACTGGGCGGATTAGGCGGCTCAGTGCTGAGTATGTTGTTCGGCGGGCTGGATAGCTATTCTGTTGGTGCATCCGGCGCGGTGTTCGCCATTTTGGGCGCGGAATTCGTCTATCTTTATCATCATCGTCGATTGATGGGCGCAAGGGGGCGGGCACGGCGCAACAGTCTGATTTCCTTTGCGGTCATCAACCTTATTTTCGGCTTAGCCTCCTCCCTCCCCGGCAGCCAGATGCGAATTGACAATTGGGCACATCTCGGTGGACTCATCGGCGGTATGTCCCTATCATGGTTCATCAGTCCCATCCTGAACTTACGCGCACATCCCGATCATCCCGGCGAAATTCTAGGCGAGGACATCAATCCCCTGAGCAAAAGTTATTGGGTCGTGTCAATCTACGCGACCGTGCTGGTCGTTCTGGTTTTCGTCGGCGTGTACCTCGCGCGCGGCTAAGGCTTTCTGCGTTTGCTCGATCTGCCAGCGCAGGATGGCTAACTGCTGGGCATTCTCTTTGTTTTCCTGCGTTAGACGGGTAATGACCGTTGAGAAATGCAGGAGGATAAACAGCACAAATACCATTGCGACCAGAAACAGTGCACTCGGCGGGTAAAAGATACCCACAACACTCGCCAGTACATCCAGCAGTGGGCGCGACACGCTTAAGACAATCAGCACAATCGCGGTTGCCAGCCAGAGCAGCGAGTATTCTTCTTTCAGCTTGCGCCGCCGCACCAATTCCAGCACAAAGGCCAGCGCCCCAATGCCTGCAATCAGGCCAAACACCATCGCGCGGTCAATCATTTATCTCATTTTCCTGCAAATTAGTACTTCTATGGGCTATTATAGTATCTATAAGTCTTAAAATATTGTTCCTCTCATGTTCAGGTATATGCCTAATAGCCGCGGCTACAAATGGTGATGAAATTGCAAAACCTTGATTTGCTATAGTCTCAAGATACATTTTCCAATGGGTATAATCTGAACGATCAGCCAAAAAGAATTCAATTAAACGATCAATGTTCTCGTCACTATATTTTGCGATAGCATCCACTAAAGCTGTGTAATCTTGGGATTTTCTTCGATAGAAGTATTGAGTCTCGAAAGCGATATCGTTCCACTTATCCCAAAACACATCAAGTTCGGCTATCAGACTCTTGTATTGCAAAGTTTGCTTTTTGGTGAATGCGCTTGCACGGTCAAACCAGAATTCAGGTAGTTTGTTGTAGTACAAGTCGTGAGTAATATCACGATTTTGCTCAGCAAGTCGATGAAATTCACGGTAACTGACTATTTCTCTGATAGCGAATTGATGTAACCAAATGGTAAAAAATGACAAGATTCTTAAAGGCATACATAGATCACTAACTCGTCTTCCTAGTAGAAATTCCAGTGAAGACATTTTTGAAAACTGTTTCAATCGACTAGATAAGTCGTTAGGGATTTCTTCACGACAATCTATGTATTGCTGTCTATCATGTAATGGATGAGGGTCTTGAGATGTAGTTTCAAACAGCAATGGCACTACGTTAGTGCCATTGCCCACAGCCCAAGCCCACTCATAGGTTACAAAATGTGACTTTATTGCTTCTGGCGTAACCACTATCACAACACATGAAGCCGTTGCTAGTGCGTCATCAATTGATAAACGCCAATCTTCTCCACTAAGTATGTCATTGTGATCGATCCAGACTGCTTCATCAAATCCATCTTCTTTTAACTTGGAAATTAGGTTACGAAGATGTTTTTCACCATCTTTGTGGCTATAGCTGATGAATACATGAGACATAAATTTGGTATCCGATAGTCAAAGTTACTTAGGTAGTTCCTCAATGGGAATTTCGCTCATAAAGCGGTTCTTTTGGTCACGGGGAGAAAGCAGCGGTTCGGTTACACCCCAATCCAAGCGGACATGCGGATCATTCCAGGCCACGCCGTTTTCGTCCTTGCCACCATCATAATAGTTATTGACCATATACATCAGCGTAGCATCGGTCAAGGCGAAAAATCCGTGCGCCACCCCTATCGGAATGAAGACCCCAACATTGTTATTCGCGCCAATTTCCAGCGTTTGGGTAGCCATATAAGTCGGTGAATTCGGGCGCAAATCAACCATGCCTACCCGCACCATTCCCGTTGGCACATACCAGTAGTCAATCTGGTGATGATGATAATGTAAACCGCGCAAAACCCCGGCCTTGCTATCCGAACGGTTACATTGAATCCGATCCCAATCCACGCCGGGGAACCATTCACGGCGGAAGGTTTCCATAAAGCGTCCGCGCTCATCTTCAAAAGCGCGAATGGTGGCAAAGTAAACACCTTCAATCCGGTCAGACTGGCGAGTGGGCGCGATAATACGGGTGGCGTCATCTTTCATGGTCATAGGGATGTGCTCCTTAAGGCAAGACAGTGGGTTTAAGCCCACTGCCCAGACGGAATTCTCAAGTTATTTTATCATGGACTATTTAATTCCTGTGCCCTTGCCCGCGCCTAAACTATCCACCGCCCTGCCGATAGGTCATCATGGTCAACGGGTGGATAATTGCGCTGCCATAGCGGCTCATCCAGTACAACAGGCGGGTTCGCCAGCCGGGGAAAATCATGAACTGCCGTCGCATAATGCCATTCAGGATATAGGGGGCGATGAATTCCGGTGGACGCAGATCGAAGAAGGGCGAACGGCTGCGAATCAGATGGGTATTGCCATTGTAGCCGTCGATCATCGGGGTTTTAACAAACAACGGTGATACCACGCCGACATGCACGCCCGTTCCGGCCAGTTCAATCCGCAGGGATTGGGCGATGCTCAAGACTCCAGCTTTGCTGGCGGCATAAGCTACATATTCCGGCGGGCCATAAAAGGCTGAGGAGGATGCCAGCATTACCAGTGACCCGCGCGATTGGCTTAAATGCGGCAGCGCGGTATGGGCGATGTTCAGCGTTCCAAGCAGATTGACTTCAATTATCCGACGTTGTTCATGGAGGTTGATCTGGTCGAAAGTTCCGGCGCGTAAAATGCCTGCCGCATGGATGACACCCTGTAAACTGCCCAGATATGAGAGCGAGTCGCGCATCGCTGTTTCCACATTTTCAGGCCGGGTGATGTCCAGCGGGAAAGCCTGTGCGTCTAATTCATCAGCGGCTTGGGCTAAGGCTTCGGCATTTTGATCCCACAGCGCCAGTCGTGCGCCATTGGCTTTTAGCAAACGGGCAGTTGCCAGCCCAATCCCGCTGGCTGCGCCGGTGACGATAAAACCCCGGTCGGTGAAAAAGGTTTTCATTATTCTTCGGTCACGGGTTGAGGCTGAAGCACCAGACGCAGGAACAGCACTTTTTCTTTGCCTTTGCCGAGGTTGAGCATCATGGTGTGACTGTCTTCGAATCCCAAGCGGCGGTAAAGAGCGACGGCACGCGGGTTGCTCATGGCCGCGCCGATTTCAACTTCGTTGATGCCAATACGCTGCGCCGCCCGTGCCAGCGTTTGAATAATGGCCGTACCATAACCCTGCCCACGACAGGCTTCCGCAACTACTATATCGCTGATTTCACCACAGGTCGGCCAAGCCATCACCTGTCCATAACCCCGGATGATGTTATCTTTTCCTGCTATAACCACAGCCAAACCACGCTGATCGGCTGCGCTGCGTTCTGCCCGCAAGACCAGATCATAAATCGAATTGAACGCCCGTGCAGGCCAGCAATAGGTATGCAGTCCATCAACATCTGAAAGCCGCGCAGGACGGATCGGAATAGTGGATTCGGGCGGGTGCAAAGCCAGTGGAATTTGAATCATAACCGAAGCATACAGGTTAATTGATGATAAAAGGTCTGATGATTATCCCCAATTTTGAGGGATTTTCCACCTATTCTGGCTGTATAATAGGATTTGTAACGTGGGAGCGCATTTGCTCCCGTATCAGATGGAGAATAGACGACCATAATGCGTAAATTGATGCTGTTAATCACGATTGGGCTTCTGCTTTTGGGCATCCCAACGCTGGCGCAGGATGTAGCACCGGTATTTTGTGGCGATCTGGCTGAAGCTGATTGCGCGATCTTGACCGATTCGGCAACCGCCATGCGCGAACTGCGTTCGGCGGTGATGGCGTTTGAAGTTGAGGCCAGCGCGGCCAACCTACCGGATACCCGTCCTGATAGTCTTGACCTACGTTTGACAGGAACAGGGTCATATCATTTAAGCGGTACTTCCGATCTGTTCACAAACCCAAATGCCTTGTTGGAAAACCCAGAAGCACTGCCACAAATGCTGGCTGATTTGCTGCGTTCTGTTTCCGGTGATCTGACCCTCACGGTGTTCTTTGGGGACAATGTGATTGCGTTGGCCTCGCAGGGTGGAACCGAACTGCCACAGAAAGTCGGCTTTAGCGCCCGATTGGTGGAAGGGTTCGGATACCTGAACCTGAGCAAATTGGCTGAACTGGATACGACGGGTGATCTGCCACATGGATGGGTCGGGGTTGATCTGGCGACGGTGGTTGAGCGCGCGTTAGGTGAAGTCTTCAGTCAGGGCATGGATTTTTCGACCTTGAACATGAACCCGGCTGATCCGTTAGCGACGATGGAGTTGATGTCCACTTATTCCACGATTGAACGGCTGGAGGATGCGACGGTAAATGGGCAGACTGCGGCTGTTTTCCAGACGACGATTGATATTGCTGGTTTGCTCACCAGCGATGCCTACCGCGAAATGCTGATTCAGCAGATGGAACAAACGGGCGGCGATTTCTCGGATGCTGATCTGGAAGCGATGATTGATCTGATCGGGGCGATGTACGGCGGGTTTGTGATGCAAACCACGCAGGCCATCGGCCTTGATGATTTCTATGTTCACCAGATGGGTTTGATTCTCGACTGGCCGTTCGACATCAGCGCGATGATGGAAGCCTTTGGCGAGACACCGAACAAAGCACCCGCTATTGAATTGGGCTTGACGGCTACGGTTGATCTGAGCCAGTTCAACGCCGCGCCGGAGATTACCGCACCGGAAGATGCTTCGGTGATTTCGGTTGAGGAATTCCTGCGGATGATGGGGAATTAGGCGGGAAGTTATGAGGTATGAGGTACGAGGTATGAGTATAAAGTGCTGAGTACTGGGTACTGAGAAAGATTACGAAGTATTACGGGAGTGGCGACGTGGAATAGTTGTCAGTTATGGGTTTTCAGTAAATACGGGAAAGAGTTTGCGGCGATTGCGATTGCAGCGGCGCGTATTGTCGCAAATGACAATGGGTTGAGGGGGAAATGGCGGCGATGGCGGCGGCGATGGCGATGGCGAAAGCAGGTTTTCGCCGCCACTGGGGGATTGTCGTCGGTGTCGTCGTTGTCAGTTACCAGTTGCGAGTTTCCAGTTTCCAGAAAATACGGGGAAGATTCGTCAAATTCGTCAGATTCGTACATGGGTTTTGTGAATCTTGCGAATCTTTGGGTGGGTTTGGGCAACAAGTATCAGTTGGTAATGTGCGAAAAATGCGGCAAATGCGAGAAATGCGGCGAAGGATTTTGTGCAGATTTCGCACGTTTGGGAAAAACCTCACCCCCAGCCCCTCTCCGTAGTAACAGAGAGGGGAGCAAGATTGGCGGCGATGTCAGGAAGGTCTGCCGCCGCCACGTTTGCCATGTGGGAGGTTTTTGGTTATTGGTTGTTGGTAAGGTACAGAATGAGCGTGTTATGGGGTTTAGATCCATAATACCCGGACGCAGCATGTTGCGCCCATACAAGATTATTGTAGAACAAAAGGGCTACACAAGTCAAGTTCGGGTTTGGTTAGAAAAGCAACCCCCTCGTGGCTGACAACTGCGGCAAGGTCGGTCAACCCCACCCC
>JAIOHM010000018.1 GCA_019912965.1 Anaerolineae bacterium
CTTCGCCTGGTTGGGCAAGTTTCGCCGTTTGAGCAAAGATTATGAGCGTTGCCCACTCAGCAGCGAAGGGGCTATCTATTTGGCATCCATTTTTACTTTGCTCAAACGCTTACCGGCTTAATTTTCAGATGGATTCTTAGCTTTCTTGACTAATTCGGCATATTTGATATTCTTACTAAGTATTGTTCGCAAATTCCAGACTATTAACCTTCAGGAAACCCTATGCATGAAATCTTCATTTCTTATCGTCATATAGATACGATTGCCATTACCGGAAGAATTTATGATTGGGTGGCGAGAGCCTTTGGTAACGATGCAATTTTCAGAGATGTCAATGCAACATACCTCGGAGAGTCGAATGAGTTAATCAAGACTATTCATTCTGCCCTTGATATGTGCAAGGTAATGCTAATTATAATCGGAAAGAATTGGCTGAGTGCCAAGAATGAAAATGGCCAGGAACGACTTTCCGATCCTGAGGATCTAGTAAGGCAAGAGATCAACTACGCGCTGAAGCGAAGCATAATAATTATTCCGATCATCGTAGATGGTGCCAATAGACCTTCAAAAAGCAAGTTTAGAGAATTCGGGCTTGAAGAATTGGACAACAAGTTAAGTAAAGAAATACGGCATGACCATTTTGAACAAGATATGGAAGATGTCATTAGACAGATCAAAGCGGCGGGGATTCACCCTATTCACCGGGTCGAAACACTAAGAATAGACAGCAATATAGGTATTATCGGTGCGTATAGAAATTTCACGACCGATAGTGCAATGATAATACAATATATCGAAAATGCGAAAAGGGAGATCAATATTCTAATTACGTGGATTTCGAATTGGGAATTAATTGAAGAATCACTATCGAAAGCGGCTTCAAGGGGCGTTTCAATTCGTTTTCTTTTAATCGATCCGACAACAAGCTTTGCCCAAGAGCGCAGTAAAGAGTTGGAAGGGCGTACAGGTAGTAATGAATATGGCACCGATAAAGTTAGATACAACACAACATGCATCAAACAACTATATAAAAACGCTTCCCAAAAATTAGGATATCCTGCAAGAATTTCATTGCGCTATCATGCTAGTCGCCCATCAGTGGCTATATACAGTATTGATGATTATCATTTTCTAGGATTCTTCTTACAAGCCGAGAGGATGGTACGGGCGCCCATCCTGGCCGTACAAAATAATGAAACAGCGCTTGGATCCCTTCTGACAAAAGAATTCGATTTAGTTTGGAACAAGGAAACCACAATAGATATCCATCTGGATACATAGCAAAGTCGATATACAATCATATTCCCCAATGATTTTTGTCTGCGAAAGATTGTGCTAAGTTACAGGTAAAGCCAAAAACTATTCTCCCTGGATAGCGCGGATATACCGGTCAGCGGAACGATGGACGGCTGATTTTGCATCCTCATAAATCACCCGCCCCCACCATGCGCCATAAATCCGTTCGCAGGCATACGGAAATGATTGCAATCATTCGTCTGGCGAGTTGGCTTGCGGTAAACTTGAATCAACGACGCTGTTTGTCCAGTTGGAGGGTTTCAGATGGCGAAGTCGGCTAAAGTTAAAGAAAAGACCGCAAAAAAACAGAAAGACCAGAAAATTAGCTCGAAGTTTTATGAAGATGAATTACGACGACTGCATTTTGAGTTGGTGAAGTTGCAGTACTGGATTAAAAACCAGGGACTGCGTGTGATTCTGGTTTTTGAGGGGCGCGATGCGGCAGGCAAAGGAGGAGTCATCAAGCGCATCACCGAACCTCTGGATTCACGCGGCTATCGTGTGGTTGCACTGAGTAAGCCGACAGAAGTCGAGCGCACACAATGGTATTTCCAACGCTATATCGCTCATTTCCCATCAGCCGGGCAAATGGTGCTGTTTGACCGGAGCTGGTACAACCGGGCCGGGGTTGAGCGTGTGATGGGATACTGCACCGACGAGGAATACTGGGATTTTCTGCGCTCCTGCCCGGACTTCGAGCGGATGCTAGTGCGCTCCGGGATTATCCTGATTAAATATTATCTATCGGTTAGCGATGACGAGCAGGAAAAACGCTTTCATGCCCGCGCCAAAGACCCGACACGCCGCTGGAAACTAAGCCCGGTTGACCTGGAGACACGCCAGCGCTGGGTGGAATATTCCAAAGTCAAAGACATCATGCTGGAACATACGGATATTCCAGAGTCACGCTGGTATCAGATCAATTCGGATGACAAACGGCTTGCTCGGTTGATTTGTATCCGGCATCTGCTGGAACATATTCCCTATGAGGATGTCACGCCAGGGGCGATTGAACTGCCTCCGCGTCCGCCCAGTGACCAGCATTATGTCCGCCCACCATTAGACAAGCACATTATCCTGCCTGATCCTTACGCTGTGCATAACGGATCGGCGGCGAAAAAATAGCGGGTATCACAGCGTAATCAACTACAATGTCACCCGTTCTACGGGTTGTGCCTCACTGATGAGTGGAACCGCGAGTAAGGTCAGCGCACGCTGCCATTCGGATCCGCCATATGGCAGTTCGTTGAAGACATCCAGCAGCACCGGCAAAAACTCACGAATCGGTTGTGGGGGAATATGCATGTGCATACCTAACAGCTTGTTCAGCGCCTGTGGGAATTTGAGAAAGCCCACCAGCCAATTGCCCAGCGAATACGAGGTCATATTCGTTACAGGCACCTGGGGATATTTCTTAACAATCGCCGCCGTAAAACCCGGTACATGTTTATCCAGCAGCATGTGTGTTTCTGCTAACGATTCTTCCAGAGCTTTCACATCCAATGTATCAACTAACTGTCTGTACTGATTGTCCTCATAGATTGACTGAGCTTGGACTTCCAGCAACCGCTGAACATCTTTTGGCGCGATTCCGATATAGTGTGCCAGCAAATCTTCTAACATACAGCACCTCTGACCACTCAGAATATGGGAAATCATTGCTTTACAATCTATTAAATCATGGGTCTCGCAACACGTCAAATTAACTATTCGACAAGTTTTAGAGACACAGCCTTGCTGGAATCTGGAATAATGGAAAGTTGAGATTATTTTCCCTGGATGGCGCGGATGTAGCGGTCAGCGGAGCGATGGACGGCTGATTTTGCATCCTCATAGACCACCCGCCCCCACCATGCGCCATAAATCCG
>JAIOHM010000156.1 GCA_019912965.1 Anaerolineae bacterium
GTCTCGCGGAAAGTCTGCAAAGGCGTGCACCCAAAGCAATACTTCCCGGTGTGAGTACGCTCACGATTGTACTGCTCGACCCACTCATCCAAATCGGTTTGCAGTTCCTCCAGTGACGTGTAGATTTTCTTGCGAAAGGCAATGGCATAGAACTCGTCCTGAATGGTGCGGTGAAAGCGCTCACAGATGCCGTTGGTCTGCGAATGATGTGCTGTGGTTTTGGTGTGGTCGATGTTCTCAATTGCCAGGTACAGTTGGTATTCATGATGTTGCAGCGAGCCGCAGTATTCTGTGCCCCGATCCGTCAGCACGCGCAGCAGCGGTAGTTCCTGCTGCTCGAAGAACGGCAGCACGCGGTCATTAAGCAGGTCAGCAGCCACCAGCGCGTTCTTGCGGTCATACAGCTTGACGAACACCACTTTGCTGTAGGTGTCGATGAAGGTCTGCTGGTAGATGCGTCCCACGCCTTTGATCGTGCCCACGTAGTAGGTGTCCTGTGCACCTAAGTAGCCCGGATGCTCGGTTTCGATCTCGCCTTGTGCTTCCTTTCTCCTGCTTGCTTTTCTCCAGCGCTACGACCTGTGCCTCGGTCAGAATGAGATGCTCTTCCGCCATTTTCTTTTCCAGCGCGGTCAGGCGTTTGCGAAACGTCTCAAGCTGGTGACGCAACCAGATCGAGCGCACGCCGCCCGGCGACACGAACACCCCGCGTTTCTTCAGTTCGTTAGACACCCTCACTTGCCAAAGGCTGGATACTCCGTCGCCATGCTTACCTCGGCAGTCTCAATGACTTCATCGACGCGGTTTTTGGGATTGGGTTTCTTGCGACTGATCTCTTGCAGGCCGGCTTCACCCTGTTCGTCGTACAGTTCCTTGAAGCGGTAGAAACTGTCACGGGAGTAGCCCATGACTTTGCAGGCTTCGCTGACATTGCCCAGGCGCTCGGCGAGTTTCAGCAAGCCCAATTTCGTGGCGATAATCTTCTGCTCGTTGTTCATCGTGACACTCCATTCTCCTCTTGAGTTTACTCAGAGTGTCAGATTAAGTCTCATTTAGTTCAGATAAATACACCTTTATCGTTCTTATTGGGCGATTTTGGTTTTTTTTGCTACCTCCATCCAAAATCACATAAATAACAGTGGCACTTCTACCGCAAACTAACCTCGGGATCTTTTGGGTTAAGCTGGCGAAACACTAATTATAGCCATCAAATTACTCGTGATAATTGCCCTTATCACGAAGTAAAGGTCGATGGAGACAAATTAACACAATATTGTTTAATCTTAAGGATCAAAAATGGAAAGGGTTAAAAGCTGTTTTATAATCGAAGTAGTCTTCATTCTCAACTGATTTAAGAAGGTTGATTATGGTTATGGTTGCGGGCGTGAACAAGATTTCGATGCTTACTTTGAGAATATAGTTTGTAAGTATCAGAGATGGGAGAATTTCGAATGGAAATACGCCAGCTAGATAAGCAACAACAAAAAAAATTATTGTATCAGCTGCTTGGCCAACTAAAGTACTTCCAATTGTTCTTAACCATATCCATTTTCCTTTTGTTGCTATCTTCATTTTTGCAAGGATATAGCTGTTACTAAACTCACCCATCCAATAAGCAATCAGACTGGCTAGGATTAACCCACTTATACCACCAAGAATGTTATCAAAGGCGATTTGTCCAACCCGTTGCTGCCAATCAGCTTCTCCGGGTAGAATGCCTGTAACCCACACAAACAATCCCAACAGCACCATAGCAATAAATCCCATCCAGATTACCCGGCGCGACCGCTTAAATCCGTATACTTCAGTGAGAATATCTCCAAAGATATAAGATACCGGAAATACTAACGTCCCCGCATCAAAAACCAAGGGCATGGAACCGATGCTTATGCCAAGATCGATAATCTTGGCACTACTCAAAAGATTGCTTAACAGCAAAGTGGTTACAAATAAAGCCATTATAGAATCGAAATAACGATATTGTTTATTCATGGTGTCCTCTTGCTAAATACGTTGATATGAGCCATTATTATAAATATGGGTCTGATTGTCTTCAAAATGCTAACACTGTTTAAGTATAACAATTGAGACATTTGAAATCATGGCAAATACACGTACGCGCAAACAACCGATGGAATTTCGCCAACAAGAAGTGGGATACGTAATGGAGCGTTGGCGTGCATCCGATTCTTGCTCCCTTGTTGGGGTTGGAAGTGTGGGCAAATCCAATCTTCTCCAGCATTTGTCTGATCCAGAGGTACAAGCTTTTTATATGCAAGATGTTGCGGATGGTAAGCCTTTCAAGGCTATCATTATTGATCCTAGTATGCTAGGTCCGCTCTCTGGTATTACTCCCGAAAATGAGCCGGAACGCTGTTGGGCCGGGTATGAATTAATGATGCACCGCCTGTTTTTAGGTTTTTATCCTTTTGATAATTTGCCTCCGGGAGATGCCCAAGTTTTTTATGACACCTATCAGACTTTGCAAGATGGCACCAATCCTCTTTATGCATACATGGGACTTCGTTACTTTGAGCTAGGCTTAGAAGTATTCATGCGAAATGGCGTCCAAATTGTTTTTATGTTCGATGAATTCGAGGAAATGCTAAAGCAACTGCCGGTGAAGTTTTTTCTAACATTACGAGGATTACGCGATACAAACAAACGAAGTCTGTCATATTTAACTTTCACGCGCTCGCCTCTACCAGGAGTAATTGACCATCTAGGCATCAAAGCATTGGAAATCGAGCCTTTTACAGAACTGTTTACTGATAGCGTTGTTTTTGTTGGGCCATACAACGAAAATGATGCCCGCAATATGATTAACGACCTCATCAGGCGCAATGATCGTAAATATGAATCGTATGCCGTGGACTTCTTGCTATGGGCTACTGGCCGATATGCAGGTCTGATGCGATCAGGATTTCGCGCCTTGGAAAACCTAGGGCATTTGGACGCCAATACCGTTATGACTGAAAGTGAACGCCTGGTTCATGAACTGGCTTTGAAACGTGCAGTGCGTATTGAGTGCAAGACTATATGGCTGAGCCTGAGTGAAAAAGAACGCAGTATGCTGAAGGAGTTTACCAAGCCACGCCCCAGCGTTGATTCGAATAATCTAGATACTCAGGAAACCTTCGCGTTACTTCAACAGAAGCGGTTGTTGAAGATTCAGAGTGGTAGGGTTATGATCGAACCACCTGTTTTTCATTCATTTGTTGTTAGTAATCCAGATGCGGAGATTTAGGCTGAATCTGTGACTTAGTTTAGGAGCCGAGCCTTTTGTTGGCGGGAAGTATTATATGAGCGGCATTGTTTTGCTATCCCCCTGCCCTACTAAGTCGCAGGTTGACCACATTTCGTTACTCCCAAACAGCGAGCTATTATTAGATACAGACAGCATCATATATTGCGAAGTGTATTTAATTAGGTTGCGTGTCAGGTTATGAAGCCTTCCCGGTACCGAGTACCTTCAAATCAGCATCGTATAACTTTAACTGTCGCGAATTCTCACTTTATTACAACAATTTCAAAAATTGAGAATGTTGAGGAAGCTAAATCAGTCTTGGGAAATATTCGCCGGGAAATGCCTGATGCATCACATCATGTTTATGCATTTCGCGTTGGGTATGGGAACAGCGTTATTGAAGGCATGAGCGACGATGGTGAACCATCAGGAACTGCTGGTCCCCCCGTATTGATGACGCTGCGAGGCAGTAATATAGGAGATGTTCTGGTTGTTGTAACACGCTATTTTGGAGGCACAAAACTTGGCACGGGCGGATTGGTACGCGCTTACACTGAAGCAACCCGTACCGCTCTGGATACCTTGAAAACCGAGGAGAAGGTTTCGCGCAAAACCCTCGGCATTGAGATTCCTTATGCGCTTTATGAAACCTTCAAACGACTAATTGCTCAACATAATGGCATAATCGAAGACGTGGATTTTGCGGAAAATGTTATGGTTATTATCCGTATTCCTGTGGATTATATTGAGCTGTTTAGTCAGGTTGCATCTGATGCAACATCTGGACATTCTTCAATTGTCATTTTAAGCGAGACCTAAGCTTTATTGTTGGTCAGCAACTTTACGCGCGATATATACTCTTGCTTGGATCAATAAGGGATGTCGGGAATCCAAAGATTCGGCGCGTTGTAGAAATTCACGAGCTGCATCTTGCTGCCCATCATCAAATAAATATTTCCCCGTTAGTGCCAGCAACCCCGCATGAGTTGGATTTGCTGCTAAGCCTTTGTTCAGATAATCAAGTGCCAGTTCTGCTTCGCCAGATTCCCATAAAACTTCTGCGAGAGCACTAATAATTTCGGCGTCTTGCGGTAGTAATTTTTGACCATCTAAAAGAACATCGAGCGCATCTTCAGGCTCATCCCATTTTTGATAAGCCGCCGCCAATAATATATAAGCCTGAGCCAACAATGGTGCTTTATCGAGGATATCTTCTAAGAATTCAATATCTTGTGCGGAAACCTCAGCACCGGCATTGATTAAGTCTGTAATATTTCCAAATTGTGCCTCAAATTCCGGATCATTGGCGGGCAATAGCAATCGCTCAATCTCGGCTAAAATAACTGGATTAGTAGTTAGTGATCGAGCCTTATTCAGTTCCGACTTGGCTGCTTCATATTGCTCGTCATTTAGATAAGCTATTGCCAGACTTAATTGCAGACTTAGACGTTCAGTATTTTTAGAAACAGCGTTTTGCAAGATGGAGATTCCTGGTTCAATATCATCTAGTATATAAAATACTTCAACGATGGCGCGTACACTTTCACCATCCTGATCTAGGTCGACCAGTTGTTTGAAGCTATCCCATATCTCATCAATGGAACCAAGTTCAATCAGGTGGAGCGTGAGTTGAAGGAGTGCTTCCATGTTATGTGGTTCAATGGCAAGCGCAGCCCTAAAAGCTTCAACGGCTTCAGCAATCAATAGCTGGGGTGTATATTCTTCATCTCCGACAAGTACAACTTCCTCATTAAATTTGCGCCCCGATATAGATGTTCGATGTGCCCCAATATTAAGCATCACATTATTGGCATCAAGTAGAAGCAGTAAATCGGCATAGCGCATGTAGAGACTAGATGAAACAATCTCTCCCTTAATTGCCCGTTGGAATGTTTCCATCGCTTGACTGACTTCGTTTCCTTGTCGGTAAAGTTCGGCTAGCGTAAACCAACTTACCAGATCATTCGGATGAGCTTCAAGGGTTGTTTCAAGAAGATCATAAGCCCGTAGAGGGTCACCAAAGCGAAACAAAGCCAGACTCAATGCGACAGCAGCATGTGGATAATCATTGAAAGTTGTAGCAATCTCCTCTGCTAAAGGTATCAACGTATCATTTATGGGTGCAAATACGGAAGAGAATACACGAGCAATTGAGTTAGCTATTGCCCATGAGGCAAGGTCGCACTTTTGGGATTGCCCAGCATTAACCAGTAATTCCTGTTCCTTGAGTATGTGTTCACTCAGCCAGGTTTTGCCCCACATCCATAACCAGAGATTTCGTTCCCAATTAAAGATCTGTTTAAGTAGAGCTTCTAATACATCTGCATCCCATTCTTCAGCTTCAAAATCAGGCAGCAAGGGGCTGGGTGAACCAGCATCAAGGTATTCTGCCAAAGATTTAGTTGTATCGGGCAATTGAGCAATAATTCCACTCAATGTTCTTGCCGAGTAGCTAAGCGTTTTGGTTTCATCAATTCCAGAAAGATCGTTTTCAACTTCAATAACTAGTGTATAGCCATCTGCACTGTGCTCAAGGTTGCCCCAAATAGCTACATTTTCATTTAGACCTTCAATTTCCCAATCATCAACTCCAAATTGAGACTGCTCTATTGTCCACTCATATTCATTAGGTTCACCACTCACTTGGGCCAATAACCGGTAAATCTGAATTGAACGCCATCGACTTAATAACAAACTCAGAATCATCCCAATGCCCATTGCAATTTCCGGTTTGTCTTTGCTGCGAATAGGCCACAGACCAATACGCAGTTTTGGAAGAACAGTAGCTGCTTCCAGCGCTCGGGCGAGATTTGTACTACTGCCGAAAATTGGACTGTTTGACGACAGCGTAATGTCAAGTATCTGCTTACGCCCCGTAAGTTTTTCGATTAGTTGGTGCATAGCGATTACCAATCATCGTTAACAAAACGCCCCGCGTCGCAGGGTGCAGGGCGTTTGTGAAAAATAAAAATAGCTTGTTATTGTGAGCGATATCGCTCGAACAACTTAACCAGCATGGGAACTGAAACGGGCTTTTTTACATACTCATTACAACCCGCTAGCTCAGATCGTTTTTCATATATATGATCGTAAGAGGTGATCGCCACTATGGGTTCATTAACGCCGCGTTCCCGCAGAAGGCGCGCCAACTCCAGCCCATCTATACTTTGATTACCCAAATGGAGATCAATAACAATTAGGTCGTTTAAACCTGGCCTGATTTCTGAAAGAGCTGATCCTGCGTCCAAGTAAGTAATTAGCTCATCTTTACCCATATTACAAATGCGCTCTAACAATGCAATATTAGCAACATTATCTTCAACATACACAATCCGCATGACCAAAATCCATCCATAAAACAAGAAGCA
The DNA here is from genome assembly GCA_019912965.1 of Anaerolineae bacterium. GTDB lineage: Bacteria > Chloroflexota > Anaerolineae > Aggregatilineales > Phototrophicaceae > CFX2. The sequence continues at coordinate 6,616 of JAIOHM010000156.1, forward strand.
AGACGCCCTACTATCATATAAGAAGAGGGCGTCCTTAATCAACTGTTAAAACTTGAACATTTAGCCAACTACGGGTATCAGGTTACCATCACCCCGGACAATGACTTGATTTGCTACTACCCAGCCAAATCCAATTGAAGTATTCAACTGAAGCCACAATGAATCGGCTGTTCGGGCAACAATCGGAACCTCGATTGGGCCGTTCAAAGCGCCAATTGCGCCGAAGTTAGTGCCTGGGGCGGCATATAGGGTCACACTTCCAGCCACAACTGCAATGGGCGCAGATAAGGTGGTGGTTGTAACAGCCGTAAAATCACGAATGATTGGCACAGTTTGGATTGCACCCCGGAATACAACAAATTCGTTATTGATCCACCCACGACCAAAAGTTCCCTCTACGAGATACCAGACATTATCTGGTGCAATCCCGATTACAGGGAGTTCAGTTCCGCCTGAAAGGGTTGCAACAATCGAATATTGTGCGCCAGGGCCACTACGGATATTCAGGAAACCCGTATTGATAACAATGTGAGGTGTGTCAAGGCCAAATGTTGCTGGGAAGGCACCTGTAGTAGTGGTATTTGAAGTTGCGCCCGGCTGTATAAATGTCGTTGGAACACTACCAGCCAACTGTTCAAAGTCGATTTCATCGGTAGGCGTCCCCGTGCGTGTGACAACCGCATCGAAGGGAACCCAACCAAGCGTGCCATCACCTAATTCAATTTGGATGAATTTCCCATCTCGACTGATATTGCGGAGAAATGCTTCAGCACCACTTTGCAGGATTGGCAAATTATCACCGCTACCGCTTGGCGAGTCGGTTAAATTGATAAGGGTGGCCGCAACCTGCATCACTGTACCAGCAGCACGTGATAGGCGGAAGAAAACCTTCGCGGCTTCAATCCAGCCAACACCTACATCAACAACTTCAATGGCGATCCATTCGACACCTGTCTTATTATCTTTTGAACTGCCCAGAATCGGGTAATCATTGGTGTCGTCCCGATAAACAGTTCCCAGCGTGGGCGAGCCATCTACCGGTTGTGTGCGTAGATTCACAGCTTCGACATTGATTACAGCACGAAAACGTTCATTTAAGCTGACCGTTGTAACCCGGTTATTGCTTAAAGTTACCCGAATAGTGCCGCTTGCAGTGGTCGGAACTGTGGACGCTGCAACTTCGGGAGCCGCACCACCACCTTGGCCGAGTGGCAATCCGAGAGTGATAGGTGTTGTTTGAACAGATGTAGCAATGAACTCCGATAACTGGATAACTGGAACATTCTCAAAATTGCCACGAGGGACAGTGTATTGAACATTGACCCAACCAACACCAATCACGGTTGAGACCTGGAACCAAACGTTGTCACTAGCGCGTCCGAGGACAGGCAATTCTGTGCCGCCAACAACAGTTAATAACACACTGTATTGAATGCCAGGGCCAGATCGCACATTGAGAAAGCTGGAATTAACGACCAACCGAGGCGCAACGAACTGCTGCTGAGGCTCAGCGGCCAGGGCAACAGGACTGAATACCATCATCCCGATGCAAAATGCAAGAAGTAGGAAAAGCGAGATACCTTTGGGTTGTTTGCTCATGGTCCGTCTCCTGGCCCTTATAAGGTGGCCGCCAGAACGTGGAAGCGAATAGGTAAACGACGATAAGTATAGATTGAAAAAACAAAACGCGCTTCCAAACAGTATAGAACGAGATAACGGATACCGCAATCGGCGTGTCGTAGAGTAAAAGTACCATCATCGTATGGATTGTGAGTACTTTCCGTAGATTAGAAAACGCTCTGAATTCAATATAATAATCTCTAAATTCATACATTGAACAATATAGGATAGGGTGTGCAAATGCCTAAACGACTGCTCAATCTATTTTGGGGGTTATTAAGCTTATCGCTGTTCATGTCTGTGTCAGCAAATGATTGTGAAACGGATTGCGACATCAGTTATGGGATTTCGGACGTTGAGATTGCAGCCAATCCATATCCAAATGTTGAAACCTTACCAATCAACGAAACCTTACTCTATGATCGTTACTATCAACAGACAACTGGCAAACTGGACATTTTTGATCTACCCAATGGCAATCTTGTGGGGTCACTGGACGCGGGATTTAACTTCGTAACAACGATAAATACCCAAGATGGTTGGTCAGAAATTAATCCTGGTCAATGGGTTCGTTCGGAAAGCCTGACGAACAGTATGGGGATAGTATCCCATTTTTCAGGTGTTTTGTTACCACAAGCAGAATTGCCATACCCAATGGCATGGGCACTGGTGAATATGTACCCAAGTTCACAACCCGTCAGTGAACCAGATGAGGACAATAATCTCATTTGGCGCTACACACCTCTGAATCTGTATGCCACTGCCGAAATCAACGGGGAAATTTGGTATCAGGTTGGGGTCGATCAATGGGTACACCAATATCATGTTGCGAAGATTATCCCGGTTGAACGCCCTAAAGATGTTGATACCAACTTATGGGTGAGTATTGATCTGTATGAACAGGTTGTGATTGCCTATGAAGGAGTTACTCCTGTCTTTGCCACATTGATCTCGTCAGGTTTGCCACGATGGCCGACTTATGAAGGGTTATTTTACATATACTTTCGACGTACTCGTGACAATATGAGTGGTGGTCAGGTAGGGGATGATTTCTATTTTCTGGAAGAAGTCCCTTGGACAATGTTTTTTGACGAAGGGCGTGCGCTGCACGGCGCCTATTGGCACGACGGTTTTGGATACCGTCGCAGTCACGGTTGCGTCAATATGTCCATAACTGATGCTCATTGGCTATACCTTTGGGTCGCCGATGAAATGCAAAGCATGAACTCGCCCGATAAAGAAACAGGCCCAGCTGTTTTTGTCTACAGCAGCGGTGAATATGCATAAGGTCTGCCATTGTCATCGGACTAAAGCACGCTATCATGATGTGGAAACCACCTGCTACGGAGACCCACATCGTCATGCTCAACCGCCAGTATGATTTGACAAACAGCCTCATGCAGCACATGAGGCTGTTTGGTTACGAAGTAGTTAATCTTCCCATTCTCGATTCGGCAGATATTTTTTTGATTAAAGCGGGTGACCAAGTTATCAACCGCCTGTTCACATTCGAAAGACATGGCAAGGAGTGGGCACTAAGGCCAGAATTTACGGCACAAGCAACTTACCATTACATTAGCCAAAAACAATTGGATTTCGTCGCGCGATGGCAATTTAATGGTCACATATTCGAGGATACTCCAAATAATGGCCGGCAATATCAGCAATTTAGTATTGGCGCAGAACTGATTGGCGCTAACACTCCATCTGCAGATGCCGAAATTATAGCAGTTGCAGCACAGGGAATAGCTGCTCAGGGAATTGAGGATTGGCATCTGGTTATTGGACATACAGGTCTCCTTCGTCAGATTTTAAATCACTTTCAATTGGATTTACGAACTCAGCAATTTTTGTTGCATCATTTACCAGCATTAAACAATCCCGACCAAGGTAAAAAATTCGTTTTAGAACAACTTGATCGTTTATTGGTTCAGCACACTGAACTATTGACAGAAATGATGCTTGAGCCTGTTGTAGTGGGTGTCGAAATTATACCTGCAATGGGTACTCGCACCCGCCAAGACATAGCTAAACGTTTGTTTCAGAAGCGTCAAAGATCTGTTCAACGCTCCCAAGTTGTAGCGGCTCTTGATTTCCTAGAGATTTGGCACGACGTGACAGGTATCCCCGATGATGCTTTTGCAGTCCTTAATCGATTAGTTGGGGATGACGATACTAACTCGCGGCATACACTGGAAGATTGGTGGCGGGTAGTGAATTTGCTTAAACTGTATGATATTCCATCATCGAAAATTATCATCCAACCAGATTTGGCTCGCAGTTGGGAGTATTATACAGGGATAGTGTTTGAATTGCATGCATCCGGTTTACATCTGGGTGGTGGCGGGCGCTATGACGAGCTTGCTCAATTGATTGGAGGCAAGCAAAATGTGCCGGCTGTGGGTTTTGCATATTATATAGATAATTTCCTGGCTGCCCTACCCTATCATTCTTTATTAGAGCAAAAAACCGTTTTAAATTTGATGGCGACAAATCAGGATGATGCTGTTTTATGGGCGCAGCGATTACGTAGACACGGACTACCAGTTCAAATTGTTTCTTCTGTGGCTGATGATAAAAATGTGCTAATAGCCCAAAATCAATCAACCTTACATTGGCAGACTAATGTTTATCAAATCGATCAAATCAACACACTCGTAACTAACATCAAAAACCTACCATGACTAATGCAATCACTTTCGCGCTGCCCAGTAAGGGCGCAATTGCCGAGCCAACGCTGAATTTCCTGAAAGATTGTGGATTACGAATCGATAAGCCTAATCAACGCCAATATACAGGTGTTGTATCAACAATTCCCGCGATAACTGTATTATTTCAGCGAGCGACAGATGTGCTTTATAAAGTTGCGGATGGAACAGCACATATCGGAATTACCGGTTTAGATATTGTTTATGAGAACATGGATGAAAACCTGGTTGTCATTCATGATCGACTTGGCTATGGACAATGTAGTTTAGTCGTTGCAGTTCCAGAAACTTGGGTTGATGCGGAAGGCATGGCTGATTTGCTGGACATCTCGTTAGATTTTCGCGAACAGAAACGTCGTAACCTGCGAATAGCAACCAAATATCCGGTTTTGGCACGTCAGTTTTTACATGATTGTGGTATTCACCACTTCACGCTGGTCAAAGCCGAAGGGGCAATTGAGGCAGCTCCAACTTTGGGCTACGCGGATATTATTATTGATCTCACCCAGACAGGAACAACGCTTCGTGAGAATCATCTCAAAATAATACCTGACGGCATCATTGTCGACTCGCAGGCCTGTCTTATAGGCAACCGCGCTGCCCTGAAAACCAGTCCAGAGCTACTGGAAACTGTACGGGTTCTAATAGAATACATTGACGCAGCTCAACAAGGCCGGGGTTACTATCAGTTGATTGCCAACATCAAAGGGGAAAATGCCTCGGAAATTGCTGCAAAAGTTGCTGCCAATCCTGTCACACGTGGCTTGCAAGGTCCAACAGTTGCACCTATCTTAGGTATAAATGAGAATAGTAACCAGTGGTACACCGTAACCATCATTATTCCCAGCAGCAGTTTGCTCTTGGCTGTTGAACATATACGCGCAATCGGTGGCACCCAGACTATTGCCAGCCCAGTTCGTTATGTGTTCATGGAGAATGCCCCGACGTTTATGAGGCTGCTGAAAAGCTTGAGTTAAATGCCCAGAGCAACTTCTACATCATCCAAAACTTGGTCAATGTAGCTTCGAACTCCTGCGCTTTCTGCTCCCATTTCTACTGCCATTGCAAGCCCGAGGAGACTAATTTCAGGCGAAAATTTATTTTTATCGGCCAAGTTCATGGTTAAGAATGGGCAGCAAAACAGTGCGGCTTTGAAATAAGCCCGCCAATCGTGACGAAGATCTTTATGTCGTACAAGCTCTTTCAGAATCGGCTTTAATATGTGTTCCACCTTACTGGTTAGAAACATCTTGCGTACTGAATGGAGTGGATAATTGTATTCTAACTGCCATAAATTACCTATTTGTCGAAAGGTTATTGGGGTCTGCGCTTGCTTGATTTGGGGGAAGTACATCCACATAGCGAACACATTGTGGAATATTGGCTTTGTCAGATCAAGTAGAGGATGATGTCTGCCTGCAAATGCAGGATCAAAATATAAAAGGGATGGAGGTTGTGTATGCTGACGTAAAAATACATTGCCATTGTGGGCATCTCCATGTCCAATTATTGATGGCCCATTTTGCAATGGTTGCAGCAGTAGCAGTGCTTGTTTGATTAAATCGTCTAAGGTATCACGATAGTTTTGTCCATTAATCTCCCACTTTATATTGCGAACTTGCGCCATCGAGTACCAACCACCGGGCACCTCTATTTTAGGGAACTCACCTGGTTCATCAGGCAGTGGCCCATAGAAACGATGCAAACGCCCTCCACTAAGACGATGAAAAAATAACTGGTGGATGGGCGCTTTTACAGTATCCTTTGCACCTTGCTGGGCTAAACTTCGTAGATACAATGTGTAAAGTTGTTGATCAGATTTCTCCTGTGCAATGGTTAAAGCAGGCAGTAACTCGACATCACCCGATTCGATTATCCAGGCAGCATCAAAAACTGACTGATCATAAATAACCTCATAAACCAGCAGTTGTTTTCCAGCTTCAGTTGAACTGAAAATAGGTTTGATGACTGGATAGCCAGCGTCAGCTAATTGTGTAGCGTTATAGTATTCGCTAATAACCCCATCAGGCTCAGTATGGGTTTTAAAGAAATAGCGACTGCCATCAGTTAGATTCATAAACCCATTGAAGGAATTTAGTGAAACGGCCAGTGGACGAAGTTCAACAGTCTGAACCTCAGCGGAGAAAATCTCGCGCAGGAATGATAAAAGTAAGGTTTCCGCCTGATTTTTATCTTGAAATTGAAGTGTTTGGATTTGGTGTAGTAAATCGCTCATACACCAAGTATTTCATTCCGTTTGCGGATTGCCATCGCATGGGCCGGGAAATCCTCATAATCCGCCAACATTGTGGTAATTCCCTGCAATTTTGTATACCCTTCACGGGAGAGGTATCCAACTCCACTGCGTTTCAGGAAATCATTTACACTAACTGATGAAAAGCTCTTGGCAAATCCACCAGTTGGCAAAATTGCATTGAGTCCTAAGCAGTAGTTTGCAGTTGGGATCGGTGTGAAGTGGCCCAGTAAAATTTCCCCCGCATTACGGATTTTGTTCAACGTGACAAATGGATCTGCTGTCAGGATTTCCAAATGTTCTGGTGCGTAGTTGTTTACAAACTCAATGGATTCAACCAGATTATTTGTTAGCAAGACACCACCATAATTGGAGAGCACATTGTTGACAAAATGCTGCCGCCATTCTGGAAGTTCGGCGATATAATCCGGCAGAATAGACAAAACCTGTTGGGCAACTTCCTGACTGTGAGTAACCAAAATGGCAGCAGAATCTGGACCATGTTCAGCTTCAACCAACAAATCAAGTGCAGCTAACCGCGGGTCGACATTTTCATCAGTTAGGATAATTGACTCGCTTGGGCCTGCAGGCAACCCAACATCAACGGTGCCATATAACAAGCGCTTTGCAGATGAAACATAGCTGCTGCCTGGGCCAATGATTTTATCAACTTTAGGGATGGTTTCTGTACCATATGCCAACGCAGCAATTGCCTGCATTCCTCCTACAACGTAAACTGTATCAATACCGCAAATTTCAGCGGCAATCAGCGACGCTGCATCGGCTTTACCTTCTGGTGTTGGAGGTGTAACAATAACGATATGTGGAACACCCGCAACTTTTGCAGGCGTAGCCAGCATGAGCATAACAGACGGAAAAGCCCCTTTGCCTCGTGGCACATACAATCCAGCACTAGCTATGGGTGTCACGCGCTCCCCCGCCATAATTCCCGGTTGTACTTCCATGAACCACATTGGTTCGGGCATTTGCTCTTTATGGAAGCGTTCGATATTGGTGTGTGCCTGTTCAATTGCCTTTATCACATCATAATCAACTACAGAACGAGCAGCAGCAAAATCTTCTGCTGTTGCACGCAGCATGGGAGCTGTGAACTGAGCTGTATCGAACTTGCGGGTGTATTCTACAACCGCCACATCTCCATCAGTTCGAACTTTGTCGATAACGCTCTGGGCAATAGGCAGCAAATCTCGAATATCGGTTTCTGCACGGCGCATAATGCGGTTAAGCTGATCAGGAGTCATTTGGCTTAACTTCCAGAACTGAATCATCTTGGTTTACTCCTGGTAAGCAATGATTTCATTAGTGATCAAATCAAACAGGGGTTGCTTTTATATCAACCTTTTTGGAAAAGCGGCGACCACCTTCCCATCGTATATCCGGTACAAACACGTCGATTTTTTCTAGAACGCGCGACTTATGTGGCATCAAATCCTGAAGCATAGTGCGAATTTCAGTTTCCAAATCGTGTTTTGGTTGATACCCTAATTCCACCAGATGATTGCGATCAGGCTTATAGTAGTGACTATCTGGTTCAGTACGGGGATTATTGTAATGCTCAATATCAATCTCTATACTCATTTCTAAGCCGACCCTTTGCACTGCTGCCGCTAATTCTTCAACGGTATAGCAATCATCAAATTGATTGAAGACCCGATATTCGCCTGGATCAGATGGGTTTTCCGTTGCCAAAGTGAGGCATTGGATAGAATTCTGAAGTGGCAAAAATCCTCGTGTTTGTCCCCCAGCACCATACACTGTCAAAGGGTGACCAATAACTGCTTCACAGATAAATCGATTGATAACAGTTCCAAAACATTGATCAAAGTCGAATCGAGTGCGTAATCGTACATCGCCGCTCATTTCGTCAATGTGGCTGCCGAATACAATCCCCTGCATAATATCTGTTGCCCGTAATCCCCAAGTGCGGCAGGCAAACATTGTATTGTTGGAGTCATGAACCTTACTCCAATGGTAAAAACTATTTGCTTGGCGTGGAAATGGCAGGCGGTCTTTGCGCCCTCGGAATTCAACCTCGAAAAACCCCTCAGGGATATCTATATTGGGCGTACCATATTCACCCATTGTCCCCAATTTAATAAGATGCGCATTCGGGCAAACTTCTTTAATTGCCCACAACACATTCAAGCTGCCGATGACATTATTTTGTTGAGTGAATGCTGCATGAGCTTGGTCAATCATTGAGTAAGGGGCAGAAGGCATTTCCGCTAGATGAATGATTGTGTCTGGTTGAAACTCAGCTAGAAAGGCTTTCAAGAAACTATAATCCAGCAAATTACCGTCCCGGAACATCAACTCAACCCCAAAGCAATCTTTAAAAGCCTGTAGACGTTCCTCGATGGTATAGATTGGAATAGCACTGTGGCTGCCAACTTCCGAAATCCAGGCTCGCCGCAGAAAACAATCAATACCCGCAACGCGGTGTTGCTGTGAAGCAAGGTGTAGCGCTAACGGCCATCCCAAATAGCCATCCACACCAAGAATTAAAATATCCATACTCCAACCTTTGAAAGTACTGGAAATAAATCATCCAGTTACCTCAGGCCTATGGTTTAGGCATGGGCTACGATTGATTCATGGTTTGGTTGAAAAGAGCCAAGATAACCGCTTATGGCCAATAATTCAGCATTCAAAATGCTGCCACCGGCAGCGCCACGAATTGTATTATGTGAAAGCGCCACGAATTTATAACCTAGTATCGGACATTCTCGCAAACGACCAATTGAAGTTGCCATACCGTTACCTGTATTGCGATCCCTACGACTTTGAGGACGATCAGCTTGCGGTAAATAATGCAACGGCGGTTCTGGAGCACTGGGAAGATGTGGTACAGGATCCATTCCTCTAAATGATGACCATGTTTCCAAAATTTCTTCGAGTGTGGGTTTTTCATCCAATTCAATCGACACATTAACCAGATGCCCATCAACCACCGGAACCCGGTTACATGATGCACTCAAAATGGATGGAAGCCATTCAACCCGATCATTATGTAATGTGCCGAGCATTCGTAAAGTTTCGGTTTCAAGTTTTTGCTCGTCACCGCTTACATAAGGAACAATATTATCCAGAATATCCAGTGATGCCACACCTGGATAACCAGCCCCGCTAATGGCCTGTGCACTGACTACCAGAATCTTCTTGATGCCGAATTGTCGTAGTGGAGCTAGTGCCATCACAACTGGCATGGCTGTGCAATTCGAGTTTGCGATGACAGCGCCTGTTGTCCAGCCACGTTTTTCGCGCTGTACATCAACTAGCCTCACATGATCAGCATTCACTTCTGGGAGAAGTAAGGGGAAATCTTCGACCATTCGATTTGTAGACGCATTTGTGCAAACAATGTGACCTTGTGCCGCTAGTTCAATTTCACGGGTTTCAGCTGCTTCTTTTGGCAACGCTGAAAACACTAGAGGTGAATCTAAATCATCTTCAAGTGCTTTCACAGTCAGATTAGTTGCTGAATTTGGCGGACTGCCATCCAACACCCAATTGACCGCTTCTCCATATTCCCGACTTGCACTGCGACTTGAGCCAACTACCTCGGCAACCTGAAACCAGGGATGATTTTCAAGAAGTTGGATAAATCGTTGGCCGACGGCACCTGTTGCGCCTAAAACGGCGACATTCAGCTTCTGCATGGTGGTTTATACCTCGCTATATTCCAACAGACTCGCGCCCAGTTTTAACAGCCGGGTATGAGCCAAGCATTTTGACGAATGATGCACGCTGTAATAAGGCTGCCAGCGCTTCCTGACAAGCAGGATCCTGCCAATGACCTTCAAAATCCAGATAAAACACCGGCTCCCAAGGACGGTTACGCCGAGGGCGAGACTCTATCTTCGTCAGATTTAAACCCCGTGTTGCAAATTCTCCCAAACAATCATAAAGAGCGGCTGGTCGATGGCGAGTAGCAAAAACCAGCGATGTTTTATTGTAATCTCCGCGCATGGGGTCGTCATGCCCAAGAACGAAAAACCGAGTGAAATTGAACGTTACATCCTCGATTTGGGTCTCCAGAATATCGAGACCATAAAGCTTGCCCGCTAATTCACTGGCTATAGCGCCGATTCCAGATATGGGTTCGGATGCTAGATCATGTGCCGAACCTGCTGTATCGTACCAAGGTATTGCCTTTAAATCATGGCGCTTTAGGAATTGTTCACATTGTGCTAATGCTTGCGGATGAGAACGAACCGCGTGCAAATCTTCGATAGTTTGCCCAGGGTTTGTTAACAAGGCATGGTGTACATGAAGATAAACATCAGCCTGTATACGTAAATCGTAATCCATTAGCAATTCATAAGCCTGACTGACGGCTCCTGCCAGAGCATTTTCAACTGGCAGGATACCATAAGTAACTTTACGTGATTGTATAGCAGCAAAAAGATCAGTTAGAGTTGGACAAGGATATACAGATACACTATCCCCAAAATGTTGGCGGATAGCCTGTTCTGAATAAGCTCCGTGTACCCCTTGGAATGCAATTATCATCGCCACTTTGAAAACTCACTTCGGTCGTGGAATACAAAGCGTGGAGGCCTGCTCCACGCGGAACACGATAGTAACATATGCTGTTCGCATCGTCAATTCGTCGAAAGCATTACATTGCCCTTTGTGTCACATTTGACATGCCATGTTCATGATGATAGACTTTTTATGATGTAGGTAAGCAATATTAAGCTGAGATATTGGCTAATGCAGCAAACCCGACGGTACATCCTTGATATATTAAAAGAACAAGGAGAAGCAACAGTAGACGATTTGGTAGAAAATCTCCGCCAGCGTCGCGGCGATACAATTACTGCTGTTACAGTGCGACATCACCTAAATGAGTTATTGAAAGATAGCTTAATCACAAATGCTCAATCGCGTCATCGCACTGCCCCTGGCCGTCCTAAGCATATCTATGTGCTGACTGAGCAATCCAAAGAATGCTTCCCCAACAACTATCAACCACTGGCTACTGGGCTGCTGGCGCAAATTTGTACACAACTCCCGCCTAAAGAAGTGAATGTTATTCTTGAGGGGGTTGCAAATCATATGGCTTCTCAAGCCAATGTTCCTGATATTCCTCTTGTAAATCGGATGGATATCGTTGTGAATTATCTGAACGAGCATGGCTATAATGCGCGATGGGAGAAAGACACAGAAGGATACATTCTCAGAACAAGCAACTGCCCATATCACTTCATTGCACAGACAAATCACGCACTTTGCGAGATGGACATGCGTTTGGTTGCAGCTCTATTAGGTGTTGTCCCTCGCTTAATGTCTCGTATGTCAACTGGTGACGCTAGTTGTGCCTATATGATTCCATTACAAGCGAATAATTGATTTTTATGATGAGTGTCTTTTTAATTGACGCTTGTGCTCCATCATGTTACACTAAGTTAATGACTCTGTTAAAGTGACTACAGGAGAAAAGGCCTATGTCTATCATCGAACAGGACAACATCCAGACCACCGTGATCGATACATCCCCTACACTTACCGTAACACCTTCGGCTGTAATGGTGATTCGCAATTTGCTTGAACAACGTAATATACCCAATCATTCTCTGCGCGTATTTGTATCGGGTGGCGGTTGTTCTGGACTTCAATATGGCATGGCCTTTGAGGAATCCCCGCGAGAATTTGATCAGGTAGTTCGGGTAGATGGTGTTAGCCTGATCGTTGACCAAACAAGTTTGATGTATCTTCAGGGTGCAACCATCGATTACATCGATAGTCTGATGGGTGGTGGTTTCCGCATCGATAATCCTAACGCGGTTTCAAGCTGCGGTTGCGGGCACTCATTCCGTACTGCTCAGGGTGGCGAAGCAGAAAGTTCATCGGGTGGGTGCGGCAGTTGCAGCCACTGATTCAGTTTGTTGTATAGTCTAAGTCCCGCTCAGAAAGCGGGACTTTTATTTTCAACGTCGAAAAGAACTGATGAATAAGCCGATAATTCCCAGACCTCCCAACAGTAAGATAGGTGTGATCGGTGGGATATTTGTTGAAAGGGTTATGTTGTCGAACTCGATAATATCTTCCGTTGTTTCAATTTGATTTCCAGAGACTTCCTGAGTTATTTCTGGGGGAGCAAGAGCCACAATATTGGGCGGGAAAGTATAGGTTGGCAGCACACCTGCTACACCAATATCTTCAGGGATTACGTCCGCTCCGCCTTGCCCCGGTGGAATTGGTAGCGGAATTTGCCCACTGGACGCTGTTGCTGTAAGAATACCCCCTGGCGTTTGGGTAATGGCTTCCCATGTGGCTGTTTCTGCCAGAATTATAGGATCAATCGTTGGGACAGCTCCCTCGTTTAAATCGGTGATAGTGGTTTCGTCGCCAATGATACGCACTAGCTCATCAAAGACCCACCCTGTTCCGCTTGGTGACTGCTCATATTGAAACTGATACCAACGGAAGTAACGCCCAATCACCGGATAAACATCCCCGGCACGAATACTTCCTAGTCGTTCAGCTTCGGTATCCGGTTGCGCTCGAACATTTGCTTCTGTCAGTGCTTCCAAAAGAACTGCGCCACGTGGAGTAGGCGTGCGTGTTGCAGTTGCAGAAACCTCTATTGCCTGGGTAACAAATGGCAGTGGGCTGGGAATGTTGATGGGGATCGGTGTTGCACTAACAACAACCTGTTTAGGGTCTTCAGCTTGAACCACCCTGAAAAGGACTATACTCACAACAATAACAAATACCCAGACCGTTTTTTGCCTTATCCTCATGCTTTCCTCAAAATTAGACGGACATATGCACAAACAGACGGATTATATCATGGGTTACCACGAGACTCGGTTATCGGGCGCAAGTCTGCCCTGTTCTGCATTACGTCGTTCATTACCCTTGATCATATAACCTTGATATTCTTGGTTAATTAGCCCATACATCGTCCAACCACTCATTAGGAATGGTGGCAGATTGTTGGGTGAACAGCCATCACATGTGACTGGTATCCATTCACCATTATAACGACGGGCAATGTGTATATGCGTTCCATTGGAAAAGCCGCCCTCACAGGAAGGTTTTCCAATTTGATCTCCAACTTGGACGATTCTACCTGTAGCTATACGTCCTTCAGACGCCAAATGAAGATAAAGCACAGACCAACCAGTTGATTCATCGCCATCCCCATCTAGGTCAAGAATCACAGTGCCATTCTCGCTTCGAGTGATAACACCTGAAGCTACCGCTGTTGCCCAGAATTCCGATATATAACACGATGGACTGCCATCTGGTCGATCATCTGGGGGAGCAAAATCCACTGCTGACCATGCACTTCCGCTTCCCCACCCACCATGTGCACCACCTGTAAAAAACCATGTTTCACCGGACGAAAAAGGTAATGTTAAAGCGGGTTGTGTCAATGGATTCGGTAGCAGAGGCTCAATCGCACCCAAAAAGGGATCGCCAAAATAGGATGTGTATATCTGATAAAACCCCTCCATCGCAACTTGCTGTAGCCATGTAAGATAGTTATTGTTAAGCGCAAGAAAGTATTGAAGTCCAACAGTCGCCGCATTCAAGTCTGATGCAAATGACAGACGAGTACCATCATCAAATTCCAGTGTTTTCAACCCCTGATGCTTCCAACCATAATAGCCTCGATTGAGTTGGTTGGCTGTCCAGGAAAGCTGTTTATACAAACCTGACCGATCAAATCCATCTGGAGATGAGACACCTTGTATAGGGTATAGTTGCCTTGTTTCATCAATTTCGTTTTGGCTCAACCATTTGGAACGATATTCCAGCAATGCCAAAAGTAACCGGGCATCCACACTAAACTCAAGGGAAACACGGCTCACAACCTCAACAGCACCTACTTGAACTTCATCTACAATGTCTGTTGCTGTTCGAATAAATCCAGGTTGTTGATTGATAAAAGTTGCAATGTCAAACTCACGACTACCTGGCCCACGAACAAGACGACTATCGGGGATAATTTTGAATGAATTGGTTTGTTCGCTTGGTGCCATAGGTAAATTGATAATCTGCCCCACCGATAAAATATTAGGGTCAGCAAGATTATTGACTGAAAGAAGTGTTTCGATGCTCACTCCGTGTAAGGCAGCAATGGCCGAAAGTGTATCTCCCGGTTGAACCTCGTATTGTTCTGGAATCGACAGTACATCTGGTTGAGATGTTGCACCTGTAGAGACATGTGTGAGCGTTAATTGCGGATCCATCGGAATTACAGCCTGATTTTGCACTTGAGGAGTGGTAGTAGAAGTCTCCGGCGGCGGTGTGGATGTAATTACAATAATTTGTGGTTGTGTTCGTACACAGGCACTGAAACACCCACAAATAGCAATTACTAAAATATGGAATGATTTTCTCATGGGTAGTGTTATAAATTAAAATTCCATATCCCAATAACGCCTTGGGCAATCGAAAATGGCACAGTATCAGGCTGTGTTGTATCCAATACGCTGACAATTGGCCCTTGTTCTCCGGCAATTTCACTATAGATCAAGAAACGGCTGTCTGGCGACCAGACATGGTGACTTTGGGCAAACTGGTCAAAAAAACTAAGTAAGTAGATCATCTCATTTGTCGGTTGGAACGCACCATATGAATGAACACTATCAGTTTTAATATCTAAAATCGACCATGCGATTCTGGTTATATTCTGTACTGCTGCATCTGTTTTCGCATTTGCTCCTGCAATTAAAGACCCTGGCGCCGTTGCGGATGTGATATAAGCTATATGGTTGCTGTCCGGCGACCAGAAAAAGGCATATACACCATTCACAGGTGCACGGGAAATTGTTTCCCCAGTGTAAGTGTCGATTACGAATATTGGGCCATTGGCGTCCATGTACGCCGCATAATCCCCATTTGGTGACCACGAAAAAGAAATCGGCCCGGCAAGTTGTTCGGCGAGCCGTTGAGCCTCTCCATTTGCGATAATCACCAAATCCGTTGATCGGCTGTCTGTCGCTAGTGAACCGATTAGCCACCGGTCATCTATAGGCGACCACGCTGGAGACTGAAACCGGCCTGGTTTGAAAGGTAAAATGTCAATAACCTCTGGGGTATCAGTTCTGAACACATCTACCCGTTCGTCATTACGCTGCCAGAGCATTCGTAGACCATCGGGACTCCAACTGTAATAAAACGGAGCACCAAGACCCGCCAGCATCTGTTCAGAATGGTGTTGGGTGTTACGTATAAGGCGAACTGAAAACAATTGGTCACGTGGATTACTGAGGAGGACAGCCAAATTGCGGCAGTTGCTCTCATCCACACAGTTCTGTGGTGACCAATAAGCATATGTAAAGATTTCACCCGTGACAGTGTAAGCCAGATTGCCGGGTTGGTGTCCATCTGAGGAAATATATACATTGGTTTCAATCTGATTATTCATCAATCCTGTTTGAAAGTATGCAAGCCTTCCATCTGTTGACCATGTAGGCCACACATATTGTTTTTCTAGGTTTGCATCATCAGTCAAAACTGTTGTATCGGTTCGTTGGCTGTCAATTGAATAAACATTGCCATCAATCCCAATGTAAGCGATGCTACCCGGCAAATCAAGAATAGCTGTAGGCTGAGCCGCAACTTGAGCTGTGAAGAGTAAAAAGGATAAACATAGACATATTCTTCTCATCGGATACTTCTCCGGGTCTTTTGGGTTGTAAGCGCGGATAATTGTATACTATTCTCGCGTCCGATGTGATAAACTCAACCAACAAATGATCGATTATTAATCAGGAGCTAAAACATAATGCCCACAAGCCAAGAAATCGCCGAAATTTTCCCAACTATGGCATCTCGTTTTGTGCCCTCAAAGGCTGAAGGCCTTAATGCTGTAATCCAATTTAACCTCAGTGGTGATAATGGTGGTCTGTATTGGCTAAGCATTGCCGATGGTGTTTGCGTGTCTGGCCAAGGACAAGCAGAAAACCCCAAGATGACCCTCAAAGCCAACGCTGATGACTGGTATGCCGTCTCGGCAGGTCAGTTAAATGCGATGCAGGCATTTATGAGTGGCAAGATCAAGATTGAGGGCGACATGGGTATGGCGATGAAGCTCCAAACCCTATTCGCACAGTAAGCCCTCTCGTTTATCAAACATCAAAGGCGTGAGAAAGATTCTCGCGCCTTTTCCTTTAGCGCTGAAGTAACAGAATAAGAAGTGACAGCGAAATAGGGCTAAACAACGTTGAAGCTACAACGCTGCTAACGATCTGTTCCCGATTCAAATTAAACTCAGTTGCAAACACAGTTGTTGCGACAGCCACCGGCATACTGGCTTGCATCACAAATGCTGCCAGCGAGGTGGCATTTAAATCTAAAACCAGCGCGATTCCAAGTGCGATCAGAGGGGATACAATCAATCGAAGCCCTACTGAGGTAGCTACCAACCGCAGATTTTTCAGGCTGCCAGCTTGTGCCAGTTGTATTCCTAGCAGAATAATCATTACTGGAATGGTCGCCTGCGCCATAAGATTGACACTACGCTCAACTGGCAAAGGCAGCGTGATGTGCAAAATGTTCACAACAAATCCGGCAAATACAGCATAAACTACAGGGATTTTGAAAATGTGGCTTAGTGCTTGTCGCGCAGAATTTCTACCGCTTGATGCTACATACACACCAATTGTGAAATTGAGAATAGTAGCTGCAATGTAAATGATGACGGCACGTGCCAATACATCTGCACCAAATGCAAAATCGATAATCGGTAGCCCAAGATTGCCGTCATTTGGGCAGATGGCCGTTAGCATGATGCCAGTGCGTTCAACTTTGTCAGAAGTCTGTATGCGTGCTATCAGCGCCGCAACAAGGGTCATGATGCCGACAAAAGATGCCATTGTCAGGAAAAGAAGGCTGAATTCATTGAGACTGATTTGGCTGGTTGCTAACGCTCGAAACACGAGTGCGGGTGAAAAAACATTAAATAATACCCGCCCGAATTGTCGCGCATCAATTTCTAAATACCTGCCTACCAGCCACCCAATCCCCGCAACTAGAAAAATAGGCCCTATGTTATCAACAAAAACTTGAATGAGGTCTACAATCAAGGTACATATTATCCCGGGTAACAAAGAATCGCCCAGGGTTGCGGCTGGGCGATCGCTATAGAAGCATTAGTTGGGAGTTAGTTTAGCAGATAACTGTCATCATCGATTTCAAGCCCATCAAATAGGGATGCATTGCCAATTGCATCTTCAACAATCTCTAAGAGATCATCATCATCTGCTTCTTCAGCATCCTCGGCCAAGGCGCTTAAAATGCGCATAGCCTCGCGTCCACCAATTTCCCCCAATGACCAAATGGCGACCTCTTTAATCTCCCGCTCATCGTCAAGAGCTAATTCAGCAAGACTACGCACGGATTCTCCAATTTCTAACTCTCCCGCTGCACGGGCTGCTTCATAGCGAATTTCGGGATCGTTGTTTTTCATTTCCTTGAGAACCGTATCTCTCCACTGCTGGTCATATGATCGCCCCATTGCAAACACGGCGCTGATCTGCATAAGTCTTTCACCGCTGTGGTAAGCCTCTTCGATAGCCTCTGGGACAATATCATGGCTGGAATGTGATATGGCTTCGAGTGCACGGCGGCGAACAGCAACATCCTCATGTTGATCATTAATTAGACCGATGACGGCATCTTGTGCCTTCGCAGCATCCTGTTCGGGGATTTCTTCGTATTCACCAAGCAATATGAAACGCCCAAGCGCACTGGCTGCTGCCGCCCGAACCTCACTGCTCTCATCATATTGAGCCATATCAATCAGCAGAGACATTAGCCCAAGAGATTCGTCTTCCCATAACAGTTCAACTGCGGCTTTACGCACTTGAGCTTCACCGTCTTTTAGCCCAATTAAACCCAATTCTCGATAGTCAAACTCCATATTGGCTTCACTTACCTCACCAAGCTGAACCAAAATCTGAGTCCGCAACTCTGACGACAATTTTGTCCATGCTGATTTGAACTGTTCAACCTCGTCAGATTTCAATCCAGATAACCCATAATATACGGTTGAAGGCAGAATACTACCTTCCCATATATGCAGCGCTGCTAAAGTTGCTTCCAAAGTTGGTTTTTTGGTGTCAGGTTGCAATTCGTTTTGCGGATATTCCCGGTTTTCCACCCAGCACTCCTTACACTATGGTAATGAATTCATAATCGGATTGATGACATCATTAAGAATGACAAGCACCGATAAAGATAAGAGCAGCGCCAATCCTACTAGATGTACCAATCCTTCACGTTCGGGCGAAATTGGCCGACCGCGTACAATTTCCACCAGCACGAACAGAATGCGTCCACCGTCCAGCGCTGGAATGGGAAGGAGATTAAAGAAACCTAATGCTACGCTGATGACGGCGATGAAATCCAGAATTGGGGACAAACGCCCTTGGTCAATACTTTGCTGAATGACAACTGCACCTATTTGACTCATCCCAACCACGCTAACAGGCCGTGCCTCTTCTGGTGTTAGAGCTCCACTAATCAACTGCTGGGGTATCTCAACGGTCATGGTAATGACCGATACAACTCTGTCCACTCCATATCGAATAGAGTCTCCCAGTGGTTGAGGTGCGATTACAAGCTGCTCATTCCCTTCTTGATACAACAAACCAGTGCCACGATCTTCCAATATTCCACCGATTAAGATTCCAATAGCGCCTTGACCTTCTGGCGGATTAGCGCGCGGCGTTAGGATAATGTCTAATGTTTCATTACCGCGTCTCAGGGTCAACGAAACTTCCTTACCAACATTTTCGCGGGTGAGGGTTCTAAAATCCTCAACGCCATTAATTGGGTGATCATTAAAGGTCAGTACAACATCACCGGGTTGCATTCCCGCTTGTTCTCCCGGTGCATCGGGAACCACACCTAAAATCTGAGCATAACTGCTGGGTAAGAACTGCTGAACAGTTGGCGGTGGCACAACGATCTCGATTTCTTCACTCTCCTGTCCACGTAACAATGTGACAGTCAATGGAGTTTCAGAATTGTAGTATGTGTTCCAGAAACTCTGACTGTCTGTGAACTTCGCTCCGTTAATATCGGTAATCAGATCGCCGTTTTGAATACCAGCTTCAGCAAGAGCTGACTCAGGTGTGACACTTACAATACCAACACTGCCACCAACAGATTGTGGAATGCCGGTAACTGCAATCACAAAAAACAGCACAAATGCTAATAGAAAATTTGCAATGGCACCTCCAGCCAGAAAGAAAATGCGACCAAGTGGCCGTATTTCATTCACGGTCTTTGGGTTTTGTATCCCTCGTGCTTTAGCTTCCTCCAGATCAGAATGATATGGCTGGTCATTTTCAGTTTGTCGTGCAATCAGAGCTTCGCGTTCTTTTTGGACAGTTTCTTCATCTAAAGGGCGAATCATATCCTCGCCCAGCGGTCGCACAAAACCACCCAGAGGAATCCAGTTAAGCGTAAATTCTGTTTCACCCCATGTAAACAATCGCTTAATGCGAGGCGGGAAGCCAATTGCAAATTCTAGAATGGTGATACCAACGCTCTTCGCAGTTACAAAATGCCCAAGCTCATGAATCAGGATCAAGGGAATTAATACCACAAAAAAAGCGATTACAGCCGATAACGGATCATTCATTAGATTTTCCTCGAAAGGTTTACTGTGCAAGCAGGGATAAACCGCATATACACATCATAAGCCGCATTATAGGCGTACACAACCCAAGCAGGCAACATATGTTTGGCCTGTGTTTACCAATTACTCACATGTTGATCGTTTTTAGGAACAAAGGATAGATACAATCCGCGAATATAAACTTACTCGGATATGCCAAATTCTTATGCAATTCTGTTGATAATCACCGGGATTGCTACTGTAAAAGG
The DNA here is from genome assembly GCA_019912965.1 of Anaerolineae bacterium. GTDB lineage: Bacteria > Chloroflexota > Anaerolineae > Aggregatilineales > Phototrophicaceae > CFX2. Next base: position 27,076 of record JAIOHM010000156.1, read on the forward strand.
CTAGTATATAATGACCCCAATATAGACCCCATCGACTAAAAGGAGTATGGGATTGCAGTCACTTATTGGCCTACTGCGAACGATGCGTCCCAAGCAATGGACGAAAAATGTCATCATCTATGCAGGGCTTGTCTTTGATGGGCAGCTATTTAACCCGGATGCTTTTCTTCGTATCACGATTGCGTTTATATTGTTATGTTTAGCTGCCAGCACCATATATATAATTAATGATCTGGTAGATATTGAACGTGATCGTCAACACCCCAAGAAAAGCAAACGTGCGCTCCCATCTGGACAATTACCTGTTCCATTAGCCGTCGTTGCCGCAATTATTTTCCCTGTTTTATCTGTAGGTGCTGCTTGGGTGCTACTCGATAGCCCTCGTTATGCCTTTATATTGCTGTTTTATATCGTCCTGAATATCTTCTACTCATTTCGCCTCAAACATATTGTTCTTCTCGATGTACTTACCATTACCGCTGGATATGTGTTGCGGGTAGCCGGTGGCGTCCTGGTCATCGATGTCGCCCGTTTTTCGCCGTGGCTTTATGCAGCTATTGCTTTGCTGGCGTTATTTCTTGCCATCAGTAAAAGGCGGCAGGAATTGGTCACATTAGGTGAGAAAGCCGCCGCTGTGCGTCCCATCTTTCAGCAATATAATCTTCCCTTGTTGGATGAAATGTTGCGAATGGTAACGACCAGTACGCTAATTACTTATATTCTATACACCATTGAGGCTCCATCGGTCTTGCTTGCTCGTACTAACGCGGCGCTAATTACCGTTCCATTTGTACTTTACGTTTTGTTTCGTTATCTATACCTTATTCATGTGAAAGGTGAGGGCAGTGCCCCCGATGAAGTTGTATTAAGAGACCGCCCGCTCCAAGTCGCAATCCTGTTGTGGGGTTTATCTTTTATTATTATCTTGTATGTACTTCCTCGCTTGCTGAATAGCTAACTTCTATGAGTTTTACATCCAGTGCTCCAGCCAAAATTATTCTTTTTGGTGAACATGCTGTAGTTTATGATAAGCCAGCTATTGCAGTTCCAGTTTCTAGCTTACGTGCAACTGCCTCTGCTGAAGAAAGTAACATCTTTCAAATAATTGCTAAGGATTTGGATCGAGTTTTTCCAATTGATATCCAGTCTCAGGTTGTTGATGACGCTTTGGCTCTAACTGTACACCTTGTGCTGCAACATCTAAAACTGGCACCACCACCTGTGAGTATCACCATACAATCCCAAATTCCACTTGCCAGCGGACTTGGCAGTGGTGCGGCTGTCTCAACCGCCTTGGCACGTGCGTTAGGCAAAGTACTAGGCCACGAGTTGAGTGATTTCGAACTCAATCAAATCGTGTATGAAGTCGAAAAAATACACCATGGAACACCCAGTGGGATAGACAATACAGTTATAGTTTACGAAAAGCCCATATACTTCATTCGATCCAAGCCTATTGAGATCATCGATATTGCGAAGGCTTTCCCGCTTGTTATTGCAGATACTGGGCAACAGGCCTCGACTCGTATATCAGTTGGCGATGTGCGTAAGTTGTACGAAAATACTCCTAATGAGATTCAGCTTATTCTTGATGAAATAGGCCAGATTGTAGAGCAAGCACGAGAAGTTATTAAAACGGGAGCATTAGAAAGATTAGGACCACTAATGCTACGTAATCACGCCTGTTTGCAGCAGTTAACTGTTTCATCATCTCAACTTGACCATTTGGTGCAGGTTGCTATAGATGCTGGTGCGCTTGGAGCAAAACTTTCAGGAGGTGGGCGCGGTGGTAATATGATCGCATTAGCTACATTTGATACCATCAATGCAATTGAAGCTGCACTGCATCATGCGGGTGCTGTTCGCGTCTTTACAACTGTGGTTGATAAACAGCAAGTCGGTTGACAATCCACACAATTATCGTAATCGCCAATCCTGGCGGAAAAGCGACCCATGGTGCACCACGAAAAACCATCCTCCCTTCACTTAGCATGACACCCCAATCAGGAATACCAGTCCCCCCTCCCAATCCCAGAAAGCTCAGAGCCGCACCGTTTAATAGGCAGTAGCTAAATGTTATACCAGTATAGGTAAGTATGGTCGGTTGAATATTTGGCAAAATATGATTGAGTGCAATCCACATAGATGAAGCTCCGATCGAACGCGAAGCCTCAACATATTCTGCGGACTGTAATTCGAGCGTTGCTGCCTGAATGACCTTTGTATATGGAGCAATTTGGGCAATTCCTACTGCAAATACCAGCGTCCAATCGCCTTTTCCTAGAACAGTTAAAACAACCAGCGCTAACAAGAGATTAGGGAATGCCAGAACAGCATTAATTGGGATGGAGATAAAATTCGCGAGGTACCCTGCCCTGCCAGTTAAAATACCTGAAATTGTTCCAGGTACAGCAGCTAGCAGTGTTGCACCAACAGCAATCATCAAGGTCCTCTGCCCACCATGTAGGAATCGGCTTAAAACATCTCGACCAAGGAAATCTGTTCCAAACAAATACACATTATTAGGCGGCAACATTTGATTGTCGATATCTGTCGACATTGGATCAAATGGCGCAAAATGGGGCATTAGAACAATCAATGCGAATAATATTAGGCTCAAGATAAACCGTAGTTTCATTCACATATTTACTCGAGGATCAACAATCATATAAAGTCCTTCTGCCAGTGTGTTAAGCGCCACATAAATAGCAGCGACCAAGATTGCTATACCCTGTACAACGGGATAATCCTGTTGAAGCACACTGTCGAATAACAAGCGTCCAATCCCAGGGCGAACAAATATACTTTCGACAATCACGGTTCCACTTAACAAAAAACCTGCTTGGAGTGAGATAATACTGATGGTCGGTAATAGCCCAACTCGCAGAATGTGCCTTCTGATAATAATTCTCTTCGGTAAACCTTTAGCATGTGCTGTACGTATAAAATCACTATGCAGCACCTGCCGTAAATTGGATGCTGTGATTTGAGCAATTGCACCCGCCGTATGAAAACCCAGTACTGCTGCGGGCATAACAAGATTGTTTATATTGCTTGCCAAGTGTACTGGTAAGTTATTCAAGACACCAGAAAAAATCAAAATAGCTAACGTTCCACTCCAATAAACGGGCATACTCAATGCTAGAGTTGTTAACAAGCGTGCACTGGTTGATATGCCCCACCCTAGATGAAATACACCGACAATACCGAGCGCCACACCACTTATGCTTGCAATGATCAAAGCGCATAAGGCCAGTGTTGCAGTTGGTTGTAATCGTTGTGAAACCATTTCCAGCACAGATTGACTTTGCAATAGTGAATAACCCAAATCACCTTGAGCAAGATTGGTTATAAAGTGTAGGTATTGCACCCATATACTATCTGTCAAACCCTGTGCAGTGCGACGTTGTTGGATGACAGATAAACTCGCCCCGCTTTGTGATAGTTGAGCCTCTAATGCATCACCAGGCAGCAACCGCAGTGCAAAAAATGCTAATGTTGCTGCCAACCAGATGGTCAAAAAAGCGGAGATGAGCCTACGCATCTCTAATAATTACTGTGCTGTTAGAATCGCATTATGAAGAATTGGAAACCAACCGTAAGCATCGAATGCTAATCCTTGAACATCTGCACTTGCAGCGTTTAGATTTACATAATCGCGGATAGGCAAAATTAGAGCCTCATCCATAATGATACGTTGAGATTGGGCGTAAAGTGCCCGTCTTACAGCAGAGTCAGTCTGTTGAACAGCTTGGGTTAGCAATTCATCGAGTTGTTCATTCGAAACCCCTGTCCAGTTATTAATTCCATCCGTCATAAAAAATGAGTTGAGGAGTGATGGATCAAGGCCGAAGGTGTAATATGCCACCATGTTGTATTCATTTGTCGCGACTTTTTCGCGCAGACTTGTCAAAGTGGGAACAGGATCAAGATTAACTTTGACGCCTATAGCCCGCCATTGATCTTGGAGAAGTTGTGCAACTTCTGGGACAAATCCCCAGGGGGGCACAATGACTGTCACCTCCAAATTGACACCACCAAAATCGAGAATTCCATCACTATTGCTATCTTGGTAACCCGCTGATGCTAAAAGGGCTTGCGCTTGTGCCGTATCTTGGGCATAAAGCCCGACTAGATCGCGATTGTAAAACAATGTGTTAGCCGAAATTGGCCCCCATGCTACAGGGGAAAATCGCTGAAAAACACCATCAACAATAGCATTGCGGTTGGTTGCGAACAGAAGTGCTTGTCGCACTAATTTATTATCAGTTGGGAATCGCTTAGTATTCATCAAAAACTGTAATGGCTGGCCGGGAATACTGGCTTGAATAATTTGCACTGCACTATTGCCAGTCAGAGAACGGGCATCAAGTGGGGGAAGTTCGCCCATCATTTGGGCTTCTTCGTTACTAACCGCTAAAGATCGGGTAGGCACATCAGTAAAAAAGCGGAACTCTATTTCCTCAACAGAGTTCTCACTCATTGGTTGATAAAAGGGTGGTCCCCATTGATATTCGGTATTGCGTTGTATAACGATTCGTTCGCCTGGTATGTACTCAACAAATCGATATGGCCCTGTTCCAATTTGATGAAATTGGTACCGATCAATTGAGTATTCGTTTAGTGCTTTTGGGCTGGCAATTCCAATATAAACCTGACTTAGAGAGTCGAGTAGTGGACTGTAAGGCTCAGTCAGCAATAACCTTATTGTGTAATCATCAATAATCTCATAACCACTGTAACTGCCAAGCATAAATGCGGCTTTCTGAGAGCCATTATTGGGATTGGTAATGCGATCCAGGTTAGTGGCAACTGCTTGGGCGTTAAAAACTGTTCCATCATGGAATTTCACATCCTGACGCAATGTGAAAGTATATGAAAGCCCATCTTCTGAGATCGCCCATGTAGTGGCTAATCCTTGGGTAAATTCTTTCGTCGTGGGATCACGATAAATCAGGGTGTCATAAACTTGGCGTAATGGGATGCCCAGCTCTGAAGAAGCATTAATGTGAGGATCGATGCCGCTGGGTTGTAAAGTTAAACCATACACAACACGGTTGCGAATGGTTTCGACCTGCTCCCCTCTGTTATCAGAGCAAGCTGTAAGAGCAAAGAGGATAACTACTATCCAGGCAAGAAGGCGCTTCATAGGGATATTCAGGCTTTCCACGTCAAAGAGTATACGTTAGGATTTGCCAGTATAACGCAATAGAAGGTCAAATCGGTATATTCGAATATGGCAATTTTCAACCCTCGTTTACTTACCCCTCCACGTGAAAAAGAAGAGATTTACCCCTACCGTCGTGTCTGGCGCAGTATTACTATCGAGGGCGGAATTTTGATGGGTATCGCAGTCGGATTGTATATTGCTATTGAAATTCTTGGCATTAATATTCCATCTTCCTTGTATCGTATTGTTGCGCTGTTGATAGCGTTACTTCCTGCCATTCTTTGGTTGTTGTTTTCGTGGTGGCAGGAATACTCTGTGCCTCAACCTCGTTCGCGTCTGCTCACCGTTGCTATTATTAGCGGCCTGGCAGCTAATGCGATAGGTGTTCCACTGATCAATGAGTTTTTCCAAGTAGACAAGTGGCTTCCTCTTTCCAGCGCAATTGATCGGATACTTGGATACACATTTACAGTGGGATTGGTACAGGAATTCTTAAAGTATTTGGTCATTCGCTATACCGTTTGGCCCAACCAGTTTCGTATCCGTCTAGATGGTATCGCCTATGGTGCTGCCGCGGCAATTGGCTACATGACAGTCTTAAATTTGCATTTTGTAGCCTCCAATACAGCTACACCAGATGTGGTTGCAGCTCGCATCTTTGCAACTTTTGCCCTCAACCTTGTGACCAGTATAATTGTCGGTTATGGTCTTTCCGAAGTTCGCTTTAGTAACTCACTCCCCCTCTTACTAACACTGATGATAGCACTATCTGCCTTTATAACGGGTGTCGCAGTGCCTGTTCGCGCGGGACTGGTCAATGCTCCTTTAAGTTTGGAGGTCAGTATGCCACGTGCGCTGTTTGGTTTGGGGTTTTCGGTCATTTTACTAATTGCACCTTGTTTTGTTCTGTCATTCCTTTTCGACAGCGCCGAGCGTCGCGCACAGGAAGCTGATAGGTTGCAAGAGGACTGATTAACATGTCATTTATTGAAATGGTCACGGATGATTCCGAATTAACATATCGCCAACGCGCAAGTCATTACATAGCTCTCTTGTTTGGTCTATTGATGTTCTTGATTGGAACAAATTTGCGCGACAGCAATCTCAATGCAACCACCTTATACACGAATGTTGAGGCGGGTATTCAAATGGAGTATCCCAAAAACTGGTTGATCGATTCGCTGGGGGACTACATTTTCCGTGTTCGGGATGTTACAAAAATCGGTTTCAAAACCACAATTCAAGTTTCAGTTCGTCCTATTGGTACAGGCACATCTACTCGCAGTATCCTAGATGCCCTGACTTTGAATCGTTCCCAAACCCTGGCGGCCTACAATGTGCTTTCGGTAACGGATTCATTTGTTTTGCCGGATGAAACTGCGGCTACCCTTATGAACTACACTTATGCTGATACGGAATCAGATCCGTTTCTGGAAAGTATTCCGACTGTTGTACAGGGAATTGATGTACTAGCAATTAAACGGGGTCAGGCAATTATCATAACATTCCTCTCTGATGCTACAACCTATCAACAGGATTACCCAACTTTCGAACAATTTCTGAGTAGCTTGGAATTTTAAATCATGCATTATCGGATTGTTCCTGTTTTGATGCTACTAATCATGTTTGCAAGTCATTCGCAGTTGACCGCTGTTTATGCCCAGCAACCAGTATTGGATATAGAGCGTATCCAGCGTGCAACTGTGTTCGTGATGCAGGCACGTAATGTTGGAGACGATTTGTTTGTAACCTGCGTTGGTTCTGGCACCATTGTCAGTCGGGATGGATTGATTCTCACTAATGCTCATAATACTCTGGTAAGTTCTGCATGCCCTGGCGAAACATTGATTGTCGCAATCACCACCCGTCCTGACGAACCGCCTACTGCTCAATATCGTGCCGAAATTGCTCAGGCTGACGCAGGGCTTGATCTTGCTTTGCTGCGTGTTGTGAGGGAGCTGGATGGACGACTGATTGAGCGAGAAACACTGGCACTGCCATTTGTCGAATTAGCTGATTCGTCCACAGTCCGAATTGATGAAACTATTGTGGTGGCTGGGTATCCAGGAATAGGCAATGATCCAATCACAACGGTACTGGGCACAACGACTGGATTTGTTACAGAACCGCGTAGTCTTGGCGATTCTGCTTGGATCAAAACCAGTGCGGTCATCCCTGGAGCGATGACTGGCGGTGGTGCCTATAATCAGAATAGCCAACTTATTGGTATACCAACGACTGCTCCATTGGTGCGTAATGCACTCGATGCAACCTGTCGGCCTATTCAGGATACCAACCGAGATGGATTGGTCAACACCAGTGACGACTGTATAGCAGTTGGCGGATTTATCAATGCCCTGCGGCCCGCGAATTTGGCACGTCCACTCGTTCGTGCTGGCTCTCTGGGCTTAACCGTCGAACAGCTAACGACTGGTATAACTACTGTCGAGTCAATTAATCCGCCGGGTTTCAAACGTTTATTTTTCTCACCTTCCGTCAATGAGGCTGGAATGCCAACCTCGGTTATTAGCGCGCTTCCTGCGGGTAGTACTAGCCTCTATCTATTTTTCGACTACGAGAATATGACGCCAGAGACGGTTTACGAACTACGAGTCACCACTGATGGTCGCCCCAACTCAACTTTTAGTCTTGCTCCGGTTCGTTGGAGTGGTGGTCGCAATGGCATGTGGTATATTGGCAGCAGTAGTCAGCCTTGGCCGAATGGCATCTATGAATTTACCTTGTTCGCCAATGGTGTTGCTGCGCCTACAGTACGCTTGACGATAGGAGGGGTACCACAAACTGGCCCGTCTTTTAGCGATATTATTTTTGGGCTACTTGATCTTCGAGGCAATCCATTAGGCAATGGTTTTGTGCTTCCAAGTGGTAACACGGCCAGTGCCCGTTTTCTATTTCGCAATATTCAAAATGCTACAAACTGGACAACAATCTGGTATCTGAATGGAGCCGAATTTACCCGTGCCACTAATGTGTGGGCAGAAGGAGCTGAAGGTTCAACCACTACCAGTATTGAAGCACAATCAGGTTTGCCTGCTGGAAGCTATCGTCTTGAGATCTACATCGAAAATAGTCTTGCAGCAACCTCTGATTTCACAATTGCTGGCGCTCAACAGGGGGCATTGCCACAGATTTTTAGTAATACCCGTTTTACATCCGCCAACAGTTCTGAAGAAGCGATTGCTGCTCCATCAATCAGCAACTTCCCTAATAAGGTGAATAACCTTTATAGTTTATTTGATTGGCAACAGATTGCTCCTGCCACACTCTGGACGATGCGCTGGTTGGTTGACGGTGATATCTTCTATGAACAATCTGTTCCTTGGGGCACAGCAGAAAGCGGCCAAAATTTCCTGACACGACTTAGTAATCCTACTGGTTTGCCAGATGGTACATACCGAGTTGAATTGCTTATTAATAATGTTTTGCTTTCGTCTACACAATCACAGGTTGGCATTGGACAGTTACCAATTGATCGCTTTGGTAACGCTAATGGTGTGCTTATGCGCGGACAGATTCTGGATGCTGGCACTGAACAAGGCATCCCCGGTGTAATGGTTATAGTGATTACCGAAGATTTCTCAGTAGGTGAATTTCTTTGGGATCAAAATCAGGTCTATGCTTTGGCTGTTACCGATAGGAACGGTTTCTTTGAAGTTGATCGTCCACTAGAATTAAGTAATGAAAACACTACTGTAGCGTACAGTGCAATCATCGCCGCCGACGGTTATTTGCCAATCAATGCGGATGGTATAACTGTGGATGCTGAAACTGAAAACCCGTTAAACATGATCATTTACCTGACACGTGACTAAGTAACTTCTATGGCTGCAAAACAACGTCTCGATATACTCGTTTTTGAGCGCAATCTCGTTCCTAGCCGAGAGAAAGCGCGTGCGATGATTATGGCGGGAGAAGTCTTGGTTGATGGACATCAAGTGGATAAACCCGGTACTCAAATCAACTTAACTGCCCAAATAGCTTTGATCAGTAAACCTCGTTTTGTCAGTCGCGGTGGTGAAAAGCTTGCAAGTGCACTGGAGACATTTGGCATAGATGCAACAGGCCAGATATGTGCTGATGTAGGCGCAAGCACGGGCGGGTTTACTGACTGTCTGATTCAGAATGGGGCCGCACGCGTCTATGCAATTGATGTAGGCTATGGGCAGATTGACTATAGATTGCGACGGGATAGTCGTGTGATGGTGTTGGAACGCATCAATGCCCGCTATCTGGAGAAATTACCCGAACAGATTAACCTTGTCACAATAGATGCATCTTTCATTTCGCTTAAACTACTTCTGCCTGTCATTAAGAACTGGCTATTGCCAGAGGCCACCGTGATTCCGCTCATTAAGCCGCAATTTGAAGCGGGCAAAAAAGATGTTGGCAAAGGTGGGGTGGTTCGGGATTCAAAGATTCATGCACGTGTATTGACCGAAATCCTCGCCTTTGCTATGCAAACAGGTTTCGCAGTGAACGGATTAACAACTTCCCCCATTAAAGGCCCAGCCGGCAATATTGAATTTCTTGCTTGGTTGCACCAGGGACAGATACAGGTTTTACCCCCTGATATAGAAACACTTGTCCAATCAATCCTCATTTGACACCCCTGCCCTACACGCCGCCTATCTGCTCACAGTATAATGGGCTTGTGCCCGGCTAACAGGTAATCTTAGAAATGAAACGCGAAAACATCCGCAATTTCTCCATCATTGCTCATATCGATCATGGCAAGAGCACGCTTGCAGATCGTTTATTGCAACTGACCAACACCGTTGCCGAGCGCAACATGCAGGAACAACTTTTGGATAGCATGGATTTAGAGCGTGAGCGTGGTGTGACAATCAAAGCATCTGCTGTCCGAATGCAATATCGATCCAAAAACGGTCAGGATTATGAGATCAATCTGATTGATACCCCAGGTCATGTTGACTTCAGTTATGAGGTCAGTCGTGCGCTCCAAGCCTGTGAAGGAGCTGTCCTGGTCGTCGATGCCAGTCAGGGCGTAGAAGCCCAAACATTGGCTAATCTTTATCTAGCGCTTGATCAGGATTTGGAACTGATTCCAGTCATCAATAAAATAGACCTTCCTGCCGCCCGTCCGGCTGAAGTGACCAAAGAGTTAGAGGATTTGCTTGGCATTTCTGGCGAACAGATGATTCCGATTTCGGCTAAACAGGGTCTCGGTATCCAGGAAGTGCTTGAAGCTATTATTGAGCGTGTGCCGCCACCCGAAGGAATTCTGAACGCTCCATTGCGTGCTCTGGTCTTCGACTCGCATTACGACTCCTACAAGGGTGTAGTGGCCTATGTGCGCGTGATTGATGGACGGATTGACAAGCATTCTCTTCTACGCCTAATGGCAACTGATGCCCGTTTCGAACCCGTAGAAATTGGGGTTTTCAGTCCCACTATGCGCCCTGTCGATATGCTCGAAGTAGGCGAAGTGGGATATGTGGCGACTGGGTTTAAGACGGTTCGGGAATGCCGCGTGGGCGATACGATAACCACCGTGATCAATGGCACAACCGAACCTTTGCCGGGATACCAGAAGGTCAAGTCAATGGTCTTCGCTGGATTTTATCCTACCGATAACGATGATTATGCCAATTTGCGTGATGCACTCGAAAAACTCCAGCTTAACGATGCTTCATTGGTCTACGAACCGGAAACTTCACAGGCACTAAACTTTGGTTTCCGTGTAGGTTTTCTTGGTTTGTTTCACATGGAGATTATTCAGGAGCGTTTAGAGCGGGAATATGACCTGGATATTCTGGCAACTGCTCCCAGCGTGGCCTATGAGGTTGTTAAAACCGACGGTGAAACCATCATCATAGACAGTCCAGCTCACTTGCCAGACGAAAACATCATCCGTGAAATCCGTGAACCTTGGATGAAAATCCAGATTTATACCCCACAGGAATTTATCGGCCCGGTTATGGATTTGGTGATTAAGAAGCGGGGTGAATACATCACAACGGAATATCTTGACCCGACCCGTGTAATGTTGCACTATCGAATGCCATTGTCTGAGGTTATCGTCGACTTCTTTGATCGACTAAAAAGTGCGACCAAAGGTTATGCCAGCATGGATTATCAGTTTGAAGAATACCGTGCTGGTAATCTAGTCAAGATGGATATTTTGGTCAACAACGAGCCTGTTGATGCTTTAGCGCTCATTGTCCATCGCGATGATGCCTTTCATAAAGGCCAAAAATTGGTCACAAAACTCAAAGAACTCATTCCGCGCCAGATGTTCGTTGTTCCTATTCAAGCAGCAGTGGGGAAAAAGGTTATTTCGCGTGCAAACGTCAGTGCCATTCGTAAAGATGTGTTGGCAAAATGTTACGGTGGCGACATCACGCGCAAGAAAAAACTGCTCGAAAAACAGAAAAAAGGTAAGAAACGTATGAAGATGGTTGGGCAGGTTGAAGTTCCCCAGGAAGCATTCATGGCACTGCTTCGGCTGGATGAGGATTAACTTATCTGTCTCGACCATGCATAAACAGTTTCAGCTTGTCCGGGTGGTAATCGCCCGAGATTTGTCAGGTGCGTTATAACTTCAATAATGCTAAAAACTGTCATCACTGGAATGTTTGTGAATCTGGCCTGAGTTTCCAGATTGAATAACGTCAGTACGCCCTGAATATTAAGGCCGACTTGCTCGGCCTTTTTAATCAGTGGCTGTAAAGGTTGATCTTCAGCCAAAGTTGTTGCTACAAGCAGCGCATTGTGGCCTGAGTTATAAGCGCCCACCAAATCATAAGCGGTAATCGCCCCCTGCCCTTTGCTGTACACCAATGATAATTTGGTTTCAAGACTGAGCGCCACTCCAAACGGCATACTATCTGTTGTAGCTAGAATTCGGTCGACTCTGTATTCATCAATTTGTGAGCGTGCTGCTATTGCTATCTGTGAAAGAAGTTTGGGATATGCAGGCAGATAATCTGGTGTAAACCGAAATGGAACAAACTCTTGCCCTTCTTGGAATCGACCAAATTGGATAAGACCGGTATCTAATAACTGCTCAATCAAAGTGTGCAGGTTAACGGTCATCCCATTGCTCCTGCAGCAGCTGCCACAACATTGACATTCCCCAAGTACTAGACCACGCCTGTGCCATTTCAGATTGTCCACCGAAACCATATGCTCGCGAACGTGATTTTTGGGGTGTATAAACCGCTATCGCCGTTCCATCCTCTGAATCTGCTTGATCCGCATTCAGCTCTGGTCGGCAAACTACCGCTATCGCTGCTGTAGCATTGGCTTGCTTGCAAAGCGTAAGCGCAACATGCTCGGCAAGTTCTCGTATTGGCATTGCAGAATCGACTGCCAAGGAAACGCGCAATGCATCTGGGTTTTCATAAATTTCCACATTCTTCAGCACATAAACCCCATTTGCGACTTGCTTGATCCGCTGGCTAATTGGCTCGCCAATGCCTGTCTCACTAATCACGAGTGTGCCAGCATTAGCATTGAGGAGTTGAACGAGTACATCTTCAATCCGGTCATTATTTACACCAAAGATAAATTTCCCCACACGTTCTCGAATGTGCGCCTCGACAATAGCGATCATGTTGTCAGCTTCCGCTTCGCTCTCTGCCTTAGCTGTAATACGAACATCCACTTGGCCTGAATGGGCTGCTAAACCAACCGTTGGGTTATTTTGTTGAAGTAGTGTTTTACCAATTTCAGCATCTAATAAGCTTTCACCGATTCCAGCTGTTTTGAGTACCCGTGCTTTGATGATTTTGCCATCCAGTTGGTAGCGTTTCTTCAAGAATGGTACAACCCGTTCCGCCAACAAAAATTTCATTTCGCGAGGTACACCTGGAAGACTGATGACCACCTTGTTTTCGTATTCAACGATAAATGAAGGGGCGGTTCCCACTGGATTCTCGATCACAATGCTGCTGTCCGGCAAATAAGCCTGTTGACGATTGTTTTCGGTCATCTGTGCCCGAAATCCAGCGAACCGTTCAGCAATCTTATCGAGCAAATCTTGATGAAATGTCAATCCTCGTTTGGTAGCAGTCGCTACTGCTTGCCGGGTCATATCATCAACCGTCGGCCCTAACCCACCACAGGTGATAACCACGTCAGCACGATCGAGCGCAATACGAATGGCATCCACAATTCGTTGCTCGTTATCGCCAACCGAAGTCATAAAATACAAATTGATTCCTATGTCGCGCAGAACATGGGCGATATGAACCGAATTAGTATCCGTAATTTCACCCAGCAGAATTTCAGTTCCAATTGCAATGATCTCGGCGTTGACATTTTGAGACATGGTTTACCTTCTGGTAGTGGGGATGCAATTTTGTCGGAGATAACATGAGAAATTTGGCAAATCCAAGACTAGTGATTATAATCTGTCATCAAAATGGAATTCACAGCAAAGCAAAATCTTTGTGCAAATTCCACAAATTTATTGCAAAAGTTTTTCTCTCACATAGTACCCAAACGGAGGATAGCAAGTGGCTAGTGTAACCTTTAATCATGTGTATAAGCGTTACTCAAACAACATGGTTGCTGTTAAGGATTTGCACATCGAGGTTGAAGACAAAGAATTCTTAGTCTTCGTTGGCCCTTCTGGATGTGGTAAATCGACCAGTCTACGTATGTTAGCTGGACTGGAAGAAATCAGCGATGGTGAAATCCTGATCGGCGACCGTGTAGTAAACAATGTCGCCCCGAAAGATCGGGATGTCGCGATGGTGTTTCAGAGTTATGCACTGTACCCGCATATGACAGTGTATGACAATATGGCATTTGGTTTGCGGTTGCGGAAGACTCCCAAGCAAATCATCGATCAACGTGTCCATGAAGCTGCCAAGAGCCTCGGTATCGAACAGCTTTTGGATCGCCGCCCCCGCCAGCTTTCTGGTGGGCAGCGTCAGCGTGTTGCCGTAGGACGCGCTATTGTTCGCGAACCAGCAGTATTTTTGATGGATGAGCCGCTCTCCAACCTGGACGCCAAGTTGCGGGTTGAAGCCCGTTCGTTCATCAGCAAACTGCATCAACGTCTTGGTACAACTTTCATCTATGTTACCCACGATCAGGTGGAAGCCATGACAATGGGTACGCGCATCTGTGTGCTCAATGCAGGTGAGCTTCAGCAGATCGATACCCCCTATAATTTGTACCACAATCCGCGCAACTTGTTTGTGGCTGGTTTCATTGGCAGTCCGTCGATGAATTTCTTTGATGCCACGATTAAGCATGAAGGCGGCTCAACCTTTGTTGATACTGGTACGATCCGCATTCAATTGCCCGCCGAACATGCTGAAGGTTTCAAAGCACAAGTTGGAAACAAAGTGGTATTTGGTATCCGACCGGAAGATATCCACGATGTAGACTTCCAACCGCCCGGAATTGTTCCTGCCATTATCGAAGCCAATGTGGATGTAGTTGAACAGATGGGCAATGAAATGGTTGTCTATCTGGAAGACAAAGGCACCAGTTTCATTTCTCGTATGGATCCGCGTACTCGTGCGCGTGTTGGTCATCGTATGGGTGTTGTTTTCAACATGGATAACATGCACCTATTTGATGTAAACACTAAGTTGTCGTTGTCATACGAACTGAAATTAGCCGAGGCAGCTAAAGCTAGATAAGCGCAACGGTAATAAACTCTGAAAACCGCTCATGTGATTTGAGCGGTTTTTTTATGGTATATCTAACACATGGATATTGTTATTCTAATCTCTGCCCCATTATAATTTTCATGATCTGGATGTGTTTTATTCGCTACCCAAAGGAACTTCTGTGAAGCTTACCGGTTACCATCAGGCTGATGTATTTGACTTACTACGTGCGGAGTGGAATACCCTCTTATACCATAGCACAGCGGATCGCATCTTTAGCACTTGGGAATGGCTTTCAACTTGGTGGGACGCTTATCAACCGGGAGAACTTTGGGTAATTACTTGCCGTGATGATGCAGGTCAGTTGATAGGGTTAGCCCCTTGGTTTATAGAAGATCATCCTGTACATGGTCGCGTTGTGCGGAGTATAGGTTGTGTTGATGTGACAGATTATCTGGATATTATTCTGAATACACAGTTTGTAGATGCCGTTTTAGAGTGCATAGCGAGCTACATTGCTCAGAACACCCACAAGTTTGATGTCATTGATTTGTGTAACTTACCAGAAGATTCTCCCGTTTATCAGCGTTTTCCGGATTTGGCATCTCAACATGGGTTCTCGGTAACCACTACACAGCAAGAAGTGTGTCCGGTTATTCAACTGCCTAATAAGTGGGAAGAATATCTGGAATCCTTGGATAAAAAGCAGCG
Source organism: Anaerolineae bacterium (assembly GCA_019912965.1). Classification (GTDB taxonomy): domain Bacteria; phylum Chloroflexota; class Anaerolineae; order Aggregatilineales; family Phototrophicaceae; genus CFX2. Next base: position 42,568 of record JAIOHM010000156.1, read on the forward strand.
GCATGAACTTCGTCGTAAATTGCGTCGAGCTGAGGGTGCGGCTGAAAAAGTGGATTGGTATATCGTTGGAACAGAACATAATCTGGCGACAGAAATAGATCGGTTTATCCATCTCATGGCTGCCAGTCATCCAGAAAAAGCGGGCTTTCTTCAGAATGTACAGAATCTTGATTTCTTCAAAAAAATCGTGCCAATCATTTATCAAAACGGTTGGTTGCAGATGTGCTTCCTAACCATTGATGGTCAAGCGACCGCAGCCTATTTGAACTTTGTCTATAACAACCATGTACTGGTATACAATTCTGGCTTATTGCCCGATCACTATGGGCATCTAAGCCCCGGGATTGTGTTGTTGGCTTATAACATCCGCAATGCAATCGAATCAGGCCGTAAAGTCTTCGATTTCTTGCGCGGGAACGAAGTTTACAAATATCGTATGGGTGGTCAGGATACCCGTGTTTACATGCTCAGAGCCCATGCTGTTGTAACGACCCAGGGGGTCTGATGTCTCTCAATCGTCTTGCTATGCTATCCGTTCATACAAGTCCACTTGCCTCGCTTGGAGGTGATAAAACAGGTGGGATGAATGTTTACGTCAAGGATTTAGCTCAAGAGTTGGGAGAGAAAGGCATTCAGATCGATATTTATACCCGTCGTAGCGATCTGGATACACCAGAAGTTGATCACAGTATTGGCACTAATGTTAGAGTTATTCACATCACAGCAGGTCCGCTTCGTGTACTTTCGCCCGACGATGTATATTCGCACCTATCCCAATTCACGGCGGGCGTAATTGCTTTTACAACGCGCCATCAAATCCAATATGATGCGATTTATAGTCACTATTGGTTAAGCGGGTGGGTAGCCAACAAACTGAAAGAGGTTTGGGGAACGCCATTCGTCCAGATGTTTCACACTCTGGGCCACATGAAAAATCGAATCACCCCCGGTTATGCCCCTGCCCTCACGCCCGATACACGTGTAGCAACGGAAACACAATTAATGCAGTGGGCAGATCGTATCGTTGCTGCTACTCCAGCTGAATATGCTCAACTGCGTTGGTTATATCGCGCTGATCGTCGCAAAATTCTGATTATTCCCCCGGGGGTTAATAATCGACGCTTCTATCCCGTCCCGATGGCGCAAGCTAAAGAACAACTTGGGATCGACCCAATGACCAATTTACTGTTGTTCGTTGGCCGGATTGAACCGCTAAAAGCAGTTGACACTATTCTGGAAGCCCTCCGATTGATTCTGAAATCATCACCGGACACCTTAAAATCAACTAAGCTCGTCGTGATTGGTGGTGATCCAAATAATTCAGCGGATCTTCAGCTAGCACGGCTCAAATCAATAACAGAACAACTGGGTTTGACGGAGATAGTTCAATTCATCGGCGCGAAGAACCAGGATGCTTTGCATTTATACTATGCAGCATCGCTGACCGTAATTATGCCATCCGATTATGAATCTTTCGGGATGGTTGCGCTAGAGGCGATGGCTTCTGGAACACCTGTAATCGCCTCACAGATTGGTGGATTGGCATTTCTTGTTGAAGATGGTAAAAGTGGTTTTCTCGTGCCTACCCGTGAACCAAGCGCTCTCGCCGAACGCATCCAGATGTTACTGAATGAATCAAATAAATTGCAGTATATGCGAACTGCTGCTGCACAACGTGCTAGTCAATACAGTTGGTCGGCAATTGCCGACCAACTGCTTGTTGTCTTTGGCGGGCTTGGCAACCGGACAACAACTTCTATCCGCCGTAAGCATTAGGAATATTGGCAACAGTTGCAGTGATGTAAGGTTCTTTTTCCTGGATTGCTATTGCCACTTCCTCGGAAATAGTCAACTGCCCTTTGTGGTACAGCACATCGTTAAAGCCATCATAGCGATAGCGCCGATTGACCCAACCATACTGCGGATGCTGAAAAACTACATTGAACTGTAGTGCTTCATCATCCTTGATGTATTTTTCATCAAGAATCCATACAGGTGCATACTGCTCGAGGTGAGGGATGGCTTTGGCATCCCGTTTCGTACGCAGATTTTGTTCCTTGGTATCCATAAATCAATCCTCTGTTGCAGCCGAATTACTTCAATTGTAACCGTCTCATATCCATTTCGACAAGAAAAACATCGCCCCTTCTGGAACTTGGCTTGGTTGTATGCTATGATAACCCTCCTGTTATCATGGAATCAATTGACACGGAGTAATGCGCTTGCGAGAAATTCTCAGCTTGATGTGGAAGCGGTTGGGGATTATTGCCTCGATTGTGGGGGATGTTCAAGGGCGGTTCATCGCTACATTATTCTACTACACCATCCTTGTCCCATTTGGTCTAATCGCTCGGATGTCAAGCGACCCCCTCCGACGACAAATCGAGCCTGCCAATTCCTATTGGCTAGAACGTCCCCCGGTTCCCACTGAACTTGACGCCGCCAAACGGCAGGGTTAAACATAAATGTATATTCTAGGCATTTCTTGCTTCTACCATGATTCTGCTGTTGCTCTGCTTAAAGATGGTGAATTAGTCGCCGCCGCAATGGAAGAACGTTTCTCCCGCAAAAAACATGACAACGATTTTCCCAAACGAGCCATCGAATTTTGCCTTCGCCAGGCAAGCATCAAAGGGGAAGATCTGGATTACGTGGTTTTCTATGAAAAACCACTTGTCAAATTCGAACGCATTCTGTTGACGACTTTGAACACTTTCCCTCGTTCAGCCGATGTATGGCGTGACGCTATGCTTACTTGGTTGAAAGAAAAACTCTGGGTGAAGAATATCATCCAGCGGGAAGTTGGTGTCAAATATGATCGCGTCCTATTCTGCGATCATCACATGAGTCACGCAGCCAGCGCCTTTTTTGCCAGCCCATTCCGGGAAGCTGCTGTTTTAACAGTTGATGGTGTTGGAGAGTGGACAACTACCACACTTGGAACTGCGACCAGTCAATGGCAGGGTGACGCATCTGGTCAGAACCAGATCAATCTATTTCAGGAACAGCGTTTCCCTCACTCATTGGGGTTGCTCTATTCGGCTTTCACGGCTTACCTGGGTTTTCGGGTCAATAATGGTGAATACAAAGTCATGGGTATGGCTCCTTATGGGCAACCCCGCTATGCTGATAAGGTCAATAAACTCTTTCAGCACAGCAAGGATGATGGAAGTTTCCATCTTAATATGGATTACTTCAGTTATCACGAATCGACTCAAAACAGCTTCAACCAACGGTTTATTGATCTATTTGGCCCTACCCGCCATCCTGAAGCTGACTTCTTCACAATGGCAACCAATCCTGAACGCGCCGCCGAAAAAACTGCGATGGGTGAAAATCAGAGGTTTGCAGATATTGCAGCCAGCATTCAGCTTGTAACGGAAGATTTGCTTATCAACATTGCCACCTATCTGCATAAGCGAACGGGGTTAAATAAACTGGTAATGGCAGGCGGTGTTGCGTTAAACACCAAAGCCAACTACCGTATTCTCAACGAAACCCCGTTTGATGAAATCTACATTCAACCTGCGGCAGGTGACGATGGTGGTGCTCTCGGTGCAGCACTTTGGGCATATCATATTGCACTTGGCAAGCCGCGCAATTGGGTTATGCCACATGCTTATTGGGGTGAAGGTTACACAGATGCTCAATGCAAGGAATTTCTCGAAAGCAAAGGCACCCATTATGAGGCCTTTGATGACAACGAAGGTGAATTGTTAGACATTGTAGCCGAGTCATTGACCAATAAGAAAGTTGTCGGATTTTTTCAGGGGCGTTTCGAGTGGGGACCGCGCGCACTTGGCAACCGCAGCATTCTGGCTGATCCACGCACCGACGAAATGAAGGAAGTTGTTAATACCAAGATCAAGTTCCGAGAGCCTTTCCGTCCGTTTGCGCCTGTAATTTTGCGGGATCGGGCGGCAGAGTATTTTGATTATCCTGCTGTTCAGGAACATGAAGCGCCACGCTATATGTTGATGGTCAGTCCGATTAAATCAGAAAAACAAGATCAAATTCAGGCTGTTTGCCACCAGGGTACAGGTCGTCTCCAAACAATCGAACGTGAGACGAATCCTCGATACTACGGTGTCATAGAACGTTTCGGTCAATTAACGGGTGTGCCAGTGGTGTTAAACACCTCATTCAACTTGCGCGGTGAGCCGATTGTGACCTCACCCCGCGATGCTTGGAACACCTTCCAAAATAGTGACATCGATATGCTGGTGCTGAATTCGTTCTTGGTACGTAAGCCGAAATAAGGAGTTGGAACATGCGCGATATTATCGCCCGTATGGGTATTCTTGGGGAGCTAATTCAGTTTCTCTGGCAGCGGAAGCTCTATTGGTTAATCCCAATGGTGCTTACGTTGATTTTGTTTGCTATTCTCATTATCTTGGGAAGCAATCCAGCCACACAACCATTCATCTACACATTATTCTAAGCCGGTGCTTGCATGGACAGGTCGCAGATCATCATTATCATTTCGCTGGCAATCGGAATTGTCTTTTGCGTGCCGACGGTTCGCCGTTCGATCAAAAAAGATAAAATCTACGGTGGTGTGCTGGCCGAAGCATTCCACTACATTGCGGTCGCCGCCTATCTCTCTGTGCTTCCGGCAGCTTTGCTGGGAAGTTTTCTGGTTGGCCCTTTTAAACTGGGCATACCCCTCGCTTTTACCTTTCTGGGGATTGCGCTGGTAGCATTGTTCTTCTATGCCCTCATTGAGCACCCTGCCCGCGCCAATCTGGTAGTAGAAGACCGTGGCTGGACGGAGCAGGATGCCCGTTCGTCCGGTTTGTAACGGATAGATTTAATGGTTTAAGCCTGTGGTAGCTATAAAGCCACAGGCTTTTCATTTTGTGGGTCAGGTTCTTGATCTGGAGCATAAGGCTTGTGTTCCAGGATGATCCGTACCGAACGATCATAGGTGATATAATTCCACACCCAGTTAATAAAAACGCTTAACCGGTTTCGAAATCCCATTAGCCAGATCAAGTGTAGGATAAGCCATGCTATCCAGGCGAGATACCCTGTTAGGGTAATCCGGTAATACAACCAGGCGACTGCGCGACTTCGTCCAATAGTCGCCATAATTCCCCGATCAATGTAGTGAAAGCCTTGCTGTTTCCATCCCTTAGTTCGCCGGAGAATGTTTCTTGCAGCCAACATTCCCTGTTGTTTTGCGACTGGAATGAGCATAGGATATGGTCTGCCGTCTGTCGCTTCAAGATATGCCATATCTCCAATAACATAAACATTGTTGCGCCCGATTACCTCGGTTGTCGGGTGAATAGGAACTCGCCCACCCCGTTGAAGTGGAACATCGATCAGTTGGGCAACTGATGATGCTTTGACGCCAGCCGCCCACACCAGCGTATAGGTAGAGATAGTTGTTCCACTCTTCAAACGAACATGATCTTTGGTAACGGCTTCAACCTGTTCATTGAGCACAACCTCTACCCCCAATGATCGAAGTTGTGCCAGTGCTGAATCACGCAAATATTGGGGATAAGGGTCAAGTAGGTGATCCATGGCTTCAATCAGAATAACTCGTGTTTTCGTTGAATTTAGCCCTGCATATTCCTGACGCAATACGTTGTTATATAACTCGAACAACGCGCCAGCAGTTTCCAATCCGGTTGGCCCGCCACCAACTACAACTAGCGTTGTCAGAGCTTTCTTTTTATCAGCATCCGGTGTCCAGGCTGCACGCTCAAACAATTTCAGAATATGATTTCGTAACACCACTGCATCGCTCAAATCCTTCAATCCAAATGAAAACTGCTCTAACCCATCGATATTGAACGTGTTTGTGACGCTTCCAGCAGCCACAATCAAAAAATCATACTGCTCGTAGAGAGTCTGGGTATTTGTCTGAACCACAACATGGCGGTTATCAAAATCAATTGACTGTACCTGCCCTAACAAGAACTCCACATTTTTTGCGCGCCGAAAAATACTTCGTACAGGATAGGCAATGCCGCTGGGGTCAAGACCAGATGTCGCCACCTGATACAGAAGAGGCGTAAAAGTATGGAAATTATGGCGGTCAATCAGAAGGACATCTACAGAGGTGTTTCGCAGCGTTTGAGCAGCATATAGACCACCAAAACCTGCTCCAACAATAAGCACACGAGGACGCTCATTTGCCATGGTCGTAATCTCCATCTTTGCATAAGTATCATTATAATAACTATTTGTGAAAAAATGAACAATGAAATTGCCATAGCCACTAGGATTTCATTCCCCCTATCGAATAGTGACAGATTTTCGTTAAAATCAATCTCTCAGAAGTCTTCCAAATTAAAGCGATGGATAAGAATAATGGTTGATGATTTAACACGCGACGAGGAAGCTGTCCAGCAGGCGACGCAAATGACCGCCACAAACCTCCGCAAGTTGATGAGCGATACTGCCGACCACAAATCAGCTCCTTCGCATATTTCCGTCCCCGAACGTGAAGAACTGATTGAACTGGTTTCACAAATTCTTCCCGCTGGCAATGTTGTCGGGTTTGTACTGAGCGGGATTATGCACCTGAAAGATCGGGCGGTTCCAGCCGCGGAAGGCCGCACCCATCTTAGCTCACTGTTTAAAGGTCTTGCAATCATGCGGAACAATGCTTTTTACCGCATGATGTTCGCAGGTCCAGCTACAGTACTGTTGGGCTACAATATGCTGTTGCGTTTGGCAGGTGCAAAGCCGGAAGATTACATGCCAGACGGGGTATGGCAGTTTTATGTTGAGTTTGGCTTGCGGGAAGATGCGGCCCGACACAATAACGAAACACTTGGTTTTCAGCAAACTGCTAAAAAATTATTACCTGTACCTTCAGATATCGAATCGCTTACTGCTTGGACACTGGCTTCCATGTGGCTGCTGCGCGATTACGATTATTTGCTGGCAAATATTTGGGAAGAGCATGTTCGGCTGACGGTTATCGAGGAAACTACAGGTTTGACTCGGTTACATCGGGCATGGCAATCACTCCGCCCATTTAGTGTGCCGTCTGATCAATTGTCCATCACCCTGTCAGCTTATCGTCGTCAGCGTTTCGATGTTTTTTGTGCTGAAACGCTGGATCAGGTAGGCAAAGATCAGTACCATCAATTTGAAACAGAATGGAACAACCCACAAAAGCAGCAGGAACGTCAGCGAGCGATTCAAGATTATCAGCACCAGCTTTCAATTCGTTCCTATCTGTCTCCCGGCGAATACAGCGAAAAACGTGAGCGCATCAGCAGCAGCGATATGCATATTGGGGTAATTTACCGTGATACATATCACCTGATTAAGTTTATTGATCCAACCTCCCCTACTGCGCCAACATTGCTCCATAATCAAATACAGACAATCCTTCAAGGTAGTGCTACTGGGCAGTCGAGTGTCGATAGAATTTTGACTTTGACCCCTCGGATAGCGCAATCAGACTTGCGACATTTGCTTGGCTCAGATCATCAAGATGCTATTCAGGCACTTCAAAAAACACCTATTTTTATCAACTGGGACGCTGCTGATGGTGACCGCCCCTTAACATATATTCGACAGGGACGACGTGGAATAGGTGACCATGCGCTAACTATTTTCCGCACACATAAGAGTACCGTATTTGACTTTTCGCATATCTATTTCGATGGCCCTTGGGCAATGGAAGTTGCTGAAATGTTGACTAACGAAGCGACAAAGCACCTTCAGCAGCGTTCATTGATGCAAAACACTGTGGCTCGGCCTCCTATGATCAGGTCAATTAGTCTGGATTTAAATCCAAGGTTTGAACGAGCCGCTCGCAAACAACCAATTTCGATTAATTATTTGAGCGGTGAAGCTAGTTTAAGCCTTGTTCAATTAACTGAAATACGCAAGTTGTTAATTAGCCGTACCAAACCCAAAGTTCAGCTAACGATTAATGATTTGCTAGTGTTATTTCGCACCATTTTTAATCAGCGCTATCGACCTGGTGTCCGATTGGAACGTGCGCTAAATGATTTACGTAAAAAGCCGGATTCACGGCAGCTTGTTCGTGTGGTTGATGACATGCTCCTTGCCATCCGGGAAGTTAATCCTTCCCTACTGATACCTATTGATGCCTCTCGTTTCAGCCCTAAAGAGCGGCTTTTTCCAAGCACATTTCGTAGCCCTTTTCCTGACTTTCATATGAAACATGCCGAAGCATTGAATGCATACAACACGATTAAACGCACAACATTCAAAAAAAACGATGCTTATGATCGTTTCCATGCGGCGCGCGCGGATTATCTGAGTATGTTATACACGTTTGGTGAAATCATGCGCCGCTACCGTGAAATTGCCGTGCAGGGTCAGAGCATGAGCGCGACCGCCATACGCTTGATTGCAGGGCTACCAGGTGCTATGCAGCGATTAGTGGATGGACTGCCGGGTCATTTTTCTTTCATTAACGAGGCTATCAAAGGTGAAGAAGTATTCAGTAATGTTGGACAAGTAACACCAGGTTCTTCTATATCCCGTTTTTCGAGCGCTAAAGACGATAATGACAAAAAAGTGATGGTTTGGGGCGTTATGACGGATAATAATAATCAAATCTACATCACGCTGCGCGACTTCCGTCCGCCAGTTATCGCATTGGCACAGGCTGGGCATGATATTGTTGCTCAAATGATTGCTCAAGATATGGTTGAGTCTTTCGCTGCTGATCTCAACGAGTTTATACATGAAATGAACATCATTGTTGGTGCCCCCAAGTTGTAAAAATGGGTATAATCTCAGACTATTGCTCACTGCCTCAACATTAAAGGATTAAAACGGCTATGCCTCGTGCCTTGTTAAGTGTCTATGACAAGACCGATTTGGTTAAATTTGCGTCTGGCTTGGTTGAGCTTGGGTGGGATTTGGTTGCCAGTGGTGGCACGGAAGCTGCCCTGCGTAACGCTGGGATTTCGGTTACACCTGTTGATCAATTGACAGGTGTCCGTGAACTGCTCGACGGTCGGGTAAAAACGCTCCATCCGGCTATCCATGCGGGCATCTTGGCACGCGATAAACCTGAAGACCTTGCCAGTCTAAAAGAGTTTGGCTACGCTCCCATCAACATGGTTGTGTGCAATTTGTATCCATTTCAGGAAACCGTTGCTCAACTAGGTATTACGCTTCAAGATGCTATTGAGCAGATTGATATTGGTGGTGTTACCCTGCTGAGGTCGGCGGCCAAAAACTTCTTTCATGTCGTAGTTGTCTGCGACACAAACGATTATAGTAAAGTCCTTGCAGAACTTAAGGTTTCCAGTCACGTTGAAATAGCTACCCGTCGCAAGTTGGCGGTTAAAGCTTTTGCCCATACTCGTGATTATGATACGGCCATCCACGCATTTCTGTCGCAAGATATGGTACCAAGCTTAATGAGTACAGACCTGCCTCGGCATCTGTCGCTGGGAATGCAGCAGATTGAAGTACTACGTTATGGCGAAAATCCACATCAGGCTGCCGCTTATTATGGTAGAACTGGCAAAGGAGGCCCGCTGGGTGGCACGATACTAGGTGGCAAGCAGCTATCCTACAACAATATTCTTGATCTTGATGCGGCATGGCGCGCCGTGAGTGGTTTTTCTGACCCTACTGTTGTAATCGTCAAACATCTGAATCCGGTCGGTATCGCCAGCGCATCTACCTTGGCCGAAGCCTATACAAGAGCACTGGCTTCAGATCCTGTTTCTGCCTTTGGTGGGGTAATTGCTGTCAACCGCCCTATCAATGAAGATTTTGTAAACGCATTGGGAAGCCTCTTTATTGAGGCAATCGCTGCACCTTCATTTGCGCCATCGGCCCAAACAGCACTGCTCAACAACCGCAAAAATTGCCGTCTTCTTCAGGTAGCGCAACCCTATAGCGGGCATGAATTTGAGATCCGCACTGTCCATAGTGGTCTGCTTCTTCAAAGTGCTGATGTAGGCGATCCAGAAAGCACAGTCCTAAAAACAGTCACGGAAAGAGCACCTACCACTACAGAACTCAGCGCACTTCAATTTGCCTGGGAAGCGGTTCAACATGTCAAGTCAAATGCAATTGTTTTGGCAGTCGAAACTGCTACAGTAGGAATCGGCGGTGGTTTGCCTAGTCGGGTAGACGCTGTCCACCTAGCCGTAACTAAGGCAGGTGAACGTGCAAAAGGCGCAGTAATGGCTTCTGACGCTTTTTTTCCATTTGCGGATGGTCTGGAACTGGCAATCAAAGCAGGTGTAACGGCGGTCATCCAACCAGGTGGCTCTATTCGGGATAAAGAAGTGATTGAGGCAGCCAATCAAGCCAATATTGCTATGATTTTTACAGGTTCGCGTCACTTCCGGCATTAGTCCCTTACTTGAGCCTTGATTGGTTGATTGTCATTTTGCTATAATGCTGGAAATTGCCACCTTAGCTCAATGGTAGAGCAAACGCTTCGTAAGCGTTAGGTTGCGGGTTCAAGTCCCACAGGTGGCTTTCAACTGCCCGCCAACACTCGTTGCGGGCTTTTCTTTTGAATAACTCCAGGGAGTTTTCAGTATGGAAAATCACCCCGTTACAATTGCTGTTGTTGGGGGTACAGGAGCGGGTAAAACAACAATCTCTAATGCCATATTGGAGCGCGTTGGCAGTCATAATATCGCCTACATCCCACACGATGCCTATTACAAAGATGTCGAGCAGATTCCGTTTGCCCAACCCGGAATACGTAATTTTGATCACCCGGATGCGCTGGACACCTCATTGTTGATTGAACATATCCGTCAGCTTCAAAGCAACCATCCTGCCGATATTCCAGTCTATGACTTCACCACGTATCGCCGTGCTCATGAAATGCAGCGAGTTGAACCACAACCAATCATTTTGGTAGAAGGCATTTTGACATTTGTTGAACCAATATTGCGAGACCTGTTTGATATCAAAATCTTTGTCGATATCGATGCCGACATTCGTTTCATTCGGCGACTTCAGCGTGATATCGCAGAGCGAGGGCGCAATGTCGAATCAGTTATTGATCAATATCTCACTACGGTTCGTCCCATGCATGTTCAATTTGTCGAACCCAGTCGCCGTTATGCTGACGTCATTATTCCTGAAGGCGGCCATAACATAGTTGCAATTGACATGGTGGCAGACCGTATTCGCAGCATGCTCCGTGAGCGGCGCAAATTAGCTTAACTTGCCCCTCCTATCCAACGCCTATATAATCAGTTCAAGTGAGTTAATGTGTGCCGCAATGGGACTCTGGCGCGGAGGATTTGATGACGCAGGTGAATACCACCCAAGATTCCACCAGGCAAAATGTCCTCGGTGAAATAATTAGCTTGATAGCGGCCAACCCCGCCAGTTCAGAAAACATCAATGCGATTTTGAAGTTGGTGCAAGCAGCATCTGCCGCAACCAGTGCTTCGTTTATCTTATTTGATGAACCTAAGCTGGTTATTTCATCAGGTGACAGCGACTCATGGATCAACCATGAACAGATACTACAGTCCTTTACAGCAAAATTGTCGGACAAGCTGAATATCAATCCACCATTGATTGATGGATTAGCCTCAAAGCATCAAAATTGGTTAGCAGCCCCATTGCGAAATGGCAAGCTCGATCTTGGTTTATTATGGCTGTCTTTTGACACTCTCCCCCCACTTGCTGACACTCTAGATGCCTTGGTAGATAGTCTGAGCATTCTTGCCTCCAATCTTCACGCCCACGAGTCTCATGAACATTCTCATCAGTTAACGATCTCTTTGCTAACCAGCATCACTGATCCGCTTCTGGTTCTTGATGATGATCGTAATTTACTGCTGATGAATCCCGCTGCCGAAACCGTATTCAAAGCAAAAGCAGATCAGGTTCGTGGAAAATCACTGCGAGAAATTGTTCAATCGGAAGAGCTAATAGCTCTTGGCTCAGATGAAACCAAAAAATTGGCAGAATGGATTTCCCCGGACGAGAAAACCTTTGTACCCCGGATTGAAGCTGTGCGAGATGCTCAGGGTTCACTTGAAGGATGGGTATTGGCGCTCCGCGATGTAACTCAGTTCAAGAAACTCAACCGCAATCAAAGTGAGTTTATGCGGATTGTCTCACATGACCTCCGTTCCCCATTAACGGCTATGCAGGGTTTTGCCAGCATGTTGGAACTTGGCCTTGTTGGGGAGATGAACGAAAAACAAAACCACTTTGTCAGCAAAATTCTAGCAGGCATTGCCCAGATGACAGCACTTGTTGAGAATATCCAGGATGCCGGACGCTATGACCCCGAATCCGGCTTTTATGAGCTGACACGTTCGCATTGTGATTTGGGGGAAATGCTCCGCAAAATTGTTGATAACCAGCTTGTTCCTGCTGAAAAAGCATTAACAATCTCTGTCTCAATCGCAGACAATGTGCCAATCATCAATGCCGATACCAACATGTTGGAACGGGCCATTATCAACCTGGTCGATAATGCCATCAAATATACCCCTAGTGGCGGCAAGGTTGAGGTCGGAGCCAAGTGTGAAAATAATGAAGTCATTGTTACGGTAAAAGATAGCGGTCTAGGTATTGATGCACAGGATCAGCAGCATCTTTTTGAGCGTCATGTACGGATTGCCCGTCAGGAACATAAAAAAATCAAAGGCAGTGGTCTGGGTTTATTCATCGTACGTAGTGTCGCACAGCGGCATGGTGGTGATGCATGGGTAGAAAGCACACAAGGCAAGGGCAGCACTTTCTATCTGGGTATTCCGTTGGACGGCCCAAATCTGGTGACAGCTAAAGAATAATTGTTCCACGCTGATATCTGATGTAAGATAGCCCCGCTCCAGCGGGGTATTTATATTTTGAGGGATGAGCATGGCAATACAAATCTTGCCTGAGCTAGTTGTTGCTCAAATCGCAGCAGGTGAAGTTGTTGAACGTCCCGCCTCAGTGGTTAAAGAATTGGTTGAAAATGCACTGGATGCTGGTGCACGAAACATTCGCATCGAAATTACAGGCGGTGGTCGTCATCGCATTCGTATCAGCGATGATGGCTCTGGAATTCCACAAGAAGAAACGGAATTGGCTTTTTATCGTCATGCCACCAGCAAACTCCGCTCAACTGAAGACCTGACGAACATCAATACATTAGGTTTTCGCGGAGAAGCTCTGGCGAGTATCGCGTCTGTCAGCCAGTTAAGTGTCGTTTCACGTCATGTCGAGTCGCAAATGGGTACTCTCTTGCATCTGGAAGGCGGGCAGGTTGTTCGTCGTCAGCATGTAGGTGCGCCCGTCGGGACGGTGCTAACGGTTGAAAATCTCTTTTACAACACCCCTGCCCGCCTGAAATTTCTCAAAAAAGAAAATACGGAAAAACGCCAGATCGCTCTGTTTGTCACCCGCTATGCGATGGCTTATCCTCATGTGCATTTCACGTTGGAACAGGATGGTCGTGAGGTTTTCCGTTCAAGTGGTAGTGGTCAGTTAGCCGATGTTTTGGTGGGGGCCTTAGGGTTGGATAGTTTCCGCAACATGGTTGAAGTATCTGGCAAAGAACTGGCCCGCGAAGGCCGCCCGGAAATTCACGTCTTGGGTTACACCTCTGTTCCCAGTCTGCATCGCTCAGATCGCAATCATATAACACTATTTGTGAATGGCCGTTGGATTCAAGACCCTCGTCTTTCGTATGCAGTAACACAGGCTTATCACACATTTCTGATGACTGGACGTTACCCGGTTGCAGTACTGATGTTACAACTACCTCCAAGTGAGGTAGATGTAAATGTTCACCCTACAAAAGCAGAGGTTCGTTTTCGTGATACCGATGCTGTATTTACGGCTGTTCAACGCGCTGTTCGTCGCGCTGTAGTTGACTTGGCCCAAACGCCAGCAATGCGTGGTGGACGCGGATTATCGTTAGCGCATGGTATTTTGCCACATTGGAGTACAGAGTTACCCGCTGATAGACAAACTCAACTGGACATGAATCTCAATATCCAGGATTCCGGACAGTATACACGAGGCCGATTGCTTAATAGAGATGTTAATAATGATTGGAATGATCCAACCTCAATCCCCGCTGGGCCAGAGGCTCCACTAAAGCCACGAACGCTACCGATCTTACGTGTTGTGGGTCAGGTCGGCGCAACTTACATCATTGCCGAAGGTCCATCCGGTTTATATCTTGTGGATCAACACGCCGCCCATGAACGTATTCTATATGAACAGTTTATGGAAGAATATGGGAAGCAGCAGCCCATCGCACAATACACGCTGACTGCCCAAACTATTCATTTACCCCCAACAGAAGCGCGGCTTGTTGAGGAAAATCTGCAAGTTTTACAAACGGTTGGGTTCGATCTGGAATCCTTCGGGCCCAATACATTTATTGTCCGAAGTGTTCCCGCGCTTTTGGCTGATGAAGCTCCAATGGACGTACTTGGGGGTATTATTGCGGATCTTGAAGCTGGTGAAAAACCGGGTCAAGGAACAATTGAAGACAAAATCATCACCCGTGTTTGTAAACAGGCAGCAATCAAGGCAGGTCAAATCCTTAGCCTGGACGAAATGCAATCTATCATTCGGCAATTGGAACGCTGCCGTTCACCACACACCTGCCCTCATGGCCGCCCCACCATGCTTCATATGAGCAGTGAACAGTTAGCTCACGAATTTGGTCGCTTGGGCTAACGACTCTGCCATTGAAAACTGCGAATCTCCGATGTTCCGCCAACAGGAGTGTACTGTCCCTGTGCATTTTGCCGCGCGACATGGACAGTCCAATTTATGGTATGTATCTGCCCATCGCCGGGGATAAGTGTGTCAGGCAGCAGGTATGATGTATCACGTGTAACATCAAAGAATATGCTATTCAGTGTCATATCCCGAACCTCTACCAGATACATATCCCCCGATCCCAATACGCCAACACTAACCCACTGCAAGCTGAACACACCTGGAAGTGCCACTGAGCCTTCGGGCGGGTAAATCAGCATGGGTGGCACATAAGTTGGCGTTGGTGTCGCAGTTTCATTACCGGATGGTGTTGGCGAAAGTGTTGGTGTCGGTGTTGGTGCAGGTAAATTAATTGACTGCCCGAGTTGCAGCGGAACATTGCAATTTGGACCACCACTGGGAATCTCGAAGTTGCAGCTAAAAAAGTCCAGCTCTGGATTTAATACAGCAATCTGTTCCAGCGTAACATTGGAATCTTGTGCGATTCCAATGATAGTATCATTGTTTTGCACAATATATTGTGTAATGGTTGTGTTTTCCGGCAGCACCACATTGGGAACAGATGCCGCATCAGTGGCCTGCACAACTGCCGCCGTTTCGATATTTTCTGGTGTTGGTGTCGCCGTTTGGCGGGGAATAAAAATTACATTTCCCGGCCCCGGCAAACTGTCAGCATCAGGAATATTGGGATTGCTTACCACCACCAAATCAATAATGCTGCCGGTGCCAACACTTAAATCCGTATACCCATATAACTGCACGATATAACCTAATGTCTCGTTCTCTTGAATGGTGTGTTCGTACGGCCCCGGTGTATCCGTTGGGGTTAAGGTGAGCGTTGGGGGTGCAAGCGTAGCTGTCTCTGTTGGTTCTTCGACCTGTACCAATGATGGCGTTGTTGCATTAACACTAGGTTGTAATGTAAGTGTTGCCTCTGGTGTATCTGTAGGATCAATATTCTGAACTGTTGGTGTCAATTCACCGGGCGAATTGAAGTTGCAACCTGCCAACAGGGCTGCCAGCACCAAACCAATAATCCTGTTTCGATATTTCTGCATTTATGAGTTCCCCTGCCAGGTAAAACGCCGTGCCTCGGTTGTAAAATACGGACTGTCTGGTCGCTCATCATCAATCACACTAACCGTCCAGCTATAATCATGACGTTCTGCGGTTTGACTGCGCCATTCTTGCGGGACAATAAAATACAACTCTTGGGTCATCCCTGTATATTCAGTGCCATTGTTAATATCGCGCACCCGGATTAAGTAACTTTGTCCACTTCCAAGTGATCCTGTAGCTACCCATCGCAATGTTACGAATTCATCTTTGCGGAAAAATGCCCGGTCGCTTGGGCCTAATACATTGGGAGCATTGAATGTCGGCGTAGCCGTTGGTGTGGGTGTTTCGCTTCCAGATGGAGTTGGTGGGATAGTAGGCATTGGTGTAGGCGCAGGCACACGAATGCGCTGTCCTTCATAAAGCTGAACAATACAGTTTGCCCCACCAGTTCCCAAGCCAAAATCACATTGAGAGAAAGTTACTTCCGGGTTTAGTTCAGAAAGTATGCGTAGAGTGGCTCCATAATTGACCGCAATCTGGATGATATTTTCATCTTTCTGCACCTGATGCCACATCACACCGGGTTGAAGGGTTGCTGTTGGAATCGGTCGAATGCCGCCTTCTGGACGTGCAGCACCGTCTGCGACTACTACGGTCTCGCTTCCACCTTCTACACCAGCTTCAATGGTAGCGGTAGGAATTGCATTGGGATCAACAGTTGGTGTCGGCCATGGCACTTGTATGATCTGTCCAGCTTGTAATTGACTAGGGTCACTTAAATCATTGAGTTCCAGCACCGTCGGCAGAATATTATCAATCGTTCGATGACCACAGCGGTACAAAATCGAGATCAAATCATCGTTAGGTTGTACCTGTTGTTCACATGGACCTTCAGTTGGGGTAATTGTGGGGGTATAGGTTGCGCTTGCTGTTGGTGGCCCATCAGTTACAGTTGCCAAAAAGATAGTTGGCCGGAGTGTATTGGTTGCGATTGTCAGCGAACTTCCCGATGTGACTACAGGAGTCAGCATCGAGGGATTGTCATTATTGGAATTTGGCAGTGTGTTGTTATTAAACAATCGACTGCCTGCCAGGAGCACCATACTAATGCACCCCAAAAGGATTACTACTGCGACACTTCCTACTAGGTATGTGCTGCCACGCCAGCGCAAATTACCTTCAAATAGATCCGTCTCGCCGTGCTGATTATCATAATAAATAGGGCGGCGGTCAGCTTCTTCATTAGGGGAAACAATCGGAACATTGGTTAGTGTCGTGCCACAAGTACTGCACAGGGTGGCATTGCGATGGTTTGTTGTGCTGCAAATTGGGCAGGTTTTGTACGACTGCGACAATAAACCTTTACTCCTTAAGTTCGTGTTCAAATAGGCGCATTATACCGCCGCGAGAGGGTGAATAACGAGTGTCAGGGTTTTGGGGCAAGATCAGGATTAGTAATGTAAGCACGGGAAGCAACCACTGCTTCTGTAGTTGTACTCCTGGCTGGCAGCACAGCATTCTGCAACACAACTGCATTGCTTACAGTTGCATGATGTCCAACACTGCAACCGGATTCAAGGTAAACACGCGGCCCGATTTTTGCACCTTGCCCAATACTGACTGAAGGATCAATCCGCACCGGAGGGATAATTTGAACAGTGTTTGGAATCTCGCTCAAAATATGGGCATCTTGACCATCTTCTAGCAACAGTCTATTTATTGTGAGGAGGTCGTAATCAGCCTCAATTTGCAGTATCCAATTGGTTTCTGCAATATTAGTTACTCCGCCGCCCTGAACATAATGGGCCAAAACGTCCATCAATTCTCGGCTAAATCCACCAGTTCGCTTGGCTTGTATCTCTAAATAGTCGAGAACCTCTGTCCCAAATACAGCCAGATTAGCAAGTGCAAAACCCGATTGTTCATGGGGTGGTTTTTCATGAACCAGCGTTTTAACCCGGTTATCTTCCACTTCTGCATAATGTTGTGGTTTGGACTTTGAGAGTGAATTTCGTGCACCGCTCAAAAGCAGTCCTTGTCCCACATCTCTATAATGTTTTAACAGATGTTCAGGGAAATTGGGATGGGTGAAACTGTTATAGGCTGCAACAACAAAGGGCTTGCCATACTGGCGTGCAATAGCTGCCAGTGTGCGTGTCAGGCTGCTGTGGCTGGATTGAATCACAAACTCGATTTGTACATTAGGTAGCCAGTGTGCATTCAGGTATGAAGCTACTGCACCTTCATCTTCGCCAACTACAACAATATAATGCCCAATCTCAGCCCGGTATAATCGTTCCATTGTTCGCACCACCATTGGCTTGCCAAGCACGGGCAGCATAGGGCGCGGACGACTGTAAACAAGTTGGCTGGGGTGGGTTGTGCTGCCAACAGCTAGGATAACAGCGCAGTCTACCACGGAATGGCTCCCTATTTAATATGGCGCGAATTTGCTGCGATTATACCACGCCGTATCATACGCGATTCCACCGATTGGCAGATTATCTTCCCCCGCGCTATGATGACCGGTGTTTTTAGCCCTACTCGGAACAAAAAGTGTTATGTCATCACATCAAACGCGTTGGACTGCTCCGAAGATCGCACAACGTATCGCACTTGTTGAGCCTCTGGTGTATCGTCGTCGTTATCCCCTGCCAGACTTTCATTTCAAGCGATTGAATTCCCCCCTGGATGCCCCCGCAGTCCATGAAACAGACTATACAGATTGGTCAACAGTTGCGTCCTATTCATACTGGGAACGCCCGAATACCAATTTTGTTATGCACACCACCATCCAGATGCCAGTGGAATGGAGTGCCGAATCGATCTTGGCGCTTTATCTCCCGCTTGGCGAACCCGGCAGCTTTAGCCACCCGGAAGCTTTGGCTTATATTGATGGTCAATCCTATGCCGCTTGTGATCGTCATCATCAGGAAATTCGCTTATCGGATCAGATCAAGGACGGCAATGTTCATCTTCTGGCACTGCACGGCTGGACAGGAAACGACAACAAGGATGGCGAAAATGCGCGTCTTTTCATGCGCCCCTGCTATCTTGTTCAAATCGACCAACCAACCCGCGATTTTATAGCCGCCGCCCGTGTAGCACATGGTATTGCAGTTGTCCTCGATGAAAACAATCCGGTTAAGAATAGATTATTGACTGCATTAGATGAAGCCTTTAAGGTGCTGGATACCCGCGAACCATTCGGGGGTGCGTTTTATGACAGCATCCCTCGCGCGCATGAGGTTCTGCGCGAGGGAATTTTCCGTGCTGGCACACCAATGGATGTTACTATCATTGGAACGGGACACGCTCATATCGACGTTGCATGGTTATGGACGCTTGGGCAAGTGCGGCGGAAAGCTGGACGCACTTTTCACACAGTTTTGCGTCTAATGGAACAATTCCCAAACTATCACTTTACCCAAAGCCAGCCACAACTATATGACTATGTGCGTCAGGACTACCCCGAACTTTTTGAAAGCATCCAAGCCCGCATAACTGAAGGCCGATGGGAAACCATTGGCGGGATGTGGGTCGAGGCAGATTGCAACATCTCCGGCCCGGAATCTCTCGCTAGGCAGTTTCTTTTGGGGCGTAGTTTCTTTCGCAAACACTTTGGAGCAGTAGATTCGCCCGTGCTCTGGTTGCCAGATGTATTCGGTTATGCTTGGAACCTGCCACAGCTAATCAAACAAGCTGGTCTGGAATACTTTTTCACCATCAAAATCGGCTGGAATCAATACAATCGCCTGCCCTACGATACCTTTTGGTGGCAGGGCTTGGATGGTACCCGTGTGCTAACCCACTTCAGCCCCACCAAAGAAGTCAACAGCCCCTACTCCAGCACCTATAATGCCAATGCCTCTCCAAGCGATGCTATTGGAACATGGCTCAATTTTCAGCAGAAAGAAATCCCACAAGATTTGCTGATGAGCTATGGATACGGCGATGGTGGTGGTGGCCCAACCCGCGAAATGTTGGAAAATATCCACGAGATGGCAGACTTCCCCGGCACGCCCCATGTGAAGCAAGGTTCGGTGGCTGACTTTTTCCACAAGCTGGAAGTTGAACATGGCGACGAATTGCCAACATGGAACGGTGAACTCTATCTTGAAATTCATCGAGGCACATATACAACGCAAAGCCGGAACAAACGTGCCAACCGCAAGAGTGAATTCCTGTTACATGATGCGGAATTTCTTGCATCGTTGGCTTCGGTTCTCGATACCGATTACGAGTACCCAGCAGCAAACTTCAATAAAGCATGGGAACTGGTCTGTTTGAACCAATTTCATGACATCATTCCCGGCAGTAGTATTCGGGATGTTTATGTGGAATCGCTTGAGCAGTATGAAACAGTTCGTAAATTAGCCGAATCGGCTCGTGAATCTGCGCTCCATGCGATTGCTGTTCACCAGTCGGGCGATATCATGGTGGTAAATGCGACGGCATTTGAGCGTTTGGATTTGGCTTTTTACGCTGGCGAACTCCCATCCGGTTATCACCTCGAAGCAGATGGCAAAGTAGTTCCACATCAAGTAGCCGATGGTGGCACATGGATAGCTGCTGGAGAGATAAAACCATACAGCCTAAAATCACTCCAGATGGTAGATGGTGATACTGTGCCAGAAATCACCGATCTTGTCGTCTCCACCAACCGCATGGAAAACACCTTTATCCTCGTTGAATTCAACACAGATGGTGATATTGTCCGCATTTATGACAAGATTTATCAGCGTGAAATTCTGCTGCATGGCGCAGTTGCCAATCAACTTCAAGCCTTTGAAGACCGTCCGGTCAATTGGGATGCTTGGGACATCGATATTTTTTACGATGACCGGTTATGGTTAAGCGATCCAGCCGAATCAATACAGATAATAGAAACTGGCCCATTGCGCGCTACCTTAGAAATCCGACGACGAATTTTGAACAGCACTTATGTACAGCGGGTATCATTATCCTACAACAGCCATCGTTTGGATTTCGATACCACCATTGACTGGCGCGAACGTCACATCCTGCTCAAAACTGCTTTCCCGGTTGATATTCTCGCGCCTGTTGCCACCTATGAAATTCAGTGGGGAAATGTTCAGCGCCCTACCCACCGTAATACCAGTTGGGATTGGGCACGATTTGAAACTTGCGCCCAAAAATGGGTCGATCTCAGTGAAAGCGATTATGGTGTTAGCTTACTCAACGACTGCAAATACGGTCATGATATACAAGCAAACACCATCCGTCTCTCACTTTTGCGCGCGCCAACCTATCCCGATCCCAAAGCCGATCAGGGCGAACATCGATTTGCCTACAGCTTGCTGCCCCATGCAGGTGACTGGCGTGCGTCAACAATTGCAGCCGCCTACGCCTTGAATGACCCGCTCATTGCCGTCTCGACCATGCGTGGAACATCTACGGTAGATTTATCTACCCCATTAATCACAACCGATCACCCCGGCATTGTGATCGAAACCATCAAGCGGGCAGAGGATGGCAACGGCTTTATTATCCGCCTTTATGAAAGCCACCGTCATCGTGGGCGTGTCAGGCTGAACACGAATTTCGACATAGCCGCTGCCTACAAAACGAACCTTCTTGAAGAAGACGCTGAGTCGCTAGATGTAAGTGGAAGGCGCATCGCTTTTCACATCACACCTTACCAGATCATGACCATCCGCATTGTTCCCATTACCTAAAGGAAGTTTACTCATGGCCTTTTTTGATATGCCGCTTGATCAGTTAGAAGTCTATCGTCCTGATGTTTATGAGCCATCGGATTTTGATGCTTTCTGGTCGAAAACCTTGTCAGAAGTTCGCTCTTACCCATTGAACGCCATCTTCGAACCAGTTGATTACGGTCTGCAAACGGTCGAAACATTTGATGTGACTTTTAGTGGCTATGCTGGTCAGCCAATTAAGGGCTGGTTTATTATCCCATCTAATCAGACGACTCCCCTTCCCTGCGTGGTCGAGTACATTGGCTATGGTGGCGGACGTAGCTTTGCGACCGATTGGCTTTTGTGGGCAAGTATGGGGTTTGCTCATTTGGTAATGGATACACGCGGTCAGGGAACAACATGGAGTCCCGGTCATACACCCGACCCCGAACCCGATGGGAGCAATCCGCATTATCCCGGTTTCATGACTCGTGGGATTCTGAATCCCACAACCTACTATTATCGTCGGGTTTTCAGTGATGCCGTGCGTGCCGTGGAAACCGCCCAATCGCACCCCGCGGTAGATGGCAACCGGATTGCGGTAACGGGTGGCAGTCAAGGTGGTGGAATTGCGCTGGCAACCAGTGGGCTGTCCCCTTCTGTTTCGGTAGCAATGCCAGATGTTCCATTCCTCTGCCACTACCGCCGTGCGACCGAAATAACTGCTTC
Source organism: Anaerolineae bacterium (assembly GCA_019912965.1). Classification (GTDB taxonomy): domain Bacteria; phylum Chloroflexota; class Anaerolineae; order Aggregatilineales; family Phototrophicaceae; genus CFX2. The sequence continues at coordinate 64,692 of JAIOHM010000156.1, forward strand.
ATTTCCCTACGAGGAAATCGCCCAATATTGCAAAACCCATCGGGATAAAGTGGATGCCGTTTTTAATACTTTAGGCTATTTCGATGGAATCAATTTTGCGAAACGGGCTGGTGCAAAGGCTTTATTTTCTGTTGGCTTGATGGATGAAATCTGCCCACCATCAACCGTCTATGCAGCTTATAACCATTTCAAAGGCGAAAAGCAGATCAGTGTTTGGCGTTATAACCATCATGAAGGTGGTGGAACTTACCAGACAGTGGAAAAAACCAAATTTCTGCGCGCGCTCTGGGGCTAAAAAAGAGGTGGGCATTTGGTGTGAATGCCCACCTCTCAACCTTACCTAAATTACCCCTGTTTCACCACAAATACGGCTGTTGTTCGTCCCGGCACGCTGAATGTACCGGTTGCGCCGTCAAATGATGATGTCTGGGCAACAGGATCATGTGAGCCGACGAGGACAGGATGGAGTTCAAGATTCATCCCTGCAAGTGTATCAGTTGTAAATTCAACTGCCTCACCTCTAGCATTGAACAGCACCACCACCATCTCATGATTAGGATCAATATCCGCGCTTTCGCCTGTATCCGAAATCGTCATCACGATTAGCCCCGGAATCTGCTCTGCTCCGGTGTTCAGGAATGCCAGCCGATTCTGAATATCCTCTGCTGTCCGCAGTCGGAAAAGCGCCGAACTCTTGCGAATTTGCAGCATCTCGCGGAAGTGTGTCGCCGCGTTCAGGATATTTTCTTCGGAAACCACAAGTGCCGGATTTGCTAAAATTGGCTGCAATTCCTCATAACGGTCGCCGTTGTCCCCTTGCATTGGAAGACCTACGCCGAAGTTATTGGTCTGATAGCTGAAGTCTAACCGATTGAACCAATCGCCTGAATTGTAGCTGTTTCGGTCAAGCGATTTGGAACGCAGCAGATCATCCCCGGCTTGGAAGAATGGCACCCCCTGACTGAGCAACACAATGCTGTTACCAAGATTTTGCATCCGAACAAGATCAGCGATTGTGGCGTTTGGAAGCTGCTTGTACAGAATGATGTCCCACAGTGTTTCGTTATCATGCTTGGAGATATAAACGATTTGTTCCTGCGGATCGAGTGTGTATCCACTGGGCGAACCATTGTAGAGTACCATTTCACCCGTTACAGTTTCACCGCCTGCGCCAGTGAATGAGTAATCGCGCAAATTCCCTGCTAGGCCAACCCGGATTTGATCCATGAACAGCAGCATCCGCGCTGCTTGTTCTGCCTCTGTTCCACCAGTCAGCCCATTCGGGTTCAGCGCCAAATCAGTGATGAACCCCTGAAAAGTCCGATCCCCAAACGGACTACCACCACGCACGGCATCGCGCAAACGGTCGTTAAATGTACCGATGCCGACACCACCCATATTCAATTGGGTAGCATTTACGCCCAGTCTGCCATCCTGCACTTCCCCGAAGTTCCACCCCTCGCCATAGACATACACTGCCTGACCATCAACACCACTGTTTTCAACTGTGAGAGAATCTAAGGCCGCCCGTAAATGCTCCATGTTACTCCGCATATGATGACCCATTAGGTCGAAACGGAAAGCATCGACTTTGTAAGCTGTCGTCCACGTCAGAACCGAATCGATCATCAGTTTTTCCATCATTCGGTTTTCGGTAGCGGTGTTCTGGCAGCAGGTGCTCGTCTCCACAGTGCCGCGCGCATTCAGGCGGTGGTAGTAACCGGGAACGATCTGATCAAGTACCGAACGGTCAGATTGTCCGCTGGAATTGGTGTGGTTATAAACCACATCCATCACCACGCGCAGACCATTCTGGTTGAGCGACTGAACCATTTCGCGAAATTCCAGAATGCGTGTTGGCCCTTCAGGGTTCGTTGAATAGCTGCCTTCAGGTACAGTGTAGTGATACGGATCGTATCCCCAATTGAATGCATCCTGATCGCGCACAGCATTAACCATCGCTTGCTGCTGATCGGAATCCGATGGGAAGGTCGCCATCGTAGCTGCATCCGGTTCAACCCGTTCTGCTGCCTTTTCATTGATGGTTGCAATATCGAATGCGGGCAGCAGATGCAGATGAGTCAACCCAGCCTGTGCTAGAGCGATTAAATGCTGCATCCCGTTCGATTCAGGTACAGTAAATGCCTTGAATGTGCCACGATATTCTTCCGGCACACTTGGATCATTGATGCTGAAATCACGGATATGCAGCTCATAAATCACAATGTCTTCGGGCGCATCCAGTGGTGGTTTCACCACTTCATCCCATCCATCTGGCTTCAAGCTAGGGTCATTCAAATCAACGATCTGGCTGCGAGTGCTGTTCATCGACAGACTGAAAGAATAAGGATCAGTCACAAGATTAGTGACAATCTGCTGGACAGATGGTGCATACACCTTTACTTCATACAGATAGTATTTGCCTGTCCAGCTTTCATCCCCAACAGCACTCCATACCCCGGTTTCCCGGTCAAAATCCATCCGCACGATCTCCGCTTCGGCATCAGGGTTTGCGTCGTCAAACAAGTGCAGTCGTACCCGTTGTGCGGTTGGTGCCCAGACTCGTAAGGTAGGAACAAGGCCGTCAAAGGTTACGCCGAGTGCTCCATCATAAGCATAAATATCGTCTAGCGCACCCGGAATCTGCAATCCGGTTCCATCCAATGCTTGACCGCTGCTGTCAAAAGCCACTACTCCTGCTTGGCTGCGGAGAATACCCGAAACGACGCCAACATCATCAGGGCCGATCTTCAACGCACTGTAATCAGCCAGATGCGGGAATTTTGCCAGAATAGCATCGCCTAACCCGGCTGGATCATAGGTCAGATCAATCGACGAGCCACCGCTAAATCCTGCGGCACTACCCTCCATGCCACCTTCTGCCGCATAATAGAGTTTAAAGGTTGTCCCTTCCCCATTGATCTCCCATGCAATAGTATCGCGTGCGACCCAGATCGCTTCTTGTCTGCTCAAATCCGGTGTAGCTGCAACTGGCCCAGCGGCGGGCATCACGCCGACACCGACTTGCAAGATATTGGATGACGAATTGTAGACAAACGCTACGGGTGTTCCATTCTCTGGAACACTAAACGGAATATTCGGGCCATCCTGCACCCCATCCGCCCCGTAATTGACTGTCCAGCTTTCGTTGAGTGCAGCTTTGACTTCGTAGTCTCCTGCTGGAATGGCATCCGTTGCGTAGAAATACAATCCATCGCCATCGGGGTCTTGTAACCACGAACGCAAGCAGTCTGGCGACCATTCGCCGGGACAGCCAATTTCATCTTGGTAACTGCCGGATGCGCTGGCAACAACATCATTTACACTGTCAGCCACCCAATGAGTAGCATGGTCATAATAAAATTTGACGGTTGTATCTTCAGCCAGCACCAGTGTTACATCCGGGCCGCCTGCATCTGCATTCCCACCGTAATTTTCATCCCACGTTCCATTGATGGCGACTTTATACGCATAGCTTCCAGCAGGGAGATCAAAACTCCCCTGCCAGATTCCATCATCGGCATCATAAGTGAGGAAGGTTTTGTCGCAATCGGGCAGCCAATCGCCATCACATCCCAAAACGCTTTGGATTGTGCCGGGAATGGTGACGGTAGCAGGTTGTTCCGCAACTAGTGGCGGCAGCACAATCGGTGTTGCACCTGCTGGCCCACCAATGATCGATTCATCGACGGCAATGCTCAGGATTTTGGTAGCCGAGTCAAAGGTGAAAGTTACCTGTGCATAATCGACCGGAACTTCAAACGGAATATTTGCGCCATCACGAATACCATCCGCTCCATAGTTTTCGCCCCAGCTTAAACCAATAGCAACTTTGGTTTCATAGCTTCCTTGTGGAATGGATGAGGTAACGAATGTGTAAATGCCATCATTTTCTTCATCGCTCATCTGTGTAAGCGTACAATCTGGTGCCCAATCACCTTCTGCCCCACTATTGTCTGGACAGCCGATTTCAAAGTTGTAGCTGCCAGGCACAGTTACAATGAGACCTGTTGTAATTACAGGAGCTTCGGTTGGCTTAATGGTAGGCTCAACCAAAGCACTGGGGTCGATCACACGTATATTGAATAACTTACGTGCTGGGCTAAAACCAAATGTAGCTCGAAATCCATCACTTGCGACGTTGAAGGCGATGTTTGCACCATTCAGTTCAGCTTTTGCGCCATATGTCTCCTCAAGGCTCTGATTTAGAGCAACTTTGGCCTCATAGTCTCCTGCGGGTATTCCGGTTGTTGCGAAACTGTAGACGCCGTTCCCATCTTCATCTTGCAACCACGAGCGCAAACAGGTGGGGTCAAAGTCACTGGCACAGCCAATTTCGCTCTGGAAACTACCAATAGCAACAGCAATCACTGAATTGATATTGTCAGTGACCCAATGCGTTTTATGGTCATAAAAGAATTGAACGGTCGCTGGTTCGGTCAGCGATAAAGCAATATTTGTTCCACCTGCTTCTGCTGACGCGCCATAATTCTCATCCCAGGTTCCATTAATGGCAGCCTTGTATTCGTAATCTCCAGCAGGAAGATCAAAGCTCCCTTGCCATATGTCGTCTTCGGCATCATAAGCGAGAGTGGTTTGTTCGCAGCTTGGTTGCCAATCTTCTGTGCATCCAAGCGCTGCTTGGAATGAACCTGTGATGGTGATGGTGTTAGGTAAATTTTCTTGTGCCCGCAGGGGTACGCTGATAAGTAGGGAGAGGAGTAATATGACTGTTGGGATTTTTGCTCGTTGTAATGGTCTATGGTTCATCTAAAACTCCTATTTTAAATGTGGTTTGTATTTCTTTTGTAAGGATTCTAGGTGATTGTATAGCGTGGGTTTTGCTTGTCAAATGAGTGTGTTGTGTAATTTGTCTGTTTCTATATGACTACGCGAAAACAAAATGTGTATAATTGATTTATAGGCAAAGATGAGGATTGTTAGAAATCATCAATGAAGTACATCAACAATAATTGGAAAACTCTGCTCACTTTGCTGATAGGCATCATCGGTTTGCCGCTCATTGCGCTGGCATTCCCGCAGACACTATCCACAATCTCCCCTTCTCTATCGCATGGTGTACCATACCCATCAAATTATCAAACTGCTTTTATTCACTATGCAACCATTCAACGCCCCGATGGCACAATCCGCAATCTATACATAAACCCGGAAGCTGCCCAATCATTCGGACAGCTTCCAGATCGAACTACGATTGTTATCGAGGGTTATAACGCGCTGACGGATACGAACGGAGAATTTCAGGTAGATGATAACGGGCGCTACCTCGCAGGAGAATCGCTCGAAGCAGTTCACGTCCGCCAGAAGCGTTGGGATTGGTCACCAGCAGATTTTGTAAGCGAACTCCGCACAGGGCAGTGGAATTTCGCCTCATTTGATGCCCAATCAGGGCAACCTTATGACGAAAGCATCAACGCCTGCTTTAATTGTCATAACGCCTCCCGCCAGCCAGAATTTCTATTTTCTGCCTCGCTGCTGGCACAGTATCAACAGACTGGAGAATTACAGGTTTATCTTTGCAATCAAACCGGGCGAACCGAATGTTAAGTCTATTGGTTATGGCTTAGAGCATGAAACGTCGTTCCAAAATCAAACCATTAGCATCATAAAAACCTTCGCTGTCAGCTTGCGACATTCCTTTTCGATTAGCGAATAACCAGTCCCATAAGGGGTCAAGTTTCGCCAATGTTCCCTCGGAATTTTCGCCTTCCCAAAAAGCCTCAACGGCGATCATACAAGTAGCCGCTTCCAGCACATCCAACACTTGCCGCGCTCCCGGTTCATCGGCTGTGCCTACCAAATCCCTGAACTCATTGATGTCATCCTCAAAAATGTCATCATCGGGAACATTAATCTCAAGTTGGGCCATCCGCATATCCCCGTAAAACAAATCACCCAGATTATCAATCTGACTATCAGGCTTAATCGCATATGCTGCATCAATCAGTTTTAATGCGGCTTCCAAAACCTCCAAACTGATTGTAGTCGTATCAGTAGCGATATACCGCATGTAGTAGCCCATAACACCCCTAGCGCGGAATGAAATCCGTTTCTGCTGTCAGTTCCCGCACAAACGCCGCAATCAACCGTGCAGCGTGTTCAACATCCTGCATCTCGATCATCTCATTAGGAGAATGCATATACCGATTCGGAATCGACACCACACCCGTTGCCACCCCAGCCCGCGAATAGTGAATTACATCACCATCCGTGCCGGAGTATGCTGGATTAACTTTCACTGTGTATGGAATACCTTCACGCCCGGCCACAGTCGTAAGCATATCAAAAACTACTGGACTATTGACCGAACCACACGCCAGTGCGGGCCCGCTTCCCAATTTACTTTCACCGCGCAGCTTTTTATCCCCACCCGGATAATCCGTCGCGTGGGTCACATCGACCACAATCGCCGCCTGTGGCTCAAAACTAAACGCTGCCGTGTGTGCCCCGGCAAAGGTGATTTCCTCCTGTGAAGTTGCTACCGCTGCAACCGTTGCAGATGGTCGTTCTTTTGCCAGCAGTCGCAGCGCCTCCAACACGGTGTAAGCCCCGATTCGGTTATCAATGCTGCGCGAAACAACTCGCCCATTTGGCATCTTATACAGAGGCGCGTCCAGTACACCCACAGTTCCCACCTGAACCAATTCCAACGCCTCAGCTTTATTGCGAACACCCAAATCAATCCATAAATCTTCAATCTTGCTGGCTTTATCCTTCTCCTCTGGTTTCATCAGGTGAATGGCCTTCTTGCCAATAACGCCAATCACGTCCCCTTGTTTGCCCAGCAGGCGAACGCGCTGCCCCACCAACACCTGTGGATCCCAGCCACCAATGCCAGCAAAATACAGGAAACCATCATCATCAATATAGCTGACGATCACCCCGATTTCGTCAATATGTCCTGCCAACAAAATGCGCGGTATCCCGCCGTTTAATACAGCGAAACTGTTGCCCCGCACATCCGTCCAAACGTTATCGGCAAAGGTTTCCGCTTCTGCCCGCCAGACGCGCGCAGGTGCAGCCTCGCGTGAAGAAGGCCCCGGCGAGGTCAACAAACGCTGCAAAAATTCAATGCTCATATACTGCTCCTAAAACTATTCTGGAACAGCAAATATTCTAACAGCCCCATCGCCACCTGCGAATGCCAGCAAACGACCATCCGGTGAAAATGCAACGCTATTCATCGGTTCATTGGAATTTCCCAACCGCAAAAGCTCCCGCTGCGTTTTCACTTCCCATAATCTGACCATGCCATCTTTGGAAGCGGATGCCAGCAAACGACTGTCTGGCGAAAACCCGACTCCGATAACGGCTTCTTTATGTCCTGCCAGCACACCATATTCGGCAAACGTCCCCATATCCCATAAGCGAACCGTCTGGTCATGCGAAGCCGAAGCCAACCACCGCCCATTCGCCGAGAAAGCGACTGCATTCACCCAACTACGATGTCCAATAAATCCGCTTGGACGTTCGGCGCTAGGGTTGGTCTTATTCAAATCCCAGACTCGCACCAAACTATCGCGTGAAGCAGTGGCTAACCAACGGCTGTTCGGCGAAAAAGCAGCCCCATAAACATGGCTGATATGCGTCAGCAGATGACTATTATGCGAACGAGCCGTACTTTTCAGGTTGCTAACATCACGCAGTCGCACAGTGCTGTCGTGTGATGCTGTCGCCAGCCATCGCCCATCATTCGAGAAAACTCCCCCATAAATCGGTTCGTTGTGATCGCTGAATCGAACAAATTCATAAGGCTCATGGGCAACTTCCCATACCCGTGCATTAAAGTCACTGCCAACGGATACCAAAAACGAGCTATCAGGTGCAAAAGAAACCGACCAAACACAAGCATTATGTCCAATTAAAGTGCTTACTTCACGAACAGCTTGGTTGGGTCGGCGCACATCCCATAGTCGCACCGTATAGTCATTTGACGCCGAAGCCAACAAACTGCCATCCGGCGAAAAAGCCAGAGCACGTACCCAACTCCGATGTCCTTGCAGAGTTGCAATTTCCTGTAACCGAGGCGCCGTGTTGACAGAAACCATTGCTAGATTTTTATGACTCATATCCGTATACTGCGATATGCTAACCATCGTGACCAATCCTGAAGGAACTACCGGGGATTGCAGAAGTGCAATATCCACAGTATGAACCAAACCAAAGAGGTGGTCAACGCAATCCAGCAAAACTTAATTGAGCGATAAACGGGAATTAACAGATCAGCAAATTAATCGCTGTCCATCAATTCGCTCAACCTTGATTTAAGTCGTTCTCGTCGCTTCCGATAAGTGGCCTCACTCAACTGACCAGACGAATAAGCTGCATCCAGTTCAGCAATTTCACGGATCAACCCATCGATCAAAAGTTGATTATCTGCTGGCTCAGCTTGCGCGGGTACAGGTGTCTGCCGACCTCGCCAGTAAAGAAAGCCAGCAACCAGCACTGCCACAACACCCAAACCAATCAGCGCCGAAGGAATCAATTGATTTGCCGAGATAACCCCCGCAGGAGTGCTGCTGACAGTTCCCCCCGTCAGGCTATAACGCACCGTATCGCCCACCACCAGCGGCACACTAACCCCATAACTCTGATACACAATGCCATTCAATGTCTGTGCGTCAAGTGCCTCGAATTGTTCAGAGCTAACTTGGAGTGAGCTAGGCGTCACCAGCAAACGCATAGGGCCACTGACCGCATACTCAACCACCTGTTCAATCTGAGCTTGCCCTGTATAAGGCAACCGATACACCACTTGAACCAAATGTTCACTGTTAGGCAGCACAGGTGCAGTATCAATAACCGCCAGCCCGTCCGAAGCCAAAGCATAACGACTGTCATCAGAAGTAACACTCACCACCTGTGCGCCGGATGGCACAGTCAACCGTACCGAACCATACCGATCTTCATCAACAGCCACATTGGTTGAATATGCTCGATCAGAAACATTCTGAAAACTAACGACCTGTGCAACCTGAAGCGTATCCTCCACCACAGTGATCTGCGAAACCATCCCTGCGATACGAATACTTCCTGCATCATCAGTCAGTTCATAAATCGTAACTGGCAAATTGAGTCCGCCATCCGTTGCGGCATCACCCTGTATTAGATCACTTCCGAATACTCGTCCCGCATAACGCACAGTGACGATATAGCTAAAATCGGCCTGCACGGGCACATTCTCAAATGTATAGTTCCCATCCGCCTGACTGACAGTTTCGCGTGGTGCATTATTGAACTCAGCATCCAATACATTGAGAGTCACAGTCAAATCGGCTGGCACATTTCCGCCTGCTGTTTCATTACTAATCTGCCCAGTAGCAGTCCCAACAGCGGCCTCAACTTCAAGCGTTTGTGCAGGCTCAACCGCTGCTGGCACATCGGTTGCGGATGTACTAGGAGTGGAAACCGCTTGTCCTAGTGCATCCATATTGGTCAGATACAAACTTCGCAGATACGCTGCAACATCGTTACGCTGGTTATCATCCAATCCGTTGTCAAACTGCCCAACCAACTCGGCATCGGTCAGTTGCACAACTTCTGATTGTGACAATGTTGCAGTAATTCCTGCTGCTTCGGCTAGTGCTGCGCCGCGTTCAATTGCGCCGGATTCATAATGCAGCGTGTAGGTATACAGCGCCACCGCCCATCGTTCCGAATCGCTCAAAGCATCGCGCCACGGTGGCATCAAATTTTCGATTCGACCATTAGTAATTGTTGTGTACCAATCAAGCGGAGTCTGTTCAGCCGTAGTGGCAGGATCGGTAAAACTGCGCGGCGCTTGTGGAATCTGCCCTTCACCGCTGCCAATTCGAACGCCATCCCCCTGCCCACCTGCACCATGACATTGTGTACACCGTTCTGCAAAAATCGCTGCCCCTAATGCCACATCTGGGGCATCCGTTGGAAATTCTGGGGTCGATGGTGGAATGGTTGCCACAATCCGGGGTTCACCGCCCAAACCACTGCAACCAGCTACTAGGAGCATCAAAGTGATCGTAAAAAACCGTCGAGCCAACATCATATCTTTTCCCGGAATGATCCAAATGTAGGCAATATAATAGCCCCTCACATCCCAAAATGAGAGGGGCTATAACCGAATGACCTAAACTTACAATCCCGGCCCGAAAGGTGTTGGCGTCGGTGGTCTGGCCTCTTTATAGAATGTCCACGGGCCGCCCTCTTTACACGGAATCTGCACAAAATTTTCATCCAGCGGATACACATACCATGTATATGTGCCGCCGAGTGGAATATCCGTCAGATCAATAGTCTCGTTCTGGCGCAGTTCCACCACCTTTTCATACCAGCCGCCATCCGGCTTAACCACCCGGATGAGATTACGAATGCCGCGAGGCCCGCGCCAGTTAAAAGTCAATTGTCCCTCGCCCGGAATTGCAACTGTATTATCCATCGGTGTCATCACTTCCCACGCTGGACACTCCACTACCGCTACTGGCTGAGTTTCACCCGGAACACGCAGTTCTTGCCCCTCAGTAATCACATTCGCATCGGTCAGGCAGTTCGCTGCCACCAGTTCACTTACAGATGTACCGTAAAACGCGGCAATCCGTGCCAGAGCATCCCCAAACTTCACGGTGTAACGCAGTTTCCACTCATCCCGCAGTTCACATCCCGGTGTCGTACTGGGTGTCGGTGTTTCCGCGCCTTTCAGTCCGGGAATTGAAACGCTCAAATCCAATGTCGGGGCAGGAGTCTCGCTTGGCACGCTAGTTGCAGGAAGCGTCGGCGTCGGAGGTTCAAACGTCGGCGGGGGCCGCAGCGTTGGCGATGGGGTCAGCGAAGGTAGCGGTGTATACGGTGGAATCGTTTCGGTTGCGGTAGCCACCTGCGCTACGCCAATCGGTTCTAATCGCCCGCCATCTTCGCGCTGCAAATTGCAAGCACTAATCCCCATCAGCATAAGCATCAGCAGGAACACCTGCGGCTTTCTTCGCGCCATTGTTTGTTACTCCCATGTTGTCGTGTTGGAAAGATTTCAAGCGTGGAACAAGCTGCCCGTCATTCAGGTCATAAGCAGTATCCACATATTCAGCGATCATCGGATCGTGGGAAACAACCAAAAATGTCGTTCCTTGCGTCTGGGCAATATTGCGAAACAGCGTCATCACACCGCGCGCCATCCGTGTATCTAAACCACTCGTCGGCTCATCAGCCAGAATCATACTTGGACGCAGCGCCAATGCTCGCGCAATCGCCACCCGTTGCCGTTGGCCACCGCTGAGTTCATCCGGCATATGGTTTGCCCACGCGCTCAAACCCAATGCCTTAAGCGTTTCGCGGGTTCGTTTACGCCGTTCAAAGTACCACAACCCCGGCAGACGCAGCACCAGATCAACATTTTCAAATGCCGTATAAGTCGGTATCAGCGTATAATTCTGAAAAATAAAACCGATCTGCTTACGTCGAAAGTTGCCGCGCTCCCGTTCCCCCATCCGTAAAATGTCACGCCCGCCCACCATAATTGAGCCACCATTCGGACGGTCAAGCGCACCGATCAGGTTCAAAAGCGTGGTCTTACCGCTGCCGGATGGCCCATACAGCGCCACCAGTTCCCCCTTGCGAACCGTCAAATCCAGACCGCGCAGTACATGAACAGCCCGTTCACCTTGTCCAAATGAACGCACTAAATCTTGAACGACAACCTGAATCTCCGGCTTTTGATAATCATTCATGAAGCCACCTTTGTCCGTCTGCGGAGGAATCGCCAGCGATGGGGTGGTGGCGGAGCATCTTCTGTCAGCGAATCATGCAGTGCATGACTTGGATCACTATCATCGGCTTCTGCGCGCAGCAGCACCCCTTCTGGGCGGATTTCGACGGCAATAGCGGGCATCTCTGCCAAACGTGTTTTGATCGTCTCCGGCAGAACCATCCGCCCGTGATCGTCAAGCGAGGGGCGCTCTTCATCAACCTGCCCCAATGCCCCATCGCGCAGCGTCAGTACCCGGTCAGCGTAACCCGCCATATCCATATCATGTGTCACCATCAAAATAGTCAAACCAAGTCGCGCCCGCAGATCATTCAACAGCAGCATAACTTGTTTAGCCGTTTCACGGTCAAGCGCTCCTGTCGGTTCATCCGCCAATAGCAATCCCGGCTGGTTCGCCAGCGCAACAGCAATCGCCACGCGCTGTTGTTGCCCCCCGGAAAGCGCTGCTGGTCGCTTGTGCCATTGATCTTTTAGCCCAACGGCTTCTAGCAGTTCTTTTGTTCGTGTTCGCCGTTCACGAAGCGAAACACCCGCCAGCACCATCGGCAGTGTCACATTACGAAAGGCAGAACGATGCGCCAGCAAGTTACGCTCCACCTGCTGCCACACGAATCCAACCTGCCGCAAACGATAATCCGCCAGTTTGCGCCCGCGCAGTTCCAGCACATTGCGATCACCAACAATCAACTGCCCTGCCGTAGGGGTATCTAATCCGCCCAGCAAATTCAACAGCGAACTTTTGCCTGCGCCGCTCGGCCCGATGATGGCGACCATCTCGCCCTTTTCCATCTCGAATTCAATACCACGTAGCGCCACCAACTCATGGTCGCCCACCCGGTATACCTTCACAATCCGCTTACACACCACATACGGCGTCATAATCTATCCCACTGTCAATTTTAGAACTTAGCACCTGGCTCCTGGCGCCTGCTACGGCCCTTGTACCACATCGCCTTCGTTCACACCGCTGATAATCTCTACGCGCTCATCAGTCTGAAGCCCAACTTCAACATCAACGCTGCGCGGCCCATCGGGTGTATCCAGCACCACAAACGTCCGATTCTGGAAAACGCGCACCGCAGCCGGCGGAAGCCACAACACATTCGACCGAACTTGCAATGGCATCTGTACCTCGATCAACTGTCCGGTTGGGGTATCTTCCATTGAAGCTGCTACCCGCGTTGTCTGGTCTGCATCCCGGTTGCTCAAAGGAATCTGCCGAACCACACATTGCACCGCTGTTTCTGGACGGTTCGCCACTTGGCACACCCCCACCAATCCCACGCTCAACTGTTGTGCATCATTGAACGCCAAACTTGCAATTGCTTCTTGCGGCTCAGGGATACCAACGGTGATAACCGTGCTAAATGCCTCCGCCTGATCGCCCGGTTTGATCGAAACTTCCAGCACCACCCCATCAATGGGGGAATACAAAGACGACTGAGCAATACTCGCTTTAATCTGGTCAACTTGAAGTTGTGCTGACCGTACCGCCGACTCGCCATCTGGATTAGACCCGCCACTGCGGGCATCTGCCAGATCAAGTTCTGCTTTAAGAACCGCATTTTCAGACTGTGCAATCTGAAATTGATAATTATTGAACGACTGCGCCGCCGAGTAATATGAAATCCGCGCACTTTCTAGTTGGTTTTGTGCGTTTTGAAGGGATTGATAAGCACTGTCTGCCGCAGATGCCCCTTGTTCCGGGTGACTTACAGCGTCATCGTATGCGCGCTGTGCGTTCACCACCCCTTGTTCAGCACTCTCAAGGCTCAAACGCGCGCTCTCCACCTGCGTCCACGGGCTTCCGCCGCGCGTGTTTTCCAAGCTCAATCGCGCATTCGCCAACGCAATTTCCGCATCAGCCACACTCCCAACGCTGCCTTCCGTTCCGCTGTCCAAATTAGCGATGGCAGTTTCCAAGCTTAATTCTGCCGAGGCCAATTGATTTTCCAGCTCAGTGATCTGATAATCTGCCAATAGTTCACCTTGAGCCACTGTATCGCCGCGCTGAACATTCACCGCCCGCACAGTTCCGGAAATTTCGAACGATAACTGCGCTTGGTCGCGTGGCTGCCAACGCCCGCTAAATTCCAGAATTTCTTGCACATCGCCGCGCTGCACCAGATAAGTTGGCCGTGCTACGGCGGGCGCAGTGGGTATCGGCGTCGATGTAGGCACAGCCTGCGCCCCATTTTCATTTCCCTGTGGCGAACATCCCACAGCGAATAACAGTCCCAAAAGCATCAATGAAATCTGAACCGGAAACCGCATTCTAAAACCCCTCGAATTCGCAAGCCAAATCATGCATCGCCCAATTTCACAACCGTTGATAGCCGTTCGCGGCTCATCATGATCGTGGTAAATAACGTCACCACCATCAACACACCCGCAAATACCGCATACACCAGCACAATATCGCTCCATGCCACCCGCACCAGATACGGTGGCAAACCGCCGCTAAAATCCAGCAGCGGCAGGAACAGTAGAGTCGTTCCCACACCAATTAATGTCCCGCTTAAAACCCCACTGGTTGCAGCCATACCTTGTGTCAGCATCAAATACGAGCCGACCGAGAAACCGCTTAACCCCATCGCCCGCAGCGAACCCAGTTGTAATGCCTGCGCCCGGAACGAAGCCGCGCTTTGAATAATGGCGCCCACCAGCGTTAGCGCCACTGATGCAATAAATCCCACCGAAAGGAAGCCCAACACCCCCCGCCGTGATGGAGCAGCCTGAGCAATCCGAAGTTCTTCCTCCGGGTCAACCCACCGCAGCACCGGAAAGCCGATTTCAGCCACTTTTGCGCTGACCAATTCAGGGTCAGCCCCCGGTTTCAGGCTCATCCACACGTCATACGGCAGCGGCGTTCCGACCGCCTCAAAAATCGGCTCAATATTCATGATGGCGAAAAAACCTGCTGCGGGGTCAAGTGTTGGGAAATAATTCACCACCCCCAATACAGGCACTTTCAACTCATACCACTCGCCAAGCGCAGAAATTTGCAATTCAACTTCTTGCCCGATCAGCAAATTTGCCTCAGCCGCCATTGCCGCATTAATCAAAATGCCGTTGCGGTTGCCTGCCAGTCGGTTGAACAAATCCGCCAATTGCTCATTAGCATAATCAGATCGAGTACGAGTCACGGCTGCAATCGATGAGCGATCAATGCCCAGCACAGTCCCTTCCAACCGTCGCCCGGTCAGCGTCAGCCGTGCCGAATAGCGCCCCACTGGCGAAACCTGAGCCACGCCATCCACTTTCAGCAAATCCGCAATCGGTGGCGCGTTGTATCCGGTTACCGTGTATTCACCCGATGTTTCCGTGCTTTCTTCCGTTTGAGCATCCACAGCCGTGATAATCACCGCATCAGCCCCAACACGATAATTAATCGAGTCGTACAGGCTGCGGTCAATCGTGCTTGCCATCGACGCCGTGAACCCGATCAAACTGAGTGTAAAACACATCATCAGCAGCATCCCGCGATACCGCCCAATCGACCGCGCCAATTCCCGTAGCGCCATCAGCAGCGAAACACTACCACTGAAAGCAATCACCCCACCGCTGACTCGCAGTGTAAACGGCCACAACCGCAGGAATAACAACGTCAGCCCCAACGAGAACAGTGTTGGCCCAATAAAGGTCAATGGATCGCTAAACGGATTTTCGGCATCCGTCACCAAACCACCCTGCTGATACAGCGTATATAGCACATAAAACGCCGGAATCAGCAGCAGCACATCCAGATACATCCGCTGCCACCACGCTTTGGAAGCCCGCGCGTTCACCAGTTTGTAACTGGTAATTGTCTGTCCACTGGTGCGCCATGCCGTAAATAATGCGTTGCTCGCTGCGATCAAGCCGGTCAACGCCGCTACTGCAATTGCATCCATCGTCAGTACTGCCACCAATGGGCGACTGGTCGTATCATCAAATCGCAGGAACGAACTTGTTTGTCCCACCAACCGCACCACTAACGGACTGGCAGCAATGGCGATTCCCAGTGCGATTAAGATCAACACCAGCCACATCAGCACATGAACGCTCAAAATACCCCGGCGGCTCATGCCCCTGCTGCGGAGTGTCACATCTTCAGGCTGCTGACGGCTCACCAATAAACCCGCCACCAGCGTCACAAAATACAGCACCAACCCGCCCACAGGCAGCATCATAATGACCAATTGCTGTGTAAGTTGGCTCACATCTGCGCTGAAAGCCCGTAAACCGTCAGCAGGCGAGCTGTCCAGCCGCATCCCCGGCAGCGCCAGCGACACATCCCGTTCGCCATCCACCATGCTGCCTAAAATACGGTCAACATCCGCTGTCTTAACATCGCGCCCATCAAAAATCACATACCACGCGCACTCATCTATCGGCTTTTCTGCGCCATCCAATGCTGCCCATAAAGCCACTTCTTCAATAAGCATCACATCATCAAAAAACTTCGGCGGAAAAATCCAGCTTGGGTCATCCGAATCCACAGGTTTCCACATCGCCGCCACCCGTAGCGTAACCGGATCGCTGCCGGTAAGTGTCGCCGTGAGCATATCGCCGACCTGCACACCCATGCTGTAAAAAATGGTCTCAGGAATCAGGATTGGGATACTATCATCGCCTGTATCTGCCGCAGGCCATTCCCCGGCGGTAATTTCCATCTGGGCTTCTGCTCCGCCCAGCGTTCCCAACTTGAACGCCCCCAACGACTGATTATCTTCACGCCGCATCGTCCATGTACCACCGCGAACATACTCAACCGTCTGCGCCGTTGGTAAACCAATCGTATCCACAAAAGCATCTAGGACGGCTGCATTGGCGGCATTCACATCCGCCTGACCAATATTGCCGTTCCAGCTTCCCAAATAACGAAACCGAAACGCATATGGCGGTTCGGTCAGTCGGGAAGTCAACAAATTGGTATTCACCGCATCCACGTACAGCCACAAGCTCAAAGCCAGTGTCGTCGCCGTCGCCAGACCAATCAACGCCCAACTCGCCAGCGTCCGGTGCTGCCATAAGCGTTCTAATGTAAAGGCCAACCTGTCCAGCATAAAAGTATTCCGATATTGGGTAGTGGGCGACCGGTTCGGTCGCCCACTAAATAGCTAAAACTTGCTTACTCATCCGGGAAATTGAACAGTGACTCCAGGCTTGCATCAATGCTCACCGCGCAGTCCGTGAACTGACGGAAGTAGTTAATTTGTTCCCGTTGTGTCGCATCTGCCCCCAGCGTATTCGGCGGAATAGAAGCGGAGCATTCTTGATATTCCGTCACATACTGTTCAGCCTGTGCCAATTCCACCTCAAGGTCGCCATCTTTCAGCACATAGCTGTCGAACACCCGGTACAACCACAATTGGATGATGTAATTACCCGGCGAATTAGCACCACCAAATGTCGAAGGCAGCGTAATCGTGTTCGGGTCGCTCAAAAGCGCGTCATATTGTTGGTACAAGCCCGTCAGGTCTTCACCCTGTGCTGTTTCCAGTTCTGCCCCCGCCAACATCGAACGCCGCGCTGGCATTGCGTTGAACAGATCAGGTCGTTGGGCAATAGTGCTCAACCAGCGGTAGCACGCCTCCGGTGCGGGCGAATTCGCGCTGATATAAGCCGTTCCAATATCATATGCTGCCCCGGTGAATTGGTTCCCGGTGGGGTAAGTGGTCATCAGGAATGGATTTTCACCCTCGCCACTTGGAACTGTGTTGTAGAAACTCAGCAGGCTCAAAACCTGTCCATAGATAGCGGTATCGCCAAAACTGCCACCGCCACCGCTGAAGTTGCCCAATTCCGTATACTTGATGTAACCATCTTTTGCCAGATCAAGCACCTGCCGTATGGCATCTACTGTGGCAGTGTCTGTGAAATTAGCGGTAATCGGTTCAGTACGATAATCCAGTGGAATACCACCATAAGCCGCCATCAGAATGAACAGATGCGTACCGCCGGAATCGTTCGGTGCGAAAGGTTCAGCATCATCCGGGTCGAGCTTCAACTGCCGTAGCGCATCATTGAACTCGTCAATACTCCAGCCATCCTCTGGCAAAGGCACGCCAGTTTCCTCAAAGAGAGCCGAGTTATAGCGCAGCACTTGCGGCTGGATGACAATCGGCAATGCCCAAAGCTGGTTATTACGCTGCACTTGTGCCAGCGCACCGCCCACCAGATCGTTCGGATCAAATGTTGCATCCGCGCTTGTGAATGGGTCAAGGCTTAAAATCGGACTCAGATCATCTTCACTTTGCACCGCGTTATACGGCAGATAGTAACAGTCATAACGTTCGCTCAAATCCGTCAGTGTTGAGCCAAATCCGCTATCGAACACAACTTGTCCGACCTGTGGATCATTAGCCACAAAATCGTTAATCACCGTATCCCATGCTTCCCGGTTAGGAATAGGGGAAATAAACGCGGTATATCCAAAGTTGATCGCCACTTCATCGCCAGAAAGCACCGGTGTGGGGACGGGAGTCGATACATAAACTGCTGTTACCCCACGGCGGTCAGCCGCAGTTTGCAAATTCTCGACGGCTGCCGTTTCAACTTCTTGCAGCGCCGCCTGCGGGTCTACATCCTCATTAACCACCCTGTCAATCGCCTGCCCTACATAATCATAGAAACGCAGTTCCGAAATAGGCACTGCATTGGCAATCGCGTCCTGAATGAAAGATTCCTGTTCAGGTGTTAGATTGCGGAACGCGCCCAGATCGTTATCGCTCTCAGCGCCGATCAGGCTTTGTCGGGCGGGCGAATCGCTGAAGAAACGATTCACAATGTCAACATTTCCAGTCAGGAATTTTGCCAGTGCATAGGATTGCTCAGGATATTGGGTTCCACCACTGACCGCGAAACTTTCAATCGCAAGACCAGCGACACCACCCGGCAATAGCGATACCGCCCATTGATCTTCAGGGGAGGATGTTGGGTTGCTCAAAACATAACTTTGGTCAATACGCATGGGCAGTTCGTTATAGTCAAATCCGCTGAAGTCCAGATTCCGTCCCATCACCCCTTCATTATCCAGTTCGCTCCAAATTGCAATGAAGTCTTCAACCGCCGCCTGATTCAACAGAGGTGCGTTCGGGATCGTACTGTTGTCATACAATGCCTGCCCGATGAATGCACGGTACAGCAGTTTGTTATCCGAAAAAGAGAAAAAGCCGGGAAGGGTAACTTCTCCGCTAGAGTCTGTCTGGCTTAACGCGCGGACAGCATTAGCAAAGTCCTCGAATGTCCACGACTCACTCGGATAAGCCAGTCCTGCTTCATCGAATCGAGCAGGTTTATAGGCCAGAACTTGAACGCTGGCCGAAACCGGAAGCGCCCAGATTCCGCCATCCCACTGAAATGACTGCCACACGCTTGGGATGAAGTCATCCTCATTCAATGTGCTGTCAACACTGGCAAGCGGAGCAAGATCAAGAAATAAACCTGCCCGCGTCGCCTCTACCGAAAAGTTGTATGAATTGACATACAGCACATCAGCAGTAGCAACATATTTTTCAGCACCAGTCAAATGTTCTTCGATGTTGTAAATGGCAGGCGTATAGTATGCCTCGTCCCCGCTTTCAGCCAGCACAACCTTTACACCCGGATTTTCTGCCTCGAATTCGGCAAAAACCTCGTCAGTAAAGGCATCCGACAAATATGGAGGAATAGCGAGGGTAAGGATAATTGAATTGTCCTGTGCCACCAGCATTGCAGCAGGTGCCAATAGGCCGATCAAAAGCAGGAGAATCAATAGGGCTGTGGTTCTGTGCATTTCTGCAAGTCCTTTCGTGACCAACCTTACAAGTTGTATTGCCGTCGATAGGCAGCCCCGCACATAAAAGTATCAGGGCGTGGCAATACTGTCAACATATCTACTCATAGGCTTATACGATCTCTCACCCCGATATGTTACAGTTTGCCTGTTCAATTTGGGTTGGTCAGTTGAAGTGCAGATATTGCCGCTTCACCCCGAATGTCCCGCTGCTGTAACCGGATTTACGCTTAATTTTTGCGTTCTCAGGCATAAATCTTGTACAACACCATCAGATTACCCTTTCCTGATTGCGCCCCTGTTTCAACCCGGTTACAGTTTTGTAACCAGATTCGACCTTGACAAAGGTAGAACTTTTGAGCTAGAATTAATGAGGTAATGGTAGTAGGTAGCACCACCTTATACGGTGGGAAGCAATTTTGGCCTAATTTGTCATGTCATTTGAGACCACAAT
>JAIOHM010000157.1 GCA_019912965.1 Anaerolineae bacterium
CACGCAGATTTGGCTGGAACACCATGATGATGATGTTCAAGTCCGCAGCACTTATCTCAATTTGGTGAAAGAGAAAGGGCAAGCTCAGCAGATTGCCGAGGCACTCGACAGCACGCAGATTTGGCTGGAACACCATGATGACGATGTTCAAGTCCGCAGCACTTATCTCAATTTGGTGAAAGAGAAGGGGCAAGCTCAGCAGATTGCTGAGGCACTCGACAGCACACAGATTTGGCTGGAACACCATGATGACGATGTTCAAGTCCGCAGTGATTATCTCAATCTGGTGAAAGAGAAAGGGCAAGCTCAGCAGATTGCTGAGGCACTCGACAGCACGCAGATTTGGCTGGAACACCATGATGATGATGTTCAAGTCCGCAGCACTTATCTCAATTTGGTGAAAGAGAAAGGGCAAGCTCAGCAGGTTACCGAGGCTATCGACAATACCCGGAGATGGCTTAAAAAGCCTAACATAAAATCGCATCCTCAGATCAATATCGATCTTGGGACACTGTTTTATAAAAAAGGTCAATTCGATGAAGCTGCTGAGTGTCTGGAGAAGGGTGTAACTCAATGGAAAAACAATATACCAGCAAGAGTAACTTTCGCATGGTGTTTATTCGAATTGAGTGATGAAGAAAAAGCCCTTAACCAACTCAATCATGCAGACCTGCTGGCGAAGAAATATGAAACAAAATTCAGAAATTTTACGTTACACAATCTTGGTGTTTTTTATCAAAAACAGGCAAGATATGAAAAAGCATTGAGTTGTTTTGAAGAAGCCATTGAGCTTGCACCCGACAGGTATGGTTCATACATTGAGCTTGGAAAAACATTAATTATGTTTAGGCGGTATAAAAAGGCCATAAAACCACTTGAACAAGCAGTAACACTCCTTGATCCGATAGGTAATGCAGAAATTATTGCTAATGTTCACCAACTCATTGGAGAGGCAAAAGCACATATAGCCGAATAATAATTATCTAAGCCTAATTTTATATAGATCAGGTAATTGAGTCAGTTACGGTTATGACGGAACAGCATAAATTAAAACGGATTTGAATTGTATGGGTTTGATGAAAACGCCGGGGATATAAATCTGAACCGGGGTGTTGGGGTGTATGCATATCCGTTCCGGCTGCTCTTCAACGCTTTGTGCATCTCGTGGGAAAATGCTATAGTAACCGTAGTGACCGCTTTCTGCTGGAAGAAATCCTCTGTGCGTTCGAACCCCCATAAAGAAGTTCGTCTTGCCCGCCTTTTACTGGATCGCCGTTATGATGCCCCAATTACGATTGAGGATTTGAGTCGTGAGGTATCCCTTTCACCTTATTACCTGATCCGGGCATTCAGGCATATCTATAAACAAACACCACATCAATATCTGGTGGGACGGCGTATTGCCCAAGCCAAAGAACTCCTGCGGAACTCTGATCTGAGCATAACGGAGATTTGCATGGAAGTTGGCTTTGAAAGTCTGGGATCATTCAGTACGTTATTTCGCAAAGTTGCCGGGATATCCCCCAGCGCCTATCGCATGAGCTGTCACCCTACTCTCCCCCCTACCTACATTCCTTTTTGTGTTTGTCTACTCAACGGTATCGAAGATCAGCCCGATCCTTAAAACAGAGCAATTTTCGAGAAGCCGATACAGCACAAATGTTTTAGAATTTGAGCTATATCTAAGGAGGAGACGATAGATGATTAACAGACTTTCGGTCACAACTATCTGGGTCAAGGATTTGAATGAGGCACTGCGCTTTTATACGGAAAAGCTCGGTTTCGAAATCCGCGCGGATTTCACGGCTGGCGATTATCGTTGGCTAACGGTCGGCCTGAACACCCAACCAGATATCGAATTTCACTTGTCGGCGCTGAAACCCAGTGGATCGCTCACTCAGGAAGACATCGATCAACTGACCAAACTCGTGGAAACGGGCAAACTTGGTGCCGGCCCCTGGAAAACCGACGACTGCCAGAAGACCTACGAAACGCTCAAGGCTAGGGGTGTAGAGTTTCTGCAACCGCCAGCGGATCGCCCCTATGGGATTATCGAAGCCATCTTCAAAGACAACAGCGGCAACGTCATGGTGCTTGCCCAGGACAAACGTTAGCAGAGCGCCTTTCCTAAAATCACCGGGATTACTCGTATCCCATCAAATCAGTATTGTCAGGCAGTACCAGAGGAGCTTTCCATGAGCCAAACTACAAAGAAAAGCACCACCAAGAAGGAAAAGGCATTCTCGGCTGAGGAACGCGCCGCGATGAAAGAGCGCGCCAAAGAGATGAAGGCGAACGCGAGCAAGGCGGAAGCGGAAAGCGCCGTGATCGAGAAGATCGGCGAGATGCTGGAACCAGAGCGCAGCATGGCCAAGCGGCTCCATGAGATCATCAAAGCCAACGCGCCAGCCCTCGCGCCGAAAACATGGTACGGGATGCCCGCGTATGCCAACAAGGACGGCAAAATTGTCTGCTTCTTCCAAAGTGCGCAGAAGTTCAACACACGGTATGCGACGTTAGGCTTCAACGACACGGCGAACCTCGACGATGGTGACCTGTTTCCGGTCGCCTATGCGCTGAAAGCGTTGGACGCCGCCGAAGAGGCAAAGATCAGCGCGCTGATAAAGAAAGCCGTGAGCTGAGGACTGATCTCACCGCTGGGCGCTCGGTACATCAAAAGGGCGACCGGGTTGGTCGCCCTACAAAATGGGTTAGACAATGTGATGATGGGTTTGTAGGCTGCGAACTTTGAGGGGTTTTTGGCGTAAGGCTTTAATCCCCTGAACCGCTGCTGCCGCACCCGTCAGCGTGGTGATGATGGGTACACCGTAGAGTACGGCTGCACCCCGAATCAGCGAACCATCGGCATGGGCTTGTCCGCCGCGCGGCGTGTTGATAATCAGGGCGATTTCGCCCGCGCGGATCGCATCGACAATATGGGGTGAGCCTTCGCTGACTTTGTTGATGGTGCTGACGGTCAGGCCGATGGATTGCAGCCAATCGGCTGTGCCAACGGTCGCCAGCAGATTAAAGCCCAGTTGATGCAAATCGCGGGCGATTTTGACCACCCCACCCCGGTCATAAGGATTGACGCTGATGAGAACTGTGCCGGACTGCGGGAGCGTGGCATTGGCAGCCATCTGCGCCTTGACATAAGCATGACCAAAATTGGAGGCGTGCCCCATGACCTCTCCGGTTGAGCGCATTTCCGGGCCGAGGCGAGCATCCACGCCGGGAAATTTCTGGAAGGGCAGCACGACTTCTTTCACGAAAAAGCCATCGACGCGGGGTTCCTCGGTAAAGCCAATTTCGGCTAAGGTGCGTCCGGCGGAAATTTGGGCGGCATAGCTGGCGAGGGGGATTCCGGTGGCTTTGCTGACGTAAGGTGTGGTGCGGCTGGCGCGCGGGTTGACTTCTAATACGTAGACCACATCATCTTTGATGGCGAACTGGATGTTAAACAGCCCTTTGATGCCTAACGCTTTGCCGATGCGATGGGTGTATTCGCGGATGATTTCGATGTGGTACATGCTGATTTTGTAGGGCGGGAGGACACAGGCCGAGTCGCCGCTGTGAATTCCGGCTTCCTCGATGTGCTGCATGATGCCGCCGATGGTGACATGTTCGCCGTCGCACAGGGCGTCCACATCAATCTCGAAGGCGTCATCCAAAAAGCGGTCAATCAGCACGGGATGGCCTGTCCATTCGATGTGCTGGTCAAGCCATGATGTGAGAGTGTCGTCGTCAAAAACGATTGCCATGCCGCGCCCGCCGAGGACATAACTGGGGCGCACCAAAACAGGATAGCTGATGCGGTTGGCGACGGCGACGGCTTCATCACGGTTCATAGCTGTGCCGCCGTCCGGCTGCGGGATGTCCAGTTCGTTCATGAGGGCGTTGAACTGCTTGCGATCTTCAGCCAAATTGATGGTTTCATAGGATGTGCCCCAAATCGGAACGCCCGCTGCATGGAGCGCAGCCGCGATGTTCAGCGGAGTCTGTCCGCCAAATTGGACCAAGACGCCATCGGGTTTTTCGGCGTCGATGATGTTCAAAACATCTTCAGCGGTCAGTGGTTCAAAATAGAGACGGTCAGCGGTGTCGTAATCGGTGCTGACGGTTTCCGGGTTGCAGTTGACCATGATGGTTTCATAGCCAAGCTGTTTGAGTGCAAAGCAAGCATGGACACAGCAGTAATCAAATTCGATGCCCTGCCCGATGCGGTTGGGGCCACCGCCGAGGACGATGACTTTTTTGTTGTCGGTGGGATAGGTTTCGTCGCCTTCTTCGTAGGTGGAGTACAAGTAAGGTGTGTGAGCTTCAAATTCGGCGGCGCAGGTATCGACGCGGTAGTAGCTAGGGACAATGCCGAGGGATTTGCGATAGTTCCGCACCTGTGTTTCGGTCACGTTGAGCAGGTCGGCTAGATGGGCATCGCTGTAGCCGTACCGTTTGAGCTTGAGGAAATCGGCGGCGTCGAGTGTGCCAGCCCTCACCCCCTGCCC